>NZ_JBNPWO010000024.1:0-86014 GCF_050433785.1 Mucilaginibacter sp. 3215
GCCGTATGCGCTGAGAGGTGCACGTACGGTTTGGAGGAAAGCTCTCGGAAACCTACTTTAGTAATAAAACAAGGCGCCGGGGGCTCATCCTACGACTCAAACAAGAAGCATTGGCTATTGCTCTTGGTGATGAATGGAGCCAGAAAAGAATATCCCTGTTGGAATCTAAAGAAGTTATAGAACCTGAATTACTGTCAAAGGTAGCGCAAGCGTTGAGAGTTCCCGAAGAGGCGATTAAGAATTTTGATGAGGAAAAGGCAATTTATAATATCCAAAATAATTATGAGGGAGCTAACGCGGGAAGTGGTGCTTTAGGTCAATATCAAAACTATCACGATTGTACTTTTAATCCTTTAGAAAAATGGTTGGAAGTTTTGGACGAAAACAAAAAGCTTTACGAGCGTTTATTGAACAGTGAGCGCGAAAAGGTCGAGATACTTAAACAAACGTTAACCGATGTTGTAAAAAAATAGGGCGATTTTTGCGTTTAGTACATCGCTATTCAATCAATAATAAATCACTTAACGTTATGAATTTTATAAATGCGAACATTACTTTAATTAATATGAAAGCTTCCTGAATTATAAAATCGCTCTTGAATTGACTAATTTATCATTTATGTACAGCAGTTTGTCGTGATTGCGGTTTGATGATGGCTATCTGTTCATTAGCCTATTTTTATAATAGGTTAGTATTAAGCGAAAAAGAAGAATTATCGTATAGTAACATGCAATCGTGAAGCATAGAGTACTTGCAATTAAGAATAAATATTTATCAGGTTCTATCCCAAAGGCAACATTATAGTGTACCTTCATGTAATTGATGGCAATATACTTAAAAAGTGACCCCAAAATAAAACAAATTGCTGCTATAATTCCCCTTGACGCTCCCCTATTAAGATTTTGCGATATTCTTAGTTCTTCTGGTTTAGTCGCGTCAAAAGTCTTCGACCAAGTAAAGGTGATATTTGATAAAGCTAATAATACCACAAAACCAACATTAGAAATTGCAATATTGTCGATTAACGCATTAAAAAGTATAGAGTACAGTAACATATAGAATGCATATATGGTCACCAAACAAATAAACAGAGTGACAGTAATGGCAAAATAATATGAAAGTTTTTCGATCACGCTATTCTTAATTTAATATTTGTTATTAAAATATTTTACCGACGATAGTTGAAATAATTAGCGTTAGTATAAAAACTATAAATGCAAAAAGCCAGTTTTCCTGCATCATTTGAAATAAGCTTTGAGGGCTAATCCCATACTGTTTAATGAGTGTGCTATCGGTTTTGAGACTATTTTCATTTGCTCTTTCAATAATAACTTGTAGGTTCTCCACCTTGCGCAAGGTCGATTGATGAAGCTTAACATATTCCCTTGCGTTGAAAGCTTGTGCTTCTTGTTCTCCATTTAAGAAATCAGTCATAGTAATATTGTTTCTTTTACACAAAGTTTCAATTCTTGGATGCCCAATGTAATTAGATCCATATAAATCGTTCAGCAGTCTGCCAATATCAAATTTCGCCCCATCATCTATATTTATAGACGTGCCGCCTAAGACACTATAGCGATGGGCGATAGCCTCAAAACCGAAATTAATATTACGCATGTTTAAATGAAACCATTTAAATCGCTTATGTTCGTTTACAAACGAATAGAATTCATCCAACATGATCCGCTCTAAATCATCATAATTTTTTTCAATTTCGTCAAACGCAATACCTTTCACTTCAGCAACTTTGTGAATGGAGAAAGATTTTGTTTGTCCTGTTTCAAAGTATTTTACAGCTATCGATGTTATTCTAGGAGTTCTACCATATGGTATATCGAAGAAACTTTCGCAAGAGTAGTGTACTATGAGATAATTGGCTTGTTGTTCGTTTATGGAGTTTAAGACATCTTTAGCCGTTTTTCTCTTTTTTATTCTGCTGGACGCATTCATAATGTAATAATTGCCTCAATATTTAAAAGGGAAGTCTGTCGTCCTCAGTGTGATCGCTAATCTGAGATTTGTCATCGATATCCAGTATAAATTTTGCTCGTTCAAGTAACTCATCAAATGTGATTATCTCTATACCATTCAAGTTAATCCGGAAATTTTCAAAAGATTCTATTTGCTCGGAATTAATGAGTTGATTTGTACATCCTATAATCAATATGCCTTTAGGATTGATTGTATAGGTTCGATTTTCAATCAATTGCCGATTTTCAGGATAATGAGAATATCGCTGCCACGTCTTACAATTAGCTTGTAATTGAAGTACCCCCCCAAGCAACTCCGAACCAAGTAACCAGGCTCCATTACGATATCGTTTGCCCTCGCCTGTTTTTGTCTTTCCCAATAAATCTGAATTGGGCTTCTTGATCTCAACAAGGACAGTGAAATTGGATTCAGCCTTTGTATGAGTAAGAAAATCCCCCTTTTGATTTCCCTTCCCTTTATAATTGATTCCTCCATAGTTCGGCTGATCTGTATCTACTTCAAGAAATTTAAAATTTAAGCCATAACCAAATATCCATTGATTTTGATAGAAGTATTCTTGCCAATAACTTTCTGTTTTATCCATGTTTATATTGGATTCAAACTCATCTAAACTCATTTTTCGCTTGGCATGAATTCGAGCAATTGATAGTCTAGTCGCCAAATCTGGGTCGCTACTAACAAGTTCATTCCATACCTCTTCTCCATAATTTTTAGTGATTAGTGACGTTATTAAGACTCGCCTTTCTTTAGGTATAAGTAACGAATCCTCTGCATTGGACACTATAAATTTTTGTATTCCTGATTTAACCCCTTCCTTGCTAATTGCATATAACTTAGTTAGACCATCAAATAATTTCTTTATTTGTTTACTATCAAATTTGATTTTAACGCCTTCACCGCCTTTCAATCCAGCCAGATTAATAGAATCGATAGATTCCCATTCATCCTTCAAGTTTTTTCTTTGATGAATTATTGTACCGCTTACCGTTTCGTAAGTTAGCGTCTTCTTATCGTTGATCTCCGCGATAAATATTCTTCTAGTGGTCGACGTTTCTTCAATCACAACTGGTTCTAAAACCTTTTGGGAGTACGCCGATGTACTTTGAGTAGTAAATTCATCCATGTATTATTATCGCATATATTTGTGCTCTAATTTAATCATAATTAGATTATTAGGAGCATTGATTGATACCTCGTAATTAATCATGTGAACGTTCCATTGCATGTTTAGCTTGAAAGTGAAGAACACGTATAGACCTGTTGTGAACGGTCGATCTGCTTGCGAAATTTTTCCCGGTCATCTGTAACCGCAAAGGTAGCCATCGACGTGAAAGCAGTAAAGGGACTTTCGCGGCATAAACCCACTAGGCCATTCACACACGAGTCCATTTATTCCACGTTCCCTTGACAGCAACCACGTCTCTCGCTCGTGGTTGCTTAACAGAAGATCGCCAAAATATGTATGCCCATGTTTGCCTAAACAAAAGGTATCTATATGGCTTCGTAAAGGATTTACTGATGACAACTCATAAATAACGAAACAACGGATAATAGATGGATAATACCTCATTGTTATAGGGAGCGAGTTAATGTTTTTGCTATACAAAAACGTTTATCCCGTCGGTCTTTTTTAAGGATTTCTTCAGGTAGAAAGATTCGTTACAAACCAATATTAATAGAAAGTATAAGCCTGGTATGAATTAAACTGCGGTGAATTTGTAACCACCGCAGGCGAAGCATACCCCTTCATGAAAGTAAATGAATTGGGCCAGAAAACCTGTCCCAAAGCATCTATCGCAAAATTTTAATTCTAAAAGCTGTGTTAAATTGTCGTCGGAATAAACAGGAATCTGCTGGGTTTTGTGTATTTCGAGGTGGCATGCATGACAAACAGTGACCAAAGCCTGAAGGTCATATTGCCAGGGCAAATTTCCCAACACATAGTAAAGATGGTGAACATGAAGTATCACAGGGTTTTCAATTTTTACAGCTACTATTGGGGCATGATACATTTTTCTTAGTATTCCATCTCCCCAATCAATAGTTATCGGCTTGCGATTTCTCTCAATTTCTTCGGGATTAGGCTTTCGATAATATCCGAGGTCTGTAGGATTCATTTTAACCGTAGCCGCTTTATAGCAATTCGTACAGGTATAATTATCGCGTAAAAGAACTTTCTCACGAATATCTCGCCATTCTTTTGTTTTTAACAGTAACTCGTAAGGAATTCGACCCGAATGATTAAGATGCTGTATGTCTTTAAATCTCTTATATTCCATTCAAGCTAAATTAATATTTTGGCGCGGCTCTTTACTGATCTCTTGCGAGTTTCAATAGTAATGATCTATACAATCTTAAAAAGCTATTATTTTTAATCAACGTTTTAACAAGTCTTAAGTATACCCAATAGTATACTGTTTTCTGCAATTTTATTAATGTAGAGATGTCATAATATACTTTAAGTATACTAAAAAACCCCGTAGCGAAGCGCAGGGCAAGCAAAGTAGGGCTCTGCCCAACTTCCGCTTGCTCCTTTGACTCGTCCTGAAATACGTTTACAGTTTTGGTATGTCTTTATCTTAACAAATTCCTTTTATTTTCTTTTGCCAATACTCAGAAAAGGTAAAGTGATATTCATTAAATTCCGATATAAATATATGTTATTATTATATTTCAGAAATTTAAACTAATCCTTAAACCTAACATGAGAATTTTACACCTTACTGATTTTCATTATCAGTCAAGCAAAAAAGTACAATTTGACCAAACCAAATTAATTGAAAGTTTAGTCACGCGCATCAAAACCGAAGCTCAAATCAACTTTTTAATTTTTTCGGGCGATCTCGTTCAATCAGGATCCAATAAAGCAGATTTTGAGAGAGCGAAAAAGGAACTTATTGATAGAATTTGTTTTGAAATTAATATCCCGCACGAGAATATTTTCTTGTGTGCTGGAAATCATGATGTAAGTCAAGGAATCGAACTAACCCCTATCACTGAATCTATTTCAAAAATTAAATCTAATCAGGAGTTAGAAAAATTTGTAACCGATCAGGATGGAAAATCTTTTAAGCTAAGTTTGGAAGGACTGAGAAATTATAAAGAATTTGAAAAATCCTTCTATCAACTGAATAATCTTCCGGATGCTGACAAGGTAAGTAGCCTATATAGCACGCATTATAGAACATTTGAAGATAAACGCATCGGCATTGTTTGCTTGGACTCAGCTTGGAGAGCGTTGGATTCGAAAACCGACAGAGGAAATTTAATGTACCCTATTTCTGTTTTGAAAACAGCGATACATGAAATAAAACAAAAGGCTGATTTCAAAATAGCGCTTCTTCATCACCCAATCTCAGATTTTAAGGATTGGAATGCGGCTGAAATTGAAAATTTGATTCACAGTGAATTTCATCTTTTATTTTCTGGACATGTGCATTTAAGAAGACAGTCACTGCATATCTGCGCTGATGAAGGTATCTTGTGTTGTTTCTCTCCAGCAACTTTAGCTTTAGATAACTATTCAAATATAGGCTACAGTATTATTGAAGTCGATACGGATTCGTTTGATGTAAAAATAGAATCGAGAAAGTATGACAAAATTGAAAATACTTTTTATGATATACCACAAATATTTGAAGATTCAATTCCTGTTAATAATGAAAAGAAAGAGCAAAATAATTTCCGGCAAACATTGCGACGTCGATATTCTGAAGGTCTAAAAAGGGCCAATGAGTTGTTTGTCTCTAAACATGACAAAGAAGGCAAGGGTTTCATAGATCTGTTCACAGAGCCGGTTCTCAAGGCCAAAACTAAAGCTCAGATTGTTGAACAAAAATCTGACAGTGCGAAAATTTCCTTAGAAACAATAACCTTCACAAGTGACAATTTTGTCATATATGGAAAAGACAAGAGTGGAAAAACGTCCAACTTATTTAAGATTCACTTGGATTTGTTAAAGGGTTTCACTATGTCGCGTACTATTTCCATTTATCTTGATTGTAAAGAGTACAAACTTTCATCGTCCGAGTTTAATATAATCAACGTTATACAAAGTTATTATGAATTAAACCAAGCAAAAAGCGAAGAACTGATAGGCAAGTATAAAATTCGATTACTTCTCGACAACTACGATCCTAACTTTTCAGACTTCAATGATATATTAAATGAATTGCTACACCGCTATGAGAATATCTCATTTGTGGCTACTGCCGAAGAAACATTAATTACGTCTTTTGACACTTATCATTTCGACGGTAGGACCTATAAGAATATATTTATTCAAGAGATTTCGAAAAGTGAAGTCAGGCTATTGGCTAACAAATGGCCAAATTTGACACCCACAAAACGAGAACTCATATTAGATAAAATTTTCAAGGTTCTTAAGCAACTAAATATTCAAGCGAACTTTTGGACTGTCTCGTTATTTATCTGGGTCTTTGAGAAAAACCAGGAAGCAAACGTTAGAAACAACTTTGAATTAATTCAATATTACATCGATGACTTGCTAGACAAAGATCGTTTAATTCACGACAGGTCATTGAAAATTGAATTTGAGGATTTTAAAGAATTCCTCTCAAAAATGTCTCATTTTCTAGTGACTGAACATAGTAAGGAAGGCTACACTGCAACTTACACAGAAATCATAAATTTTACTCAAAAATACATAAACGACAATAAGCGGTTTGTTATCGGTGTTGAAGAAATTCTAAGAATACTTTTGTCAAAAGGAATACTAAGAAAAAACGGCGTAGAACGCTACACCATTAGACTGACTGGTGTTTTCGAGTTCTTTATCGCCTACTATATGAAAGATCATCCAGAATTTAGGGATAAAGTCATTTCCGATGATCATTATTACCTCTCGTTCAGCAATGAGTTAGAACTTTGTGCGGGATTTAACAGGAAGGATCAAGAATATGTAAAGAAAATATTCGAGAAAACGAAAGTTATCTTTTCGGAATTAACTCAACATTATGATTCAATTAATATAGACCGAAATCTTGAGTTAAAGGTGTCGGGATCCCTAGAACAACCGATTGATAAATTACAAAGTGAGATAAATGGTGCGCTAACGACAGAGCAACAGGACGAGTATTTTTCTGACATGCAAGTGGCATATGATAAACAAAGTGAGGTATCACCGAAGAAATTTTATGAGAAAATTGAGTTAAATCATACAAATTACGAAAAATCCCTTTTCATCTTATCTCGTGTTTTCAGAAACAGTGCTCTACCAGATGATAAATTTAACGATGATGTATTGAATTTTATTCTGCAATCTACTTGTTTAATGGGCTTTAACTTGTTAGACGAGGTGAAAGCAGAGTTGCAAGAGGATAAAGACGAAACAAAGGAGAAGTTGATGATGCGGCTTATATCCACTTTTATGCCATTGATAGTTCAAAACTTTTTATACGACGCGCTTGCACAAAACAATTTGGAGAGGATAATTCTTGATAAAATAGAAACTTTAAAAGTTGATATCAAGAGCGATAACCAGTTTAAACTTATGTTATTATATTTTTTGCTCGTTGACCTAAATTTAAAGGCATACAAAGGATATTTACCTGAGATTATGTCGTCAATAAAAGTTGGTATATTGAAGCAAACTGTATTGATTAAGTTATATGGCTACCTTATGTTCGAATGTTCACAAAATAGTCAACTAGAAGGTTATATCAAAAGCCTGATCCAAACGCAATCAATTAATATCAATTCGAAAGCTGATAAATCAACAGTGCAGCAGAGGGTGAACAAAATAATACAGCAAAATCGCATAAAAAAAAATTGAGCTGAAATGTCGTAAAGACTTTTAAATCCTTATATTGCATTTACATAATAGCGATTTGGTTTAATTGTTGAGGGACCTAAATGGTGTCCTCGAAGTTTTTTACAATATAAAGCGTTGATTTTGAGAACATCATTTAATGAAAGTTGTTCCCTCCCTCTCCGCTGATTTTCACACCAAAAATGACTAAAAGCCTGCAAATCAAATATTTGCAGGCTTTTCTTTTTTCAGAATTCGCACTGTTTTGTACGAAAATGAGTATAATTCTGGTGAGTAATTCGGTGAGTCAGCAAGGATTAAACCTAACTCACCAGAAAGCAATTAATTATCTTATTTACAGGTAGTTAAAAAATGAACATCTTGTCAAAAACGTGACGCAGAACTAATTTTGTTTAACTTTTTCTGAGTTATTTTTTATGAAAACAACATTCAGTTTGCTCTTCTATTTGAAGAAACCTAGAAACTACACAGCCGGCCCGGTGCCGGTTTACATGCGGATCACCATTGAAGGTCGCCGCTCAGAACCAGCCATCTCCAGGGAGTGCGAGCCCTCACAATGGAACAGTGCAGCCGGACGCATGAAAGGTACCAGGGAGACTGTGAAAACTTTTAACAATTATCTTGATACATTGCGCGCCCAAATTGATGAAGTGCACGGCTCAATGGTGAAAGGCGAGGAAGAGATTACTGCGGAAGGCCTCAGGAATCGCTTTCTCGGAAAGGAGGAACGTCCCAAAATGCTCATCGAAGTTTTTGAAGAACACAATAAACGCTTTGAAAAACTTGTGGGAAAGGAAACTACGAAAGGCACGCTTGGCCGGTATAGAATATCGTTAAGTCATATCCAACGATTTTTAAAATGGCGTTATAATCTGACAAATATCGGCCTCCGCAAAATCGACTATCAGTTTATTACGGACTATGACTTCTGGCTGCGTACTGAGCGGAAGTGCGCCAATAATTCTGCGGTAAAATACATTCGAAATTTTAAGAAAATCATTTTGTTAAGTATTGACAATGGCTGGATAGACAAAAACCCCTTTGTAAAATACAAAGGTAAAGTCAAACGGATTCCACGTACTTGTCTGGAGGAAAATGATCTTTCTGCCATAGCAACAAAACAGTTCTCGTCAGTAAGTCTACAACAGATTCGCGATATATTCCTTTTCAGTTGCTACACAGGTCTTGCATACATTGATATTAAGCAGTTACGCCGAACAGATATCATTGACCGTTTTGACGGTGAAAAGTGGATCATGACAAATCGCCAAAAAACGGATGTACCAACAAGAGTACCCTTGCTTCCGGCTGCCATTGAAATCATGCAAAAATATGAGCGGCATCCGAAATGTTCAAACTCCGGACTTGTTTTCCCGGCCCCCTCGAACCAGACAGTCAATGATTATTTAAAAGAGATCGCGGAGCTTTGCGGTATTCAGACGGAATTAACCTTTCATATAGCCCGTCACACTTTTGCGACGACTGTTACACTTGCCAATGACGTTCCGATTGAGAGTGTATCTGTTATGCTGGGACATGCAAACTGTCTCGTCCTGCTATAGCTTGTTACTAAAAACAAGAAAATGAAAACAATACCAGGGAAGAAAAAGAAAGTAGCTCCCGTCGTAAGACGCAAGCCATTTGATAAGGTCGAAGAACAGACCAAAATAAAGATTGTAGAAGAGATAAAAACTGGGATGACCAGTTGCTTGGGAGCCACCCGGAAATACCGTGTTCAAGGAATACGATAAAAGCATGGGCAGGTAAGCTTAATTTGACTACTTTGCTGAATGCAAACAGCTCTTCATCGGTTCCAGGGATGACCCAAAGTCAGGAATCAAAGTTGCTCATCAAAAAAATACATGAGCTTACTGAGGCATTAGAGCTATCCCAATTGAAGAACCTGGCCTTGGAAACGATGATTGAGGTAGCAGAAAGTGACCTACATATCAAGATCCGAAAAAGCGTGGTACCAAACAGTCTTAAGAATGCGGCAAAAGCGTTCAGAATATACCCTGGTAGCTATTTGTGCACTGTTTGGTGTAAGCCGTCAGGCTTACTACTTAGCTCATCATAAGGCTTCAAGGACAAGTATCGCACATATGGTTGTGTTGACGCTGGTGGGCGAGTTCCGGCTGCTGTTCCTATGTTGGGAACCAGAAAACTATTACATATGCTCATTCCGGAGATGGAAAAGCATGAGATAAAGATGGGGCGGGACTTGCTGTATGATCTGTTACGCTTTCACGGCTTATTGATCCGCCGGAGAAGGCGTATGGTTAAAACAACGGATTCCCATCATTGGTTAAGAAAATATCCTAACCTGATCGCGCATCTATCCCTGTCAGCACCGGAGCAGCTCTGGGTGAGTGATATCACCTATATCCGTACGCTGGAAGGCTTCAGTTACCTGAGCCTGATCACAGACGTTTATTCCAGAAAGATCGTTGGATATGCCCTACATCCCAGCTTGGAAGCAGTTGGTTGCATTGCAGCCCTGGAAATGGCAGTAGACAGTAGAACGCGGATACCTCCATTTATCCTGATACATCATTCTGATCGTGGAATACAATATTGCTCGCAGAATTATACTGCCCTGTTAAACGAAGACAGGATCGCGATCAGTATGACCCAAAGCGGTAGTCCATATGAGAATGCACTTGCCGAGCGCGTTAATGGAATTATCAAGAATGAATTCTTTCCAAAAAAGGTCTACCAGAACCATAAAGAGGCAAAGAAAAGCATCTCAGTGATCATCGGCAATTACAACGAGCAACGCCCGCATGCAAGTTTGAATTACCATCACCAGATCAGGCACATGGTATGTCCGGTGAAATCAGGAAGCGTTGGAAGAGCTATCCGCGCCCTAAAAAAGGGAAGGAGGAAAGTCAGGTTACTGGCATTTGAGACTGTGCCCGCAAAAAGAAAAAAAGAAGCAAAAAAAGAAAAACGCATTAGGATATGGAAAACTGAAGGAGTTTCCCACATCCTAATCAGGGCTAATGAAATATCGGTGTAAACTGATTCCAGTATTACCACTCAAAAACGACAAGTAAAATCAGGACGAGACACATTATTTAACAGCCATAAAATTTTCGATTACTAAAACATCTATACCCGTATTTAGGAAACAGTCTATAGCATCCTGTGGTGAGTTCACCATAGGTTCATCCATCCGGTTAAATGAAGTATTTAACAGGCAGGGGCAGCCTGTTAAATTGTAAAATGCTTTGATCATATCATAAAAATCGGGATGGTTTCTGTAGTTCACAGTTTGGATCCGGGCAGTATAATCCACATGTGTCACCGCCGGAATATCCGATCTTTTGTTTTTCAACAGTTCAAACCCCTGCAATAGTTCATTTTCCGGTAAAGGGACTATTCGCAATTCTGACTTAACCCTTATAACCATTAGCATGTAAGGACTTGATCCCTCAAAATCAAAATAAGTCGGGGCGTATTCTTCTAAAACCGCAGGTGCAAACGGCCTGAACGATTCCCTGAACTTGATTTTTTGATTTAGTACGGATTGCATATCTATCCTTCGCGGATCAGCAAGAATACTTCGTGCGCCCAAAGCACGCGGACCGAATTCACTCCGTCCTTTGAAGTAACCAACTACTTTACCATCGTTAATACTTGCGGCTACTTTTTCGTGCAAGTGCTTTGTTTCTAATTCTTCAAACCGGATATGATTATCTATAAAACACTCCTTAATATCGTTGGCATTAAAAGATGGCCCGAGCAATCCATTCCGCATTTTGTCTGTGCCATTGGGATTTTTCCTTTCGTTACTTAAATGTTCATAGTATACTGCGTATGCCGCACCTAAAGCACCGCCCGCGTCTCCGGCGGCAGGTTGGATCCATAACCGTTTGAAGCCCGATTTCTCTAATATTTTACCATTGATGACGCAATTTAAAGCTACGCCACCGGCCATACATAAATCATCAAACTGAAATTCTTTATACAAAGCTATGGTTAAATCAAGCATGATGTGCTCTGCCGCAACCTGTATGGAACTGGCGATATCCATATGAAATTGCAAAATCGCTTCGTTCGGTTTTCGTCTGGGTTGGCCAAACAGCTTATCAAACCGTGACGAGGTCATGGTAAGGCCTGTACAGTAGTTAAAGTATTGCTGATGCAGCCTGAATGACCCATCTGCTTTTAAATTCACGAGTTGTTTAAATATCAGATCAGTATAAACGGGCCTGCCATAAGGCGCCAGCCCCATTACCTTATACTCATCGCAGTTAACTTTAAAACCAAGATAATAGGTAAATGCCGAATAAAGCAGACCGATAGAGTGCGGAAAACAAATTTCTTTGACCTCTTCTATTTTATTGCCCGCGCCAATGGCGACAGATGTGGTTGTAAATTCGCCTACTCCATCGGCAGTCAGAATAACAGCCTTATTGAATGGCGAAGGATAGAAGGCCGACGCTGCATGAGAATGATGATGTGTGGTAAATAGCAGGCTTGACTTTTTTGAGTCCCAATCCTCATCGATGAGTTTCAATTGGTTAATAATGTTCTTTTTCAGAAATAGTTTATCCTTGAGCCACATCGGTATGGCTTTCATAAACGAAATAAAGCCTGAAGGAGCAAAGGCCAGGTAAGTTTCCAGAAGGCGCTCAAACTTCAGGAACGGTTTTTCGTAAAAAACAATATGGTCAATCCCATTTAAAGAGATCCCGGCTTCAACTAAACAGTATTTTATAGCATTTATTGGGAAGCTTTCGTCATTCTTTTTGCGGGTAAAGCGTTCTTCCTGGGCGGCTGCAATGATGTAATCATCCTTAAGCAAACAAGCTGCGCTATCATGAAAATAAGCCGAAATACCAAGAATATACATGAACCTAAAACAAGGAATAAATGAACGGTGCAAGCGCCGATCCCTGTGCCAAAACCAGCAGCAGGCTTAGTAAAAACAGCAGGATAAACAAAGGCCAAAGCCAAAACCGTTTTCTTGATTTCAGGAACATAAAAAACTCTGCTATCACTTCCATAGTGCTGTGTATTAAAATTGTTGTTTCATTGAACTTTGGCCGGTCGTTTTTACAGGCTTCCAATAAGTGGCTGCGCTACGCTCAAACTTTAAATCCAGGCCATTTTTACCAAATAAACGCATGATGACACCAACCGGCGTAATGATCAGGAAATACAGTAAAAATAGAATGATGGCAGTATTGATCACAGCTAAGACGTGGCCTATCCTATCCCAAACCAATCGTAAAGGATTTAAAATTTGAGGGATGATTAGGGCCGATAACATCAGCAAAATACCGATTGCTAACAGCCAGACGATAGCATGATAGTGTACAAAATATTGCCATGCGACCATAAGCAAACATGCACCGCCGGCTACCAAGCCAAATTTCTGATTTACCTTTCTGATGTTCATTGCTGTTTATATTTCGTGGCGGCCTCGTCTGCGCCAATGGCATGGTAGTTCGCAGCTATCTGCATGTTGGATTTTTTACCGGCCATGTTTTTTAGGCGGATGATCTCTGCCACTATAGCTTTTAAATTCACCAGTTCAATATCCGAAGGATGCTGTTGTATCGCCGAATCAATGTAGGGAGCAGCCTTTGCGGGCTGATCACTTTTTAAAAATACCAGGTACATATTTTGCGTGTTGGCAAAAGAAGGGTCAAGCTCATAGGCTTTTTTAAAGTAAAAAGCGGCCCCGTCAGGATCGCCCAGCTCAAAGCTTAGCCTGCCTGCATAAATGGGATAGGTTGTATTTTGAGGCTTTTCGAGCATAACGGCTTCAACTGCTTTCAGAGCCGTCTTTTTATCACCCGCTTTCATACTGTATTTGAACAGCTGATCCATAGCATCCAGCCAGCTGATCCGGTTTACCGATAGTGCACCAGCCAGTTGTGAAGCGATATCATCGCCGCGTTTAAACCCTGCAGGGATAGGCTTATTAAATGGCCAGCCTGTTTCAAGCATCATGATGGTATAAGCGCCATACAATGAATCAATTTTGGTAACAGGCATCCGGTTGAGTAATTCAGCTAAACTCATTTCCTTATCGGGATGAGCTTTAATCAATCGGGCGCTTTTTATGGATTGATAAAAAGCGCCCGACATCAGGGCATAACCATATAAATTTGGATGTACATGCTCCAGCAGGGTTTCTTTGCCCAAAATGCCGTTTGGCGAGTGCTGCTCAAAAACAGTTCGGCTATTCACCAAATGCACATTGCAGTATTGTTTAGACAAAGCCGTTATAATTCTATTCATCGCCTCGGGAGCGCGGAAACGTAAAAGGTCAAACTCCTTTGCTTTGATATATTCCTGTTTTGCCTGCGCATATTTACCTGATTGATACGCATCATTTGCCCTCGCATACAACATATTGGCCGAAGTATCAGATCCATCGCTGATAAAAGGTTTCAAATCTTTTTCGTTACTCACTAATGTGCTTAAAAACACGGGCACATTTTTATCATGCATAACCTGGCACAGTTCGGTCATGTTGTCCTTAAACTGCGCTATCCCGGCTTTATATGCTTCAGATTGATAAGGTATGGCCTGTTGCTGCGCCATACGCTTCATCAGGTTTTCACGCTGATCGGGGTTGGAAGCTGCCGGTTTAAAGCTACCAATTACATTATTGACCAGTTGAACCAATCGAAGTTCTTTAAGTGCAACTATAGCGCGCACCAAAAGCCTGCTATTGGCAATATGACTGGTTGAACCAATGCCTAAAGCACCATAATATTCGTTATGACCGGTATAAATCAACACTGCATCGGGCTGGTAATTAATCACCTGTTTACCAAAATCAAGTACCGTATATGAATTTACAGCTGTTAACGATACATTGACTACTTCAAAATTAATATCAGGATAGATGTGCATTAACCGGTACTGCAGCCAACGATGAAACGATCCATTGTGCATGTACGGGTAACCGGCTGTTGTCGATTCACCAAGCACAAAAATCCTGAAAGTATTTTTCGCTTTTTCAACCTTAAAAGGCTCAATATTGCCTTTGGTGGCATTGGCAGTATCGGTAAAATATTTTTCGGATGCGTATTTACTGATCACCCAATAGTTAGGGTCATCGGGGTATTTGATAAACAAACTGGTATCATGTCCGTAATTGAAAAGCCTCAGCAATCCTTCGGCAAGCAACAAAATAAGTACCGGGGTGCCGAAAGCTATTACCCTGAACCATCTTAATTTTTTGCGGGAGAGTTGCTGAGGCTTCATATGTTTATTTGGTAGCGGAATTTACTTCGGGAAACCAAACGGTCATTTCGCCTTTACCACGGTTTGCCCATGAATAATAAGGGATGGCCGTAAGCTCTACCTTTTTAGCAGCTTCGCCTTTTGTTTTACTTAGGATCTCTCCTTTTAAAACAGTTACGCCATTTAACAGGCTGGGTTCGGCTACAGGTTTAAAAGTTGCATTTGCAGGGATTGCTAAATTGCTCACCGTTCCGCCGTTATCTTTCCACTCGGCGCAATACATGATCGGGCCGCGTTGAAGGGCTGTTTTACCTTTATCATCAACCAATGCTTTATTGGCAATAACCTTTTTAACTTCCATAGGCAGGTTTAATTGGATGTTATCGCCTTTTTTCCATTGCCTGTTAATTACAGCGTAGCCATTTTCAACTTTATAAGCAACCGCTTTGCCGTTTAGTTTCAGGCTGATTTTTGCAGCCGATTTATTTTGGAAAGCATACAGATCAGACGGGATCGCCTCTGCCCTTGCCCAGCCCGGGATCCGGATGTGCATAGCAAAATTAGTTGCCGTCTCCGGTGTTACAGCAAACGACAGTGCACCATTCCACGGGTAATTATTGCTTTGAACAATGCTCACTTTTTTATTATCAATCTCCATATTTGCTGTACCAGCAATAAACAGGTTTACAAATACATTATTATCCTTTTGAGCATACATATAGCCTGATAACGACGGCAGGAAACGCGCCATATTGGTTGGGCAGCATGAGCACTCAAACCAGCCGGAACGCTCGGGCTCAAGCTCATGATGTGTAACCCCATTGGTTACCTGCATGGCATTGGTGTAGAAGAATGTCTTACCATCCAGCCCAACACCCGAAATTAACCCGTTATATAAAACCTTTTCCATCACATCGATATATTTCGACTCACCGTGCAGCAGGAACATCCGCTGATTCCAGAAAACATCGCCTATGGCAGCGCAGGTTTCATTATAAGCAGTTGTATTTGGCAGCTCGTAATCGGCACCAAAACGTTCACCGCCCGGTACTGCGCCGATTCCCCCCTGCACGTAGATCTTTTTGCCAACCATGTTGTTCCAGATCTTGTCAATGGCGGTAATGTATTCCTTGTCACCGGTTAAAGCGGCAACATCGGCCATGCCCGAGTACAGGTACATTGCCCTTACGGCATGACCTTCGGCATCTTCCTGTGCTATAACAGGTTCATTGTCCTGCCAGTACATCCCGTTCTTCCATTCGTCAGTACTGGTTTTATCATAGGTGCGGTGCCCTCTTTCGTCAATAAAAAATTTAGCAAGATCGAGATATTCTTTTTTGCCGGTGATACGGTACAGGCGTACCAGGCCCATTTCCACAATCTCATGTCCCGGTGCTACATGCCTTTTGCCCGGTCCAAAAGTTTTAACCAGCAGATCGGCATTTTTAAGGGCAATATCTAAAAAGTTGCGTTTGTTGGTAGCCAGGTAATGTGCCGCGGCTGCTTCAAACATATGGCCTGAGTTATATAGCTCATGACTTAGTTCATTCTCTTTAACCCAACGCTCCGGGCCCGACCATGCATGAGGATGCAGTGGGTCAATAGTACGAGCGGTGTAAAGATAACCGTCCGATTCCTGTGCTTTACCTACTATTGTGATCAATGAATCAACATAAGCATCCAGCTTTGCATCGGGATGAACGGCCATTGAATAAGCCGCCCCTTCAATAGTTTTATAAATGTCGGTATCATCAAACGGAAACTTAGTGCAAAATTTACCACTGCGGGCAGCCGCCATTTCAAAATTTTTAACCCTGCCGGTATTTTCGCAACGGGCAAATGAGGCCGGAATGGTAACCGTGCGATTGGTTTCGATACGCGAGGTCCAAAACTTATCGTTAAGCTTTACATTGGTAAATGATACCGGCTTAATGGGGTAATCCTTAGTTTGCGCGTAAGCAACGCCGCAATAAAATGATAATGCAATAAGTAATCTTTTTTTCATCCTGATGATATATTAGTTCAAAAGCACAGGAGATCAGCCGACCATCCTGTGCCTGGTATTAATTTTATTAGTAGCCTGTATTTTGTTTCAGGTTAGGATTTTTAACAACTTCCTGCCTTGGCAGCGGCAACAAGGCCCTGTAATCGCCATTAGGCGAATGTGAAAGCCAGGATTTTTTGGTAAATACGCCAAAGCGGATCAAATCCTGCCTGCGGCGGCCTTCGGTATTAAATTCCCAGCCAAGCTCATCCAGAAATCTTCCGTATTGAATATCGGCCCCACCCTCAGTTGTGGTTTTTATGTGGTTTCTCAAGCCATAATCATACACGCTGCCCGCCTGCAACTGGGCGCCTGTTACGGTTGCTTTTGCCGGGTTTGCTGCAAAATCACGTTGCCTAACCTGGGTAACTAATGTAGCAGCGCCATTAGCATCACCGCTACGAAGTAAACATTCGGCCTTCATCATTAAAACATCGGCATAACGGAACAATGGAAAGTCGTTACTTAAGCCTAATAACGCACCTTGTTTATATTCAAACTTACCTAAACGGAAACCATGTACCTCTTCTGTCGAATCAACTCCAGGTACCACATTGATGTAATTAAGTGGTTTATTGGTATAGGCACCTAACGATCCATTAATAGGCAAACCTGCTAAAGTATACTGTTGTCCTTGAATCCAGTTATTTTTTAGGCGACTGTCATCCGGGTCAAAAGTATTGATAAACTGCGGGATAGCGCATATCCCGCCCCATGGTGAGTATTGAAAATTATAGGTCGCCTGATTTTCAGGCTCAAGGCTTTCCATGTGCAGGGCAAAAGCGTTGGCTCCGTCGGCGGTGTACTTTTCATCAAACGGGATAGCAAAAATGATCTCTTTTGAATTTTCATTATCGGTAACAAAAACCGAAACCTGGCTTCCTTCAAGTGCGAAGCCTTTACCTGAATTTATGATACTGTTACACTCCGTAATACATTTATCCCAGGCTGGTGTACCTGTGTAAACACCGGCATTTAAATATATTTTAGCCAGTAGGGCATGCGCTGCCCACTGGTTAAATTTTCCGTAGGTTGATATATCATTGGCAGCACTTAACAGCGGCAAATTGGCATTGATTTCAGATATCATAAAATCATAAACATCTTTGCGGGTGCTCTGTGTTGGTAAAAACCCTTCTGGCACATCAAATTTGGTGATGATAGGCACGTTGCCAAAAAAATCACAAAGCGGATAGTAAAACGAGGCGCGCAGCACTTTTAATTCAGCAAGGGCAGCCTCTTTCCCGGTAGTAACGGGAATAAGTCCATTCTCTATCTGGTATATTACCCGGTTGCAAGTTGTAATGCCGGCGTAAGCATTATTCCATATCTCGTAGCTATTAGCCTCGTCAGATGTCCATTTGTGCTCATGTACTCTACGATAGATACCACCATCAACCCAACCGTTGGGGCGTGAGGGGATCACCAGTTCATCGGCCGAGATTTCATTGGTACGAAAAACTGAATTGGCACTGCGGCCAAGCTCAAGCGGTCGCCAATAGGTATAGGCCGCACCTAATAAAGCCGACAGGTCATCCGCACCCGGAGTAAATTTGCTTGATATAATGGTGTTGTAATTCTCGTCCTTTAACTTGGTACATGATATTGTAAAAGTTATTACAGTAATAATAACCAGGCTGCTAAGTATATAATATATCTTTTTCATGATGTTAATGATTAAAAGCTTGCGCTTGCTCCTATTGTAAATGTCCTTGTAGTTGGATACTTGTCGCGGTTATCATTACCGGGGGCAAGCCCGCTTCTGTCAACTTCCGGATCAACACCTTTATAGCCCGTTATTACAAACGTATTTAACGTTGACACATAAATGCGCGGCGAATGGATATATTTAGATTTAAGGCTATTAAAGGTATAGCCAAGATTGATGTTATCAATTTTCCAGAAATCGCCGTTTTCGATATAATAACTGTTAAACTCAAGCGGCATATTACTATTAAGTACTGCTGTGCCAAAAACCTTATCCCTTGCAGATTTTAAACGGTTGTAGTATTGTATTGATGTATTTTCATAATACATGCGTTGAAAGTTAAGGATCTGGTAGCCGAAAGCGCCGCGCATGGTTACGCTAAAATCCCAGTCTTTATACCTGATATTATTGTTCCAGCCGGCATAATATTTTGGCAAGCCGTTACCCAGTACTTTTTTATCCTCAAAACTGTGTGTAAACTGGCTGTACGGAACCGACTTGCCATTAGCATCTTCGTATATCCATTGGCCGTCATTTGAAACACCTGTTACTTTAAAACCATAAAAATCACCGATATTCTTACCAACCCTAACTATGTTGGTAAAAGTTTGAATAGGCTCGCCCGTACCACCAGTTGTAAAATAATCGCTGGTTGCTTTATACAGGTCATTCGATAAGCTGATGAGCTTATTGGTATTGGTTGAAAAGTTAAAGCTGGTAGTCCACTGAAAATTAGCGGTACGCACGGGCGTAATGTTGAGCAATACTTCAATGCCCTTATTTTGCATGGTGCCTACGTTGGCCCTTGTTGAGTTAAACAAATTTGGAGGGCTGGGCACTGCATAATCATACAGTAAGCCCTTGATCTTACGATCATAAAGATCAACCGTACCAGTCACCAAACCTTTCAGCAAGCTAAAGTCTAACCCCAGATCAGTTTCATGCTTTTCTTCCCATTTCAAATAAGGATTGGAGTTTTGATAAGGGCCGAGGGTTTGGATCCATTGTCCGTTTGAAAGCACATAGTTGCCATAATATATGAGCCCTACACCTAAAAAACTCTTGCCTGGCTGGTTACCCGTAACACCATAACCCGCCCTGAATTTAAGGTCGTCAAAAATATGCTGCCCTTGCATGAAAGGTTCTTTGGTTAACCTCCAGCCAACCTGTACTGCCGGGAAAGTACCCCATGGTTCTTTGGTGCCATATAACTGACTAGCGGTTTCGCGCCTGACACTGGCCAAAAGCAGGTACCTGTCTTTATAATTGTAAGTTGCCCTGCCAAAAAAGCTGATCAGGTTTGTTTGCGATCCGGTACTGCTTTCAACGCCCAAACCTTTGGCAGCGGCACGGCCCAAACCTATATTTTTATAACCGAAAATATCGGTAGGGAAATCATGATTTTGTTCAAAAAAGGAGAATGAGTCATTGTCCTGGTAGCTATATCCGCCTAAAACAGAAAAGCTATGGCTACCTAAGGTCTTTTTAAACTCAGCTGTAAGCTCCAGCAACCTATCAATTGATTGTAAGGATCCTACCGCTGCATAACCATTTAAATGATCGCGGATGGTGGAGATATTTTGCTTATTTTCTGAATAACCGGCAGTTTGGTTAAACCTGGTATATGAGCCCAATGCCGAAAGTTTAAGCCCAGTTATTGGTGTATAGGTTATGGTTGAATTATATTTCGCTGTTGTGTTTGAGGTGCGGCCATCGCTGTTGTATAACATTGATACCGGGTTTTGGTAATTGAAAATGCCTGGTTGCTCAAAATAAGTACCATCCGCATTTTTTATTGGCGATGTAGGATTTTGTAATATGGCCTGGCGATAAGTATAGCCATTGAAAGTACCTCCATCCTGAGTTTGGGTAAAGCTGTTATTTTGCTGCAGTAAACCAAAGTTGATCTTTACCTTATCATCAAACATGTAGTGATTGATATCAACCCTGCCCGAAAACGTAGTATTATCAGACTTTTGAAAAATACCGTTTAACGAACGATAGTTAGCCGAGGCCAGGTAATTGGTTTTACTGTTGCCGCCCCTGAACGTAATGTTGTGTACCGTAGTTATAGGCAGGTTATTTGAAATTGCTTTAAGCCAATCAGTTGAACTGCCCTGATCATAGTCTTTAAGCCTCGTACCTGCAGCAATCTGTTCACGGTAATCGGTCGCTGTTAGTAATTTGGGTTCGCGGGCAAGTGTTTGCGTACTTATGTAACCGCTGTAATCAACAGCATTAGTAAAATTACTGCTGGCCCTTTTTGTGGTGATGATGATAACACCGTTGGTACCGCGCACACCATAAATTGCCGCTGCCGACCCATCCTTCAGCACATCAATAGTTTCAATATCTTCAGGCACTACGGTTTTTAGATTTCCGGGGACACCGTCAACCAAAACAAGCGGATCGGTATTTGCGCCCAGCAATGTGGAATTACCCCTTAGCGCGATTTGCGACCCTGATGTCGGGTCGCCACTTGGGGCAGATACAGTAAGACCAGCAACTTTGCCCTGCAAAAGCTGACCGGCGTCCAATACCGGGCCTTTTACAAAATTTTCAGCTTTAACTGTGGCTACCGAACTGGTTACATCACCTTTACGCTGGCTGCCGTAACCAATTACAATTACTTCGTTTAATGAGCTTGGTGTAGCTTTTAACTGCACGTTGATCACTGTACGCCCACCGGCCGGAATTTCCTGTGATGTAAAACCAATAAATGAGAATAAAAGGATAGCCCGTTCCGTTTCAGAATCCGGAATATTAAGGCTGTACCTTCCGTTTGCATCAGTTTGCGCGCCCATGGTAGTACCTTTAAGCGCTACTGTAACACCGGGCAGGGGCTGATCATGATCATCAGTTACCTTACCCGTAATGGTTTTGGCAACCGCCAGCGATTCGTTTTCTTTATCATCGGTATTGTTTTGTTTAATTACCGAATTTGCCTTGCCTAAAACTATCTGATCACCTATAATATCAAACGTTATTCCTCTTGGGGTTAGCAATTTATCAAGCACTTCGCCAAGTTTTTCCTGTTTGGCATCAAGCGAAAGGCCCTGTTCTTTTTCAACAAGGTTCATATGATAAACAAACTTGAGGCTGGTTGCTTTTTCCAGCTGTTGGATTGCTTTAATGAGGCTTGCATTTTGAATATTATAATCAACACGCCTGTCAAGCAGGCTCTGCCCCTTGCTGGGATTAGCCAGGGAAACGCCTGTAAAAACGAGCAGGATTATAACTTGACTAAAAGTGATTCTCATAATTTTACACCAGTCAAAGTGGTTTTGTAAATAAATCTTCATACATTTAAGTGTTTCTTTTTGAAAAAATTGAGACAAAGGATTCCCGGATCACCTTGTTAAAGGCGTTGCACACCGGGGATTAAAAGTTTATAGGAGTGTCTCCAGCACTCCTATTTCCTTTTCCAGGAAAATTTGAGGGGATTGTTTATGTATCGGTTCTTTTATCCATATAGGTTAATTAGGGTTTTATTGGTGTTTTATATAATTGGTTATTTAGTACTTTCCAATACAAACTGGTTACCGTTAACACGATAAGTTACATTCAGCGTTTTTTTCAGGATCTCCAGTATTGTGGGAAGGTTTTCGTTGGTAAAATCAGCCTTCAGGTTATCAGTATTGATCTTATTATCGGCCGAACTGATATTTACATTAAAACTTTCATTCAATGTCCTGAAAACATCCCTTAGCGGCGTGTTATTAAATGACAGGCTCGCCTTTTTCCACATACCTATCGAAACATCTTTGATTTCCATGTTCTTTGTCAGGTTATCAGTAGGCTTATCGTACACAGCCTCCTGGTTGGGCAGCAACATTACACCATCACCAGAATCGGCAATAGCTGTCTGCGTATTATTTACCTGCGTAGTACCTTTACCGGCAACCGATACCGAAACTTTCCCGGTAACTACATCAACCTTAGTTGTTTTATCACCGCTATAGGCCCGGATGCGAAAACTTGTTCCCCATACTTTGGTTATTACGTTACCTGTGTAGATAGAGAACGGGCGCGTGTGATCTTTGGTAACTTCAAAAAATGCCTCTCCGCTTAAGGATACTTTTCGGCTTTGCTTTTCAAAGGCTTTTAAATAGGTTAAGGTTGAATTAGGGCTCACCCATACCCTGCTGCCATCTGACAAGGTGATTTGCCTGATAGTCCCGGTCGTATTGGTAAATACCAGTTGCTGATCGTTAAATGTTTTAAGCGTACTTCCCGCAGGAGATGTTCTTAGCCAAACAAAAAACACTGCTATCAGCACAGCGGCCACACCCGATAGCCAATAAGCTATCTGTTTCAGTCTGGACTTTCCAGACTGTAGCGAAACCACATTTTCATTTTCTGCAACGTCAATATTCTGTTTGATATTCTCCCACATCAGGGCCTTAAACAGGCGCTGTTCATCTTCGGATAAAACAGATATATCATCGGGCGCATGTTGATAAGAAGCATACCAGGCATGAATTGTAGCCAACTCCTGCTCATTGCAGGTGCCGGCAAAATATTTATCCAACAGTTCGGCAGGTAAATTCTTCTTCATTGAGCTTGTTTTAGGACAAGAATTATTTATGGTTTATAATAAGATGTAACCCAGGTAAGGCCCAACCCCTACTTTGATTGTTATTTTTTTCAAAAAAATTTAAGGAAGTGCGATTAAGACAAAAAAGAGAGATGTCTGAATGCCTAAACAACCTCTTGTAAAGCGGGAAAGCTATTTGCGCAGAAATAGGAAAGTAAGTAAAAGCAAGCTGTTAAGATTAACCCTTAAATATCTTAATGCTTTGGTAAGATGATTCTCGACGGTTTTTTCTGAAATACCCATCAATTGGGCTATTTCCTTATTGGTTTTGTATTGCTTGCGGCTTAGCTCAAATACATTGCGGCATTTTGGAGGTAATTGGTTTACCTCTGTTTCAACACGTTCCAACAGCTCTTTGTAGTAGTAATTCTCTTCTGTTGAATTATCAAAGCTGTTATTCACCAGCAGCAGGATCTCGGCATATGAGTTTCTTACAGCCTCGGCCCTTTTATAGTTTAATACAAGATATTTGATAGAAGTAAAAAGATAGCCTTGCAATGATGTCTGGATTTTCACCTGCTCCCTGTTGATCCAAAAGCTGGTAAAAAAATCCTGTACAATTTCTTGTGCAGTTTCTCTTTCTTTCACGCGCTTATATGCGGCTGAGTAAAGCTTTAGCCAGTATCTGTTATAGATCTCTTCAAACGCATCAATATCTCCAAGCGTAAAGAGCTCTGTTAATTGAATATCCGTATGATCACTAAGCCTTTTCATTCAAGATAAATCACCTTTACCGTCATTATGCATCCGGCATTATAAGCGTTTAAATTACATTTAATTAAATGCAATAAATTTAATCAATTCAGATTACTGTTTACGTTTACACACCCTAAGCGGATAATATTGTTAAAGGACAAATTAATTTTAGGTTATAACGGAGCCAATATACAATTAATTTATATTGAAAAAGCAAATTAATTGTATTTAAAACACTAATAAAATTAACAAGACAGCCTTTTTCGCAATTTTCTTTAATAATAAACCATAGGAGGTTGACCTGTTAATTTATGTACTGATACCTTCATCTTTGTTAAATAAGCACAAGCGATTTGGTTCTATAAGGTGGTTTATTAGGTGAGCTCTAATTGAATGAAAATACAAGGCGTTGATTTATAGCGGAAATTAATCCAGTTATTATTCCCTAACTCTCCTCCGCTCTAATTTAGAAAAAAGGCTCTCAGTGCCTCCAGAGGACTTCTCAGATTATCCTGTCCTCTTGGAAACTAAAACGACATTCTCTTTGATCTCGTAATAGTCATATAAATTCTGAATTTGGCTATCTACCGACGAGCATAATTGTATTTTGATATCGAATAAAATTGTATTTTACTAACAAACAATTTTGTATTTTTGTGTCAAATGAATTATTATGGTACTTCAATCCGCTATTAACCAGGTTATTGAAACTCAAAAAGCGAACCTGGCGCAAAAAGATCCTGGTCTGAAAAGAGATGCGCTGGCAACTTTGCCAGACCTTTCGACATTGGCATTAATTGTTTCGGGAATAAGGAGATGCGGGAAAAGCACGCTGCTCTTCCAACTACTCAAAGAGAGATATCCTGATGCATTATATCTTAATTTTGAAGATCCCCGGCTTTATGAATTTGGCCCTACCGACTTCGCCAGGCTGGATGAATCTATTAAGGCCAGCGGAAGTAATGTACTTTTTTTTGACGAGATCCAAATTATACCGGAATGGGAAAGGTATGCGAGGCAAAAGCTGGATGAAGATTATAAATTAGTAATAACAGGCTCTAATGCCTCTTTATTAAGCCGGGAATTGGGAACCAGGTTAACCGGGCGGCACATCACAAAAGAGCTTTTCCCTTTTTCTTATCACGAATTCTGCGCCTTTAAAGATTTATCTTATGATAAACCCTCCTTATTGAGTTATTTAGAATTAGGCGGCTTCCCGGAATATTTAAAGCAAGGGATCCCTGAAATATTAAATCAATTATTCGAGGATATTTTGATCAGGGACATCGCAGTTCGCTATGGCATCAGGGATGTTAAGACGTTGCAGCGGCTGGCATTTTACCTGCTCTCTAATGTTTCAAAGTTGATCACAGGTAACAGGCTCAAGACATTGTTTGAGATCGGGTCTACCAGTACAGTTATGGAGTATTTGTCACACCTGGAGTATTCATATCTGTTACAATTCGTGCCAAAATTTAGTTATTCTTTAAGAAAACAAATCGCAAACCCGAGGAAGGTTTATGCGATAGATACCGGCCTGATCAATGTTAATTCAGGTTCTTTTACAGAAGATAATGGCAGAAAGTTCGAGAATTTGGTTTACCTGCACCTGCGTCAAAAACACCGGGAGATCTATTATTTTGCTGAAAAGAATGAATGCGATTTCGTTACCACGAATAACGGCAAATTGATAGAGGCCGTTCAGGTTTGTTTCGAATTAAACCCTGATAATATCAACCGTGAGTTGGATGGTGTGGTTGAAGCGCTTACATTTTTCAATGCTGATGAAGGCTTTATCGTGACGCTTGATCAAACCGATCGCCTGGAGAAAAATGGTAAAGTTATCCATGTAGTTGCGGCCCATCAATATTTATCAAAATAATGACGTCGAAAAGCATGCATTTCGTGCACATTGCTTTTTTGCCCCCTCTATTTGGAAGGGACTACTAAAGATTTTGTTCCTTCCGCTGACGTTAAAAATACGACCTAAAGTGGGGGCTACATGTGAAAAATTATTCGATAATCTTATTTCTTCTATACACTGGTTCCTGATTGGTTAGAGGACAACAACGAATAAATTCCTATCGTGAGATTACCTTACTCACCACTATCGCGAAGGTAGTCCAAGCCGGAATAAAATGTCAAGTATTTATGTAATAGCTTTGTTTAAAACCAAACACTAAGCTTATGCAAACACCACGGTTGTTTATCGGCATAGACGTTCATAAAAAGAGCTGGGCGGTTAGTATCAGGACCGACCTTTTCGGCACAAGACGTTCAATATGCCATCAGAGCCTGATACGCTGATTGGATACGTAAATCAGCACTTTAATAATTACCCTGTAGAATGTTGTTATGAGGCATCCTGCTGTGGGTTTATACCTAATCGGCAATTGACACAGGCTGGCTGGGACGTCAAAGTGCTTAATCCATCTGATATACCAACGAGTGCCAAGAACAAAGATCAAAAGAATGACCGGATGGATTGCAGGAGTTTAGCCAAGCAGTTACAATCAGGCCATCTTACCGGGACCTACGTGCCAGATGAGCAGCAGGAACAGCTGAGAAGCCTTTTCAGGCAGAAGAACAACGTGGCCAAAGTTATGCGTAAACTTAAAAGCCAGGTCAAGGGTGAGCTATTATATTATGGTATAAGTTGCCCTTGAAGTTTGATAATGCTACCTGGATCAGGGAAATGACCACATGGCTGGGTAATCTTGAATGGAAATATCCTACCGGTAACTCCAGCTTGCAAAGTAAACTTAGACATTTGAGCTTTGTGAGGCAAGAATGGCTAGATATTAACATAGAGCTTCAGCAGTATATTACGATGCACTTTAAAAGCGATTTTCAATTACTAATGACCATACCTAGAATCGGACCCATCATAGCCATTGGCATACTTGCCGAACTTGGTGATATGAAAAGGGTTCCGGAAGTTTGATCAGTTAGCCAGTTTTGTGAGGCTGATACCGAGCATTTACAGCACGGGTGAAACGGTACAGGTAAGAGGACTAACTCATCGAAGTAAAACGCTGATCAGAAGTTATTTGATTGAAAGTGCCTGGGTATCTGTAAGAAGAGATGCAACAATGCAAACCTATTACCGGACCCATGTGGGGAAACAATCAAATAAGATAATCGTTAAGTAGCCCATAAGTGCTTACGAAGAATATGGCATGTAGTTAAATCAGGGGAGGGTTATAAAACCGGACATAGCGGGAGCAATAAAGAACCAGATAGCACTGCGCCTACGTGTTACTATATGGAAAACTCTCCGAGTTTACACACATACTAACCCGACAAACAATAATAACAAGAAACCCTTTTGTGCTCGAAAGAAAAAGAGGAGACTGCATTGTATACCCTGCAACTAGTAGTTTGCAACGTCAAGTAGGCAGCACCTTTTATTACAAACCCATGATTAATACTGGCGGCTTCTTTAGGATGATCGCAAATAGGAGGATGAGAAACACGGGGTGATCTTTGGAGAAATGTCAGTGAAAACTGTCAGTGAAATGGTATTTCCTTTCTCGTAGACTTTGAGAAATAAAACGCAAATAATGCTTTAAAATAAAAAAAATCAATGATTTAACCCCACTCTGGCGAGTGGGATTAAATCATTGATTTTAAGGCTCCCTAACTGGGCAGAATTCGAACCACTTTTTAGAACAAATGCGCATTCTGAACGAATTAAAGCATTTTTAATGAACTCCTACTGTGCGTTTCTCGAACCGCACAGTTTAGGGTTCGAGTCCTGCTCGGGCTGCCAACCCAATAGAAAATATTGCAGGAATGACGAGCGTTCTATAATAAAACTTGCATAAGCAATATATAATAATGAATCATCGCAAGTTGCTAATGCAAAATATTTATACGGTGTAATTATTCTCTTACACAAATGTAGTGAACAAAGTTTTTATCATCCGGACAAGTTTCGGTTACACATATAGAGCCGGTTAGACAAGCGGAAGTAGAGCTACATTCGTTAGTACAATTAGACGGAGGTTGCGCTGTTCCACCTAAAATATTTTTCATTTCAGCGCGACTGAGTTTGGCAAATTCTGGCATATCGTATTTGTTTTTTTGATTATTATCGGAATTACGCACCGACAGTTAACGGCATATTTATTTCAAAGGATATGCTCCTTTACTTTTGCGAAAAGTTTCTTTACTTTACTATTTGACAAACATTTCATATCGACTTTCACGGTTAGTTTCAGCGAGAAGGATAGGACTATTGTCATTGTGTATTTATCGCCCTTATTAAATTGCGGGTAAGCCTTTGTAAAAGTGTAGCATCGTCGGTAATAATATCAGCATCGGCAATCATACCCTGCCGCAATCTTATGCTTTTTTTAATGGTTGGATTAATGGTCTCAAAGCTAACCTTGGATGAGAATACACTATCCCTGTAAGGTACTTCAGAAATATAAATTATCCGACCCTTTAGTATTCCGTATTCTTCAAACTTATAACTACGCAATTTTATTAAAACCTGCTGGCCTTGTTTAACCTTACCCATGTTGTCCTGAGGGATACTCATATCGCCAAAATAGGTTGTACTGCTTTGATTAATATAAAAGATTTCGGTAGACGGAGATACCATTTGGTTTTGTTGAATATTGCCAGCAAATGTTATCTTACCACTTTGGGAAGCCGATAATACATATTGGTTTTTCCAATCTTCCATTTGGCTTATTAAACTGTTTAACGCCTGAGAGAATTTTGTCTTTTCCTCTATAACCTGGTTATCGAGCTCCAATATTTCCTTTTGCTTTGCCAGTAAATTTGTTTTAGCTGTTATCAGTGCTGCTTCTGATTGTATGAGCGGTGATTTTTTTGCTATGTATCTGCTTTCCTGTTGTCTTAATTCTGCCGGTGTTTCGACTTTTTGATCAGCCAGTTTACGGTGCACATTATAATCTTCTTCAGCGAGAGAAAGGTCTTGTTGCTGTAACATGCGCTCATTATTGAGTTGAACAGTTTGTTGATTTAAACTGATTATATCATCCATTAGAAAGGCGCGCTTTTTTATCAGAAAACCGCTTCGGACAGTAGCATTGTACGTAAGGAACGACTGGCTAAAGGTTTGAAAAGCTGTTTGCAATTCACCGAGTTCATCATAATGCTGCTTATTAAAAAAATCCGCAAATATCGTATTTCCCGATGTAAACTGCCGTTGATACTGTTTTAACGACACTAATAAATTAAGCACCTGTTGATGGTTTGCCGTGCTTTCCAGATACGCCAGCGGCTGGCCCGCATTAACGGTTTCGCCGTTATTTATAAGCAATTTTTGCAATCGGCCGGTAATTTTCGGAACGATGGTCTTAGCTACGTTAGGGGATGTGATGCTGAGTTTTGTTTTAACAATTTCCGGATACTTTATTAGAGCTGACAGACTCAGGATCAGCAACAAAGCAAAAAAGAAAACAGTTGTTCCCCAGCGCAGTATCCATGAAGGTATAGCAGTGATAATATCCTGCATATCATCGCTATGGCGGGTAGAGCTTTCTACTTCTGTATTAAATGGCATAAAATATTTATCAGGTGCCTAATTCAAGCTGATTTTTCACAAGTTCATAATATTTCCCCTTAATTGCGGTTAGCTGCTGATGGGAACCCTGTTCAATAATGGCGCCGTGCTCCAACAAAATAATGTTATCGGCATTACTGACCGTACTTAACCGATGGGCTACAATTACCACCGTTCGGCCAGTAAAAAAATCCCTCATATTATTCATTATAACCCGCTCGTTATTAGCATCAAGTGCGTTTGTTGCTTCGTCAAAAAAAATATACTCGGGATTTTTGTATACAGCGCGCGCGACTAAAAGCCGCTGGCGCTGCCCCTGACTTATGCCATTGCCCTCCGCGCCGATTTTCGTTTTCAAGCCAAGCGGTAAACTCTCTATCAGATCTAGGATATTTGCCACATTAATTGCGTAAGCAAGTTTAACCTTGTCAGGATATTCATCTCCTACGGCTATATTGCGTTCTATTGTATCAGAAAAAATAAAGCCATCCTGCATAACAACGCCGCAGGCGCTGCGCCAACGTTTAAAGCCGATATTATTTAATAATTGCCCACCAACCTTTAATTCTCCCGTATCAGGTTCATAAAAACGCAGCAACAATTTCAAAATTGTCGTTTTCCCGCTACCACTCATACCGACAATCGCTGTGGTCTTGCCTTGTGGAATTTCGAAGTTTAGTCCTCTAAGAACAGGTTCATTCCCGACACCAGGGTACTTAAACGTAATATCATTAAGGCTAATGCTTAAGTTTTGTGGTAAATGCTGACTGAATTCTTTTTCTACAGGTTCTTCATCCGACAATTCGTGTATTTCGTTTAACCGTTCAAGGCTGATCCTTGCATCTTGAAAGTTTTGAATAAATAGCAGGAACTGTTGTACAGGAGCGTTTAACTGCCCGATAATATATTGCACTGCCATCATGGCTCCCAGAGTAAGTTGCCCATCGATAACCGCCTTAGCGCTTAGAAGCGTGATAAGCAGGTTGGTGGATTCATTAATGAATGTGGAACCACCTTGCTGGTATTGATTCAGAGCAAGGTTTTTAACATTGAACTTGAACAAACGCGCTTGCAGGTGTTCCCATTCCCATCGTTTTTGCTGTTCGCAGTTGTTTAGTTTTATTTCCTGCATCCCACTGACCAGCTGCACTACACTGCTTTGGGTTTTGGCAGAAATCTCAAAGCTTTTGTAATTAATATCGCGTCTCCTTTTTAAGAAAGCTGCGATCCAGCCAATATATAGCGCGCTGCTGAGCAGATAGACGCCAAATATCAAGACGTTGTAATAGACCAGTACGACAGAAAAAATCAACAAATTAAATAGGGAGAACAACGTAGTAAGTGTTGATCCCGTGAGAAAACTTTCTATGCGGCGCTGATCATTCATACGTTGCATGATGTCGCCCGTCATCTTTGTATCAAAGAAACTAATAGGCAATTTCATCAGTTTGATCAGAAAATCGGTAAGAATAGATATGTTTACGCGTGTACTGATATGAAGCAGTATCCACGAGCGGATAAATTCCACGCTCACTCTGCCGACAATTAACATAGCCTGCGCAATTATAACAATGTATACGAAGTTTAGATTACGGACATTGATGCCAATATCCACTATCGATTGTGTAAGAAAAGGAGCGACAAGTTGAAGCAGGCTGCCAATTCCTAAACCGAACAAGAGCTGTACTATTAATTGTTTGTAGGCGATCAGATAACGCAATAAAAAACTCCATGTAATCGAGTTGTTTCTTTCATCTTCCTGTTCATAAAAATGCGGTGTTGGGGTAAGTAGCAGCGCGATTCCTTCGTTAACATCTTGATCAGAGACCCAGCTTTTCCGAAAATCCGACTCTGATAAAGTAACAAGGCCGCTGCCCGGATCAGCAATATAATAACGACCGTGCTTTATTAGGTAGAGTATTACAAAATGATTTTGCCGCCAATGGAGTATACAAGGCATTTCCGCTTCTTTAAGATCTGTTAAATTCAGCTTGGCTCCAAGCGACCGGAAGCCGATCTTTTCTGCGGCGTCACTTATCCCTAAAAGAGAAACCCCTTCCCGATTGATTTCGCAAAGTTGACGTAAAGTTTGTATCTTAAAATTACGTCCAAAGTGTTTTGCAACCATGCGTAAACATGTAGGGCCGCAGTCCATTTGGTCGGGCTGCTTGTAAAATTGGAAAGCCATAAGTTTGAAATAAGGTAGGCTATACTGTTACTACAACGTGTGCTATGTATCGATTCTTCCACTCAGTTTCACAATAGTGACCTGATCATCAATTCCAAGCTTCGTTGGTTTTTTTGATCGATAGTAAAGTTTTTAAAAGCAATCTTTCCTTGTTTATCAATAAGAAAATTCGTGGGCTCGCTTTTTACTCCGAAGTTTTTTAAAGCAAAGTCGGCGCTACCACGTAATGGAATAAATGAAAACTTGGAATTTTTTAAAAACGGAAGAACATAAGGGTCCTGATCAGGGTAGACGTTTATACCGAGATAAGCAATATCTGTATTATTTAACTTATTGATTACGGATTGAAAATAAGGAAACTCGGCTCTACACGGCCCACAAGCTGGAAACCAAAATGTTATCAAAACTACTTTACCCTTGAGCGAATTCAGATCGAGGCTGTCCCTGCCAGTATAAAGTCCCAATTTAAATGGAGATGCCAGAGAAGCAGTTTTGGCTATAGCAGTTTTAATGTCATCGTTAACTTGTCGATCAGACTTTCCTAATTTTTTGCCAAAATTCTCTATCGCGTTATTCATGCTATCAGTGGGAAGTTTTGCCGCCTTTTCAATTAAACTATCATATGCGGTTTTGACATCGCCCGCTTTCTCCTGTAGCGATGCTTTTTTCAACGTTATAAATTCATCTATGTAATTAAACCGGGGAAGAATCAGCTCATCAAATTCGATAACTGCGGCCTTGTAATTTTTCTGCTTTTCAAGTTCCTTAATTTTGATTAGCTGTAAAGCGGCTTGTTTCCTAAGTTGCCAGTCTTTATTGTCGCCCATGGTATTGATGAGGATCAACGCTTTTTCAGGATCGGTTTGTAAATAGGCATCCGCCAATGATGTCATACCGTATGTAGTCCATTTGTATTCTTTTGGCGGGTATGATTTTCGTAATTTTTCAAAATAATCAATTTTCTCGTTGAGATCCGTTGCATCTTCTCCCAACCAATAGAGAACCTGTGCTCCCTGAGAATCGGTCGGAAAACGATTTATAAATTCGATGGCTTTCTTTCTATAGACATCCTGATCTACATCTTTGAAAGTAGTTAAATAATAGTAAGCGTAGGCAGCGTTTGAAGGCTCAACAGATGTAGCTTTCAATAAATATTTAGATTGCAAAGTGGATTCACCTCTATTGAAAGCGTCGGCCGACAGCATATACCATATTTGCGCGTTGTTCGGAGCGAGTTTCGCAGCCCTTAATAAAAATTCTTTTGCCTGAGACATTTCCGCCTTGTAATATGCGGTACCCAACGATAAAGGGATACTCAGCTTTTGAGGATATTTACTGATCCAGCCACGATATTGACTTAACAAGAGAGGGTTATTCAACCCCATTTTATAAATATAGTCCTGGTGGGCATTAATACTATCCATATTTTGGTTAACAACAGACAATGCTTTTTCGATTTCGATGGCAGAGACAGGGCCCTTTCGCACAGGAATTTGAGCAAAAAGGTTCCCGGACCATATGGTCGACAAAATTGTTAAAACATGAATTAGATATATTATTTTATTCTTCATCTTTGCCTAGGGTTATCTCCGCTGCCAGCAAAATGGGAGCTTATTAGGTTTGAGCAAAACATGCACTGTCGTGAAATTTAAAAGCAATCCGCGACTACGAATTATCGCGAATTGCTTATTTACATCAAATATATATGGCGCAATTATTTAGCCACACATATGTTATGAGTATAGTTTTTATCATCTGGACAGCTCTCACTAACGCAATCATATCCTGTTGAGCATGTGCCGGCGGTGCCGCCGCAATCGTTAGTGCAACTGGTAGGTGGTGGTGGAGCTGTTCCTCCCAATACATTTTTCATCTCAGCACGGCTGAGTTTGGCAAATTTTGACATGTGAAATAAATTTGTTAGGTATTATTGTTGGATTAACGTACCAACAGTTGACGGCATACGTTCTCAAAGGGTAGGCTCCTTTACTTTCGCGAAAAGTTTCTTTGCTATTGTTGTGCTAACAAATATTTTATATCCCTTAGACGGTAATTTTCCGGCAGTACGTGTCCATTTATAAGAAAAGCTGGCGTTGCTTTAATTTCAGCAGTAGAGCACCATTTTTTTTGATTATCCAGTTGGGCAAAATCGCGGTTATTTAACTTAACCGGATATAGTTGCGCCCAGTCGTCATAGTTCTTTTGCTTTTGTTCATACCAGTCGTGCAACGCTTTTTTCACTAAAGTTTTATCCTCCAATTGATTTAATGCCATAAAGTGGCGCACTACGGGTGTTTTATAATCCTCGTCAGTGTTATTAGCAGTAAACAGGATCCGAACCTGGATATCAAAATCCTTGGTTAGCCATTCATCAATTATTTTGTGGGCCAAGCTACAGGGCGGGCAATATGGGTTGCTTACCATAGTTATTATAGTGCTGGCCTCAACGTTACCCAGAACAATACTCCAGTCAGGGCTGGGCATAGCATATTTGGGTTTGACTTTTAATAAGTTCTTAAAAACGTCAGTATTGTATTTAAAGCTTCGTAATTGATCTTCAATCAAATCAACTTGCTGACTTTTCAATAGCACCGGTTTTATTAGTAGCCATCCGATTGCCGGGATAACCATACAAATCAGCATAATCAACAGATTATCATTGGTTGGCAATTTGAATTGGAATTCAAAAATTGTTGCGAATGAACCAAACTCGAACCATAGCAAAATTTGAATTGCACAACAGAAAAGACACCATTGTTTCGCAACCTTCGCCTGATAATAAATTGAATAAACAGTATATGGGAGACTTGCAAAATTTAACAGGGCGAGAATTTGTCGCGTTGATATATCTTTACCAATTATCAAAGTCGTAAGCCATGTGCCGGCAAAGTAGAAAAAACCTATATCACTCCAACTAAGCCCATTAAAAGCGTTGGCTGCCTTTGATGATAGAATGGCATTACAATTTGTTTTACCGACACCGCAAAGTGTTTGAACCAATGGATTATTATGATCTACGCTTTGGACCAACAGTAAGATAGACACTGCTAAACCTACAGTTTTTAAAAACAACTGGGTGATAAATTGCCATGGAGAAGGATCGTTGCCGATCAGTATCCCACCCGCGCAAAGTAACAAAATAGCGAATGCTAATATTACCGGGTTCCGGATTTGATCGAAATGAAAATAGTTAGATTTAGCGGCAGTTTTGTTTTCCATGATTTTGATATCTTCGGGCACAAGGATTACACCGGCAAATGCATCTTTAAATTGAGATAGCGACAATACCTCTGGCTTCCGGCTATTCCCCACTAATTCGGCTTCTTTTTCATCCACCCGTGCAACAATTAAAAATTCCTGTCCCCTTTTTTTCGTATTTACAATGAACGGGGACGGAATTTCTGTAAGATGCTCAGGGGGAATCCGATAAGCGTTTGTATTCAAACCGTAATTATTCAACACGTCGTTTATGGCGAGTAAGTTTGGAAAATCAGGGTGCTGTCGTAATTCTTCAACAACAGCCTCCGAAGTTACTTTAGCCCCCATTCTTCTTAGAAACTCAATAGTGATTATTTCGGAGTTAGTGTAACGTGACTTAGATATCATAAATGGCTTAGGGTATAGTTATTAAACTAGCGCCTTTCAACAAGCGCGAGTAATTTTTAATATATAAAACTTTAAATTCATACATAATCTACTGCGCTATTCCATCCTTCTGAACACGGATAGTAGTAAATATAAATTTTGATAAAATGTCCATTTTCAGCAATATGCCCTTGTTAAGTAAGCCAGGCATAGGCGCATTGATATTTTCATTCGTCACCAGGTAAATATGTATATGTACAATTTCTATAATATAAATTAATATAACAAGCGGTCATAAAAATAATATTCGCCTCATTTTTAGTATATTATATCCAAAATGCTTTTTATTTTTAAAAAAATGAATAAAATAAACCTCTTTTTAAAGATGAAAAGAATTAAAATTAAAAAAAGCGTTTTAAAAGATGCACTGGTTACTTTTTTTTAAGTATTATAAATTATCAAGAAAAAAATTACGGAAATAAAAGATAAATATCATCAGTTACGCAAAAGGGCAATTTATACAAAATAATTTCTCGTTTTTCTATCTGAATTTTAGGTTAAAACCACTTTAATCATGCAATAACGAAAGTTACAGCAAACCAAACAATCATTATCCATGAAGCTAACTCCTCTTCACAAAAAAATAACTTGAATTACCGATCAATAAAAAGAAATAAATTTCAAGTACCGTTATTATATTTATAGCTAAGTTTTAAGCGCCATGAACCGGGTTAGCCTTCGTTTTATTCATTTTTAGCAGTAATTACCACGATCACCATTATCATTTTAATAGTTGCTGAGCATTACCACGATTTCCTACCACTCGGGGATTATTATAATATCGCCAGTATTATCCAAGGCACAGTCGGGGTAACGGTTAGTTTTGAGGGTGCTTTAGTAGCAATTAGACTAGCCCAACTCGGTACTGCTATTGTCGAAAAAGAGAAAAGCGCGAGGATGGAAAAACATTATACGAGGTTATAGATAGCGCTTTAAAACCGATGAAAAACTTAACCAATAGCTTTCTACCACTCTTTGATACGGCGATAAACTATAGCCAGGTGCTTGTTGAACAAGCTAAAGGGATAACCTCAGTTAAAGAAGCTGATTTAAACCGATTAAAACAAGACATTTTGGACAATTTAGATGGCATTGCAGAAGCAGTAAAGCAAGTCGCCGAAAGTCAGGTCGCCCATTCACTTTGGTTATTTCCAAGCTTAAAAAAGTTCTACTTTAAATAAGTTTGTCGGGCAAGGTTCCATAATGGACATTGTAGCCGACAGCCAAAGGTATTTTGCCCTATGTTAAATTCACATTCTTTGCATTGGATTTATCACGAAGCGATTTAAATAATACAAAATCCAAGGGTGCCGTCTGGTTACCCTTCACAAAATTCTTAGTTAAGAGATAGCAAATTTACCGGATGGAGTATGATAAGTAGCTATTCTGAGATACCGCGCAATGGCAGGAACATTTAATAACCCAGTAGGTTTCCCCTTTGTCCTCCCAAAAACATAGATTGGTAAAAGGCAGGTTTATCAATACTCTACCCGCCGCCAACACGATCCACAATTATGAAAGTGCCCTTTGAATTGGGACTGCGGCCTAACAAGGAGGAGAAATCGACTAAACACTTCATCATATACCTATTAGATGGTTATCATTAGCTGCAAAACCATTAGGAAGAAATAAGGTTGGTCGTAACCAAAATGGGGGTTATGTATGCAAATTTTATGCAAATAAAAAAACCACTTTGGCGAATGGTATTAAATCATTGATTTTCCGCACACTAAGACTGTGCTCGAACCAACGACCCTCTGATTGACAGTTAAAAAAATTCTTTTGCGCTGATTTAACCCCGGCTGATAACAGTTATTTATTACAAGCATAATTCCTGAATTACTTTTTTGATTTGAGCTAAACATTCTATCCTTATTCAGGATTTGCGCCACGTAAAAAGGCAAAAAAATGGTAAGTCACCCGGTGAGTCATTTTTTTTATTTAGTTAATTTACTGATAATAAATAATATACATGGAAATGTTCGAATCCCTCCCTCTCCGCAAAATAAAACCGAACCCAAAAGTTCGGTTTTTTGTTTTGATATTTATTTGAAAATTTATTTTTTAGGTTTTTAAATAAAAACATCTGGGTTCAAATCCACCATACTACAAATCCCTTAGTCAATAAAAACAAGGTGGGTTCCTATCGCAGCTTTTACTTGTACAAAATTGCCATTTCGAACAGGAAATAATTATTCAGTATAAAAACCACTGTTCTTTTTCAGCATAAGTGTCAAATTCAAGAGCATTCAGCAAAACCAAGCCGGGCAGCGGTATTATAGTAATAGCATCATCTCTTTACAAAAATAGGATATTGAAAAAAGTCAATCTATACTGGATATAATGTGTATATTTATTGTCGCTATCCTTATCATAAATTTTAATGATTTCCTCTTTTTCTGTTTGCTTAAAATACCATTGGCAACATACAAGTAGCCCTAATATCTATAGGTATATCTTTTTAATATGCCTGTTGCTATCCTTTACGAAGCCCGCATTTTCCCAGTTTAAACAGCTACATGTTGAAGCTAATGAAAACAGCCATATACATCGCGTAGATTTTTACGCCGGTGCCGAAGGTTATATCGCTTTTTCTAAAATGCTTGGTTTTACTGCGGATAGCGGCAAAACAATTACTTATAAGCCCATTACCAACACCAATGTTAATTTTAACGGCTACACGGTTAACCTTACATTTGGTTTTGAACTGAGCGGTGTAAAAGCTTTCGACCGGAACAGAGTTTTGATTTATGGTAACTATGGGTTGGTACCTGCTATTCTTTATTCAACTAATGGTGGTAGTACCTATAAAGTGGTATTTCATTCGCAGTTTAGCCAAATTCCCGATTCCTATATCACCGACATGGCTTTCGCTGCAAACAACCTTACGGGATATGCGGTTGACAAACACCGTATCTTAAAAACGACTGACGGCGGGCTTACCTGGGTAGTGAGCTTTACCCAGGAAAATTTCAATTTCACTAATTTACAAGTGTTAAGCGAAACCGTTGTACAGGCCTACCGTGCCAATTTGGGGGGCTTTGCTCCGCGCTACGCCACGGTTGACGGCGGTAGCAACTGGACCCTCAATGCAATAATTAACCACGGCGTTAGCTGTATGTATTTTGTAAATAATAATAATGTTTGGGCAAACACCGATGATGGAAGGCTTTTGATCTCGGCCAACAGCGGCAATACCTGGGCCCAGCAAAACGATGAAGTGTTGGCACCTGTCAAATTCTCAAAAATGATAGTAGTGAACGATAGCACCGCGTATGCTATCCAAAACGTAGGTTTTGATGTATTTAAAACAACCAATAAAGGTAAAATATGGGAGCGCCTGTATCGCGATAACAGTTACAGTTATTTTAATTATTCACTTAATGACATCCAGATAAAAGGTAATGCAATTTGGGTTGGCGGTGGCCACGGGTATCTTGCACTAAGTGGTAATAGCGGCGGAACGGTGGTACCGAGGGCGTATTTTACCATGGATGAAACAGGTGCCACCAGCACTGGCATAATTAAGTTAAATAATTATAGTAAAACGGGCAACACCTATAAATGGTTAGTAAATGGTAAGGTTATAGCAAACACATATAATGCCTCTTATACTATTGATCTTTATGGCCCTAATGATACCTTGAAGTTGGTTGTAGGCAATAAGCTATATACCGATACCTTAATCAAAGTAACCACCTTTAGCCAGGCTGTAAAAATAACCGATATACAGCCGCTTGCCGCGGCCTCCGGCCAAAGTGTTAGTATTTATGGCGAGCATTTTGTTAATGTCACAAGCGTAACATTTGGTGGTGTGCCGGCTGCATCTGTAACGGCAAGTTCCAACGGCTATATCACAGCGGTTGTTGGCAAAGGTGCAAGCGGCGATGTAAAAGTAAGCACTAAAAAAGCAAGTTCAACTTTTGCCGGCTTTACATATATCCCTCCGCCAAATATCTTATCATTTTTGCCGGCCAATGCTGTTAAAAACGATACCGTAACCATTAAAGGCACCGGCTTTGATTGGGCCAATAAGGTGTTCTTTAATAATATTGAAGCAAAGTTCAGATTAGTATCTAAATCAGAAATCCGGGCTGTTGTACCATACGGTAATGCTACCGGCAATATTATAGTGAAAAGTGATTTCAACGGAGCCGATACAACAGCCACCGTCTTTAAACTCAAACCAGTCATTAAATCGCTGAATAATAAAGATGGTTGCTATAATTCGACTGTTGTGATATCAGGCATCGGTTTTTTTGATGTTAAAAGTGTTACCCTGGATGGTAACGCTGTATTAAGTTTTAATGTATCCAATTCCTACTGGAACGATGACGAGATCTCGATACAACTGGGAGAAGGAAATAAGGAGGGCAAATTGGTTATAACCATGAAGAATGGCCTTACTGTTGCTTATAACGGTTTTAAATATCATTTTACACCACTTATTACATCATTTGCCCCGGCAACTGGAAGCCCCGGTACCCTGGTTACCATCACCGGTAATAATTTCAGTACAGTAGCTGCAGAAAATTTTGTGTATTTCGGCGCAGTAAAGGCCCGGGTTGTTACGGCCACAGCCAACTCATTACAGGTTAAGGTGCCTATAGGTGCTACCTACTCATCGCTTACCGTCGCAACAGCCTATGCAACAAGCACTTCTACAAGATACTTTACACCTACCTTTAACGGTGGAGGGGATTTAAGCGAAGATTTATTCGGCGCTCCTACTAATACTTGGGCCGGCAACAACGCCCGGTCGTTTGTTGTTGTTGATTACAACAACGATGGCAAGCCCGATATATCAGTTTCTGCATATGGTGACGCAGGTAATTTAAACTACTTTGTAGATAACAAAAGTACTCCGGGCAATATTAGCATTCAACGTGTACAAAGTGTTTACATTTCGGGCGGTTCGGATAGTTACCGGAATGGATCGTCGCACCTGGCAGTGGCCGATTGGGATCTGGATGGTGATCTTGACGTAATATTGGCGGGTTTAAACAACCAGAAACCTACCTATATCAAATCAACCTATAACCCAACTAACTTTTACGGCAGCGCGAGTGTGGTAAAAACAGTTTCGGGGTGGGAAGCCGACTTTTTTTATGATGACAGGTTTGCCCCAACAGGTATAGCGGTTTCAGACATGGATGGCGATGGGCAGTCAGATTACCTGGTTTCAGGTTCGTTTCCGCAGCAGCCATTTTTACCCAACGTTACCTTAGCTGATATAGACGGAGATGGAAAAACCGACATATTAGTGCACCTTGCCGATACCCTTGGGGTTTATCGTAATATCAGCACCAAAGGCAGTGCCACTTATGCACCGAGGGTAGATTTTTTAGCTGGTGGTACAATTAACGGTATCACAGTTGGTGATTTTGATAATAACGGAAAAACCGATGTTGCCATGACCATGAAAAGTACGCCGGGCATAGCGGTGTGGAAAAACAGCAGCACTCCTGGCAACATTGCTTTAGTTAAAGCAACCTCAATGAGCACGTCGGCCGTACCATCAGCTATTGTTGCTGCCGATATTAATGGGGATGGTAAGGTGGATATAGGCGTATCCAACGATGGCAAAGTATTGCTTTATCAAAACAAGAGTGGTGTATCCATTAACTTCGGCACACCTGTAACTATAAACCTAAGTGCGCCTATGGACCTTGCATTTGCCGATCTTGACGGCGATGCCAAACCTGAGATAATAGGGCTGGATGGTACAGGGGGCGAACCTGGCATTAACATTATGCGTAACCTAACCGGTGTTCCGCAAATAACCTCGTTTAGTCCCGATGGTGGACCGGCCGGCACTACCGTTGAAATAAGGGGAACCGATTTTACAGGTACCACAAGCCTTACCATAGGTGGTACGCCGGTACGCTCGTTCAAAGTAAATTCAAGAACGAGTATAACCGCTGTAGCAGGTGAAGGTAGCAAGGGCTATATCGCACTTGATGGCCCATCCGGTCCGGGCACGTCATTATCGGTATTTCATTTTTTGACTAAGCCTGCTGTTTACGTAAATAGTTATATCACCACCGAGGCCGCCGTTAATCTTGGCGATTCGGTTTTTATGAGTGTTTATCCCTATGACGAGAAATTTAAGGTGCAATGGTATAAAGACGGTAAGGCGATAATCAAGGCAACAAGTCCGGGCCTTTCGGTGAAGAATACCGGCAACTATACTGCCAGTATGTTTTATGGCAATGATATAGTAACATCAGATCCGGTGCGGCTACGTGTGATATTATCGTTACCGGTTGATAATTTCAGACTGTCGGCTACAAGTGTAACCTGTAAAGGCAGCAATAACGGCAGCATTGCTATTCATGCCAACATAGCTATCAATTATACGGCCACGATAAGCGGGGGAACTAACCGAACGATTAAGTTTAAATCAGACACCCGGTTTGACGACCTGCCTCCGGGCAATTACTACGTTTGTATTACCGTAGATGATTATCCCGAATATCAGCAGTGCTTTAACATTTTGGTTAACGAGCCTAAAGACCTTTGGGCTTATACCACTGTAAACAAAACCAACAATACCGTTAGCCTTGAACTGGCTGGAGCCGATGTTTATAATATAACCGTTAATAATAAACTATACACCGTAGGGGGTAATACTACACTGCCCCTTGATAATGGTGTTAATAAAATTGCAATAAGCACCGATAAACTTTGTCAGGGTATAATTGAAAAGCTGATCGATTTGGCCGATAATATTGTTCTTTACCCAAATCCGGTGCATGATGTGCTGAATGTTAACCTTGGTAGCCGCACAGCCACAAACGCGTCAATAAGTATTACCGGCATAAATGGCGGCAGGGTGCTTTACAGTAAAGAAATAGCTAACCCTTATGGCGTACTACAGGTAAACATAGCCGATTTTCAACTTGGTGTTTACCTTTTGCGGTTAAAGCTGGATAATAAAGAAAATGTTTACAAGATAATAAAGCAGTAATGAAAATAAAGTGGTTATTATTGGCTCTTTTGATAGTGACAGCAGGTTGCGGCAAAAAAAGTGACAACCCAATCGTTAAACCTGATGATAAGCCGGCTGGCCCATTGCTGATTACTCCGGCACCAAACGAGATCTGTACCAGCGGCACCATATTATCTGATACTACCGCTGCTATAACATTTAAGTGGGGAGCCGTTAGCAACGTTAGCAGCTACCGGTTTTATGTACAGGATTTATTTCATGAATCCGGGATTATGAAAATCTTAAATACCAATTCGTTTACTATAACACTGAAACGAAACAAACCTTATAGCTGGACTGTTGTGGCAGTGAACAAAATAGGCGAAGGGCAAAGCGAAGAGCGAAGGTTTTACCTGGCCGGCAAAGGGGTAACTACTTACGCGCCTTTCCCGGCCCAACTGCTAAGCCCATACCAGGGCGAAAGCCTGGTAACATCGTTTCCTACTGTAACAGTATCCTGGAAGGGAAGCTCTGTATCCAATAATATTGTGGATTTTGATCTTTACTTCGGTAATGTTAATGATCCACCCCTGTTTAAGAGCGATTTGCCTTTCAATGCCAATATTGTTTATTATCCTGTGCCCGTAGAAAACGGAAAAACCTATTTCTGGCGCGTTGTAACTAAAGACGCCAATGGAAATACATCCACATCTCCCCTGTTCCAGTTCAACAACAGGTAATAGTTTAGTTATTTGTTTGGTACTATGAACCAGCAACCCACCTCCGCGAACCCTTTAAAGCGGTTCCTCACAACAAGCCTGATCGCCGCCATTATCGAGTTTTTCGATTTGTATATTTATCCCGATGCTGTGGTGCTGGTATTTCCAAAATTATTTTTACCGGCCGTTGCCCATGGGCGAAGAGTGCAATAAATTCATACGTGATCTTTTAGAGAAATATGGAACTGCCATATAAATAGTATTATATAGCACACTTGAAAGTTCAACTGATTCAACGCATATCATGCCGCGATCTGCAAATAAAAAAGCCGCCCACAAACGTGGGCAGCTCCTCAATCAACTATTATCTGGTATCTCACTTTACATCCCAGAAGATCTTTGTTGTACGTGTATCTTTTGCTTTTACATCATTATAATGGCTGTTGAAACCAGTTTCGACACTTGGATATACCAAGCGGGTTGGCGGCGTAGTGTAATTGGCCAGTTTACCAGTACTTGGAAACGTCAGTTTAGGGTATTTTGTACGTCTGTATTCGCTCCAGGCTTGAGTGCCTTGCATAAAGCCAAAATGTACCCATTTCTGTATCCATATTTTTGCCAGCTTCTCTGTTTGTGAACCCGTATACAGCACAGTTGGTCCGCCCGCAACCGTCGTGGTGTTATTCAGAAGAAATGCTTGTACATCTGCTGCGTTCAACGTTGGCTTAACACCGGTACCTAAACTATTCAGATAAAAATAGAAATAAACAGACTGGCTTACCGCAGTTTCGTATGCCTTTTTAGCATCACCGCCTCCCCAACGCTCAAAAGCTTCAGCTTTCAGGAAGTTAACTTCAGGCGCGGTCATCACGATACCTGGAAGTTTATTATTGGTTAAAAAAGTGGTTGGGTTAACAACTGAATACTGAGTAAAAGTTCTTGAACCTTCCTCACCTGGCATTGTTACTACCTGTGCCTTATACTCTGTGTTCGGTTTAGGGTTATTCGGATCTGTCAGATCAACACCCTTATCAAATATTACAGGTATCCTGGGGTCATTAGCCGGCAACATCACAGTGTTTAACATATAATCAGGTGCACCATTACTATTTCCTTCAGTAAGAGCGTCTTGTAATGATCCTGTGTAGTTGGTTAATGGAGTAAGTAACACATCTGTAGAAGCAGGATTGTAATTAGCAGCATTGCCGCCGTCAATCAATGGATATGAAGTTGGGTCAGCCAGCATTTTAGCTACTTCAGCTTTTGATCCGGCTTCGTCATAAAAAGACATACGCATTAGTAATCGCAAACGGATAGAGTTAGTATATCTTCTCCATTTGTCAACGCTGCCACCTAACAAAATATCCTGTTTTGTAAACGCCTTAGTGGCCTGATCTGATAATGTAGCTGTTTTAAAATAGGTTGAAGCAGCGTCCAAACCAGCGATGAAGCTTTTGTAAAGCGCTACCTGATCATCAAACTTAGGGTTTTTAACCGTTGCGCTTGTTTCAAGGCTGCCAGCCTCGCTAAACGGAATATCGCCCCAGCAATCAACCATTTGTGATGCCTGATCATATAAAGTTACCCGGGCAGCATTCATGATCACATCATTAGTTGCCTTATCTGTAGCCGACATTTGGTTATACGTAACTTCCATTGTGCGATACAACGCCATTACACCATTGGCTGAGCCGTTAGGGTGGTAAAAGTCCTCCCAACGGTTACCCATGTAGCCGTCATTCGGCTGATATACAGTGTTGGTGTTTGGTAAATAAGAGGTTTGCCCAAAATAAGATGTAGCGGTTAATACAAACGTTCTGTATTGCCAGTACTCGGCCCTTACCCTGGTATTATTTAACATACCGGTAAACATGTACGGAATAGTTACCGTTGCTGTTTTTTCAGGGTTATTAAATTTTTCGTCGATGCTTTTTTTGCAGCTCCCTAATGATAAAGCAAGCAAAAACGCGTATCCTATATATTTAAAATTCTTTTTCATAATTAATGACTTCTACTATTAAAAATTCGCGTTTAATGAAAATCCAAAACTCCTGGTTGCAGGTGAGGAACCTTCATCCACACCTTGCCTGTACCATTTGTCGCCAATCGGCGCTTCCGGATCAAGGTTTTTAAGTGTGCGGTATACATACAATAAGTTTCTGCCTACTAAAGAGAACCTTAAGTTGTTTAGGTGCAGTGCTTTGCTTACGCTTGCAGGCAACCTGTATCCCAACACAACTTCACGTAATTTCACGTAGTTGTTTTTAAATACTGCGTTTTCGTTTACAGAGTTTTCGCCCCAGTCATAGGTATTCAGGTAATATGAAGCTGCATCAACAATAGTGGTGTTTTTTTGCCCGTTTTCGTTTACACCAGGCAACACAACACCATCGTTATAGGTTTTTCCTCCGTTTGGAGCAGTTCCTAAATGCTTGTCGCCGCTGCCATCAATGTAATAGGCCAAACCACCATGGGCTGCATCACGATACTGTAAAGTACTTTCGTACATGCCGGCAGCAGTACCATATTTTAACGGATTTGATACCATTTTGCCACCCCAACGATAATCAACCAATACATCAAGAGAGAAGCCTTTATAGTTGAAAGTGTTGGCAATACCGCCTACAATTTTAGGTTGTATATTACCTACGTTCACATATTTTGATTTATCAATAGTGTATAAACCATCGCTATTAACAATCTTGTTGCCATTAGCATCTTTGGCTATAGGGTAAACCAATATGTTACCTATAGGCTGATTTGGCTGGGCCACCACCAATAATGCAGATTGATCGCCTGTGTAGAAGGTAAGCCTGTCAAAACCTGGTGCCAGGTTGTTTACTTTTGAATGATTGATAGCAAAGTTTAAACGCACATCCCAGTTAAATTTACCAACAATTGGCTTGCCGTTGAAACCAACCTCCAAACCATTGCTGTGTAAAGTAGCGGCATTAGCCAGTAAGCTGCCACCACCCGTTGATGGAGCAACGTTCAACGCCATAATTACGTTTTTAACCTGATTGCTGTAGTAAGTGAAATCAAAACCTATGCGGTCTTTCAGGAAACGGGCCTCCAGGCCATATTCCTGCTCGTATTTCATTTCGGGCTTTAACTGCAGGTTACCATAGGTAGCATCAAAAGTAAGTTGGGTAACTGAGCCATTTTGTGTTTGTAATGATGATTGGTTGTACAATACGTTAGGGACATATCTTGGTGCTTTATTACCAACCACACCATATGATGCCCTTAATTTTCCGTAGCTGATAAATTCAGGCATTTGAAATGCGTCTGTAAATACAAAACCCGAGTTTACCGATGGATAAAAATAGGTATTGTTTTGTGTAGGAAGCGTCGAAGCCGATTCATTACGTGCGGTACCTTCTAAAAATAAATAGTTTTTGTAGTTAAAGTTCAAGATTCCGAAAACGGCCTGGCTTTTCAGGAAACCACGGGTAGCGCTTGTATTTGCCACACCGTATGAGTTAGATATAGAAAAGAAATTTTCGGTAACCAAGCCCCCATTAGTACCTGATGATTGATCGCGGTATGTTTCGCTGCGCGAAGTATAACCACCGCTAACAGACATACTTAGATCTTTGGTTAATTTGGGCGAATAGGTTAACAATAAGTCACCGTAAGTAACTGAATACTGTCCTTTTGTAACACCATAATAACCTGTGCTTGACGGGGAGTTAAAAGCTATAGGATATTCATTGTATTGTTGTGACTCGGTATTACGGCCGGTATAATCACTGCCAATACGTCCGCGGAACTTTACATTTTTAAGTACATCCCAGTTTAACGTAGCACTGGTGATCAAACGGTTTTCGTTTTCATCTTCGCTGTTCTTTAACTGAGTCCAAAAAAAGTCCATAATATCCGCACCGCTCATATTATATTTGAAAGCTTCAACTGGGTTCCTAACTGCATTGGCAAGCGTTACGTATTTATAACCTGCTGATGTTTGATAATTATCAAGCAATACATCCGCTTTTTCCGAACGGTTTAAAAAGCCACCAAAGTTGGCTAAAACACGGCCCAACTGGTACGGACGGTTATGGGTTAAGGTATTTACATAGCTCGCAACGATATCCGCGCTAATTTTATTACTTAACTTAACAGTGGTATTTAAGTTAAATGAGTTTTTTTGTTGTTTTTGACCGCGCTGGATACCGGTATAATCCAAACGGGTTGCCGACAAACGGTAGTTAACATTATCTGTTTGGTTTGATATAGCGATGTTGGCGTTTGAGCTATAGCCTGTTTGAAACAGATCTTTGTAGTTATTTGGCTGCGGAGTGTAATCCCTGATCTCGCCATCCCACCACCTGATTTTCTGGCCTTCCATTTTAGGGCCAAATTGCGCGTATGAGCTAAAACGCGGCCTGTATCCTGATGGTGAATTAGGATCAGCTAACCAGCCATCTTCGGTAAAACCACCTGCAAGGTTGGTAGCACGGTCATAACCCGGGCCATAAACGTTTTGAAAATTTGGTGTAAAAGCAACCTGCTCTGCAGTGCCTACATAGTTGAAATCAACACCAAGGCCTCTTGATTTTGAACCTTTTTTGGTTGTGATAACAATGGCACCGCTCATAGCGTCAGATCCGTAAAGCGCAGTAGCACTTGCGCCCTTTAACACGGTAAGCGTTTCGATATCCTGTGGGTTGATATCCAGGATACCGTTACCCCTGATCCGCTGATCAGACCAGTATCCGTCATTATTTGAACCACCGGCACCTGCCTCGCTGTTATTACGGATAATAACACCGTCTACAACATACAGGGGTTGAGTGTTGTAGTTAAGTGAGTTGATACCGCGGATCTGCACGTTTACAGCACTGCTTGAACCACCTGGAGCAGTAGTAATTTTAACACCAGGAGCCTTACCGTACAATGCCGAAGCAAAGTTAGTATTACCGGCCTCCGTTAATTGCTTTGCGGTAATGGTAGTAGTGGCATAACCCAATGCTTTTTCCTGCCGTTTGATACCAAATGAAGTAACTACTACTTCATTTAATTCGCCTTTGCCCGCAACCAATGTTACGTTGATCACGGCATCGTCACCAACGGTAACTTCTTTTGGTGTATAACCTACAGATGAAAATTTAAGCACTGCGCCTTTAGCCACTTTAATGCTGTATGCACCGTTTATGTTGGTTTGTACACCGGTTGTTGTACCTACAACTAACACGGTAACACCCGGTAAAGGCCCGGCGTCATCGCGCACCACTCCCGTAACATTGGTTTGGGCAAATAAATTTGCCGAGATAAAAAGGGGCAGTAGCAGTACCACCCACCTTTTCAAGTTTAGATAAAATTGTTGCATGAAAATTGATTAATTGAGTTAAAAAAAAGACCTTGAATATGTTTATGTCGGCTCAGAAATATTGGCCTGCGGATTAAGTTTATATAGATTTTCAATCACTGTGGTTACGCCTCCTAACAGTTGCGCGTTATTACCCAGGTTTGAAACCGCTAATTGGGTGTAGGTGGTTAAGTGGGGAATGCAGTGCTCGTTCATGGCCTGCTGAATGGGGCTGAGCCATAATTTACCGATAACGCTCCCCTTTCCGCTTAAAATGATGCTTTCGGGATTCATTAAATGCAGCAATATGGCCAGGCCCTGGCCAATAAAATAAGCTGCCTCGGCAATGATTTTTATTGCAAAGGCGTCACCTTTAAGTGCTTCGTCAATGATATTATCTGCCGATACATTATCGTATTTTAGGAGGCTGCTAACCTGCCCCTGTTTCAGGCCCTCAGCAGCTTTAGCTTCAATAGCCAGCAAAGAAGCCTCTGTTTCCAGGCAGCCCTGCTTACCGCATGAGCATAGCTTTCCGTTTTTATGAAGCGGCAAATGGCTAAACTCTCCCGCAAAACCGCTGTGCCCTTTAAAGATCTCTTTATTGATGATCATCCCCAAACCAACGCCCCAGCCCAGGTTGATGATCATGGAATTATTACGGGCAATAGGGAGCCCAAATTTTTGCTCGGCCAGGGCTATGGCCGTCGAGTCGTTTTCAATAAATACAGGAAGTCCGGCTTGTTTCGTAATGTAGCTTACCAATGTTTCTTCCGGAGCTTTAAGAAAGCTCAGGTTATTACCCAAAAACGCGTCAATAAACCCAGGCATGGTAATGCCTATAGCTAAAAATTTATCTTGTGGTAATCCTGAATTAACAACTACTGCTTTGATAAAGGTTATTACTGAATGGATTGCATCCTTGTTATCGCCCAGTTTTAACTCAAACTCCTGCACCCCTCCCACAAACTCATTATTCATATTGACAATTACAATTCTTGTCAAAAACTGGTTCATAGCTACCGAAATGATAAAACCGGTATCAGCTATCAATGAATAAGTTGCAGGCTTTCTGCCCCCGCTTGAGGCCCTTATACCGAATTCCTTAACAATATCTAACTTCATCAAATCGGCTATCCCCTTGGTCACATAAGGAATGCTTCGGCCCGTATAAATACTCAGGTCGTTAAGGGAAGCTGTTTTACTGTAATACAGGCCTTTAATGAGGTCAATATGCTTAAGAAACATGCGGCAGGGGTTTATATCTGCATATTTAAATAAATTAATTTAATAAAGAAAGAAAACTTTTTATTTTTTTTAAAAAGTATTGCTTAGATTTATAAAACCAATAATTACTTTTGAAAATGAGAAGAAATCTATCACACCTTTTTATGGTATTTTTTACCATGTTATACACTGGTTACGCGCAGGCGCAACACCGTGTAAATCCTGATGAGATCAAAGAAAAAATGCAATGGTTTGCCGATGGTAAGCTGGGCATATTTATTCATTACGGCATCTATTCTGTAAAAGGGATAGATGAAAGCTGGAGTTTTCATAACAAAAAGATCAGCTACCCTGATTATATGAGCCAGCTAAAAGGCTTTACGGCAAATCAATATAACCCAGATGAGCTGGCAGAGCTGATTAAAGAAAGTGGCGCCCGTTATGCGGTAATGACTACCAAACACCACGATGGTGTAGCTTTATGGAACAGCAAACACGGCCCGCTGAATGTAGTACAAAAAACTCCTGCCAAAAAAGATCTGTTAAAGCCATTGTATGATGCCTTGCGCGCACGTGGTGTAAAAGCAGGCGCCTACTTTTCGCTGATAGATTGGAGCCATGCAGACTATCCGGGCTTTTTGAAAGACAGCAGCAGGTACCAGGTAAATGCACAGCCGGTGAGATGGGCAAAATATTTAACCTTTATGAACGGACAGCTGGATGAACTGGCCAAACAATATAACCCCGACCTTTGGTGGTTTGATGGCGATTGGGAACATAGTGCCGAAGAATGGAACGCACCGGCAGTGCGACAAAAACTATTAAGCTACAACCCCAACACTATCATAAACGGACGCCTGCAGGGTTTTGGCGATTATGATACCCCTGAGCAAAACTTCCCGGTATCAAGGCCTAATTACAATTGGTGGGAACTTTGTATGACCATTAACGATAACTGGGGCTATCAGCCACAGGACACAAATTTTAAAACCCCTTATGAAATCATCAGCATTTTTACTGATGCCGTAAGCTATGGTGGCAATTTACTACTGGATATCGGGCCCAAAGGCGATGGCAGCATTCCGCCGCAGGAAGTTAATATGCTTAAAGAATTGGGTGCATGGAACAAAAAAAACGGCGAGGGTGTTTTTAATACGGTAGCCGGTATGCCACAAGGGCATTATTATGGTGCAAGTACCCTGTCAAAAGACTCAACAACTGTATACTTGTTTGTTCCGGCTAAAACAAGCGCGCCGGTATTGGTGAAAGGTTTAAAAAACAGCATCAAAAAAATAACCGTTCTCGGCAGCGATACAGCGTTAACGTATAAAATTGTAGGTAAAATTTCATGGAGTGCGGTACCGGGCTTGTTGTACATCCCCATTCCCGAAAGCCAGCAGGATAAATATATGTCTGTAATAAAAATTGAGCTTAACGGCAAGCTTGATCTTTATCATGGTAAAGGAGGTTTTCTTACCAATGAGTAGCAGGAAAACCGAAAGTTAAAAGCAGAGGGCCGAAAGCCTGTATTGTCTGCACGACTCCTGCTTTCCTTGATATCATTTTATCAAAAGCCTGTAATCAATTGCAGGCTTTTGTTTTTATATTGATCTCTACTCTTAATCGGGCCCCAACCCACCATTCATTATGCGGATAAACCGTATCAGGGAAAAAAAATTTAATTTTTTTTTCCCATTAAAACAGCTCCCCCAATCGCGAAGTGCCATTGTGGACAAAGCGTATCGACAAGATTACATCTTGCTTTTAATCAATACTTTACAATAATTTTGCTTCATCAAACCAATTATCCGGCACCTTCTTAAAACAACAGCAAAACCTAATGCAGGCAATAACGCGCCTCGTAACCTTAAGTTGTTTGTTTTATAAGCTATGCCAGTAAAACCAATTGTAAACAAAAAAACCAATTTATGAACAGCAAACCAAAAACTACCTTTGCAACTCTATTGGGCCTGGCCCTTTTTGTGGCGTTATTTTTTACTTATTGCGCTAAAAAACAAATCTCGCCGGCGGGGGCGAGCAATGATGCTACCTCACCGGCATTAAAAACCCAGGCTACCGGCTTTATCCATCCCGGCATCCTCAACACGCAGCAAACGCTTGATTATGTGGGGCAGCAAGCCAATTCAAATGATGCCAACCGGCTTGCGGCTTACCAGTTTGTACTCAACTATTGCCACAACCACAGTCCCAGCGGCGCCTACAAGGCCACTGTACAGGTTGCCGGCGGCGTTACCACGCCCGATGAAATTGCTTTTAAAGGCGATGCCTTGTTAAGCTATGCCCTGGCACTACGCTGGGCTAAAACCGGTAACGCCTCATATGCAACTACCGTAAAACAAATACTTGATGGCTGGGCCAATAGCTTTCAAAACTTCAGTGTAACCGGCTCACAGCCTAACCAGGCTTCGCTTGAGGCTTCGTGGGCAGCGCCTACCTTTGCAGCAGCAGCCGAAATCATCAAATATTATATCCCGGCCAGTGGCGTTGGCGGCGGCTGGACTACAGCCGAAAATACCCAGTTTGTAAACTTTCTGAACAACATGAAAGATAATTACATCAATAACGTGCCCAACTTTAACAACAACTGGAATGTATCTGCCGGATATGCAAAAATGGCTATCGGTGTGTTTGAAGATAGCCAAACTGTATACCAAAACGGCATTACCGCTGTAAAAACTGTATTGCCCAATGTAATTGCCTCAGATGGCTCGATGAACGGCGAGATCTGCGGCTCGCACAATGATTATGTGCATTACCAGTACTCACTTACCGGATTGAGCTATGCCGGAAACATCGCAGGCATCCAGGGGGATCTGTCTATTTACTCAGCCAGCAGCAGCCGTTTGTTAACCGGGTTTAATTATCAATACAAATTGATGCATGGCACCGTGTCGCCGCCATGCTCTCCTAACGGAAATGTAAACAACCCCATCTGGCCGGGCATTGAGGTGGCTAACCGTCACTATGGTACTGCCGAAACCAGCTACATCGCCAGCAATTATGTATGCGACAGTAACGGCCTGCCTAATGGTGATATCGGTTTCCTATGCTGGACAAACTACACCCATAACAATGTGCCAACCACATTTTAATAAAGCATTCGCTTAATAAAAATTTTATCCCGGCTGCTCCGTTTATGACTGACCTCATTTAACGGAGCGGGTTTTATTTTGCTTTATACAGATTGACTTCTGCATTAACGGTGAGCAACATCCGCAAAATATATAACTGAAATTATTCCCAACATGCCGAAATTAACCCGGTCTGTTTTTGTATGGATCACTTATAATTATAAAGCTTGATTCGCTGGATCCCATATTCGCCCAGCGGGATCCTCAAGTGCCTTCCCTGGTGATCTTCATCTCCATTTAAACGGCGTCCCGGCTGCCATTTTCCGTTAACAAACACGCCTTCGTATACCTGTAAAATACCTGCACGTAATCCATCTTTTACCGGCTTAAAACTGATGACCAAACCTGTGCCGGCTACATAAAACTCATCATTAGCCAAAGCCGTTATAATACCTCCGGTTAACGGCCAGTTTGCATCCTTTGCTTTGGGCGACCAGCCCAGGGTTAAATCATGCGAAACCGTGAGCATGTAATCGCCCATTTGCAGCCGTATAGTATCCGCATCCTTACTTAACAATACACCTTCCATAGTTCCCTTGCGTTTGGCCTTGCTAATCTCACCTGATAACTGATGAATGATATTGTAAGATTGGGAAAGTGGCTCTCCTGCCGTTTTGTTATCAGTTTCGATAGAAAAAGGAGAAAAGCCCAGCGCTTTGTAATGGCCGATGGCATAAAAGGCTTTGGCATCCACCCCATCCTCAAAACGATGCTCGGGGATAAACAGGGCATTATCAGGCCGGGTATAACGGTCATTCCAGTACTTAAAGTCAGGGTTATAAAAATCGGGCGACAGCAAGTCAATATCCGGTGCTGCTGCTTTCCATACGTCAATCAAATGCGGCAAGGGGCCTGCAGAAGGGTACTGTCCCGGCTTTTTACCCGGAGCGTTAAGGGCTGCGTTCACATACATTGGCAGCGGGTAAACGGCCTTGCCTGCTTTAGCTACAGCGTTAGCGTATCCGGCAAAGTAACAGGCCATAAACAGCTCGTCGGTAGCCGGGCTTTTGCCAAAAACCGATTCCCAGTTACCAGAAGTTTTACTCCCTCCGTCCTGCCATATTTTTTGCATTTCGGGTACAAGCTTGTCGTTGTGCGAATTTAACCAGGAAATTAGCTTTGTCGGGACTTGCCGGTTAAAAGCTTCATCGGCCAGTTTCGAATGATCGCGCGCATCCGGCAGCATACCTATCTCATTTTCAACCTGCACCATTAGCACTGTGTGGAGCTTACTATCGACCTCCTTAATATGCAGCATTAACGCGCTAAAAGCTTTAATATCTGCCTGCAAAGCATCTTTGGAGAACGGCGTAATGATCTCTTCAGGCCCACATGCACTGTTTGCCACACGTGGGAAACGTTTTTGATCGGTTTTAACCCAACCTGGCGCATAACAGCTCATGCTGTTTTTCCAGGTGCCAAACCAAAGCAGCACCAGTTTCATGTGGTACTGCCGGGCACTTTTAATCAAATCATCAACCAGTGTAAAATTAAACTTGCCCTCTTGTGGCTCCAATAGTTCCCAATAAACCGGCGCTATCACTGTGTTAAGGTGCATTTTTTGCAGTTTGGGCCAAATTGGGGTCATGTAGGCCGCGCTTGAGGCGCTCGAGTTTCCAAGTTCACCGCCTGTCATTAAGTACGGCGCTCCATCTACCAATAATTCAGCATTATCGCCATAATATTGTAAATGTGGTATTGCTTTTACGGTATTTTGTGCCTTAGGTTTAAAGGCTACCAAACAGCACAAAACAAATATCAATATGCGAGCCTTCATAACTCTTTTTGAATACGCGGATATAAAAAACAATCTTATCTGTTACTTACGTGCATACGCCCATGCCAAAGCCTTGAGCATGGTAACAGGTTTACCCGATAAATGAGTAACATCATCAATAATGATATGCTTAAAAACAAGATTTTCATAATGACGGCTTTCCAATAACGCCACCAATTGTTTGTTAGGCACAACCTGTCCCGGAGTTTCCAATCCGCCCACTTCCATAAATACATTTACGGGCAGGCTTTTATGTTTGGCTGCATATTGCTTTTCAGTTTCAAATACAGCTCCGTTACCATAACCCAATGCAGGGCTGCCTATCAGGATATTTTTAAACAGCGTTGGCTTTTCAAACAAGGTATAAGTTGCAAATAGGCCCCCCATCGAATATCCGTACAGCGTACGGTTTGTAGGATCGGCCTTTAAACCGGCATCTATCGCTGGGATCAATTCCTTCTCAATAAAAGCAAGGAATGCCGGCGCACCACCGCTTTCGGCCACATTGGGAAATGCAACCGGTGTGAAATCACGGTTACGTTTGTTGCCGGGCGTACCAATCAGGCCGCCATCGCCAATGGCCACCAATATAGGTTCAGGAATATGATATTCGGCCATCAATAGTCCCAAATACTCCAGCGACGGTGAAAAGTCGTTATCACCATCAACCACATACAATACCGGAAATTTTTGTTTGGCGGTATCATAGCCTGCCGGGTAATGAATATAAATATCATAATCATTACCGGCCAGTTCAGAGTGCATTTGCCGGTGTTCGGAGTTGGGGATAGTAACCGGCTTAACCTGCTGCGCAAAACCATGCGTCCCCAACAAATCAAGCAATAGCAGTAACAGGGTTAAAGCTTTAAGGATTTTCATATCGATGAGATTACAAAAACGGATCGATCAGTTTAATAGATCCATCAGCGTTATGCTGCAGTTCGGTTACCTTCACGTTGCGCAGGTGTGTTTTGCCCGATAGTTGGGTATCATGATAAAATATATACCATTTACCTTTTATCTGGATAATGGAATGGTGGGTTGTCCAGCCTTCCACCGGTTTCATAAATATGCCCTTATAAGTAAATGGCCCAAGCGGACTATCACCTATTGCATAGCAAAGCAAATGCGTATCGCCGGTTGAATAAGTGAAGTAATATTTACCATTGTATTTATGCATCCATGAACCTTCAAAAAAGCGACGGTCGTGATCTTTGGTCAACAGCGGCTTGCCCAGGCTATCTAAAATAACCGCGTCTTTTACTGCACCATCAAAAGTTTTCATGTCGGGTTTTAACAGGGCTACTTTACAGCTTATGGCTGGGGCATCTTCCTGTTTCGAATCTGTTTTCGATCCATCTGCCTCGTATTTACCGGAGATCCAGCGCTGAAGCTGACCACCCCAAATGCCGCCGAAATACATGTAGGTTTTACCATCGGTATCCGTAAAAACGGCAGGGTCAATACTGTAACTTCCTGCTATCGGTTCAGGTTCGGCTTTGAACGGGCCAACCGGGCTTGCAGCAGTCGAAACACCAATATGGAATACATCTTTTTTATCCTTTACCGGAAAATACAGGTAATAAGTACCGTTTTTAAAAGCTGCATCAGGCGCCCACAGCTGCCGACCAGCCCAGGGGATATCCTTGATATCAAGTGCCACACCATTATCTGTAACCTTGCCGCCAATACTATCCATCGACAGGATGTGATAATCTTTCATGGCAAAATGGTCGCCGTTATCATTTTCGGGGATGCCCGCATCGATATCATGCGATGGATAGATATAAATTTTGCCGTTAAATACATGGGCCGATGGGTCCGCTGTGTAAATGGAACTGATGAGCGGCTCGGAAAGATATTTTACTTTTTTGCCGGTATCTGTTTTTGTACTATCGCCTGCATTAGCTGTCTTTTTTGTTGATGAGTCACATGCACTCAAAATGCATAAGGATGCAAAAAGTGCGGGGATTAATTTTGCGGTGATAAATTGCTTGTTCATTGGCGTTTGGTTTATGGTGGTGATTAATTGGTCATGTAGTTATTGCCCCCTATGCCCGGCACATAATAAAACTTCATCTTTTTATAATAGTCCAGCGGGTGCTCCGGCTTGGGGTAGATAACCGGGACAGGCATTTTTGAAAATGTTTGGAAATATAAAACACAGGCATCGCGCCAGGTTATTGCCTCGCTTAACTGAACCTGCATCAGTTGTTTTACTTCCGTAAAACGTTCGGCATCTATCCTGCCCTGCATTTTATCCCAGGTAAGGCCCATTTGTTTAACAGAATCGGCCCCCATATAGTAATGATGAACGAGCTCATCCCACAATGATCTTCCGGAACGCATTTTATAGGTCCAGCTTAAATGGTGAAACCACAGCAGGTATTCGTCAGGGCAGGTTTGCAAGTTTCCCCAGTGTGCCTTAACTTCGGGTGCATATTGTAATAGCGCATTACTGCCTGTTCCGGTACGGTCAAAGCCTATCCCAGCCGAATCGGCTTTATGGTAATAAGTGGCATTCCAATCGGGGCGACCGGCATTATCTACCCAGGGACCAGGGCCGTAGTGCGTTGACACCCCCATAATATGGTGCAGCCCAAGCGGGGTCATGTAATTAACTGTATTTTCCCTCGATTGCAGCATGAAGTTTTTTACCGGCGACACAAACCTATCGTCATTAGTAAAAGTCATTTTGAGCCAATCGGCGGCAATTACACCTGGAGACTGGTCAGGGTTCCAGGCCATGCGGCCGAAGGCATACCAGTTAGCCTGAGCAAAGGGATGACCGCACCAGTTTAAATCAGTGCCAATATTAGCCACGCCCGCCATGCCGGTTATCAGTTTTTTGTTAAAATCACCCTTGATCACCCGCGCAACGGTTGTACCTTTTCCAGGCGTATATGTATCCGATTGCAGGCATTCGGCAAACAAAGGCGCTTCATAAACCAAATGGGTTGAAAAGCCAAGATATTCCTGGGTAAGCTGGAACTCCATCATCAGCGGGGTATTGGGCATAGCACCAAACAATGGGTGAAATGGTTCTCTTGGCTGAAAATCTATCGGACCATTTTTTACCTGGATAATCACATTATCCCTAAACTTTCCATCAAAAGGTTTAAATTCATTATAGGCCTGCTTAAAGCGATCGTCGGGTACCTTATTATCATAAACAAAGGCACGCCACATCACTATGCCATGATGAGGAGCTAAAGCATCGGCGAGCATATTTGCTCCATCGGCATGGGTACGGCCATAGCTTTGCGGACCGGGTTGTCCCTCCGAATTAGCCTTCACTAAAAACCCGCCGAAATCAGGGATGTAGCGATAAATTTCACTAGCCTTATCGGCCCACCATTTTTTTACCGCGGGATCAAGCGGATCAGCAGTTTTTAGGCCCCCCAGCTCAACCGGGCTGCTGAATTTTACCGACAGGTAAATCCTGATACCGTATATTCTGAATACCTTGGCCAGCGCCTGCACTTTTAACAAATATTGGGGCGAAAGGATCAGTGCATCGGCATTTACATTATTGACAACCGAGCCATTGATCCCTACCGAAGCATTGGCCCGCGCATAATCAATATAACGTTGGTCAACCACACCTGGCAGCTTGTGCCAGTTCCAAATGGATGAGCCCGCGTAGCCCCGCTCCACGGTACGGTTCAGGTTATCCCAGTGATCCAGTACCCGGTACATCATCCTCGGGTGACCTGAAAGATCAAGTTTATTAATAGATTGATTGGTTTGGATCAGCTTTAAAAAATTAAAAACACCGTACATAACCCCTGCATCGGTGTTGGCCGTTATGATGATACATTTCTTTTGATTGACAAGGGCAGTTTTGATAAGATACCCTTCGCTGCCGATGCTATCGGGGGCAGTTATCGAAAAAGCCTTTAGTGACCGCGGCGTACCTATTATAATAGTTTGCCCATTGATTATGCTTTTAGTATCTCGTGGCTTTAGGGCCAGCATTCCATCAAGGCCAGTTAAGAACTCGGCCTTTGCAGCTTTAAGCTGATCAGACTGTGCCGGGAAGATCATGAATTGCAATTGTTGCCTGTAAGTAACGGCCAATTGCCGATTGGTTACCTTATTATATTCAAGCCATAATTTATAGCTATCGTCTGCATACACTCTATTTATCGTTGCCATGAAAAGCAGCACCAGTAAACACCTGTTCGTTAATGAATATTTGGCCATGGCGTTATTAAATTCAAGCTTTATAAACCCATAGGCGGTTTATAAAAACACAATTGATCTGTTGAAAAATTCATGAACGAAACGGGTAAAATCCCGCTTCATTTAGTATGGTTTATAAAGTTTTAGCTTTATGCAATCGATTGCAAGATAAAAACTTTTATGACTTTTAACAATAGGAATTTAATTATTGATTCCTAATTTAAGCTACCTTACTTATTGCAGCTATTGCTCGTGGTACAGTATGCGTTTAAGCCCCATCTCCAATCCGCGTAACTCGGCCAGGCCCTTTAACCTGCCAATTACTGAATAGCCGGGATAGGTATCATAATTAAAATCATCAAGTAGTTTATGCCCGTGATCAGGTCGCATGGGGATAGCTATATCGCTCCGGCCTGCATTTTTACGGGCTATCTGTTCATTGATAATGGATTTCATCACGGCATACATATCAACGCTGCCTGTTAAATGATCGGCTTCATAAAAACTGCCATCTGACTGCCGGGCCACGTTGCGCAGGTGTAAAAAGTGGATCTTATCACCCAGACAACCTATAATTTCAGGAAGATCATTTTTGCCCGATGCACCTAACGAGCCGGTACAAAGCGTGATACCATTGGCAACTGAAGGATAACTATTTACAATATCAGTAAGATCATTTAAGGAAGATGCCACTCGGGGCAGCCCCAGGATAGGAAACGGGGGATCATCAGGATGGATACACATTTTAATGCCCAGTTTTTCGGCATATGGGATTATCGCCCGTAAAAAATAAAACAGATTTTCCTTTAATGCTTGCGTGTCTACCTCTCTGTATTTATTAAGATGCTCTTTAAACTCCGCAATGGTAAAAACCTCATCTGTACCGGGCAGGCCGGCCAATATTGTATTGGTTAATAACGTTCTATCTTCGTCATTCAGCCCATCGAGGTAATGTTTTGCAGCTACCTGTTGTTCGGTGGTAAATTCGTTAAAGGCATTCTCCCGTTCTAAAATATACAAGTCAAAGGCTGCTAAAGCCGGAGCATTGTAAAGCAATGCTGAAGCATCGTTTGCTAATCGATAATCAAGATGCGTGCGGGTCCAGTCCAATACGGGCATAAAATTGTAACACACCGTAAAGACTCCCTCCGACGCTAAATTTTGCAGTGTTTGAATATAATTATCAATATACTGGTCACGTTCCGCACTGCCAATTTTGATACTTTCATGAATATTCACACTCTCTACAACCGCCCAGTTAAAGCCCGCACTTTCAATTACCGCTTTCCGCTGCCTGATTTCTTCACGGTCCCAGACGTCCCCGCAAGGTATATGATGAAGCGCGGTAACTATCCCGCTTGCTCCCGTTTGTTTTATTGCGCTTAAAGTTACCGGGTCGCCGGGGCCAAACCACCTGAAAGTTTGTTTTAAATCTGGTACCATATTATTTAAAAACGAATTGCTATCAACGCGATAAATTTATGCAATCGATTGCATAAATTTTAAATAATCTGTAATAATTTTATACTTTTATCCCTGAACAATCTGGCTGCGGTTATTACCGAACATGCAACATCGTTTATGTATTTTAGATTAACTATATGCCGGACAGCGGAAAAGAGATAACCATATATGACATTGCCGAAAAATTAAAGGTTTCGGCAGCTACGGTTAGCCGTGCGCTCAAAGATCACCCGCGGGTTAATAAAAATACCAAAAAGAAGATTATCAAAGCAGCCGAAGAAATGGGTTACCGCTCCAATTCCTTCGCCAGCAATTTACGCCGTAAAAACAGCAACATCATCGGCGTTATTGTGCCGCGGCTCAACAGCAGCTTCATGTCGGATGTGATTGCAGGTATCGAAAAAGTGGTGAACGACAATAACTACAACCTCATCATCAGCCAGTCGTTAGAAACGATGAAGAAAGAGATCAGCAACGCCAGGGCCATGCTGAATAACCGGGTTGACGGCCTGTTGGTTTCATTAGCTTATGATACCACCGGCATTGAGCATTTTGAACCTTTTATCAAACGCAATATCCCGGTGCTTTTCTTCGACAGGGTTTTTGAGCACGAGCAGTATCCGCAAATCTATATCGATAACTTCAAAGCCGCTTATGAGGTAACTAAGCACCTGCTTGAACAGGGCTGCAAACGGATAGTACATATTACCGGAAATCAATTGCGCAATGTTTACGCCGAACGCCTGCGCGGGTATAAAAAAGCTCTTGAAGAACACCAAATTGATTTTGATGGGCAATTGGTGATCATCAACGACCTGAGCGCTAAAGAAGCTGCGGTAGCGGCAGAAACCATTTTACAAATGGATCCCCGGCCTGATGGCATATTTACAGTTAATGATGTCAGTGCCGTTAGCTGTATCCAGGTACTGAAAAAGGCAGGCATCAAAATTCCTGAACAGATAGCAGTTGCGGGCTTCAATAATGACCCGGCAGCCTGTGTGATTGAGCCCAATCTCACTACAGTAAATTATAAAGGCTATGAAATGGGTGAGGTTGCCGCCAATATGCTTATCAATCATTTGGCAAACAGGCAGGATCTGCAACAAACGCATAGCCTCATCCTCAGATCGGAATTGATAGTACGTGAATCCTCCAGAAGAAAATAACTTAAAAAATCCATGAACTCAAAGACCAAACTTGCTATCGTAACCGGCGGTGCCTCGGGCCTTGGCCTTGCTACCACCAAAAAATTCACTGAGCAAGGCATCAAAACTATTATCATAGGCCGCGACGAGGCAAAACTCATTACGGCAGTAACACAGCTTGGCGATCTTTGCAGTTACAGGCAATATGATCTGAGTGATACCACCGGTATACCGCAACTGATAGCAGAAATTGAAGCTGAATTTGGCGCACCCGATATTTTAGTTAATAATGCCGGCATTAACCATAAAAAAGCTTTCGCCGAGGTAACCGATGAAGAGTTCGCCAGAGTGATCCAAACCAATCTTACTTCGGTATTTGCGATAAGCCGCGAGGTAGTAAAAATCATGTTGAAAGCTGGCAGTGGGAGCATAATTAACATCAGTTCGATGGCTGCACAATACGGCATACCGTATGTTATTGCCTATACCGCATCTAAAACCGCCATCGAAGGCATGACAAAAGCCATGGCTACCGAACTTTCGCCGCAAGGCATCAGGGTTAACTGCGTTGCTCCGGGCTTTATAGCTACAGATATGTCGGCAAAGGCGCTGGATAATGATCCTGCCCGCAAGCAAAAAGTGATGGGCCGTACCCCAATGGGCAAATTAGGTGAACCTGCCGATGTGGCCGAAGCCGTTTATTATTTGGCGACAGATGCTGCCAAATACGTAACCGGGGTTGTTTTACAGGTTGATGGGGGTAATTCGATTGGGTTTTAATAAATTCGGCATGACGTGAAGGAGACGTCATTTCCCGCTTCCTTCTTTACCATAATGCATTAACTTATTGGCCCAGGCAATAAAATATTTTACGTTTGGGGCATCGGTATGCCCACCATCATGCTGACGCCAGGCGAGCTCGCCGTTAAGCAAGCCTGTATTAACCGGCGGCAGTTTTTCAGTTTTGTAATCGTTTGAAACGCCCAGGTCATTTGCACCAATCAGTTTAAATACAGAACCCGCAGCCACAGTTGCCATGTAGCTCCCCTGCTGATCGAGCCATTTGGCGTCGCCTTGCCCGGGGATACCATAGCTTATAAAAGTATACCGCGGGGCACACAAGGCAATCAGCTCATGTGCATCTACTGGAAGGTCTTTCGCGGTTTTAGCACCGAATACAGCATCCGATGCGCCATATTTCATAAAGTTACCGGCCATCCAATAATATTCGCCACCGGTGAGGCTTTCAACCGCTTCCCCAAAGTTCCGGCGATGCAACTTGGCCCCTCCCTCACCCGACGAACCTATCAACCCCATGGCAAACCTTTGTTCAAAAGCAAGTGTTACCAGCGCTGCCTTTCCATAGCGGGAAACACCTTCAATACCTACATGTTTGGCGTCAACCGCAGGTTCTGTTTCCAGGTAATCCAATGCGCGTGCCGCTCCCCACGACCAGGCACGTAAAGCTCCCCAATCCTCCGGCTTACGGGGCCGGCCTTTGTTCACTAAACCGATGATCCCTTTAGTCAAACCTTCCCCGTTATCCGCCTGGATAGACGACGGATCAATCAGTACATAACCCCATCCATTGGCAATCAGCTGCGCCGCGGTTGGTGGATCACCCTTACTCACTGTAAAACCGCCCGGACCAAAAGGAGACTGTTCGGCAATGGGATTATAAGCGGGATATTGCTCAAAAGTAGTTTTAAACTCGGGATGTTCTTTTAAAAGAAGTTCTTTCAATGCAGCGTTGATTTTTTCCACATCAGCAGCCGGGGGCTGCGCCGGCGCCGGTAGCGCGCTCCGACCAAACATCATCAGTACAGGTACCGGTCCTTTGGCATTTGCGGGGAGCACTAAGGTCATTTCGATATTGACGTTGATAAGCGGATAAGCCGTATTATCAACATGGCCGATAAGCTGTTTGGCAATCACCGGATAAAAGCCAACCCGCTCTTTATCGGTTACTTTAACCGTCCAGGTTACCTTGGGTACATTAGCAGGGATGCGGCCATAAACCTCACGCTCCATATCCTCCACAATTTCGGGGCGGCGCTGTTTCCACCACATTTCAGCTGTAGTTACCTTTTTACCATTCTTTAGCGTAAGGGCGTCAGGCAAATCAGGGTAGGGGTTAGCCAGCGCTTCATCATAATTAGCATGATTAGGGGCCGATTCATCGCCGCTGGGTCCATTACGCAAGGTTTTAATTCCTAACTGCTTCATCATATACTGATGGTCCTGATCAGCAGTGAAATTTACCAGGGCCGGGGTTTGCGCTTTCGCCGCAATGGCCCATGTGAGTAAGAAAAAGAAGGCAGTACTTTTCATCGCCCTGGTTTCAAATTAGTTTATGGTTATTGCAGTTTACCGGTTTGGAAAGGTGATGCCGGCAAGCCTTCTTTATTATAAAGGTTCGCGCCATCCGGGTTATCGGCCCAGGCATACCTTACGTAAAGCGGTGCAGGGATTTTATCGCTCCAAACCAACACCTTACCTCCATTAATAATTGCCTTTGCCCAAACAAACTTTTTATCAGCCCCGGCGATGGCAAATTGTGACAGTTCCTCGCCATCAATAGCGACAAGCCCCGCACCTGTATTTTTAAAAGCAATCTCAATCTTATTCCCCTCAATTTTAGCCGATTGGTAAATCGGGCCGGATGGTACTACATTCACATCGCCATAAGCAACATTTTCGGCAGCGCGGGCAAGCCGCTCACCCACTGTTTTTTTATTAAGAGGATGGATATCATTCCATTCGCCGGCCTCAATGGTTACCGCCATCCCAGTATTGGGCACTTCAAGGGCCTCAAGCTGACCGGCGCGTAATTGCGCCCAGTCGCTTTCTGTTGGCGAATATTGCACCTCGTTAAAGTTTGGAAGCTGGGCGTAAATAAAGGGAAGATTACCTTGTTGCCAGCGATTCCGCCAGTCGGCAATAAGAGCCTTTAACAAGGTTCCATATTCGGATGCGCGGCTGGAATTGCTTTCTCCCTGGTACCAAACCATGCCTTTAATGGTATAATTGATAACAGGCGCTACCATGGTGTTGTAAAGCCCGGTAGGTTCATTCTGGGCCGAAAATTCCGGTTTTATCCCAACGGGTTCAAACACCTGCCCCACTTTGTACTGCCAGTCGCCGCGAAGGTCGATGGTATCACCGGCTATTGCCAAATAGTAACGTTTATCGGGCACAAAACCGCCTTTGCCCGATGTATTGGTAACGCGAACCACAATAATATTTTTACCCGGCTTTAATAAACCGGCAGGTACCGAGTAACGCCTTGGCGGATACTGATAGGTAATGTTCCCCACCTGTTTGCCGTTAACATAGGTTTGATCGGCATCTATTATCCTCCCTAAATACAGTTTGGACGCTTTACTCTGTGCCGATGCGGGCAGTGTGATTTCTTTCCTGAACCATACCACGCCATTCAGGCCTTTTACTCCCTGATCGGCCCAGTAGCCCGGCAGCCAGAAACGGTGCCAGTTATGCGGCTGATAGGTGGTATCATACCATGGTTTAGGCTCATTTAAGCCTTTATCTGAGTCAAGCGGTTCCACTGGTTCCGGGTGCTTTTTCAATACACTATCCATAAATGCCGTATTGCTGAACTGGGCAACCCGGTCGTGATAGGATTTAATATCTTTCAGGCCATCGCCGCTGATCCATGCCTCAATAGGTGTGCCGCCGACGCTTGAGTTAATGATACCGATGGCCACATGATATTTTTGATATAGCTGTTTAGCAAAAAACCATGATGCGGCACCAAAACCTAAAACGGTTACAGAATCGGCCTTAACCCATTTACCAGGTAACAGATCCGAATGTTGCCTGGTTACGTCAGACTCCGTTTTAACGAAAAAATTCCTGATCTGCGGATAATTGGCTTTTGCTATTTCATCAGGATATTTTTCCTTAACCCGCTCCATAGGCAAAACCATATTCGATTGCCCCGAACAAAACCATACATCGCCAATTAAAATGTCCCGGATAGTAGTACGATTATTACCAGTGATTTCCATAGTATACGGCCCCCCGGCCTTCATTGGCTGAAGGGCAATTTTCCAGGAACCGCTTTCGCCGGTAACTGTACGGTATGTTTTATGCTGAAAATTAACGGCGATCTTTTCGCCTGCATCGGCCCATCCCCAGATCTTTACTTTGGCATCGCGCTGTAATACCATGCCATCCGCAACCAATTGCGGCACGCGCACTATTCCATAACACGGTAATATCAAACAAGCGAGCAGCGCGACAAGTAATAGCTTCACCGACCTCATAACTCCGAAATATTTATTGATGGTTTATTTGACTAAGTAACAAATAAAAAAAGATTTGTGCAATCGATTGCACAAATCTTTTTCATTTTAATTCCTGATTAGTCAGTAAACGATCATAAATGTGTTCATAGTCCTGCAACGCAGTAGCAATGAACATTTTTTTGTTTAAAATCGCATTTATCAAAACCGGAAGATGGCTAAAACAAGAAATATCAAACCAGAACAAAAGATCTCATTCAGAGAGCGCTTGTCGGCATTAAGCAATCTCCCTGGGTTTTTCAGGCTGGTATGGCAAAGCAGTCCTGGTAAAACAACAGCAAGCTTTTTGTTACGTATTATACGTTCGGCCATGCCGGTTGCCTTGTTGTACGTAGGTAAGCTGATCATAGACCAGGTAGTATTACTCAACCACCACGGCGGAAGCCAGCATGAATTATGGAAACTGGTTATTATCGAGTTTTTGCTTGCTGTGGCAACCGACGGCCTAAACCGGATGATCAGCCTGATGGACAACCTGTTGGGTGATCTTTTTGCCAACTATACCTCCATGCGTATCATGCGCCATGCGGCCACACTGGACCTGGAGCAATTTGAAGATTCTGTTTTTTATGATAAACTGGAGCGTGCCCGGCAGCAAACCGTTGGGCGTACTGTGCTTTTATCACAGGTGATGAGCCAGATCCAGGATTTTATATCCATGGCTTTCCTGCTTACCGGTTTACTGACTTTAAATTCCTGGCTGATCCTGTTACTACTCATTTCAATCATCCCTTCGTTTCTGGGCGAAAGCTATTTCAACAGCCAGAATTACGCACTCACCAGGAGCCAGACACCCGAACGAAGAGAGCTGGATTATGTACGCTACCTTGGTGCAAGCGACGAAACAGCTAAGGAAGTCAAGATCTTTGGCCTGTCTGATTTTATTATTAACCGCTTCAAAACGTTATCAGATAAATTTTATGCCGATAACAGCAAATTGGCTGTGAGGCGTTCGGCCTGGGGTACCTTCTTTTCTGTTTTAGGCAGTGTTGGTTACTATGCCGCATATGGTTTTATTATTTATCAAACTGTTACGGGCAAGTCTTCTGTAGGTACGCTTACCTTCCTGGCCGGTTCATTCAGGCAGTTGAGCAGCCTGATGGAAAATTCGCTGAACCGGTTTACATCAGTTTCACAGGGGGCTATCTACCTCAACGACTTTCATGAGTTTTTTGAGATCAAACCAAAGATCAAAGTTGCCGATTCTCCTTTGCCATTTCCAAATCCAATAAAGCAGGGGTTTACTTTTGAGGATGTTGGATTTAAATATAACAATGCCGAATCATGGGCCAACAGGCACCTGAACTTCACCCTGCACCCCGGCGAAAAAATTGCCCTTGTTGGCGAAAACGGTGCCGGCAAAACTACGCTTGTAAAGCTACTGGCCCGCTTATATGACCCAACAGAAGGGCGCATCCTGCTGGATGGTGCAGATTTGAGGGATTATGCCCTCACGGACCTCCGGTTAAACCTGGGCATTATTTTCCAGGATTATATTCGTTACCAGATGAGCTTTTCGCAGAATATTGCGGTAGGAAACATTGATGAGCAGGACAATACCGAACTAATCCGTAAAGCTGCCCAGGAAAGCCTTGCAGACGCGCTTGCAGCCAAACTTCCGCTGGGATACGAGCAATGGCTGGGCAGGCGGTTTAACGAAGGGGTTGAACTATCTGGCGGAGAGTGGCAAAAAGTAGCGTTGGCCAGAGCTTATATGAAAGATGCGCAGGTACTCATCCTTGACGAGCCAACTGCAGCGCTCGATGCCCGGGCGGAATATGAGGTATTTCAGCGCTTTTCATCATTAACCCAGGGTAAATCGGCTGTGCTTATTTCACACCGGTTTTCAACAGCAAGGCTTGCTGACAGGATCATCGTGTTAGAAAAAGGCAAGATCCTTGAAACCGGTACACATCAGGAACTCATGGCAAACAATGGCCGTTACGCCGAATTATTTAGTTTGCAGGCTGCGGGGTATCAGTAAAGAGAGGTTAAAATCGATAATTTTCAAACGTAGAGACGCATCACATGCATCTCAGACATGCAATTTACGCATGATCGCCTATTGAACGCGGCTTGCCCTACTGGAGACGCATGTGATGCGTCTCTACAAAAAACATTTATTTATTCGTTTTGAACAGCTTCTAAGAACATTATGACTTCCGTTGCCCGCTCATTTTAGCAACAACCAGGTTGCCAACTTTATTTCCCTGAACGATACCATTATCAATAGCATCCATAAAATGAATGCCGCCCCAAAATCTTGAAATAGCGGCTTCTTTAGCAGCCTGGGTAAACGAACTGAAATGCCTTGGCGGGATACCATAATTTACTTCCACATCATCGGTATATTTAAAGTTATCGCCGAAATAATGCGTAAGAATAACTGCTGCAGTCGTTGAAACTACCGAATGTCCGCTGATATATTCCGGAAACGGCGGGGTTTGCAGCAGGGGTTTCCAATGCGGGTCTATATACCTGCGGATGGCCGTTTCGGGCCTGATGCGGTTGGTGCGGTATTTATCTTCCCAGCAGCAAATGAAACCATCCAGCAGGCCTATGGTTACAGCGGTATTGATCTGCACCGTTTTAGAGAAACCGGTTTTGGCCTGCTTACAGGCGATAGCCGTTATCCCCATCCAGTGTGCACCCGGCGAGATCTTTTTTAAGCCGATGAGCATGTGCCCGTCATTTTGAACAGCAAAAGGGTTACAATCCCAAAAATTGGCAATATCCTTTTCTTCCTGTTTTAAAGCATTGCCACTTTTGGCATAGCTCATTTGGAGGTATTTATAAAAAGTTGAGTTTTTATCCGTTGAAAATGGGATAGGCGCATCAGGAACAAATTGTGCGGCCGAATCAAGCGTCATAGGCCGGATAGTGTTAAAATAAGGCTCAACCGGCAACATGTAAGCAGGCGGGGTCAGGTCCCAGCTACCGGGTGTTTGCTTAAGCTTATAGCGTGGATAGTTACTTATTTTCCGGTAACCATCGGCCCTGGCATAAGCCAGGATCTGTTTACTGATTGTTTTGGCATAGCTTTTTGAACTGTCGATCACCTCACTGCTGAAGCCGATGTTTTTGCACGAATCAATAAAGGAAGACTCGTAGCCCAGCATTAAGGTACCCGATGGCAACAGCCTGGCAGATGTTTCAAACATGGCCAGTACTGCGCTTAGCTGATAATTATAACCGGTATTTTGTTTGGGGTGTTTGATATCCGGATATTGATTCAATACACCGCGCATACTATGGATCTGTTTGTCGTTTTCGGCAACTACCTCATACCCGGCAAGGCAGGTATAAGCAAAAAAACGGGCGGCCAATGGCGGGTTAGTAACATCATGGATCATTACGCTGGTCATATGGCCAACAACTTTGCTCACGTCCTGGTTGGTTAGTTCGGGTTGCTTTTTCGGGCTGCAGCTTATCATCGCAAATAAGCCGCAGGCAGGTATTAGCATTAACAGTTTTTTCATTGCCTTTGTATTATTGCTTGTATGCCTTTAGTTTGCCCTTATCGAGGGCAAATAGTAAAACGTTATTTAATGGAAGTACGCTCCTGACATCGCCCCGGATGCTGAAGCCCGATTGCTGCTGGTTTATATATTGATAGTTGCCCCTGCCATCACCCTTAAGCAATACGCCGTAATTAGCGTCATATTTACCAAAACGGATGCGGGCCTTGTTGATGTTGCCGCAAAGCAAAAGATCCTCCTTGCCATCATGATCGTAATCAAAGGAAGTAATGGTAAAAACCGGCGAATACTGGGCCTGTAAGGGTAATACCGCCTGCTTTAATTTTCCTTGTGCATTACTGACAAAACATGCTGTAGCCAGTTCATTGGCTGTCAGTTTTTTTACGTCTTTCATTTCTTCGGCAGTAAAAATCTTGTCCATTGTAGCATCGGCATAGCTTTTATAATCGGGGAACCGGCCGCGCATTACACTCATCTGGTCAAGCAATTCATCGCGGCTTACAAAGGGGTAACTTTTATGCTGAATGTAAAAACAAAGCATCGGGTCAACGGAGCCGTTATCATCAAAATCTTTATAAAACATCTCCGCAGGCTCGGCATCGCTTGCTTTACATTGCGTATTTAAACCAATGTTTCCGGCTATAATATCCGGATGGCCGTCATGGTTGATGTCGCTTACCTGTAAACAGTTCCACCAGCCGGCATATTTTTTATCAAAATATTTTGTTGTGGCATCGGCGAGTTTGGCGCCACTGTTTTCAAAAACCGTGATCGGCATCCATTCGCCGGCAAGCACCAGGTCGGGCTTTTTATCACCGTTCATATCAACCCAGGCAGCATCGGTCACCATGCCTATATTTTTCAATGCCGGGTTATATTTTGCGGTTTCGTTGGTAAAATGCCCCTTGCCATCATTGATCAAAATATAGCTTTCGGGCGCTTCGGGATACTGCCCGGGTATTACCCTGCCGCCGACAAATAAATCGGGAAAACCATCGCCATTGATATCGGCTGCTTTAACACAGCTTTTACTGCTGATCATTTTGGGCAAAGCGTTGTTTGTCTTGTTAAAATTTCCTTTGCCATCATTGAGATAAAGCCTGTCCTGCAATAAGACATCATCCGGTTTATAATCGGCATAGCCACCAGACACTGCATACAGGTCGGGCTTACCATCGCCATTGGCATCAAAAAATAAAGCTGCGGCGTCGGTACTGTTTTTATCGGCTTCAAAGGCGGGTACAGCTTTGCTGATAAATTTCCCATCCTTTTGCTGCAGGTATAAAACACCGGCTTTGCCGTCATGCGCGCCGGTGTAAATATCCTCAAGTCCATCGCCATTTGCATCGCCTTTGGTAAGGATGGAACCCGAAAACGATATGGAGTTAACCATTAACGGCTGCCTTTTAAAATCATTGGTGGTATTATCGCTTTCGCTGCCTGCGATAGGGGCAGGCACCTCTTTAAATATTGGGTTGATCTGTTTTTGTGCAGGACTTGCAGCCGTGGCGTCCTTTTCGTTTAAAACAAGTTGTTTATCGGCTTTTACTTTTTGAAGCACTTGTGATTTACCACTTTGCCAGGTGATCCTTAACGAATCAACCTGCTTATCTTTTCCCAATCCAAAGTGCAGTACTGTTGACACGGTTGACTGATAACCCCGGTTTGGCATTTGCTCCAGGTATTGCGTTTTATTGCCCGAATAGATGCTCACCTTAGCCCCAATACCCTGGGTATTGGCCCCGTTGCCATTTAATTTTATCGATAAATAATGATTATCATTCTGTTTAGCGGCCTGGTTTTCATAAACAAAAGCCGGCTGATTGATATTGTTTACCACCAGGTCAAGGTCACCGTCATTATCCAGATCGGCATAAGCGGCGCCGTTACTGTTTGATGGCATCGTTATGCCCCATCGCTCGCTTGTATTGGTAAATGTGGTATTACCATTATTTTTAAACAGGTAACTTTTCATTTGCGATGATGGCATCTGGCTTACAATATCCAGGAGGTCCTGCCGCATTACACGCCGGTCTTTAAGGTTATCACCCATAAACTTTAAAAAGTCCATGTTGGTATAGTCGCGGGTATATCCGTTACTTACAAACAGGTCTTTCCAGCCATCATTGTCATAATCGGCAAAAAGGGGCGACCAGCTCCAATCTGTGTTAGAGATGCCTGCCAGCTGTCCTATCTCGCTAAACGAGTTATTGCCGTTATTGATCTGCAGCATATTACGCATGTACTGGTAATAAAAGCCTACCCTCAGGTTCAGGTCAAAAGCTTCGTAATTATCAATACCGAACAGCAGTTTCTGCCGTTTGTTATCTTCGGGAAGCATATCCAGGGTGTAGATATCGGGTTTGCCGTCATTATTAATATCGGCTACATCATTCCCCATAGAGTAAAACGAGCTATGGCCTATTTGTTTCTGGAGCTCATCGGCAAAACTGCCCTTGCCATTATTAATGTACAACCTGTCGGGAATACTATAATCATTGGATACATAGATATCCGGCCATCCATCGCCGTTAATATCCGCGATACCTGCTGCAAGGCCGTATGATAGCGGTGTATTGATAATGCCTGCACCGACGGTAACGTCAGTAAAATGATTATTGTCATTCCGCAGCAGCCTGATCCCCGATTCGTTATCTCTTTTGGCCGACATCTCCTTAACAAAAGCATCATCCATAATACTGATCCGGCCTGGGTTGTGGTTAATTAACAACAGGTCGAGATCACCGTCCCGGTCATAATCAAAAAAGTATGCCTGTGTACTGAATGATGGGAAATCAAGGCCAAAATCAGCGGTCTGGTCTTTAAACATGGGAACTCCTGCGGCATTGTTCCCCTGGTTTATAAACAGTTGGTTAACCCGCTTCCCGGCCCGTACTTTACCCGAATAACATATGTATATATCCAGCTTACCGTCACCGTTAACATCGGCCATGGTAACCCCCGTTTTCCAGGGACCGGGCCTGCCTGCTACTCCGGCATCTGCGGTAATATCCTTAAATTGCATATTGCCCTGGTTCAGGTACAATTTATTATCGGTCATATTGCCGGTAAAATAAAGGTCCTGCAGGCCATCGCCGTTTAAGTCTCCAACTGCCACGCCACCACCATTATAAAAATACTCGTACATCAGCACGTTGGTGTTTAATCCTTCGGTTAAGGTATTGGCAAAATCAACATGGGTTTGTTCCGGCTGCAACAGTTTAAATAAAGGCTGACCGGAATTTTCGGAAGGCCCATGGCTACATCCTGCAAATAACATCAGCGTACATACAGCAGGGAATATCAAAAACGATCGTTCTTTTCGTGTTTTAAGCGGGAGGGGGAACCGGAATATCTTCATTGTGGTTTATTGTGGCTGCGATAAATAGGCATCGCAAATTTGATGTCAATATAACAATTATTCTACATGCAAAGCATTTTTAGAAAAATCGCTTTAAGAAGCTATATATAGTGACTCTGCAAATTGGAATTGCCCTTATTTATCCTATGATAAAGCCAAAGCGTATCATGATCCTCCTATTCAAGGGGCAGCCGAATATGATATTGTTTACTAATGCTGTCATAAGTAGCCATATGCGCATTAGTATTCCCCTGTTTATCAACAAAGGTTTCGCCCCAGCTAAAGGGCTCCCAAATAAAAGTGCCTTTAACTTTATTACCAGGTAATGAAAAAGCTATATCATTTACCTCGCGTTTGCGCTGCGAATATTCCACCACTATCACATCCTGTTTATAACGGGCGGTGAGGTCGGTAAGGTTGTTGCGTAAACTATCCGGTGTGCCATGCCACTCGGGATAATATGATTGGCCAATGATATCGAAATTAACGCCGCGTTTGAGCATGTTATCTACAAAGTATCTTGATTCTGCATTTTGTCCGCCGCAGGCAATATGCAGCATTACCCTGATATTGCTGCTCACGCTTTTGACACAGTTAATGCCAGCCTTTAAAAATCCAGCCAGGGTATCCAGGTTTTTGACACGGCCGTTGGGCCATAAAATGCCGTGGTTAATTTCGTTACCTACCTGCACCATATCGGGCAGCGTGCCCTGCTTTTTTAGGGCCAGCAAGGTAAGCCGGGTAAATGCCTTTATAGAATCCTGCAGTTGCTGGTTGTTGAGCCTTTTCCAGACGGCGGGTTTGTATTGCTTACCGGGATCAGCCCAGTTATCACTGTAATGAAAATCAAGTAAAAAGCCCATTCCGGCTTCTTTAATACGCAGGGCCATCTTTTTGGTATCTTCCAAACCACAATAGCCTTTTGCCGAGTACCCGCTATCGGCCTTAGGATTATTGAATATACGAAGCCGTACATAGTTAAAGCCATGATCTTTCAAAATGGTGAAAGGGTCCTTGTTTACGCCGTTATCATAAAACTTATGCCCCTCAGCTTCCAACTGAGGGATAAATGAAATATCGGCGCCCATGATCTGCTTAAACTTAAGCGGAACGTTTTTGGCCGGCGAATATTTGTAGGACGATAAAGCCCCGGTGCATACCAGGCTAATTGCTATTGATAGCAGTTTGTTTATTTTAATTTTCATGTACCCCGCTTTGATAATCAAAAATACATAGTATATTAATCATAGCCCGGTAAAGGTTATCGAAATTAACCTACATCAACAAAATTCACACGCACATTATTTAATTTCATATCGTAAAAGGAATTGCCATTAATGGCGCCAAATGCAATTATTATGGATTTCACAGCCTATCAGCAGCTATTTTTCGATATTTTGAACAGCCCTAATCCGCCGGCTCCGTACGACAACCCGGATTATTTAAATTATACAAAGCTCAATTGGTCGCGCCAGCAGCGCTGGCTAAAGGTTGGCGTACTGAACCCGGATCTGACAAATGCCATCGAAAAGATCAGTAAACCACAATTATGGACGGTTATTACCGAGGCCTGGTGCGGCGATGCTTCGCATACCATACCATTCCTGCATCGCCTTTCGGAATTGAATCCGCTTATTAAAGTTGATTACCAGCTAAGGGACTCGCCACCGTTTTTGATTGAAAGCTACCTTACCAATGGCACCCGGTCAATCCCCAAGATTATTATTGCAGATGAACACCATCAAGACCTCGGTACCTGGGGCCCCCGGCCGGCTGAGTGCCAGCGATTATACCTTCAAATGGTTAAAGACCATATTGAAATGGGCGAAAAAAAGATAGCATTGCAGAAATGGTATAACGAGGATAAAGGTGAAAGTTTTCAGCTGGAGTTTTTAGATATTATTAATGCAACATTATGATAACAGCAATTCCGGGACAGATGACCTGCCCGGAATTATCATTTACACGAATAGCTTATAACTTCTATTTTACCTTAAGTTCTTTGCCTGCTATATCTTCCCAGCGGTAATAGTGAAAAGTTTTATCGGTACTCATTACCACAAAAATGCCATGCTTAAAGGTATCATTTAAAGGAGTAGCAGTTACGCCACTGCCGTCACTTTGTCTTGCGGCTACGTTGGCTATTTTCAGCAACTTGTGTTCAAAAGGATTTGCTTTGGTGCCTTCCCTGCTGAAGATCTGGAAACGGTTGGCACCCTGGTCAGATACAAGGATATATCCGGTTGTATCCGTAAGCTTATAAATCGAGATCCCTTCGTGGTCGGCATTAAAGCCTGTGGTACCGAATATAGCCAGCTCCTGGTCGCCTTTTTCAGGGTCGGCATAATACTGGCGTACCCCTACCTGTTCGTCTGAATAGTAGATGTACCCCAGCTCATTATCAACAGCTATTGATTCAATTTCTTTTTTGCCGCTGTATTTGCCAAACTTACGTACCAATGTAGCTTTAACATTGCCCGTACCATCATCTTCAAGCAAATACTGCCAGATATATCCGCCTGTTTGCGGACCATTTTTGCGGCCTGCGATGGCATACATTTTCCCATCTTTTGCAGTGTAGATAGAGATACCCATTAAATCGCGGTATTCAAAGCCGGTTTCGCCTACAAAGGCATCGATACCGCCATTATCTACGGGTTTCATGTCAGGCAATGAATAGATCCGCAGTTTATGGGTCATGCGCTCGGTGGTAATAACAATATCAGTGGGCTTGCCCCCAAGCATCAACCCATAGGCCAGGTCAACGTTGTTCGGCCGCTTCAAGCCACGAACCACCTTATCCTTAATAATTTTACCCTGTAGGTCGAACACGTAAAGGGCGCCTTCGCTGTTTTTATCTGTCCCTATGATCAGGCTTTGAGCAGGATCAGCCGGGTTGATCCATATGGCCGGATCATCAGTATCATATAATACCGGTTCGGTAATAACTACCGGTTTTATTTCGGGTGCTGTGCTGCCCGGGATGGTAAGCCCTTTACTGTTGCGTATCTGGCTTTGGCCGCAAGCCGTATTACCTATGGCTACAGCAAATAATATATATGTTAATTTGCTTAATTTATTCATCGATCATTATTAAAAAAATGATCCTGCAAGGAAAGAGTGCAGGATCATTGCCATGAGTTAATTTATTTTGTTCCGAAAGCGCCGATGTAATTAGCCGGGGCAGGAGATACGTAATTTATCCCGTTTACGGTGATACCCGCAGCATGGTGACGGGTGAAGTTGGTTATACCATGATTTAAAGCAGGAGAACCGCTTTGCAAATGAAAATCCCAGTTTACATCATAAACTGCGTTCAGTACCGGGGTAGATTCAGGATAATTCACAAATTTAGGATCGTTATCGCCTGCTTTTGTGCCTCTGACCTCATTAACACCACCAATAATATCTTTTGATGGCTGAAACTGGTTTACCGTAGTTTGATCGTAGCCGTAGTAAAGGTTATTGCTGATCACGGTACGTTTATCTTCAGTTGATTTGGTGTCGCGTTTGATACCAAAACGGGTGTTTGCAAACAGGTTGTTGTAAATATCGGCATGTACGTTGTTTTCCAGCCAGATAGAACCGCCCTTTGCCGATGGCCTGCGCCAGCCGGTATTTACCATGGTGTTATTATAACAGATGATGTAAGCCTGCGGCGTACGGTCGCCCGAGTTCGATAACTTCAATGCATTGGTGTTGGCGCTGTAAACCAAGTTAAAGCCAACGTCAGCCAAACAGCCCGATTTAAAGTTCATGGCCTCACCGCCTGTTACCCCTGTGGTATAAAAAGTATTGTTGGCAAAAATGATCTTGCCACCCTCTATATAAGTACAATCTTCCTGAAAGTTGCGGATAGTTGAGTTTACAACAATCAGTTTGCCGTTAACGTTCGAAAACCACAACGCGGGTACATTTTCGCCGGCTACTGCTTTGTAAAGGCCTTGTTTTACCGACGTTGAAGCATCAGAAGTGGTATTACCGCCATACTCCAAAATAGTATGGTCAAGTACCAGCTCGGCGCAGGTTTTAGCTGCAAGGATCCCACCCCACATTTTTCCGAATTTTTTGGCGTCGGTACGATATGCCGGGTTTACGGTTATCCTAACCGGGTTTTCGGCGGTACCTAATGAGTACAGATTCCCTTTTACTATAAATTCAGGTTTAGCTATGGTATCCATCAATACGGTTACACCCTCTTCAATAGTAAGTGATTTACCTTCGGGAATAATAATATCACCCTTAATGATCTGCATGCTGCCTTTAGCCCAAACGCCTGATACTTCACCGCTTGCCGATCCATCGTTTGAGCTGGTGTCAACATCAAGGTTGGCTTTCCTGCAACTGCTAAAGGCTATGGCCGATAGCAGCACTGCCGCGAATATTTGTTTTAGTTTCATTATAATGCATTTTATTTATGGTTGATAAATTATTTTAAAGTTTGTATCGAACACCTATCAGGTAAGTTTGCTTATAGTAGTCACTGCGGATTAAGGTTTGTCCGTTTGCTACGATGTTATCATCTTTCAGCGTAGCATTTTCAGGGTTGGTACCTTTCAGGAACAACTTAGCTGGGGTATTAAGCAGGTTGCCCGCTTTGATAAATACGCTCAGGTTATTTTTAAAACGTTTTTCGGCTGATGCATCCATCTGGATAAAGCCACGCTGCCAAAGGTCATTATTCACAAACTGCGATACAGTGTTGATGCGCGGACCGGTATAGGCTCCGGCAATTTGTGCATCCCAGCCCTTCTTAGTGTCCTTATATAATAATGACAGGTTGGCGATATGCTCAGACTGACCATATAAAGGCCTGGTTTGATTCACCGTAGTCAAGTGGGTATCACCATTTGCATCGGCGATATAAGTATCTTTGATGGTAGTGATGCGTGAATGGGTATAAGTATAATTAGCTTTTACGCCAAACTTGTTAAAAAACTTAACCAAATCAAGCTCTAATCCATAGTTTTTAGCTGTACCGAAATTGCCCGGAACATAATAAGTATCCTGGCCGCGTGTAGCATCCGCCTGGAAACTATACTCTATCGGGTTCTTAATCTGTTTGTAAAACGCCCCGGCTAAAAACTGCATGCTTGCGTCAGGGAAAAGTTCATATCTTAAATCGTAATTATCTGCAATAGCATGTTTCAGATCGGCATTGCCACGTTCGTCATAGTCCTCACCCGGCCTGGTTCCTGGTATAATCTCGTAAAAACCAGGTCTGTTAATCGATTTGAAATAAGAGGCATGCAGTTGCTGTTTATCGGTTAAAAAGTATTTGAGCGTTAGACTTGGCAATACATCAGTGTATGTTTGATTACCCGTAGGGCGTGATTCACCCTGAGGGAAAAGCATGTGATAACCCTGATTAGTATGCTCAACGCGTGCACCACCAACTACCTGAATAGTTTTTGTAGTAAATTTAAACATACCATAGCCGGCACCTATCTTTTCAGATGCATCATTAGTTAATGAATTGGCAACTGCACCCGCCTGATTTGTAACGTTAAAATTCAGTTGGGTGTAATTCGTAAAATCGGTACCATACAATGCGCCTGGATTGGCGGCAGCAAGGTTATAATTGTTATAGAAGCTGCTGCGCTCTTTATCGCGGTATAAACCACCGGCAGAGAAATCGACATTAACACCGCCAATTGGTGCGGTATAGGTGAGGTCTAAATAACCTGCTTTATCTTCGTCTGTATTGCGTTCCCAGCGGTGGGTAAGCGATGTGCCGTTAGTGAGATAAGTGCGCCTGTCGACAAAGTTTTCGCTTACACCGTTTAGGCTGATGGTGGTATTGTTAGGCACTTCGTTTTCGGCTGAAGAATAAACTGCCGACCATTGTACTTTAAGTTTATCGTTAAATAACTTATGATCACCACGCAGCGTTCCGCTGTAAATTTGTTGCTCGGTAAAACGGCTGCGGGTTGAATAACCTAACTGGGCATTTCCTTTATCCGGGTCGTAATCAGTTGAAAAATTGGTAGATTTTTCGTCGCGGACCTGGATACTGGTTAAGTTAACATAGGTGTTAAACAAACTCAGCTTATTGCGGCTGTCTATCACGTAATCAACTTTTGAAAATACACCGTAACGTTTTTGCTGTTCGGAATATTCCCTGTCATCCCGGCTGGTAACCGCGGCATATTCGGCCGTTGGATTTACTTTAGTGTTGTAGAATACACTGTTGCTACCCCGATAGGTATTTTGATAACTACCGGCTACCAGCACGCCCAATTTGTTATTAAAAAAGCGCTGACCTAATGATAAGCTACCAACAAGGTTTGGTGCAGGATGTTTAAGCGAATAATTTAAAGTTCCGGTACCAAAATCGGCCTGCGTTGCCTGATAGGCTTTACCGTTAATTTCATAAGGGGACTTATGGTTAATACTTGAATAATCATAGCTCATAAACTTACGATCCAATAGCAGCTGGCTGTAACCGCCCGCGATGTTAGCGTTAATTTCAAAACGCTCAGGAGCATCTTTCATGACCATGTTAACAACACCACCAACAGCATCACCTTCCAGGTTTGGGGTAAGTGTTTTATAAACCTCCAGCCTTGATAGCAGATCTGAAGGGAAGATATCGAGCGGCACGTAACGGTATTTACTATCAGGACTTGGGATTTTGATGCCGTTTACCAGGGTATAGTTATAGCGTTTATCCATACCACGTAAAATGGCATACTGGCCATCGCCGTTGGTATTACGCTCAACCGATACACCTGATACGCGGGAGATAACGTTAGCTACCGTTAAATCGGGAGATACCTCGATAGCCCTGCCCGATACGATGTTCATTACCTGTGTGGCCTGCTGCTCAATTCGGCGGGCTGTCCTTTCGGTCGAGCCATTTTTTTGCGATACAACGCTGATCTCCTGTAATTGCTTGTTTGCTTCATCCAGGTAAATTTTCAGATGCGGGTTATCATCTTTAGTAATTTCAACCTGTTGCGTTGCGGTAGTGTACAAGATGTAAGATACCCGAACGGTAAAAGAACCTTTCGGTACATCTTTTAACTCAAACGAACCATCCAGACCGGTGGTGGTGGCAATCTTCGTTCGGTCGAGGCTAACGGTGGCGCCTACCATAGGCTCACCCGTTTTACGGTCATAAACATGACCTTTTAGCTTTGTTGCGTTAGCGGCTGTAACGCATAAAAGCATGAGTAATAATGTTTGTAAGTATTTTTTCATTTTGCGAAACGATTAATGCAATTGTGATTTGCTTTTTGACGGCGCAAAGGTGTTTAAACAACTCATACTTGCATTAATACATAGCGTTACAAAAAGGAAACAGCGTTACATGCAGTGTATACGACAGGGCAACATAAAAGTATAATAAACTGATTATCAATAAAATAAAAAAAATAAAAACCTCCATTATCATTCAATTACCGTTACATTAAGCTAATGTTAAGCCACAAAAAGACAAGTAAATCAGCGGCAATTAAACTACAGCGCCTGTATAAAAGTGGTAAGATTTTCGCCCTGTTCAATATTGAGTTTTTTCCTTAAACGATATCGTGCAACCCGCAAGCTATCAATAGAAATCCCTAATAAACCGGCAATATCCTTAGAATCCATATTAACCTTAAGGAGGGCAATCAGGCGTAGGTCTGTTGAGGTGAGATCATTAGTGCGCTGCTTGAGCTTATCGAAAAAGCTTTGGTGAACCTGTTCAAATGCAACGGTAAACTCCCTCCAGTGCTGCTCGTGGTTAAAGCTTTGATTTATTTGCTGAATAATTTGCTGCATCTGCCGCTTCTGATCGCGTTTATCCTCTTTCACCATATCCTGCAACGTATTGCGCATGCCCTCTAACAACTGGTTATTCTTGATCAGGTTTAAGGTGTGCGATGACAGCTCCTGCCCCTTAAGGTCCAATTGCTGTTTAAGGCTTTCTTCTTCCAGTTGCTTGTTCTTCAACTCCAATTCCATTAAATCGCGTTGGGCTTCAAATATCGAGCGGTTCTGTTCGGCCAGGGCACGCTGGTCACGTATTTTAAGGCGCTGCCTGCTGAAGGTTACAAATCCCAGGATAATAAGCAGCAGGGATATAGTAACACCTGCAATAGTGACTATCTGGTTGGTTTTACGGATATTGTTAAGGCGCGTAATTTCATCGCTTTTCTTATCCATATCATATATCACCTGTAAAAATGAGGTTTGCTTAATGCTTTCTCTTGAGTAAACCTCAAGCGAATACCTACGGCTGAGTTCCAGGTAATGATAAGCACTATCCAATTTGTTAAGCAGCTGATATGATTTGCCCAGATCACGGCAGGAGGCTGCCAGCTGGTACAGGTTATCTGTTTTCAACGATAATGCATAAGCTTTACGCGATTGAATGATCCCCTCTTCGTACTTACCGGTTTTCCGCAAAATATCGCCTATATTATTGATCACCTCAATACTGGCAACTTCATTATTGTACTTGTTGTAGATCTCTAACGATTTTTTAAAGCAGGAATATGATGAATCGTAATTTGCCAGGTCCTCATGAATGCTGCCAAGGTTCTCGTATATTTTTGCCTGTCCGTAATCGTCGCCTATCCGCTTGTAGCTACTTAGGGCCAGTCGCTGGTAATAAAACGAACTGTCGTATTTATGGTGCTTTTCGTACAGGTGGCCTATAGCGCCAAAGATCTCGGCCTGGCCTTTTTTATTATTGGTTACCTTATATAAAGTCAGTGCTCTTTTGTATAACTGGAATGACTTATCTGATTGCCTGTTGTAATAATACAGGATCCCCATTTTACCCAAATTTTCGGCCAGCAGGTCCTTATTGCCAACCTGCCCAAATACCTTATTGGCATGTAAATAAAAATCAAGGGCCTGGGCATAATGCCCTTGGTTAAAACAGATCTGCCCCATTTGCTGCAGGCTCAAACCAGCAGCAAGGTTATCATTATCCTGAATTGCATCAGCATGGATCTTTTTCAGCACGAGGAGTACCGAATCGGGATGTTGCTGAGAGAGCAATTGCAGCTGCTGAAACCGGTCGGTTTTGTTAGATTGTGCACGTACCGCTGTACCAGATATTAATATAAACAGGTAAAAGGTTAATTGAATAAGCCTGATGTAGCGTTTAATCATATCTGAAAACTAAGCGGATTGTCATTGCAAAGAAGTTGTCTCTTGGTGCCTGCGCACAAAAAGACAAACAAAAGAAGTATTTCAATATGAACTTAATGTTAACAAACTATCGCGTGTTAACTATTTTATATTCATGAATATGCATCGTGAGTTTTTTATTCCCTCCCTTGGGAGGGGTGCGTTGGGATTGTGTATTGGCAGGCAGGGGCTTATTGGCCATTGCAATGATCAGGCATCTCGCTAAAACCCTTCCCTACCCCCTTCCCAGGGGAGGGAATCGCACAATCCCTGCTTTTATTTCTTTTGCAAATGAAATCGGCAGACTATCAGACACTCTTAGTCTTAGTCTTCGTCTTGTGTCTCCTTAAGTTCATCTTCTTTTTTGCCTTTACCCAAATGGATGATGGGCTTATCCTGGGTGCCGGTAATGGTCATTGGGATACCGAAGATGCCGAAAGGAGGCAACCCTAACCTGAATTTCAGGTTTAGTTTACCATCCAAGCCTACCTGACCTTCAAACCTTGGCCTGAAGCCGGCAATACGCATTTTGGTGCGCTCGATAGTCATGATGTTATTAGCTATGGTACTTTTGATATCAACCTTTTTCACATCACCATGTCCAACACTGTCATGACCGGTTTGCTTGCCAACCGCGCTTAATAATTTTAATCCGTATACTTTTACTTGTTTTACAGAAAGTACACCGCCGCCTTTTAGTGACGGATAAACAGGTTTCATATCGCTGTTAAGCTTACCTGCCAGCTTATAATCTAAAGATACAACACCTTGTACATGCTCGGCCGAAGTTGCCATATCATGAAACAATTTGATCTCACGGTAAGCACGTTGAATGTCAAACTCTTTGGCGTTGATATGGTAATCAAAAAATGCTTTTTGCGGGTTGATGCTGCCATAAGTGGCATCCATATCTACGGGAGCACCTATCAGGCTGAAACCGGTTTGCTTAAGTACAATTTGCCCGTTCGTGACGTTCATTGCACCTTTAGCATCACTGATATCCAAACCGTTATATTTTATCTTTTTAACATCAGCAGCAAAATTAAGATCAAGATTGGAGGGCACCAATATCACACCCGATGATTTGGTTGGTTTGGCAGATGCAGGCACACCGGCAAAAGCCATAAAATCATCGGCAATGATCAAATCGCTCTTCAAATTAAACTCACCTTTTAACGGCGAGTTTGGTTGCATGGCATAGCCTATCACATTGGATAAAGCACCGTCAAGCACTACTATTGATTTACCATAGTTAGCCTTAAACTGATCAAACTTCATTTTATCCTGGTTAAAGCTGAATACGCCGTTGGTGATAAAAAATGGTTTCGGGAATAGCTCAGTTGTAAGCTTGATATTCTTCACCTTCATGCTGCCCGAGTTATCCAGCTTGTCATAACGACCGCTGGTTGCATCGCTTTGCTTTCCTTTCAGTTTAAAGTTGGTGCTTACAAAACCATTTACATCATATCCTTTTATGGCAAATACTTTATAAATTTTACCAAGGTCAAGGCTACCGCGTGAAGTTACGTTATAATCAAGGTCATCAAAATTACGGAGGTTAGCCCTCAGCAAAAATTGCTGTCCTTCAAAATTGAACGATACCGGTTTAATGTTCACTTTAAGCCCTTTTAACGAGCCGGTGTTGTTAAAAATGTTTACGCTAACCTGCACATTTTGCATGGGGTGCGGATAGTACTTGGTTTGAATATATCCGTTTTTCAGGTTGATCTCCGCATTGGTAACCGGAAAGATGCGGCGGGCCGGAATATACCTGCCTTTACTTTGCAGGTTGGCATCAAAATCACCGCGGAAATCAATACTATCAACCGGATAAAACTGCTTGATATCATCTAAACGGAATTTAGCATTCAACCCGGCATCAATCAATGCGCCTGCTTTATTGCTTAATTTTAGATAGCCTTTGATGTAATTATTAAGTGCATTAATGTTCAGGTTGCGCACATCTACAGTGGCATTGCCAATGTTATGGTCCGGACAAGCGGCATCCAGGTCAAAACTAATATTGTTGATAGACTGCGGCAGCTTGCTGTATTTAAAATAGCCATTTCTGAAAGTTGACCTGAGTTTAAATTGGGGAATACTGGTTATCACGGTATCAATCTTTTGCCTTAGTCCCGTTTTCCTGATGCCGGTGGTGTACTTACCCTCGGCCAGTAAATGCAAACCATACCTTCCTTTTACCTGGAATGGCTTAATACCAAAAACCTTGTACCATTGCTCCAGGTCAATTTCGGTATTCACTTTAGCATAAATATATGGCGATTTGATTCCCTTTAATTTCAGCACCGAACCAAAGTAGTCCTTACCAATATTAAAATAAACCGAATCAATATTAACTTTTAAACTGTCGGGGTTGAGGCCAGGCAAACTGGCATCCATATTCAGGTACAGGTTTTTAACCGGCGCAGGAGTACTTTTGTTAACGATGGAACCGTCGCGCACTTTCATGCTGATACCCAGGTTGGGCATAATATTTTTTGAGGCGATGTACTTTCCGCTAAGATCAAGCTGGATGATGCCATTACCGCTGATATCCATGTTATCAACATATTTGGCGTATTCATCCGGAATGGCGGTAAAAACGTCACCAAGGTCATTCTGATCGCTCCTGATCTTGAAATCCATATCATAACCATCTTTCAGGAACTCAAACCGGCCTTTAAATTTAACCGGGAGTTTGTTAATAAGCAGATCATTTTTTTGAAATGCGAAGGCCAATGATTTGGTATTGATACTGGTAACCAGATCTGCATTTACTTTTTTCTTAAGTACGTAAGCTTTGTTACCGTAATAAAAATCTACTGACGCCGCGTCCACATGGCTATAAAGGTCAAAGATATCTTTGCTTAAATCACCGCTGCCTTTGTAGTTAAGCTCGCGCGCGTTGATCTGCATGGGCAGCGAACGGTCGTCATAAACCAGGTGGCTTTTGTCTATCAAAATCTGTTCTATGCCTAATGATGCGCTTGCGGTATCCGCTGTGTTATCCTGTTTGGGAGGAGATGATTTGTAAACATTATAATTGGCTTTACCGGCACTGTCAACCTGGATGTTGATTAACGCGTGATCAAGATAGATCTTGTTTACGTTGATCTTGCTTTTAAAAACCGAAGAAAGATCGATAGCCAGCGAAATTTCTTTGGCAGAAACCAGCGTGTCATTTTGAAAAGGTGTGCTGCCATTCAGCACAAAATCATTAAGCGTAAGGGTTAGAGACGGGAATTTTTTAAAGAATGATAAGTGTGTGCTTGAGAAGGAAAGCTTGCTGTTTACGCTGCCGGCCGCCCATTGTTTAATTTTCTGCGTTACCGTTTCGGGAAAAAGGTAAGGTAAAAGGAACATCAACAGCAATAAACTAACAACGGTGATGGCGCTTATTTTAAGCGTTTTAACCAATATTTTTTTAAAGGGGAGCGGCATAGAACTTATTATAGCTAACGAAGCATGAAAGTAATCATAAAACCCAATTATTGAGTATCAAATAATGTTAGGAGAAAATGATGGGGGGATGGCGCAAGTAGTGCGGTGAAAACACTGACCACAAGCTGTATAGACTGTGCACTATAGTTTGATTATTCAATGCAAAATTTACAACCTTATCGGAAGTCATAAAACTCCAAAGCCTATGGTCAGTGTTTTCACCGCACCATATGATTCCTTACAACCTATGCTCACTATAGACTGTATTACGATTAAAATCCCAAAAGCCTGTGGGTTGGTGTTTTCACCGCACCACGTGATTCGTTATATTCGTATTACAAACATCAATAATGCATCAGGGCATAGAATTTTTTACTGCAACCTGCCTTAACTGGCAACCCTTACTTGATCCGGATAATCACAAAGAAATCGTAATCGACAGTTTAAGCTTTTTAGTAAAGAATAATAGGATATGGCTTTATGGTTATGTGATAATGCCTAATCACGTACATATTTTGTGGTGCAAACAACCTCATTGGCTTAACAAAAATGTACAACAGCATTTCAGCAAATTTACCGCGCAACAACTCAAGTTTAGCTTAATAAACACCTCGCAAAGTTTGGACAATTACAAAAGCACTCAGAACGATCGCGAGTATCAGTTTTGGGAACGGCGACCATATAAGGCAACAATGTACAATCGCACAGTGCTCGAACAAAAGTTAGATTATATACACAACAACCCTGTTAAAGCCGGGCTATGCCAATTACCTGAAAATTATTTGCATTCATCAGCTTCGTACTATATCAATAATGAGGACAATGAATTGATAACGCACTATATGGAACACATGTAGAAAAAAGTGGTGCGGTGAAAACACCATAGCCGTTAACCTAAGGATTTTAAAAAAGTTTTTTTGAGGAGTTATAAATGACGGGGCTTCGCCATTGGGCAAAACCACTTAGATTTT
>NZ_JBNPWO010000025.1:0-83406 GCF_050433785.1 Mucilaginibacter sp. 3215
GCTTGTTGCTGCTGACGTTGCTGTTCCATCTGTTGTTGGCGCTGAGCTTGTTGCTGCTGACGTTGCTGTTCCTGCTGTTGTTGGCGCTGAGCTTGCTGTTGCTGACGTTGCTGTTCCTGTTGGTTTTGAGGCCGTTGCTGCTCACGTTGTTGTTCCTGTTGCTGTTGGCGCTGAGCTTGTTGTTGCTGCCTTTGCACTTGCTGTTCCTGTTGGTTTTGAGGCCGTTGCTGCAGTTGCTGTTGACGCTGTTCCTGCTGTTGTTGCTGGCGTTGTTGTGCTTGTTGCTGACGCTGTGCCTGCTGGTTGTCGCCTACCGGCCTTGCATTGGGTTGATTAGGGCGAGCATTAGCACCGGGATTTGGCCGGGTAGCGGGCCTTTCATGATTCACCTGTACTACCTTGTTGTCTGGTTGTGTATTTCGGGCCACTTCCTTTAAGCGGGCAGCGTTGTTCCGGTTGATGCCAGCGTTACCGGCTCGCCTGTTGGCTATGCCATCATTAGGGTTTTGCTGCCTGTAAGCTGCCGCGTTCACAACTCTTGCCGGGCGTGCATCGGGTGCTTTCCTTACCTCAGGACGATAAATGTTTACTGTATTATTAACTATTCTACCGCCGCCGTTTGGCCGGTTAACATTATTAATGTTGTAAACACGAACGTTACGGTTGTTGGTAACCTGCCTGATCTCGTTAATTCGTGGGCCGGCTATATAAGTGCGGTTGTTATTAACATAAGTGTTGTTAATAATGGTTGTTTGATGAATAATGTTCACCACACGTGTTGGCGGTACATAATAGTTGTAAATGTTTGGCCTGGTAATATAAGCCTGTGGCGCACAAACCCAGTAATAATCCGGCACACGGTAACTGTTGCCCAATGATATGCTGATACTGATGCCCGGTTGTAAAGGCGCCCAGCCGTAATAACCGCCGCCATGCCTCCAGCTAACCCATGCCGGTGCCCATTCGTGGCCCGGAATCCATTCCCAGCCGTAATAATCATCATAACGCCAGCGGCCATAATGAAACGGGGCCCAGCCCCATTCATAATCGGATACCCAGGTATTGCCATAGTCGGTTACAACCCAGTGGCCCCGCGTAGCATATGGTCTGAAATCGTCACCGGCGTCCGGGATCCAAACGTTGCCGTATTGCGGGTCGTTAACCCAGGTACCGTATGGGTCAAGTTCGTCGTAAAACTCCTGGTCGGATACATAGCCTCCTTCCTGGGCTTTGCTCATGTTTGGTGCGGCAAGCATTATTAAAAATGCTATTAAGCTGATACCGCATATTTTATTAATAAATTTCATAATAACGTATGTTTAAGATGGCCTGTCACGTGGTGTTGCTGAATGTATGACAAGCAGAAGTATAAAACGTTTAAAGCAAAAATTGTTTTGAAGAGTTAATGCGAACAGGCTCAGCGTAATTATGGGGATAAAATTTTATCACTATCTTGTGTTCCTCGCTTAAAAATTAAATAATTTTGCTACCTGTTTTATAAACTATAACTATGAGCACAGTAAACATTCCACGCCTGGACCTGAATACCTATATAAACGGCAGTGCCGAAGAACGCAAGCAATTTTCGAACGATATCGGCAAGGCTTTTAACCAAACCGGCTTTGTTACCATCTCTAATCACGGCCTCAGTAAAGAATTGATAGATAGGCTTTACGATCAGGTTAAAACGCTGTTTGCCCTGCCCGATGCAATAAAACAGCAATATGAAATTCCCGGTTTGGCTGGCCAGCGTGGGTACACCGGAAAGGGCAAGGAAACAGCAAAGGGCTTTAAAACCCCCGACCTGAAAGAGTTTTGGCAGATTGGTCAAACCGTAACTGACGATGAGACGCTGAAAGCACAGTACCCGGATAATGTAACCGTTAACGAGCTGCCTGAATTTAACCCAACCACCATCGAAGTTTACAAAAAGCTTGAGACAGCCGGTAAACATCTGCTCCGCGCAATTGCCGTTTACCTCGAATTGCCCGAAAACTATTTTGATGATAAAGTCCATAACGGTAATTCCATACTTCGTACCCTGCATTATTTTCCGATAACCGATCCTGAATCGGTGCCTGATGATGCTGTACGTGCCGGAGCCCACGAAGATATTAACCTGATCACCCTGTTAATAGGAGCCAGCGCCGATGGTCTTGAACTGTTAACCCGCGATAATACCTGGTTCCCGGTTAAAGCTTACGGCGAAGACCTGGTAGTTAACGTTGGCGACATGCTGCAGCGCTTAACTAACAATAAACTGAAATCAACCACTCACCGTGTGGTGAACCCGCCGCGTGAGTTGATGAAGTTTTCACGTTTCTCGGTACCGTTTTTCCTGCACCCAAAATCAGGTATGGATTTGACCAGTCTTGATTCATGTATTGATGAGCAGCATCCTAAGCTGTATACTGATATCACTGCTGGTGAGTATTTGGATGAGCGCTTGAGAGAGATTGGTTTGAAGATGTAAGATATTACAAGCCCTTTCAGTTTTGAGAGGGCTTTTTTTGTAACAGATTATTTTATCCGCCGCCCGCCATTTTATGACAGGAGATAACCCTCACCATTCATTTAGTGAAGATTTTTGTATCTACCTTGAATACCATCTGTCAAAGACATTCAAAAATTTTGAAGATGATGAATTAAGACGTTTTTGGTGCGATGGAGTGTCAATGCCGGCAAATGAAAAGCAGCTAACGGCTAAAAGCGTTAACGATACCCGTAAAATCGTAACCAAAGCATGGATTGGGGAAGACGGGCAGGGAGAATACGAGATGACAATAAGTTTAGGCCCGAAAGCACTCAGCAGATATACGCGGGGATTGGATTTAAAAGGATGTGTTCCATCTGAGAATTTTTTAGATTGGATTACGCTTGCAAGGGTTGAAAAGAAAATTGAGTTACGTCTGAAATAAGCTCTGCCCAAACCATTGCTAATTCATAATCTTTTGGTACATTGAAACACTAAACCTTAAATCGCTAAATGATACAACAACTGGAAAACGATGAACGGAAGGTAATAATTAACAGTCTTTTAGTTGTTATATCACTCCATGTATGCTGGTCGTTAAGTTCAATACTGTTGCGCGGCTTACCAATAGCCGAAAGGATGTTGATAACCAGAATAACGTTTTGGGTTTATTGTGGTGTTGTTTATCTGTACGCCCGTGAGGTTGAAAAACGGCCTTTTTTGTTGTGGAAAGAAGAAAGATATCCGTTTAGGTTTTATATAATATCTGTCATCGTTATAGTGGTAGTCATTGTAGCTGCAACTGTTTTGCTGTGGCTTCCTTTAAAAGCGGTGGGGTTTAAAACCAGTGCTTTAGCAGCTCAGTTTTTGCAGATGGCAGTACCGTTGAAGATTTTCGCCCTGATCACTGCCGGTGTTTTGGAAGAATTAATTTTTAGGGGTTATATTCAAAGCCGGTTACAACTTCTTTTTGATCACTGGCATTTCCCAGTTCTTATATCGGCACTTTGTTTTGCCTTAGTCCACGCTGGGTATGGCACCCTTATTAATATGCTTGTGCCATTTGTTATTGGGCTGATTTTTGGGTACCACTATTATAAGTACCGCAATATTAAAGTTTTGATCATTTGTCATTTATTGATCGATATTAATGCTTTGTTTCATTCAATCCCTAAGCATTAACATATTTTAATCAGCCAGCACGGCTTTTCCTTCAACGGCTTCACCGGATGCCTGTCTTCTTTTATACAATACAAACAATGCAGTAGCCAATACCCCAATAATTCCCTCGATACAAACAGCCCTGCGTGGCCCAAGTTCATTGGCTAACCAACCGGCCATCAAACTTCCTACCGGGATCATGCCCTGGTAAGCCATCACATAATAGCTGATAGCCCTTGCCCGCATAGCCGGGATAGCATGGGTTTGGATATAGGTGTTGATGGCCGATGTTTGCGCCATCATACCAACCCCGGTAAATACCATAAATATTAAAGCAAAAGGGAGTTTGCCTGCGTAGGCCACCATCAGCACGCTTGTACCAAAAATAAGACTTGCTATCGACATGATCTTTACCAGGTTTTTATTACTCTTCAGGTTAGCCAGATATACAGCACTAATTACTGAGCCTAAACCAGCTGCGCTCTCAAACCAACTGAAGGTTTTTGCATCGCCATTAAAAAGATCTTTGGCGAAGATGGGCATCAGTGTATTAAATGGTATCACAAACAGGCTGCTTGCAGTAAGCATCAGGATCATGCTGCTCAGGTCGCTGTCACCGGATACATATCTGAAACCTTCCTGTAATTCTGTCCAGATGCTTTTTTCTGAACGGACAGGCACTATGGTGTTTAGCTTCATCATAAATAAACAGGTGAGCACAGGGATATAGCTCAAAAAGTTGCCAAAGAAACAAACATCCTCACCAAAAGCACTTAGTACGATGCCTGCAATGGCCGGGCCTGCAATACGCGCCAGGTTGGTCATGGTTGAGTTTAAAGCGATGGCATTTGGCAGATCGGCCTTGTCATCAACCATATCCACCATTAATGATTGGCGACAGGTAACATCAAAGGCATTGACAATACCCTGCAACAGGCTAAGACCGATAATAGCCGGGATGTTATAGATCTTGAAAAAGATCATAAAAGCAAAAGCGCCCGCCTGCAGCATGGATACCACCTGGGTAATAACCAAAATACGGTAACGGTTATGCCTGTCGACAATACTGCCCGCGTATGGGGCCAATATTAATGATGGGATCAGGCTTACAAAGCTTACTATACCTAATAAAAGTGCTGAACCTGTAAGGCGGTAAACCAGCCAGCTTACGGCTGTTTTTTGCATCCACGTGCCAATGAGGGATATTGACTGACCGTAAAAAAACAGCTTAAAATTACGGTACTTTAAAGAGCGAAACACATTCATTTGTTCAATTCATAACAAAAGCAATTTCAGGGGAGTACTTAATACAAGACTATTGAATTGTTTTATGCTGCAAATATCGCGCATATCAATACATTTGTAAAATAGATTGTTTTAATAGAATTGATAGATAAAAACGATTGATTATGGAATTGCGTCAATTGCAGTACTTTGTTAAAGCTGCCGAAACCGTGAATTTTACCGAGGCTGCAGCCGCTGTGTTTATTACACAAAGCACGCTATCGCAGCAAATCAAGCAGCTTGAAGAGGAGCTGGGCATGCTTTTGTTCGACAGGATAGGCAAGCATGTACGGATCACTGAGGCTGGTCATATATTTTTAACTCATGCCCGCAAGATTCTTAACGATGTGCAGCGGAGCAAGCAGGCCATCAGTGAATTGCAAAATGCTACCATCGGCGAGCTTAACCTTGGCGTTTCGTACGCTTTTACTTCTTTGCTGTTACCTGCATTGGCACCCTTCAGTACTAAATATCCCGGTATCAAGATCTTTATCACTTATGGCAGCCCCGAAGAATTGGAAAAGAAACTGCGCCTTGCCGAGCTGGATATGATCCTCGCTTTCCACAATGAAAGTGATGACGAAGACCTGGAAATGCAGGAATTGTTTAGCTCGAGCGTGGTAATGGTGGTTTCAAAAAATAATCCGCTGGCGCAACTCAAAAAAGTAAGTCTGGAAGAATTGGCTAAGCTTGACCTCATTTTACCGGGCAAAGGCTTCAGCTCGCGCGATTTTATTAATGATTTGTTTAACCGTAAAAAGATAGTGCCCAATATTAAAATCGAGCTCAATGATGTGCATTCATTACTAGCCCTGGTTGAGAACGGCCATTGGGCAACTATCCTGAATGAAAAAGCAATAATAGGCTGGAATAAAGTTATCGCCATACCCATCGAATCAAAAGATATCAAACGGCAATCATACATACTATGGCAAAAAGGTGTTTACCGCAAACGCGCGGCTATTTTATTTATTGAGGAATTGATGCGGGTGATGGAGAGTGTGTAGTGAATATTTACACATGATATATCTTTAACGGGCTATAAGCGATATAATAATCTGTTTATATTTGAGTTATAATCCGATATAAACCTTATCTATGAGCCTTAAATCAATTTTTTACCAGATATTACTATCTGTAATATGTGTTCAGCTCTTTGCCGCGTTTCGGCCTGATCAGCACAAATCAATTCATAGTCAAGCAACGGAAAACGGCTCTAAAGCAACGATTGTATTCCGGCTTAAAGCCCATGAGCAGTTCAGGCTCGAGTATATGAACGCTTTTTTGGAAGCAAAGCAACTCAAATTTATCAATCCCGGGGAAAAGGATACTGTAATTATACGTAATGTAACAACAGATATTCCTGTTGCCTTAACAATGACTTTTTTTGAGTTTGGAAAAGATAAAAGCACGAAAGAAAGAAAGTTTTCAGTACTTGCATCGCCTGGAGATACATTGAATTTATCATTAACAAGCCAGGGATTTCTGAATACAGAAAGATTAAAAAAAGGAATTGTATTATCCAACGATTCTATTTCATATTATACCAACTATACTACTGCGCCCGGCGGCAAAGCAGTATCCTCCAAGAATGAACTTTGGAAATCTTTTTATACAGAATTTAATAGAAAATTTCGAGAAGAAACGGATAGGATCAATGGCCTTTTGGCTAATTTTCAAATAGATTCATCAGCATTTGAGCAACTGACAATCAACTGTAAACTTCATTATTACAAACGGTTGTTTAATTGGCTTTATGAGGGTAATGGCCAATACTTTGAGCCTGCTTTACCTGTACTTTCAAAGTTGAGTGAGGATATCGAGCATGTTTTAAATAGCCCACACCTATTTTTGGCCGAAGATTTATTGAGTGTGATTGACGGCTACGTCAGGCTCAAAATCATTAACAAAGGTGAGGACTATGTTAATGGCATTACTATATATAAAGAAGCATCGGCAGCTAATTTGGGCAGGTTTAAAGCCAGCTATCTTATTATTTGTTTAACTCATTCGCCGGTAAAAAAAGGGGCTGAATTTGGCGAAATAATAAAGGACTACAAGAGAAAGATGGTTAATACAGCCTATTTGATACATCTCGATAGCATTATGAGAAACATGCTGGATGGCAAGCAGATTATATCAAGCGATATGTTAATTAGTTTAAACGGAAAAAAAGTATCATTGAATCATCTGCTTAAATCGAAGAAACAGTTTTACATATTGGATTTTTGGGCAAGCTGGTGTTCGCCCTGCAGGGCTCAGTTGCCGGTGATAGATAGTTTAAGATCTGCATTGAGAAAAAATGCTGTGGAGGTAATTTCGATTAATCTCGATCAAAAAGAAGCATCCTGGAAAACCGCATCCCTGGCCGAAAAAAAAAAACATCTTGGAATAAACAATTATCACCTTGGTGCGGCAACTAAATCAGCTATTGTGCGCCAGTTAAATATATCATCTATTCCGCGATATGTGATTTTGGATAACTTAAAAATAATATCATCAAACTTTTATCAACCCACAGAGCCCGGTTTTATTGATGAGTTGAAAAACTTAATAATGGGAAGTAGATAATATGATTATTGAAAATGTGCAGAAAAATTTTCAATCACTTTTCTTGGTAAAAAATACCCCAAGTACACCGCCCAGTATCGCCTCAAAATAGGGCAATATCTTGCTGGTTTGTTCAAAGGAATCTTTGGCATATTGCTGACCGTGCTGAAATTGATCTTTAGGGATCATAACCAAAACCACCAGGAGGAAACCTATATAAAAAATGCTTACCAACAATGATAGCCTGTAAAAGAAAATATCTATTTGCGCATTGTCGTATTTGTTTTCCTGACTATAAGCCACTATAAAACCTGTTGTAATGAGAGTGAGGTAGGGGACAAGATGCTGTAATAACCATGATGCAATATCTGTAATGATCTCTTTACCGGTCATCTGCCATAAAATTACGTAAATCAAAAGCAATGCGGATGAACAAAACCAAACTGTTGTTAGCTTTTTCTGGGCTTTATATTTAATGATCGAGGCCATAATTAGGGTTGTAAGCTTTCGGCTATATGTGATTTTTGGAGATGGGTTTGAGCATTGAACCGGGGTGATAACAAAGGTGACAAATGTGTGTTGGCTTCCTCGGATTTAAATTCATAAACAATTACGGTGCAATTATATCCCGGCTTAAAAGGTTTCTTTTTAATGGCATCAGGTAAAACATTGGCCGCCATACGGATCCATTCCAGTGCATTGCCTGCAGTTACAGGGGTGTTAGTTGCATTAAATGGCACATCCGTTACCAAAAAAGCGAAAACCCTGAAATATCCTTTACGGGGAGCAAAAAAATCTAACAGGCTCATACTTTGGTACCGCCCTTCAGAAAAACGGTCACTGCCGCTAACGGAAGTAGCATCGTCATTAATTTCTTCTACTTTGGTAACTACTACAAAGCCATCAGGAATAGCGTAGTACCCAACGTCACCATAATTGCAATTTGATGAAGTAATGGCCCTATAGATGATATTGCTTGCATCGCCTAATAACTGGCAGCTGCTAAAAATCGCATCGTCAAGTACCGCGTAAGTGTAACCTATAGGCGGAGGAAAAGGGAAAGACTTAATAGGGGCAACTGCTTTATCAAAAGCCACCATCAGGGTATCCTGCGATAACGCCTGGAAATTTTGTTTCTGATCGGTAGTGAGCAGTTGACTGGCTTTTTGCCGGGTTTCAGTCTGTAATATCATTAAACTGCGTTCAGATACAACAGGCGACATCCGTCTTAGGTCGTTTGCTTTTATTTTATAAGCTCTTAATAATGAATCAAGCCTCCTTTGCTGTTCTGTTGAAAACGCATAACGGGTGGGCATACGGCGCATAATAACCTGAGGAGTAGATTGCGGCCTGGGGCGGCTGATTATTTGTGCAAAGGCCAGGTTGCTCATGATACATAAATACCAAAGCAATGCACTTTTAAAGAGGTTCATACCAATTACTTTAAGGTTAAACTATTTGATAGAAACTAATGGTGCCGTTGTAACATATAAGGCAAAAGCTTTATTCAAAAGGCTGCCTGTAGCATACGGTCCAAATATAAACGATGGTATTTTAAATAACGTGAGTAGTTTTACTCAATATGGTAAATGTGAATGCGTAATTTTACCTGAATCAGCTGGTTGATGATCAGTGTGTTAGGTGGCTGGTTACTTCTTCATCTCTTCCCGTATAGCCCTCAAAAACTCATTAGGGTGTTTGGAGCCGATGATATAAAGCAGTCCGTCACGATCTGTAAGATGAATAGCTTCGTTGCCGGAAGTAAAAAAACGAATGGTACCTTTGGTATGCAGGTTATAAACAGGATTGTTAAAAAGATAACGGCTATAGGTACCTTTTTCGGCTTTAACAATACTGTTCAAATCTATTTTTACCAGCTTGGTTGTCCACAAACCGTCAAGCATAACGCTTTTGTTTTCTACACGGGTACGGAAATGCAGCAGGAATCCCAGGATAATGGAAATAATGATGATGGAAAAGCCCACTACAACCAGCAAATCGCCGTTGCGTTCGCGTTCGTCGGTGAAAAAGTAGGCTGCAAAACAGAACATAGCTAAAACCAGGCGTATGGTTAGCGGTATAAATTCCCGGCCAAGGTATTGTTTTTCGGTAAAAACGGATTTATCGCTCATGTTAGTTTAAACAGTTCGAAGATAGTAACTTTTTTAGTGTTATCACTTACTTTATACCTTTCGTCGGGGCGGTAGCCGCCAATCCACATAATTTCACCGTTGCCATTTACAAGTACAGGGATTTCGTCCTTTTGGTGCAGCGGTACTTTTTGGTTAATGAAAAAGTCGCTCAGTTTTTTTTTGCCCTTCATCCCTAAAGGGAAAAAATGATCGCCCTCGTGCCAGGTACGCATTTTTAACGGATAAACTAACTTATCAGCATCAATGGATACTGCCAACGGATTATCTTTTATAATCAGCGGACTATCATCATGCAACAGGTTAAGCTTATAAACGCCAAAATTTGCCTCGTGGTCTGTAGCATTGATAATAACTTCGGACAGGTGGGTCGCTGTTTTTTGTTTGAGAATGATATTTTCCCTGTCGAGCAATAAGGTATGTGTTCCGGACTCAAATACCCGGCCCGGATGTTTATCAAGTGAGGCAATGAGATCGTCGATGGTAGTTTCATTAAAACCGTATTCATCCAGCAGTTTAAAAAGAAGCAGCCGTTTGGGGTTTAGGTTTTTTACTTTGGTAATGGGCAGGTATGTGAGGTCATTATGTATCTGCGGCAACGTTTGCCTTAATTCATCAAGCTTAAGTTCAAGCAATAGTTCCAGGTCACGGAAATGGAGCAGGTTGTTTTCAAATGTTTTTTCCAGCGAGGGGTTCAGTTCCTTCAGCTTAGGTACTACTTCAAGCCGGATCTTATTACGGGCATATTTTGCTGATGCGTTAGAGCTGTCCTTCACAAAAGTTAAACCTTCGGTTGTAACAATGGTCTGTATTTCTGTACGGCTGAGGAATAGCAACGGGCGCACCAACTTGCCGTTTTTAGGTAAAATCCCATGCAAACCGGCAATTCCGGTGCCGCGTGTAAGGTTTAACAATATTGTTTCGATAGTATCGTTTTGGTGGTGAGCAAGCGCAACAACCTCATAACCTGATTGCTGACTGATGGTTTCAAACCATTGATAACGCAAATCGCGGGCTGCCATTTGTATGGATACCTTGTTGTCTGCGGCGTATTGCTCCGTATCAAAATTAACAGTATGAAAAGATACACCAAGGTTTGTGGTGAGGTTGCGGCAAAAGGCCTGGTCGCGCAGGGCTTCATCGCCACGCAGCTGAAAGTTACAATGGGCGATGCCAAAATCATATCCCGCGGCTTTAAGCAGGTGTACCATTAAAACCGAATCGATGCCGCCGCTTACAGCCGCCAGTATTTTGGTAGATGGTATAAATAAGCTGTTTTGCTCAATAAAATTAACAAACTGATTAACTGGCAGCATTCATCAAAATTATTAATTTAATAACCCCAACAAAAAACTAATTTTGCCATTGTGAGGAAATACGTTTTATGCTTTTTGTTTTTGGCGATGGCAACTGCAGCTATAGCTCAAAAAAAATCAATTGTAAACCTGATACAATCTGAACGAAGCACCGGCGGAAAAACGGCCAGTGGCAGACAGCTGATTAAGGTATACAAAGGTGTGTTTAAGCAGGATTACTCCATCCTCCGATCAGACAGCGCTTACTTTTACCCTAACGAAAACGCATTTGACGCTTTTGGCAATGTAAATATAAACCAGGGCGATACGCTGAATATATTTTCGGATAAACTGAACTATAACGGCAACACCAAAACAGCCATCCTCACCGATAACGTTAAAATGGTTGACCGTGATGCCACGCTAACCACTAACTATCTTACCTATAATACAGCCAGCCGCATAGGCACTTATACAGGCGGCGGAAAACTGGTGAACAAGGACAATGTGCTTACCAGTAAAAACGGTTACTATTTTGCCTTCAGCCGCGACTCATATTTCAGGTACGATGTGGTGCTCACCACACCCGATGCTTTGATAAAAAACGATACCCTTAAGTATAACACAGGTACGCGTATTGCCTATTTTTTCGGCCCAACTAACATTTACGGCACCAAGGATAAAGATACCCTGTATACCGAGAACGGTTTGTATAACACCGTTACCGAGCAGGCGTATTTTGGTAAAAAAAACTCATACAGGCAAGGTACCAAATCATTAAAAGGGGACAGCCTTTTTTACGATAAGCTAAAAGGATATGGCCGCGCGGTAAAGAACATCACCTTCGAAGACAAGGAACAAAAAGTAACCATTAAAGGCGACCTGGGTACTTATTACAGGGCCGAAGAAAAAACTGTTGTTACCGAAAATGCTTATGTGGTACTGATCTCCGAGCAAAAGGACACCAGTAAAACCGATACCACAGCTAAGCAATTACCCGCTGCAAATAAGAATGCCAAAGCGGCGGCCAAAAAAGTAACTGACCTTACTAAAATTGCTAATGCTATAAAACCTGATAGCAACCGCAAGGCCCCGGCCAATACTATTCCCGTTAAACAGCCTTTTGCCATAGGTAAAAAGGATAGTGCCAATGTTGACATGGCGACTACGCTGGTACAGGGTGCTTTAAAAAATAATAAAGATGCTAATGCCGATGCTTTGATAAAAGCGGCAACACAGGCCAAAAAAGGGAACGAAAAGCTGATCGATTCGGCACTGAAGGCGGCGGCCCCAGCATTAAAAAACAATAAAGATAAAGCGAATATAAAAAACATAGGCAGCTTGGCCGGGGTGGCCGATGCTATTAAGCCTGGGGTTGCTAAAGTAGCAGGAAAGCTTGTCCCCGTACAAACAACTGTGGCGCCAAAGGATACCAGCCACATCAAACGCGATTCGATATACATGACTGCTGATACGATCGAAACGCAGATCATGACCTATAAGAATCAAAAAATTTACCAGGAGCGCCAGCGTACTTTACGCGATACTACGTTGAAGCAGCGCAAGCTGGCAGCGGATAAAAAATCATCGAAGTTTTTGACTGCCTATTATATCAAGGTGCCCAAAGATACCAGTTACTTTCACCGCGACTTTTTTGGAAAGTCTAAACCGGTAAATGATTCATTACAACGGAAAAAGGACGCACTCGCTGCCGCTAAAAAAGCAAAGCAGGATAGTATATACCGTGAACAAATGCAACGGGACCCGGTTTTTAAACAATACCCGGTTAATTTGAAAGATACAGCACGCGTGCGGATGCTTATCGGCCATCACCACGTTAAGATCTTTAAATCTGATCTGCAGGCTAAATCTGATTCGGTATTTTACAGCAACAGCGACTCAACCATGCGCATGTATGTGAACCCAATTATCTGGACACAGGGCTCACAACTGAGCGGCGATACCGTATATATGCAAATGCGCCATAAAAAGCTGGATAATATTGAACTTTTCCCCTCGGCATTTATCGTAAATATTGAAAAGGACGACTCAACGCATTTTAACCAGGTATCGGGTAAAAAAATGCGGGGATATTTTAAGGATGATAAGCTTGACCAGATGTATACGTTTGGCAATGCCGAAACCATATATTTTCAACGCGACAGCGGCAAGGTTTCGGGCATGCAGCGGTCATTAAGCAGCCGGATCCGTACTGTTTTTAAAAAGAACCAGGCTACAGATATTTACTTTTTAACCAAGCCAGAAAACAGGTATATCCCCATTGATAAAGTAAAGGAAGACGATAAGATATTGAAAGGCTTTTTATGGAAGCCTAAAGAGCGTCCAGCATCAAAAGAAGATATCATTAAAAAGCACAGTAAAAAAACAGCATCGACCAAATCGCCGGCAAAAAATGCCCCTGCTAAACCCGGAACTGTTAAGCCGGGGCTAAACCTCAAAACTGATAGCCTGAAAGGGCCGGGATTAAAAAATATGCAGGATAGTACTCTAAAAGTTGATACTGGGAAGAATAATACGATAAAATTTAAAAAGGATACGATAATCAGAAATTTTGCACCAAAACTGCCTGGAAATGGGCAGAAAAAGGACAGTATTGTTAACAAAATGCCATCTGTTAAGGAAAACTGACCCAAAATGAAAAAAAAGTAACATTTTTTATCAAAAAAATTAGTCTACTAATTCTATAGTGCTTATATTTGACTAATTGTTATTATCGTTCTAACCAATTAGTTCTTTATGATAAATAATGAGGTCAGTCAACTTAAATTTAAAAAAGAGACAGCCGGCGGGCTATCTCTTTTTTTCTGCCTCATTTTAAAGCATGTTTAAACAACTGTTTTATTTTTCAATAAAGTAAACATCATCAATCGTGGTATGTTATCTCAATAAACAAACTGCCATGATCGATCAAAAAGATACCACACCGGCCGCGAAAGATGGGAAGTACGAATTCCTGATCAACTACTCAGAACGTGAGCTTACCTGCCGTGTTGAAAAAGAGCAAAATAAGCTGCATGTTTTTATTGATAACAACATCAATGCCGAGCTCGAGTTACAGCCCGACGGCAGCCTTACCCAGGCCAGCGGCAATGCCCTGCCCGAATCAACCATCGAGTTTATTAAAAAACACATTATGGAGGGGTAGGAGAATAAAACTGTTGCTAAACTTGGAGATGGTATTTATAAAGGCTCTGGTTAAATTCCCGTAACATATTTGAAACCGCTTCTGTCAGCAGGTAAGCTTCGGGCGAAAGCGGGCAGAACAATGGTGGCCAAGAGCGCAGGAAAGGGCATAGCAAGTTTTTGCAGGAGCGGGAGCCTGTGAAGGCAGGGCAAAATAATTGCAGCCCGTGGTTCTGCCCGGTTTGCAGGGCAAAGGCCTTGCGCGCAAAGAAGCCTATCTGCTGACTTGATTTTTGGTTCTTTTTATCAAGAAAAAGAACAAAGCCAACCCACGGCGATTGAGCGGGCCAATGTGACTTGGATACAACAACAGCTCTTACATGCTCCCAGCAAGCATCTTCCAAAAATTTTCAATTTCTAAATATTATTCATTAATCTTGAACGGTATTCTAAACCAGATAAACCCTGCGCGCTGTTCCAATTATCGGCGCTTTATTATATATATGTTTTATGAACAAAACTAAAGTAGCCATACTGGGCGCCGGTTTTATTACCGATATCCACATGGAATCATATCATCGCTTTATTCCCGAAGCTGATGTGGTGGCCTGCTATGCCCGCAACCCGGAAAAAGCCAAAGCCTTTGCCGAAAAATATCACATAGCCCAATGGTTTGATGATATTGATAAACTGCTTGCCGAATCGGGCTGCGAGGTAGTGGACATCTGCCTGCCTAATTATTTGCATGCCGAAGCCACCATCAAAGCAGCCAAAGCCGGCAAGCATGTTATTATTGAAAAACCACTTGCCGTTACGCTTGAGGAGGCCGATGAAATGATAGCCGTATGCAAGGCCAACAACGTAAAGCTGATGTATGCCGAAGAGCTTTGCTTCGCACCCAAATATGAGCGGGCAAGGCATTTGGTAAAAGAGGGCGCCGTCGGCGAGATCTATATGCTGAAGCAGGGCGAAAAGCATTCGGGTCCGCATTCGGATTGGTTTTATGATATCAATTTTTCGGGCGGTGGGGTGATCATGGATATGGGCTGCCACGCGTTAGGCTGGTTTCGTTGGATGCTGAATAATGCCAAGCCTAAAAGTGTGTATGCCAGCATGAGCACGGTGCTGCATAAAGGTCGTACCAAAGGCGAAGACAATTCGGTAATTATTGTTGAGTTTGAAAACGGGGTAACTGCCGTGGCAGAAAACAGCTGGGCGAAACATGGTGGAATGGATGACCGTTGCGAAATTCATGGCCTTAGCGGCGTTATTTATGCCGATTTGTTTATGGGCAATGCAGCAGTAACATACAGCCGCGATGGCTATAGTTACGCCATGGAAAAATCGGATACTACACAAGGCTGGAGTTTTACCATTTTTGAAGAGGCTTTTAACCAGGGCTATCCGCATGAGCTAAAACATTTTATTGACTGTGTACAAAACAACAAAACACCATTGGTAACGGGCGAAGACGGCAGGGCGGTGCTTGAGCTCATTTACGCGGCCTACGCATCAGCAGGTGCCGGCAAAAAAATTGAGCTGCCTTTTTCGGCAAAGGTTGATAAACCGGTAAATCTTTGGCTCGATAATAAATAGCAAATGAAATTACATACATATCCTGATTATAATACCATGTCGAAGGCGGTGGCCGACCTGGTAGTTACCCTGGTTAACCAAAAGCCAAATGCGCTAATTTGTTTCCCTTCAGGTGATTCGCCGACCGGTTTGCTTAGCTACCTGGTTCAATATGCAAACCATGGCCTTGTTAATTTTAGCCAAACCAATTTTGTTGGCCTGGATGAATGGGTGGGCCTCGACCGTACTAATGATGGCAGCTGTACCTACTTCCTCGAAAAACATTTTTTTACGCCGCTTAATATTTCAGCTAACAAAAAGAAGTTTTTTAATGCCGTTGCTGATGATCTGGATGCCGAATGCCAGGCTATGAACAAACATATTGATAAACTTGGTGGTCTGGATATGATGGTGGTTGGCGTGGGGCTAAATGGTCACATCGGTCTTAATGAGCCCGGTGCTGATTTTCATTCGTATGCCCACCACTCGCCCCTGGCGCCCATTACTATTGAGGTTGCTCAAAAATATTTTACTACGGATACTGTTTTAACCGAAGGCATTACGCTTGGTTTAAGGCAGCTGGCCGAAGCTTCCGTACCGGTGCTGATAGCCAGCGGGAGTAAAAAAGCACCTATAATAGCACAGGCTTTGCAGGGATGTGTCACTAATGATATACCGGCTTCCATATTTAAAACGCTACAATATGCGCAGGTGTTTTTAGATGAAGCCGCGGCGGCGCAACTGAGCTTAACAGTATAAGAGTTGAAAGCCGAGGGCGGAAAACATAAAGGTAAAGGCGAATAGCTTTAAGCCTTCTGCTTTTAGCTTTATAAAACCTATTGGCAATTAAACAGTTTATTAACCATAACCAATTGTAGCTATGCCTGATGAACCTAAAAATACCGCCGAGCGGTTTACTTATGATGCCATAGTAATAGGCTCGGGCATCAGCGGCGGATGGGCGGCTAAAGAGCTTTGCGAGCAGGGCTTAAAAACCCTGGTGCTGGAGCGGGGCCGTGATGTGCAGCACATCAAAGATTATCCCACCGCAACTATGGATCCCTGGGAGTTTAAACACCGCGGGGCTATGACGAAAGCTTTCCTCGACGAAAATCCGTTGATAAGCCGAGCTGCCGGTTATGGTGAAGACGATGCCCATTTTTTTGTGAAGGATAAAGATCATCCTTACATTCAGGAAAAACCTTTCGATTGGATCCGTGGCTACCAGGTTGGCGGTAAATCGCTTACCTGGGGAAGGGCCTGCCAGCGATGGAGCAAGTATGAGTTTGAAAACCCGGCACGGCTTGGTTATGGTATTGAATGGCCTATTAGTTATGATGATGTGGCGCCATGGTACTCACATGTAGAAAAGTTTATAGGTGTTTGCGGCAATAAGGATGGCATTGAAGCTATGCCCGATGGTGAGTTTTTGCCTCCTTTTGATATGAATGCCGTGCAGGAACATATCAGCAAAAAAGTAAAAGAAAACTATCCAGACAGGCACCTGGTACATGCCCGCTGGGCGCATATTACTGAGCCGAAGCAGATCCATATTGACCAGGGCCGGGTTAAATGCATGGCACGCAACCTGTGTATGCGCGGTTGCCCCTTCGGTGGTTATTTTAGCTCAGTGAGTTCAACGCTGCCATGGGCCAAAAAAACAGGTAATCTAACCATACGGCCGTTCTCGGTTGTTCATTCTATTATTTATGATGAAAAACTGGGCAAAGCTACCGGAGTAAAAGTTATTGATACCAATACCAAACAGGAACTTATATATAAAGCACGTATCATTTTCATGAATGCCTCGGCATTGAATACTAACCTGGTTTTGCTTAATTCAACATCGGGCCGCTTCCCGAACGGGCTTGGTAATGATAATGGATTACTGGGCAAATACATCGCCTTTCAAAATTACCGGGCATCGGTTACCGCCGATATAGATGGTTTTTTAGATCGATATTATTTTGGCCGTAACCCAACCGAGCTGATCCTGGCCAATTATCGTAACCTGCACAAACAGGAAACCGATTATAAAGGTGGCTTCACCACGTTTATGGGTGCATACCGTAACCGGGGACCAAAAGAAACTGCCGAAGGCGGGGTAGGAGGGGCTTACAAAGATTCGCTTACAGAACCGGGCGGATGGAGTGCTTACATGTACCTGCAGGGCGAAACCATACCCAAGGAAAGGAACCATGTGCGTTTAAGTAAAGAGCAGAAAGATCAATGGGGGATCCCGCTGCTAATCACTTCGGTTGAGTATGATGATAATGATGAGCGCATGATCCAGGACTTTTTAACCCAAACCGCTGATATGTTTGAGAAAGCCGGCTGTACCAATATTCAAAAGCACGAAAACAAACAGGCGCCGGGTCTTGATATCCATGAAATGGGAGGGGTGCGCATGGGGAAAGATCCAAAAACATCGCTGCTTAACCAATGGAACCAGCTCCACTTGTGCAAAAACGTGTTTGTGACCGATGGCGCTTGTATGGCGACTACCGGAAACCAAAGTCCTTCAATTTTGTATATGGCTTTAACGGCCCGTGCTGCTACTTATGCGGTGGGTGAATTCAAAAAGGGAAATCTTTAAAACTTACTAATTAAACATAACACCAATGAACAAGGTATTTTTAATAGCATTAACAGCCATCGCCATAAGCGGCTGCCATTCATCCACCCCAAAAAACTATAATAACGACAGCACCGTTGTTGCCGATACCAACAAAAAAACGGCGGTCACAACTACTGGATTTGAGCCATTATTTGATGGTAAAACTACCGACGGCTGGCATGCGTATGGTAAACCGGCACCGGGTTTGGCCTGGAAAGCAGAAGATGGTGTACTGCATCTTGACGCATCGCAAAAAGGCGACTGGCAAAGCAAAAACGGCGGCGACATGGTTAGCAATAGTGAATATGAAAATTTTGACCTGAAGCTGGAGTGGAAAATTTCCAAAGGCGGCAACAGCGGGATCCTGTTTCATGTTAAGGAAGATACTACTAGATATAAATACAGCTACTTTACCGGCCCCGAATGCCAGGTTGTTGATAACAAGGAGAACGAAGACGGCAAACTCATCAAGCACCGTGCAGGTGATCTGTACGATCTGATCTCCATATCAAAAGAAGTAGTTAAACCTGCCGGCGAATGGAACCAAGTGGAGATAGTTTGCGATAACAGCAAGCTTGATTTTACTATCAATGGCGAGCATGTATTGTCAACTACGCTATGGGATGATAACTGGAAAAAACTGGTAGCAGGTAGTAAGTTTAAAGAATGGCCCGATTTCGGCACCTTTAAAACCGGCCACATCGTATTGCAGGATCATGGCGCAGATGTTTGGTACAGGAATATTGAGATTAAGAAGTTATAAGGCTTGTCCATGACTAAATCGTCATTATTGTGAGTTGGAAAATTTGACGTGTGAAGACTTACGAAGTTTCTGAAACTTCGTAAGTCTGGATTCTACAACTTGACGATATATTTCATCCCTGCCTCTTGTTTCCTGGGCATCTCGTGTCTTTCCTCACCTCAATACCGGAACATTAATGTAGCTATCATTAAACCATTTTATTTGCAGTGGTTCTTTAGCATCGCTGATAGTTTCGTCACTTACATTTTTTCCTGTTCCGTAATTGATCTGCTCAAAAGGGCTTTTGTTGATATGGAGCAGGATCACGATACGGCTGCCTTTGCTGAATTGACGGCTGGTGATATAGCTGTTGGTAAAAGGAATGCTTTCCATTTGTTCGGGTTTTAATAAATGCCTTTTCTCGGCGTTGGTGGCATAACTCGCCCGGCCCATAAAGTAGGTGAGATAAAAATATTTGCCATCAGGCATTTCTTCAAACATAACCATATGGTAGTCCATATCTTTTTTATTGATGATGGTTTTTAAAACGCCCGAAAAAGCTCCGCTTATAGTTAAAGGCTTTTCGAGCGGATCACTTTTAAAAACAAGGCTGCTGCCGGTATTCAGCGTGTCGTAAATAAGCTGATTTAAAAAATAATAACTGCTGATACTATCCCGGTTGGCAAAATCTACACGTTGTGAGGTGAAGTGCTTCTTCAATGGCTTAACCGGATTTAACCGGGAGTTATCCAAATAAAACTTCAGGGTATCATTACTCATTTGCTTTAATGAAGGCACATGTTTCCACTCGTTGCTGCTCATAACTTCAAAGTTGAATTTATTCTTCAGGATAGCAGGTTTGGGTTTGTTTTTGAAGATATAATCAAACCACTGGTAAATAATTTCGTGAATATTGATCCGCGCCGCATCATCAATGCGGTAACCATTAAAAACCGAATCGGGATGCCCTTGTGAACCGAAATGCCCGTAGGGGCCGATGATGACATAGTGGTTGGCGTTATGATTATATTTAAGATGTTCGCGATAGTAATACATGCCGCCAATTTGCCCGCCATCGTAGTAGCCGGTAGTTGTTAACACGGGTATGTTGATATCTGCAAATTCTTTTTTATAAGGGATCATATCCTGCCAGTATTGATCATAAGTGGGGTGTGCTACCCAGTGCTTGAACATGTGGTTAACTCCGCGGCCGGTAAGGCTATCAAGGGTATGATAAGCTAAGCCTGCATTATACCATTTCCAGTACAACTGGTTCCATTGCGGACTGTTGTAATCTTTTTCATCCAGGAATTTATTGTTGCTGGTGTAATAAGTCCACGAAAAAACGAAGCTCATTTGCACATTATTGGTCATGGGTACGTCAAGCCCCGGTGCTACCGCGGCCGATGGTACAATGGTTTTAAGCGCCGGGTGAAGCTTCTTTGTAGCAGCCCATTGTGTAAAGCCGTTATAGCTTCCGCCGTACATGCCAACCCGGCCATCGCTCCAGGGTTGTTTGCTGATCCAGTCGATCACATCGTATGCATCGCGGCCGTCGGTTTCATAAGCCAGCGGCTCACCGGGACTGTTCCATTTGCCGCGGGTATAGGCAAACACACCAACATAACCCCTGTCTGCAGCTTCCTGAATTTTTAATGAATCTGTTCGTCGGGCATAAATGGTAAACTGGAAAATAGCTGGCAGCTTTTCGGTTACGCCTTTTTTGCGGGCCACCATCACGGTAACAAATGCGCCGTCACGTGTTTTTAGCAATACGCTATCCTGAAGGTAAGATCCCGTAGCTTTTTTGCTTTGTGCCGATGCCATGCTGCCAAAAACAAAGCATAGCAATAGCAGGGAGAATAATTTTCTCATCATTTTTTATTGTTTATATATGTGTTGGTTGATTTACTTACTTGCTATCCATTGCCTGAATTTGCCAGACTGTCGTTCGGAAACCTCCAGTTGAGCACCTGTACTAAGCGTTATTTTTAAACGGCCATCCACCGTTGTTATGGTTTGGATGTATTGCCTGTTAACAATTTGCGCACGATTGATCCTGAAAAAGATATTGCTGGTCAATTTATCTTCCAACTGGTTAAGAGAGCTTTTCAGGAACACCGTTTTATCGCCCAAAAAGATCCTTGCATAATTATCCATCGATTCAATAAGGTGTACAGAGCTCCACTGAATGAAATGATATTGCTGATGGTCTTTCACAAAGATCTGTCCGGCAGGGTCTGTTTTACCCAGGCGCTGCCTTGACTGCGCTATGGCTTTTTCAAATCTTTCATCGCGGATAGGTTTTACAAGGTAATCAAGCGCACTTACTTCGAAAGCTTTAACCGCATATTGGTCATAAGCCGTTGTAAATATCACCGGTGGTGCCTTCTCTAACGATTCCAGTAAGTCAAAGCCTGATTTTTCGGGCATCTGGATGTCTAAGAAAAGGAGGTCGGGTATTTGGTCATTTATTATTTTCAGAGCATCATCGGCATTGGCGGCTTCTCCTGCAATTTCAAAGTCTGGATAATTGGCCAACAGTCGCCGTATTTCATTTCTGGCAGCGCGTTCATCATCAACAATCAAGACCATTATCTTTTTCATGAAACAGGAATTTTAATGGTTGCCGTTACTATGCCATTTGTTTCGCTGATGGTAAAATGGGCAAAGTCTTTGTATTGTAATCGCAAACGCTCAGTTAGGTTTTTAAGGCCAAGCCCGCTGCTATCGTCCGTCGGATTTAACCGGCCGGGATTACTTACGGATACTATCAAATTGTCATGATCATTAATAAGTTGTACCCGAATGAGCCCACCTTGTTTTTGCTGACTGATGCCATGCTTTATAGCATTTTCAACAAGCGTTTGAATACACAAGCGGGGAATAAGCATACTATGATACTCATCGCCCGCTTCAATGTGATACTGTAGCCGCTCTTCAAGCCGGAGTTTTTCCAGTTCGAGGTAATCTTTAACAAGTTCCAGCTCTTCTTTTATGGAGATCATTTGTTTGTCGCCGCTGTAAAGGGAGTTCCGCAGCAGATCGGCCAGCAGGTCGATTGCCCGTCTTGCCGATTTGGGATCATCAATAACCAAAGCTTTAATGTTATTTAAAGAGTTGAATAAGAAATGCGGGTTAAGTTGTGCCGAAAGGCTGTTAAGCTGCGCATCGCGCGTAATAACCGCCAGCCGGGCATTTTCTCTGGCAATGCTGATCTCGCGTTTTGAGTAATGGTACATGTGGTAAGCCAGTAGCCAGATGGACATTAACCGTACCCCGGCCACGAAAATGCTATCCCGGTAGAAATCAAAAAAATCACCGAACGCTTCCGAGAAGCCCGGTTTAAACCACACTCTGAAAAGGTAAACCTTTGAAACAGTTACAAACAGGTAAACCAACCCCAATACGACGACTGCGGGTACTAACCTGGGTAATAATTTGTTTAATCCGAGGTTTTGCCAGCCCAATTTTACAGCGAAGCGATGGTAAAGGTGGGTTATGGTAATATAAACTGCAACATCGGTAGTAAATTGAAGAATGCTTAACCACCAGTTAAAGCCCGGCTGATTGTAGCCGGTATATCCCCAGTAAAGCGCCGCAACCGACCAGCCAATGAGCTGACATTTCCAATAAAGTGATATAGTTACCTGTTGTTTCAATTTGCTTGCTGCCGAATTATTATCAAAGCAACAAAAACTATTATATAGTTAAAAGATAAAGTACATGAGTGCAGGTATTTAGGGGATGAGCGCGGGAAGAAAATCGAGACTTTTAGACATAAGAGCCAGGAATATTATGACCTGTAAAGCCTTCACAGATTTGTAACTTTAAGTGGGTTACTTCTTAGGGACTTTAAGTTTCTTCTCTCTCTTATTATCAGATACCATTTTTACAATGGTTTTACCCTGGGTTAGCTGTTTGGCATCTTTAACTTTTGCCAGCGAATTTTGCCAGGCTTCGTCTACCAACTTTCTTATTCCCTGCTGCGGAAAAGCTTCAATATCGTTCACCAGCAAATAGCGATACTGCTTGCCTTCACCAATAAGTAATTTTTGCGGATCAGAAAGCTCGGCGCCCCAATAAAAACCAAAATGGGTGTTGTAATTAATGCCCCGGTATACGGCAAACGAGCAAAATATATGGCTCATTTTTTCGGTAGGCGACCAGCCCACGGCCAATGCATTATAATTATCGTAAATAAGTTCATTGGCCTGCGGGTACAAGTCCCATATAAAATCGCGCAGCCATAAAGCGCGCTCCCGCACTTCGGAAGGGAAGGTTCTCATAAAGAAAAGTAGATCGGTAACCTCATCTTTTGGCATAAATAAATGTACAGTATTTATTTATGCCAAAAGGAATTGTACTTAAATCATTTAGTTATGGGCCTAAATGCCTGCCATAGATATGCGATTGTTTTAAGCTTCCTCAATATCCGGTCCTTTGATCTTGTCGCGGTCAACACCGCCTTCAAGCGAGAGTAAAAACGCAGGCAGCAAAGTAAGGTTGCTGATCATAGCCACCAGCAGGGTAATGGATAGCAATACGCCCAAAGCAACGGTGCCCCCAAATTTTGATATCGCGAAAATACCGAACCCAAAAAACAGCACAGTAGCAATGAAGATCATGCTGACACCGGTTTCGCGGATAGTGTCTGAAACTATTTTAGAGATACTTTTTTTACTGTGACGTAATTCATGACGGTAACGGGTAATGAAATAAATGGTCTGGTCGGATGAGATACCCATGGCAATACTGAAAATCAATATGGTTGATGGTTTAAGCGGGATCCCGAAAAAGCCCATGATGCCCGCTGTGATAACAAGAGGAATAAGGTTTGGCACAAGCGATATGGCAATCATTTTTATACCCCGGAAAAGGATCCACATTACGCCCGCAATAAGTACAATAGCCCAGGCCAGGCTTTCATATAGGTTTTTCAACAGGTAGTTGGTGCCCTTTATAAATATGATGCTCGAGCCGGTTAGCTCAACATGGAACTTCTTCGGGTTGAAAATAGAATCGATCCTGGGCTGCAATTCAGCTAATACGGTATTCATTTTTTTTGAACCGGCATCAACCATTTCGAAGGTGACACGGGTAACGCGGTGGGTGCTGTCGAGATAAGTTTTCAGCAGGCCGCTTGTACCTTTGCCTGAGTTGCCGGCATAGTTGAGGATAAAATTTTGCTCCAGCCCATCGGGCAGGCGGTAATACTCAGGGCTGCCACCATAAAATGCCTGCGTGCTGAATTTCAACACTTGGATCAATGATACCGAGCGACTAAATTCAGGGTAGGAGGAAATCAGTTTTTCCAGTTTCTCCACCTTGCGGGTGGTGGCTAAGTTCATTACGCCGTTTTTGCGTTTGGTATCGATACTAACCTCTAAAGGAAGCACCCCGTTAAAATTCGATTCAAAAAATTTAAGATCGTGCAGGGTGTTGTTGCTTTGGGGCAGGTCGTCAACCACATAACCATTGATATTGATCCTGATCATACCAACAATGGCGATGACAACCAATAGGGCTGTGGTTAAATAAATAGTTTTACGTTTGGTATGCACCAGCTTATCTAAAGTGGCCAATAGCCCATCCATTAGTTTACTGTCTTTAATACCGGTTTGACTTGCCTTTGGTGCAGGCAGAAAGCTGAAGATAATAGGCACTAAAATAAGGCTCAACCCAAAAGTGCCCATGATACCAATTGAGGCTATTAAACCAAACTGGGTAAGCAATTCGCTATTGGTAAAGCATAACACACCAAAGCCAATAGCCGTAGTAACGTTGGCTATAAAGGTGGTGATACCTGCTCGCTCAACGGCAACCTCCAAAGCAGCCATTTTATTGCCGCTGATGCCGTACTCGTGAAAATACTTATTGAGGATAAATACACAGTTGGGGATCCCGATAACCACAATAAGCGGCGGGATGATGCCGGTTAAAAGTGTCATCTCATAATGCATCATTTGCAGTACGCCAAGACTGAATATTACACCCAATATCACGATCAGTACCGGGAAAATAACCGGGAATACAGATCGGAAAAACAGTAGCAGGATAAGGCCGGTAATAGCCACTGAAAGGCTCAGGAATAATGAAAACTCATGGGCCACCAGGTCGCCAACCACGGTACGGATAAGCGGTAGGCCCGAATAGTGTACTTTGATATTATGCTTGTTTTCAAATGTCTGCCCAAGCTGGTTGATCTTTTTAATGATGGGCACGCGGAACGGCGTGTTGATGATCTTATCATCAAAAGTAATGGCCATCAGGGTGCTCTGGCCATCGTTACTTACAATCAGCCCCTTATAAAATGGCATGGAAGCAAGTTGTTGTTTTACACTATCAACAGCCGCGGCGGTTTGCAGCAGACCGGTAACCAAAGGCTTCAATACAAATTTATGCTGCAGGGTGTCCTTTTGCAGGTTGTAGATATTAGCCGCCGAGATCACAGCTTTGATCCCTTTTATTTTCTTTAACTGTTCGCCAATCCGGTACCAGTCGTTAAAAACATCTTTATCAAAAATATTGGGCGATTTAATGCCGATAACCATCGATGAAGCATCCTGCCCGAAGGTTTTCTTAAACTCGGTGTAGCGGATAAACGCCGAATCAGTAACCGGAAGCACTTTGCCGCCATTGAAGGTGATTTTTACCTTCGACGCTTCATAGCCCATAAAGGCACTCAGCGCTAAAACGCAGATAAAAATTATCAGCCTGTTTTTAAGAATTGCAGAAGCTACATGTTTCCAGAACATTATTAACAATATATAAAAGAGAGGCGCAAAACTACAAAAAATGCGTTATCTGCCTATTAATGATAGTGATAATGTGACAATGAGTTAACGGGTAACGGGTTATATGCCATTAGCTGATTTATTTGCGGCGTTTAGTGTTCAACTTTTTTAGGGCTGAACACTTGTTGTTTTTTTATAAAATATTGACCCTGATAATCAGTGAGTTATGTTTTGTTGGATTGGCTGTTTTTGGATATTTGAACGGGTTGGTGTTGATAATCAGGGTTTTGTATTTTGGTGAAAGAAAAAGTTGAACACCGGTTTTTTTAAAAATTGAACACTTGTATTATGTCCTTTGCTATTGGTGCCATACCTATGGCAGGAGCGCTGTAAATGCGCTATCCGCTTTTGTGCCTAAACTTTGTATTTTTGAACATGAAAAGGTTGGTACGCAGTTTTGGTTTTGCGTTTAAGGGTTTGGGGTATGCTGCTAAAACCCAGCCTAACTTCAGGTTTCATTTGGTGGCCGGAACGATCGCCGTAATCCTGGGCTTACTTTTTCAGATCTCAACTGCCGAGTGGCTTTGGCTTACGGCCTGCATTGCAGTAGTGCTTATCACCGAATTACTCAATACTTCGCTCGAAACACTGACCGACCTTGTTTCGCCTACTTATAACGAAAAAGCGGGGCATGTAAAAGATATAGCTGCCGGCGCTGTTGTTGTGGCTGCATTGTTCGCGCTGATAACCGGGATAGTTATTTTTTTACCGAAGATCATTTTATTGATAAGGCATGCTGCATAAAACCCGGGGTATCATATTCAGGGCTACCGATTACGGTGAAAGCAGTGTGATCGTACAGATCTTTACCGAGAAATTTGGTCTGCAATCGTACATCATTAATGGTGCTAAAAAGCCCAAGGCTAAGATAGGCAGGAACATGCTGCAACCCCTGCATTTGTTAGATCTGGTGGTTTATCACAAAAATACAGGCAGCTTGCAGCGCATTTCCGAATTAAAGAATGCGCCGGTATTGCTCAGTATCCCTTACGATGTGATTAAGAGCTGTATAGCCATATTTTTAAATGAGGTGCTGTATAAAGCCATAAAACAGCAATCGCCGGATGAGAACCTGTTCGATTTTATTTTCAGCGCCATTGAATGGCTCGATCATCAAACCGAAAGTGTTGCTAACTTTCACCTAATATTTTTAACCCACCTAACCCGTTACCTCGGTTTTTACCCCGACCGCTACATGGCGGCTGAAGCTGATTATTTCGATATAAAAAATGGACAATTCACCCGCTATAAGCCCGAGAGCATTTCCTATCTCTCGCCCCCGCATACCAATAATTTTCGATTAGTATTGCAAACCAGTTTTGAAGATATGCACCTGCTTAAACTAAGCAACGATGAACGCCGCTACCTGGTACAAAAGCTGTTGGAATATTATGCCATGCACATTGAAGGGTTTGGCAATATCAAATCGGCAGATGTATTGGAAGAGGTGTTGGCGTAGGGCTAAAGTTCAAATTTTCTCTTTTTTGCGTTAGCGATAGTAGCGGATACCGGCCAACGTGGCTAAGGCTTGGTGCAGTATGAGCGGATAGCGCGGGCCACAGGCAACGCCCATATTACAAAACAGATCAGAAAATATATTTAATAATCAGCGCCTTGCAATTACGTCATCATAAGGAACGAAGCAATCTCCCACAGGCAGGTAACAGCTATTGTTGTAATGAACTTACATCGTCGCGCTCTTGGCCGCGCGGGGCCAGGTACTTTTGTCTTGATACAAAAGTACCCAAAAACCGAGTGAAACGAGCTCATGAGTACCTATTAAAACATATACTTAACGAATAAATCAAGTCAGCAGGGAGGCTTCTTTGCGCTCACCCACTCCACAACCCGTCGCGCCGGCCTTGCCCTGCAAAACGGTCAGAACCACGGGCTGCAATTATTTTGCCCCGCTTCGCACACACATGTCCAACGCTTCCGCAAAAACTTGCTATGCCCTTTTCCTTCGCTCAAGGCTACCATTGTTCCGCCCGTTTTCGCCCGAAGCTTACCTGCTGACGAAGACGCCTTTTTTAACATGTCATGGGTGGGAACGAAGTATCTTCTTCACCCTGTATGCGGCTCTGCATCTTGAAAAGATTCTTCGTTATCTTTCAGAATAACAGGTAGGTGTATCAGTGTCCCATTTTATCGTCCAATTTCTCCTTCCCATCCGTATTGTTCATCTATTCATCGATAAAACTTGCTATTGTAAAACTTAATTTTTACTATTGTGTAATAATGACACAAAGAGTATGTTTTCGTTGCTGTCGTTATCGCCAATTAGCCCCTTTAACCTATTTAATTTTAAAAAATGAGAACGAGCTACAAACTACACGTTGCTTTAGCATGCGTTTTATTTGCCGGTGGCATCCACCAGGCAGTACAAGCCCAAAGCAAAAGCCCTGCCCCACAATTAAGCGCAACAAACGTAAAGCAGATTGTTGCTGCCATGACACTCGAAGAAAAATCGAAGCTTGTTGTGGGAATGGGTTTTAAGATGCCGGGCGTACCGCCGCCGATAAAGGGTAAAAAGCCCGAAGCTATTGATATAGGTGGTTTTAAATTGCCTCCGTCTGATCCGGATGCTTATAATATTCCCGAAAAAGTGCCCGGAGCAGCCGGTCGTACCCATGCTATTCCACGTTTAGGCATCCCGTCTATCACGGTATCTGATGGTCCGGCTGGTTTAAGGATCGAGCCTATCCGCAATGGCGATAAATCAAAAACCTATTATGCTACGGCGTTCCCGGTTGCCACCTTGCTGGCCTCAACCTGGGATACACAGCTTGTAAATAAAGTAGGCGTTGCCTTTGGTAACGAAGTGCGCGAATACGGCGTGGATATTTTGTTGGCGCCGGGCCTCAACATTCACCGTAACCCGCTCGGCGGCCGAAATTTTGAATATTATTCTGAAGATCCTTTAGTGGCCGGCAGTATGACCGCGGCCATTGTCAACGGTATCGAATCGAACGGAGTAGGTACTTCTATTAAACATTATGCGGCTAACAATCAGGAAACCAACCGTAACTCCATCAACACCATTGTAAGCGAGCGTGCCATGCGCGAAATATATTTGCGTGGTTTTGAGATCGCGGTGAAAAAAGCGCAGCCATGGACAGTGATGTCGTCATATAACAAACTGAACGGCACTTTTACCTCCGAAAGGCTCGACCTGCTCACTACCATTCTTAAAAAGGAGTGGGGCTTTAAAGGTTTTGTGATGACCGATTGGTTTGGCGGTAAAGATGCCGTAGCACAGATGAAAGCAGGCAACGATCTGTTGATGCCGGGTAACCCAACCCAATCCGATGACATAGTGGCTGCTGTAAAAATCGGGAAGCTTAGCGCTCAGCAACTTGATGCCAATGTTGAGCGCATCCTGAATGTGATAGTTCAGTCGCCAACGTTCAAAAAATATAAATACTCGGATGCGCCTGATCTGACCGGTCATGCTGCTGTAGCCCGCGAGGCCGCCGCGCAGGGCATGGTACTTTTAAAAAATGACGAACACGCATTGCCATTTGGTGCTGGTAAAAGGATAGCAGTGTTTGGTAATACCTCGTATGATATTATTGCAGGCGGTACCGGCAGCGGCGATGTGAACAAAGCCTATACCATTTCGTTAATGCAGGGTCTGGCGAATGCCAACTTCAAGTTACAGGAAACGCTTTCCAATAATTACAAAGCGTACCTCACTGATATGAAGGCCAAACAGCCAAAACCTAAAAACTTTTTTGACCATCCTGCCCCAATACCCGAAATGGATGTAAACGCTATCGTAGGCGAAGAAGCTAATGGTGCCGATGAAGCCCTGATCACGATAGGCCGTAACGCAGGCGAAGGTGCTGACCGAAAATTGGAAAGCGATTATTATTTAAACGATGCCGAAAAAGGATTGATCAATGGTGTTGCCAGCGCGTTTCATGCTAAAGGTAAAAAGGTAATTGTTGTGCTTAACGTAGGTGGTGTTGTTGATGTTACCACCTGGCGCGATAAGGTAGATGGTATTTTATTAGCCTGGCAGCCTGGCCTGGAAGCTGGTAACGCCATTGCGGATGTGCTGAGCGGTAAAGTAAACCCATCGGGCAAACTGGCAACTACTTTCCCTGCCGACTATAAAGATGTGCCATCGGCTAATAATTTCCCCGGCACACCCGAAGGTAAACCAACACAGGTTATCTATGAGGAAGGTATTTACGTGGGCTACCGTTATTACGATGCCGCTAAAGTTACCCCGGCCTATGAGTTTGGCTATGGCTTGTCATACACCAATTTTAAATTCAGCGATCTGAAATTGAGTTCGAAGGTTTTCAAAAACATGATCACTGCCTCGGTTACTGTTAAAAATACCGGTGATGTTGCCGGTAAAGAGGTGGTGCAACTATATCTCGCTGCTCCTAAAAAGGACCTGGATAAACCGGAAGATGAACTGAAGGCTTTTGGTAAAACAAAGCTGCTGGCACCGGGCCAATCTCAAACCTTAACGTTTACTATCAAAGCGGCAGATCTGGCTTCGTTTTATACCGACAGGCAGGCCTGGATAGCTGATGAAGGAAGCTATAAAGTGAAAATAGGCTCATCATCGCGCAAAATAGAAGAAACGGCATCTTTCAGCCTTGCTAAAGATATCACTGTTGAAAAGGTAAACAAAGCGCTGCTGCCCGAACAAACCATAAAAGAACTAAAACTAAAGTAAAACCAACCCCGGCCTCTGCATATTTTTTGCAGGGGCTTTTTTCTTTAACCCGAATCATGAATGATCATGGCCAAACCTATTAAACTGATAACCCTGCTGGCCCTGCTGCCGGCAACCGCTGTTATAGCACAAAACAAATGGACAGAAAGAAAAGCAGGCGATATTGCTTTTGTTACTAACACAGGTGGGCAAAACCTGGGCTACGCTACCACATCGGGTGTGAAAATATTAACCGTTGATGGCTTTGCTTTTAAAGACCTGAACAAGAACGGGAAGCTTGATAAATATGAAGACTGGCGCTTGCCGGTTGATGAGCGTGCCAAAGACCTTGCCTCAAAAATGAGTGTTGAGCAAATTGCCGGGTTGATGTTGTACAGCCGTCATCAACCAATCCCGGCGGCAGCGGGCGGGCCATTCGCCGGTACTTATAACAATAAAGTTTTTGCTGAAAGCGGTGCCAAAGCGTCTGATCTTTCGGATCAACAAAAGCAATTTTTAGCTAAGGATAATGTAAGGCATGTGCTGGTAACCTCGGTACAAAGCCCTGAAATAGCAGCCCAATGGAATAACAATGCGCAGGCATTTGTGGAAGGGTTGGGTTTGGGCATTCCGAATAATAATAGCTCCGACCCACGACATGGTACCGTAGCTACCGCCGAATATAATGCAGGGGCAGGCGGCGCTATTTCCATGTGGCCTGGTTCGCTTGGATTGGCCGCAACCTTTGATCCTGAAGTGGTAAAAAATTTCGGCCACATTGCAGCACAGGAATACAGGGCATTGGGGATCTCGACAGCGCTTTCGCCACAGGTAGATATTGCTACAGATCCGCGCTGGGCTCGCGTTAGCGGTACCTTTGGCGAAGATCCGCAGTTAGCTGCCGATATGGCCCGTGCTTATATTGATGGCTTCCAGACTTCGGCTGCCGAAAAGGAAATTAAAAATGGCTGGGGATATAACAGTGTAAACGCTATGGTTAAACACTGGCCCGGTGGTGGTGCCGGTGAGGGCGGCAGGGATGCGCATTATGCTTATGGTAAGTATGCCGTTTATCCTGGGAATAATTTTAAACAGCATCTGATCCCTTTTACCGAGGGCGCATTTAAGCTGCAAGGTAAAACCGGCATGGCCGCGGCGGTAATGCCTTATTATACCATTTCCTATAATCAGGATATTAAAAACCATGAAAATGTAGCCAACAACTATAATTCGTATATCATTAATGATCTGCTCCGCAAAAAATACAAATATGACGGCGTAGTTTGTACCGATTGGCTGGTTACCGGCGATGAAACTACCGTTGATTCCTTCCTTTCGGGTAAGTCATGGGGTGTTGAAGGGCTTTCTATAGCGCAGCGCCATTACAAAGTGCTGATGGCCGGTGTTGACCAGTTTGGCGGCAATAATGAAGTAGCTCCTGTTACCGAAGCTTACCAGATTGGCGTAAAAGAACACGGTGAAGCATTTATGCGGGCAAGGTTTGAGCAGTCGGCAGTGAGGTTATTGCGCAATATATTCAGAACAGGATTGTTTGAAAACCCTTATTTGGAGCCTGAAGTTTCCAAACAAGTAGTGGGTAAGCCTGAGTTTATGGATGCCGGTTACCAGGCGCAGCTTAAATCGATAGTGATGCTGAAAAACAAGGCAAACATTTTGCCTTTACAAAGCGGCAAAACTGTATATGTTCCTAAAAAATTCATACCGGCAGGCAGGAACTTTTTAGGCATGGAAACACCTGAAAAATTGGAGTACCCGGTAAATATGGAAACTGTTAAAAAGTATTTTAAAGTAACCGATAACCCTGATGAGGCCGATTATGCCCTGGTATTCATAGCCAGCCCCAACAGTGGCGGCGGTTATAACAGCGCTGACGCCAAAAACGGCGGAACAGGTTATGTACCGGTTAACCTGCAATACGGTGCCTATACTGCTGCCGATGCCCGCGCAACCAGTATAGCAGGCGGCGATCCGCTGGAGAAATTTACAAACCGTACTTACAAGGGTAAGTCAAGCACTGCTATTAATGTTACCGATTTGGTTATGGTTACCGATACTTATGCCAAAATGAAAGGGAAGCCGGTTATTGTATCTGTTAATATGAGCAATCCGATGGTATTTGCTGAATTTGAAAAGGATGCCAATGCCATCATTGTTGATTTCGGCGTGCAAGGCCAGGCGTCACTTGATGTCATGACCGGTAAAGCAGAGCCATCTGCATTGTTACCGCTGCAAATGCCGGTGGATATGAAAGCCGTTGAAGCCCAGTTTGAGGATGTGCCGCACGATATGAAATGCTATGTTGACGAGCAGGGCAATAAATATGATTTCGGCTTCGGCTTAAACTGGAAAGGGATGATTAAGGATGGGCGGGTGGATAAATATGTGAAGAGTGTGGTGAAGCCGTAAGGGCGAAATATTCAAAACATAACAGCGTCATTGCGAGGTACGAAGCAATCCCCGATTAGCAGGTCCGCCCTGTATAGTTTTGGGATTGCTTCGTACCTCGCAATGACGCTTCTTTTATTATCCTACTTCAAATTCATCTCACTTCACAACCCGCTTAGCATTATCCTTTACAAAAGTATCCCAACCGGAGTATGATTTTTTACTTCCAGCCTTACCCGAACCTGTAGGGATCCGTTGAAATGAATGGCAAACAGCCACAGCCAAACCATCTGTAGCGTCCAAAAAATCAGGCGTTTCTTTAAATTTCAGCAGGCTTTGCAGCATGGCCGCTACCTGCTCTTTGGTGGCGCTGCCATTGCCGGTTATAGACTGTTTTATTTTACGAGGAGCATATTCGGTGATCTCGACATTGCGCGATAATGCGGCGGCTATGGCCATTCCCTGGGCGCGACCGAGTTTCAGCATCACCTGTATGTTTTTGCCGTAAAAAGGAGCTTCAATAGCCAGGCAATCGGGGTGATAGTTATCTATAAGGGCGACGGTTTTTTCGAAGATACGCTGCAGCTTAAGCATATGATCGTCTGTAACGGGCATTTTTACTACGCCCATAGCAAGTAGCTCAATTTTAGGGCCGGTTTCCTTTAGCAGTCCGTAACCCATAACGGCTGTGCCGGGGTCGATACCTAAAATGATCCTTTCCTTTAAATTTACCACCTGCTGCATAGGGCCCAAAGGTAACTAATCAAACTAAATTATTTAGCAATACATCCATATATTGCTCCCGGCTTATCATCCTTGCTCCCAGCGATTCGAGATGACCGGTGTGTACCTGACAATCGATAAGCTTGTAAAGCCCTGTATTGCACAGACAGATGAGCGCTGTTTTTGAAGCGTTGCTGACGCGGCTAAACATACTCTCCCCACAAAAAACATCACCTACGTGTACACCGTAAAGCCCGCCTACCAGCTTGTCATCCTGCCATACCTCAACAGAGTGGGCATAGCCTTCCAAATGCAGGCGATTGTATGCAGCTATCATATCGGGCACAATCCAGGTGCCATCCTGCCCTTCACGCGGAGCGGTTGAACAGGCTGTTATGACATCGTTAAAGCAGGTATCAACAGTAACGTTCAGTTTGCCTGAGCGTAATACCTGCCGCATGGATTTGGATACTTTCAACTCATCAGGAAATAAAACAAACCGTTCATGAGGCGAATACCACAGGATAGGTGTATCATCACTATACCAGGGAAAAATGCCGTTTTGATAGGCAAGCAATAACCGTTCAGTACTCAAATCACCGCCAACAGCCAAAAGCCCGTCTGATTCGGCCAGATCGGGCTTTGGAAATATTAAACGTTTGTCGAGCCTGAATATCATCAGGCACAAATTTATGCTTTACGGCGTATCACCAGCTTTTTATTTTGGGCTTTGGCAATCGCATCCATATAAACCTGCATTTCGGTGTATTTGGCAGCGGGGATCACATGGTTTTTTAAATTGAATTTGGTAGTGCTTACTACCTGGTTTTTAGTTGCATCATAAACATACTTAACATCATAAGTACCGTAAGTAAATTTAAGGCTTTGATCGGCAGGCAGGGCATCAATTTCAAAGCCGGCAGGCAGATCGATAGTAGTAACACATGTTTTTAACATGGGTACTTCAAAATAATAATCACTTTTTCGTTTTTCTTCTACCGGGAATGTTGACTGCCATAAATCAAATACTCTTGGTTTATAAAACTGTTTGCCACCTGCTGATACATCACAAAACTTATCGTACTCCAGATCGATGTCGACTTCTTTTACCCCATCTTTGTCTGTTGACGGTTTAAAAGTAAAAACGGAAGGCTGTTTCATGTTCAACATAGTTATCACCTTCGATTTCTGTTCATCTGTTTTTAAATACATTAAGCCAAGATAATCGTCCCTGTAATCGCCTGTACTGATGATTTTGACGTTTGCCTTGGCACCGCCATCGGCATCAAGTGTGATATGTACTTCGCTGTTAAACTGGTTATCGGTATCTATACTCTTAGGCGTTTTTACGAGTTTGCCACCATCTTCAGTGACTAATAACGCATACCTGTTTTCGGTAAATGAGCCTAACTTTCCAAAAGCCTGGGTCTGGCTTGTGCATTCAAGCCAGGTAGTATCGCTTTTAAGCGGTACACATAATATAATGTGGTTAAAAGGATCGTAAGGGAATGAAGGGTCTGCCGGTTGCATGTTTGCGCCCGCGTTTATGATTGCATAGCACGAAGGTATATTTACCGCTTTAAGTAAGGCCGACATATAATTAGATAAAGCCTTGCAGTCACCATATTTTTTCTGATCAACAAATGTTGCGGGGAAGGGTTTCCAGCCGCCTATACCTAATTGTATGCTCACATAACGTACATTGTGTTGCATATATTCATATAAAAACTTTACTTTTTCTTTATCAGTTTTTATATCGGCAGTCATTTTCTTTATTTCCTCAACCCGCTCCGGGCTAAGTGTACATACATCTGCATTCAATTTTTGTTGCCATTTGCCATAGTTTTGCCAGGTACTGATATTGCCGGGCACGCCGTAAAACTCAAAATCGCTGGCGGCAAAATAGACCCTTGGCAATACCCGCCATCCCTTTGACCCTTCTTCATGCTTAAAGGCTTTTAGGTTGGCAACCTTCCACGAATAGCTGTCAATTTTATCGGCGGTGGTTTTTTGTGGCTTAATATTGGTATTCTTATTCAGGTACCTAAAGCCGGCATCGCTGTTAATGGAGATGTGATAATAGGCATTTTGAACAGATTGTTCATAATCCTGGTAAGCCCAGCTTCCAAGGTCCATCAGGCTCCTAACATCTAAATCATAAATAAACTCAACAGTTGTAGGATAACTGGCAATGGTATGGCTTATAGCAAGCAGCCTGTCATCAGTTGCCATGGTTTCATTGTCAACAGCTAACCTATCATACATATCACTTTTGTGATATTTTTTGATGAGGGTACCATCAGCACCGTAAACACGCATTTCAAATGAATTTACCAGGCTGTACTTTCTGTTGTATTGTAAAACCTTCTCGGCCTCGTCGTTTCCTTTTTCATTTAAGATGGTAACAATAGTATGGAAGTGCTCTTCCGCTTTACCGGGACCTATAAAATTATCATCTTCCATGCTATAGCGCACTACAGAATTTGCATCCTCCTTCAATGAATCGGGAATAGTTGAGGCTATATAAAGATCTTTAGGAATGGTTTTATCCTGTCCGTAGCTTTTAGCTGCTAAAACAAACAGGGCTGCTGCTAACTGCAGCAGCCTGTTAAAATATTTACTGAACATATTATTTATTATGACTTTTTAAGCACGATCTGCTCGTTGATCATCTCGTACATTTTTTTACAGAACTCATGAAAATCAGCATATTCTTCTTTAAAGTATATCGATTTTTTGTGATCGATATTAAGACGTACCATGATCTGCCCATCCTGTTCGGCTACCATGCGTTTAAACACAATGGAGTTATCAGGAGTAGCCATACTTACGCTTTTAGGTAAGGCATCAACTTTATAACCTGCAGGCAGCTTAAAAATGCCGGTTATAGCATAGTTGTCACGATAGCCGAAGTTGATATCTGTAGTACGGTTTTCACTTAAAAACGGGTTCTTTTTAAGATCGGTAAACAGGTTTGAATTAAAGTAGATATAATTATCATCTGAGCCTGCAAGGTCGAGATTGAAATTGATGTTTTGACGTACAGGTAGCGTATCAACGTCAATATCTTCAATTTTTAGCGACGATATTTTAAGGCTGTTGTTATTATCGCGCAGGTTTTCAATATATTTTTTTTCACCATCGGTTTTATAACCTCTTATAACATTGATCCTGTTATAGGCAAAGCTGCTGATATCGGCGCTTCCGGCCATTTTGCCATCAGGCTTAATTTCGGCGTTAATCAAAACTACCTGTCTTACCGCATCAGTATTTTGTAAAAACGTCATTTCGTAAACATTATCCGCTTTGTTTATTAAAAAACCAAATGAATTAAGGTAGTTATAAGGGATTTGGTTATAAAGATTGTATTTGCTGGTCGCATCAAGTACGTAGTGTTTTGCGCTATCAACAGGTATATAAGCCACCGTGCTGTTAAACTGGTATGAGTTTGGATAAGCCGGGTTTATGCGGCCATGTTTACGGGTACTAACCATCATAGGGTAAACCTTTAAGCCCGCTTTTTGAAGTAAATGATAAAGGATGAGGTTTACCTCTGTTGAATTGCCGGTTTTCTTTTCCCATGCTTTAACTGTACCATCGTTGGTGGTTTTGTCATATGACTCGTCCCATTTCATGGTGTTTTTAACCTCGTTAAAAATGTAGGCTATTTTTTCTTCGTCGGTTTTGAAAGTTTTTGCTTTAGCAACAATTGTTTCCTCGCCTGCGAGTTTGCGGTTAAGCTGTTCGCCGAAATCTTCCCATTTAACAACATTTTCGCCAACTTTTGTCCATGTGTCGGAGAAGCTGTGCATAAAAGTTCCGCGAACGCTTAGCAACTGGAAAAGGATCCTTTCCGAATTATCGTTAATGGCATCCATGTATGGCTCCTCTTTTACCGAAGGGATGTTGGCCATTGCCTGGGTGTGGGTATTACTGCCCGAAGTTTTATCCACCACCAAAGGGTAATGAAGGTTTACCAGGTTTTTGTAAGTTAGAATATCCGGAATATTGGTATTAAGCTCGCTGTAGCGTGTAGGTAATTCGTCCTGAAAATACCAGTCGGGAAAATCAACAATGTTATTAATGGTATGCCTGTATTTATATTCAATAATACTACCGGGTTTTACATTAGGGAACGAAAAAACAATTGCGGAGCGGCTTTTGTCGACTGTTTGTGTGAAGATCTGCTTTTTGTCGACCTTAATTGGAGTTGCCACGCCATTTTCAAGGTTAATAGTTTCGGCCTGTAAGCCTGTTATAAATTCCGAATGATTGGCACTGATATAAGATAACCGGATATTGGCCTCATCTTTACCATTATCGTTAAATATTTTAATCCGCCTGTGCCTTTCAAATATGATATTGTATTGGGTATCGAAGTACACTTCGCCTTTATCAAAAAGAATTTCAGCGTTGGCATCTTTTTCAAAATCGCAGGCTTTCATTTCAAGGTCGGCTTTGTCCACCTTGCCAAAGGCCTGAGCGGTAGAGATAGCAGGAGCTTGTGCTTTTGCGGCAGTTGCAAAGGCTCCTATTGCAATAAGGGTTAATAACTTATTCATTTAAATTAATTGTAAGGGTTTAAATTATACTATAATGGTTTGAGTGCAGGCTAATAGAGCATTACATGAGGTGCATTTGCCTATCAGGATTATTTTAATTCAGAGCAAACAGATGATCGCAGAATGATACGTAATCGTTCGGGTACTGATATGGTCAAGTTATAAAATGAAAAAAATGGAGATGTGTTCCGGCTTTTGAGGTTTTAGCCGGTAACCTAAATAGGGCTGCTCCAAGCAGCAGTAAGAGCCTGTTCATCGTGATGAGGTTTAATCAAATCAAAAATAACAATTACCGGAATATTTAAAAGCAAATTTTTTTAGTCATTTTAATTTAATTTTTCATAATGAAAGCTTCTGTCATGAATTTATTCCCGCTTATGTTATTTTGACATTAAAATTTTATTTCACAGCCCCGTTTACGTACATTTATTCAATTGGCATTTGGATTGATATACTGTAATTAATGAAGCAAAAATTTTATGATACTGCTGTGAAGCAGGAAAAAGCTGTACTTGTTGGTGTAATAACCCCTAACGAAACCGACGAGATTGAGAAGGAACACCTGGAAGAGTTAGAGTTTTTGGCCAGCACGGCTGGGGCATTGACTGTTACCCACTTTACTCAAAAACTGCAGCGCCCGGACAGGGCAACTTTTGTTGGCTCAGGTAAGCTGGAAGATATTAAAGCCTACGTTAAAGAAGAAGAAATTGATATAGTTATTTTTGATGATGGCCTTTCGCCTTCACAATTGCGTAATATTGAGAACGAACTACAGGTAAAGATCCTGGACCGCAATAACCTGATCCTGGATATTTTTGCAAGCCGTGCTCAAACAGCGCAGGCCAAAACCCAGGTTGAGTTAGCACAATTGCAATATTTATTACCCCGCCTTACTCGCCTCTGGACACACTTGGAGCGCCAGAAGGGAGGTATTGGTATGCGCGGCCCGGGTGAGTCGCAAATTGAAACCGACCGTCGTTTGATCCTGAATAAAATCTCCTTACTAAAGGATAAGCTAAGGCAGATAGATAAACAGAACGAAACCCAGCGTAAAAACCGCCATCAACTGGTGCGTACGGCATTGGTTGGTTATACCAACGTAGGCAAATCAACAATAATGAACATGATTGCCAAATCGGAGGTGTTTGCGGAGAATAAGCTGTTTGCTACGTTAGATACCACCGTGAGGAAAGTTGTGATTGAAAACCTGCCTTTCCTGATGTCGGATACGGTAGGCTTTATCCGTAAGCTGCCCCACCATTTGGTTGAGTGTTTTAAATCGACGCTTGATGAAACCCGCGAAGCGGATATCCTGATCCATGTGGTAGATATTTCACACCCTAATTTTGAAGATCAGATCCGTACGGTTAACGAAACCCTCAAAGATATCGGCGCTATTGATAAACGCATTATTACTGTATTTAACAAAATAGACGCTTTTAAACCCGAAGATCACCAGTTACCGCAACAGGAAGAACCATTAACACTGGAAGACTTTAAACAAAGCTGGATGGCCAAAAACAATGCTCCTGCCATATTTATCTCCGCAACTAAAAAGGAAAATGTGGAGGAGTTTAGGGCCTTACTTTATAAAGAAGTGAAGGCTATACATACTGAAAGGTATCCTTATGATGCTTTGTTGTATTGATTGGCAACTTACTGTTAAAAAGGAGTTATAATATAAGAGCCGTCATTGCGAGGTACGAAGCAATCCCCGATAAGCTGGGCAGCTCTGTATAGTTCGCGATTGCTTCGTACCTCGCAATGACGTTGTTTTAATAATTTCAGTTTTTTAATTTGTCAAAAATATCCCATCCTTCACCTCCGGTATAATGCCCTTCTCCAAAGCAGTATCAAACATCAGGTTAATAGCTTTACGCCCTTCTTCGCCCAACTCAACGGAGTATTGGTTTACATACAGTTCAATGTGTTTATACATCACTTCTTCGCTCATTTCCTGGGCGTGTTGTTTAATGAACTCCAGGCCTGATTTTGGATTGGCAAAAGCAAACTCCACCGATTTACGCAGCACCCTGTTAATTTTATGCTGAACATCTAATGGTAAATTGCGGTTAGCTACAATGCCACCCAATGGAATTGCACAGCCTGTACGTTTTTCCCAGTAGCTACCAAGATCGACTAATTTCGCAAGCCCTTTTTCCTTATAAGTAAACCTGTTTTCATGGATGATCAATCCAAAATCAATTGTTCCGTTTAATACCGAGTTTTCTATTTCAGAAAAAACAATCTCTGTTTTGTTATTTGCTTCCGGAAATGCGAGGCTTAATAAAAAGTTCGCGGTTGTATATTTCCCAGGTATCCCAATCTTTGACCGCGAAACGATAGGTATTAAGTCAACTTTTTCACTTGTGCCCGATTCGCCTCTAAAAACTTCTTTATCGTCATCATCTTTAAAGAAACGAGTAATTGGCGGATTAAAGATCAGCATGGGGCCAACTCCAAAACCCAGCGCGCTGCCCGAATCGAGCAGTACATATCTATCGGTTACAAAGGCAAAGGCATGATAGCTTAGCTTGGTAATATCCAGCTCACCGCGAAAAGCTTTTTGATTAAGCGTTTCCACATCATCATAAAATACTTCAAACTCCAGGCCTTCGGTGTCAATTTTATGGTGAATAAGGGCATCAAAAATAAATGTATCGTTAGGGCAGGGCGAAAATCCGAGGGTTAGTTTCATACGGGTAGCAGATTAACTGTTAATGATCTGGCTCACCAGGTCGATGGCAAATGTATTCAGATTTTTAATGGCCAGCCCAATGTTCCAGGCTTCGCGGTTGCGTTTTTCAACATAATTTGACACTGCCCTGATTTGCATGCCCGGTACGTTCACCTGCCGGCAGGCGTAAAAAAAAGCCGCGCCTTCCATGCTTTCCAGTTGCGGGTTTAACCGTTGCTGTACTTTTTGAATGGATGGTTCGTGCCCATGTACCATATTAACAGTTATAGCCTTTGCTTTTTTTAGAAAAAAGGCGGGATAAACCTGCTCAAGCGATGTTGTAGGCAAAAAAATGCTTTCGCCAAAGCCGAGGGCGTCTATAGAGATAAAAGCCTCATCATCCTGGGCTCCAAGTTCGGCAAAGGTATCTTCGGTAACCTCTACTACATCGCCTAAATTGAAATTGCGGTCGAAACTGCCTGCTATGCCAAGATTGAGCACAAGATCATAGGTATGGTTGCTTAATTGCCGGGCCATGCCAAAGGCTGTTGGTACCATGCCTGCACCGGTTATCAGTACATCAACCTTGCTGCCAAAGGCATTGGCCAACGGCTCAACCTCAAATTTGGTAGCTGCAACAATGAGTATAAGCATATTGCATTATTTTGACGGCTAATATAAAACAACTACCCTGTTTTTGTTTTGTATATTTGCACCCACTTTTGTTATGATGATACATATAACGCGCAAGGAACATTTTAATGCCGCTCACCGGATGTACCGTGAGGAATGGAGCGCTGAAAAAAACTTTGAGGTGTTTGGCAAATGCGCCAACCCCAACTGGCATGGTCACAATTACAACCTGTTTGTAACTGTAAAGGGCGAAGTCACGCACGCCACCGGTTATCTTATCGATTTAAAAGAGCTTAAAATTATAATCAACGAGTATGTTATTGAAAAACTTGACCATAAAAACATCAACAAGGATGTTGATTTTATGGCGGGTAAAATGGCATCGACCGAGTTGCTCTGTATTGAGATCTTTAACCAGTTAAAAGGACCTATTGAAGCTTATGAGGGGGTGTTTTTACATTCGGTTAAGCTTTATGAAACTGAGAATAATTCTGCCGAGTATTTTGGCGGTTAATTTTATAAAATGAGCGACTCACAATTTAGCCAGGATACCGACGACGACGATTTCGGCGGATACATTAAAATAGATCGTTATAACCAGGACCGGATTGATAGTTTGAAAGATAACTACCATAACGTATTAAAGCAAATAGGCGAAGATGCCGCACGCGAGGGTTTGTTAAAAACTCCCGAGCGCGTTGCCAAAGCCATGCTTTATTTAACCCACGGTTACGAGCTTAATGCCGAAGAGATCCTGAACTCGGCCAAATTCAGGGAAGATTACAGCCAGATGGTGGTAGTAAAGGACATTGAGGTTTATTCGATGTGCGAGCACCATATGCTGCCATTTTTTGGCAAGGCGCACGTGGCTTATATCCCTAACGGGCATGTGGTTGGTTTGAGCAAAATTCCACGTGTGGTTGATGTTTTCGCCCGCCGTTTGCAGGTGCAGGAGCGTTTAACAAACGAGATCCGCGATTGTATTCAGCAAACACTGAACCCTGTGGGCGTTGGTGTGGTAATTGAATGCCGTCACCTGTGCATGAGCATGCGCGGCGTACAAAAACAAAACTCGGTAACCACCACATCGGCATTTACCGGCGAGTTCCTGAAAGAAAAAACCAGGACTGAATTTTTGAATTTGATAAGTTCGAAGTTGAGTTAAGCCCTTTGGGGAGAGATTAGAGGTTGGAGATCAGAGATTAGTTTTTAAAAAGCTTGATCGACTCCCGCCTTTAATCAAATAACAACCAATCTCTAATTAACTAACCTCTAATCTCTAAAATGAAAGCATATATTTTCCCGGGCCAGGGCGCCCAGTTTCCGGGTATGGGCAAAGACCTGTACGATCAATCAGAAAAAGCACGTGAGTTGTTTGAAAAAGCCAACGAAATCCTGGGTTTCCGCATTACTGATGTAATGTTTGAAGGCACAGCCGATGACCTGGTGCAAACCAGCGTTACCCAGCCTGCTATTTACTTACATTCAACCATTTTGGCCACGGTTTTGGGTGATGATTTTAAGCCCGAAATGGTTGCGGGCCACTCCCTGGGCGAATTTTCGGCCCTGGTAGCCGCAGGGGCTTTGTCATTTGAAGATGGCTTGCGTTTGGTAGCAGCACGTGCCAACGCTATGCAAAAAGCTTGTGAAATACAACCATCAACCATGGCCGCTATTTTAGGCCTGGATGATTTTACGGTAGAAGATATTTGCCAGCGTATAAGCGAGGTTGTTGTGCCTGCAAATTACAACTGCCCTGGCCAGTTGGTGATATCGGGCTCCATTGCCGGTATTGACGAGGCTTGTATTAAAATGACCGAAGCCGGTGCAAAACGTGCGCTAAAGCTCAAAGTAGGCGGAGCTTTCCATTCACCGTTAATGGAAGCCGCGAGGGTTGAACTGGAAGCCGCGATTGTGGCTACCGAGATCAAAGCCCCGGTTTGCCCGATCTATCAAAACATAGATGCCAAGCCATATACCGATCCTGAACTGATTAAACACAACCTGATAGCCCAGCTTACCGGTGCCGTTAGGTGGACACAAACAGTAATGCACATGCTTGAAGATGGCGCTACCTCATTTACCGAAGTGGGGCCGGGCAACGTACTGCAGGGCCTTGTTAAAAAGGTTGATAAAACCGTTGAAACTGCAAGCGCCGCGTTACCGCAATAATTTTTAAAAGCCACATACAACATGTGGCTTTTATTTTTGTTATAGGCTTGTATTAAACAAAAAATCCATAGTATAGCAACATCTTGACTACTTCCGGAAAAATACGCCTATTGCTTGCCCTTTTAGGGCTTAGTTTGCTGCTTACGGCCGTTATTGTTCAAAAAACATATACGCCCGTAAATAGTCTTGTGCAGTCTGCCCGGATACTGGAAGAAAACCTCCATAACAAAGAAGCGTTTATAAATAAGCAGCTTAACGGCACCGAACGTTTTAAAAAGATGATGAACCTGCGCAATAATGAGCAGGATGCTATTAATGCTATTGAAAATTTTACTACCAAAAACAACATTTGGTTTATAACCTTAACCAATAATAAATTAAGCTTTTGGAGCGGCATAAAAGTATTGCCCGATAGTACCAATACCATTAAAGATGGTTATTCCTTTATTAAGCAGCCTAATGGGTATTATGAAACCTTCCGGAAAACGGAGGGAAACTTTTCCGTTATCTTCTTTATTCCGGTTAAAATCAATTACGCGTTCCAAAACAAATATCTTCAAAACAAATTTGCCAGGGATCTTCTCGACGATGATAACATTGACATAGCCGATTTTACAGATCTCAACGTTTATGAAGTTCATAGCAGCGTTAATGATTACCTGTTTTCGGTAAAGCTTAAAAATAATGACGCCAATAATGATTTTGTTTACTATGAACTTTCATTTTGGATCCTCACCGCCATTACGCTTTGTGTACTGATGCACAATATTTGCAATTACGTGGCAGCAAAAGGGTATGTGGTATTATCTGTCATATTCCTTGCTTTATATATCGTGCTGTTCAGGTTTGTTAACCTGCATTATAATCTGCCCGATTTTACTTATAAGCTTAGCATTTTCAATCCGGCATTTTATGGCTCAAGCCTGGTTTATCCTTCGCTGGGCGATTTTTGTATCAATATCCTGGTCATTTTTTGGTTTGTAGCCTTCGTGTACAGGCAGCGCCGCAGGCTTTTAACCAATGTGCAAAACAAAACTGCCGGCTATGTTATCGTGGTTATTGCTATTTTAACCCTTATAGGGGTGTCAACATCATTATTGCGTTTGTTTCATGGCCTGGTTATCAACTCAAAAATCAATTTTGATGTAAACAATGTACTCAGCTTAACAGGGTTCAGCATATTGGGGGTATTAATGCTGTGCTTTAGCTTTTTGATATTTTACCTGCTCAATGAAATCATTTTAACCATATGTCTGAAGCTTAACGTACCCCGAACGCACCAGTTATACCTGTTTTTGGCGGGAATTATCATGGCTACCGCTGCGTTTACCTATTTTCATGAATTTACGTTGTTTTACATATTGTGGGCATTGTTGGTACTGATAAGGGCTTATAGTTTTATTTACTATAAAGAACAGCTTTTTGCCACGTCGTTTTTAGGTATCGTGTTTATTTGTGCCTTGATAGCAGCCATTAAGCTTAATCACTTTGAAGACCTGAAAGAGCACGAAACCCGGAAAGCCCTGGTACAAAAACTGGAGATCCCGGATGATGCTACAGCCGATTATATTTTTAAAAGGATAGAAAATCAAATTATAACGGATACCGCCATAGTTCGCTATTTTACCAATGGCCTGCACAACGGCGATTATCTTAAAACCCGTTTCCAAAAACTTTATTTTGATGGCTACCTGTCAAAGTACGAGTTTAAAGTTCATGAATTTGATGCCAATGATGAGCCTACATCGGCAGATAAAAACTACTCGCTGAGTGTGTTTAAAGACCTCGTACTATATAGCTCATTTAAGGTATCCGACTATTTTTACCGCGAAAATGAATCGTTCGGATACCAGAATTACTTTGCCATACTGCCTGTAAATACCAGTAATAAACAATTGGGCACTATTGTAATAGAGCTTAAATCAAAACCGCTGCAATTATCGGGCGCTTTCCCTGAGTTATTGATTGACGGCAACATAAGCCCTGAAAATGACTTTAAAGATTATTCATACGCCTTTTATAGCGATAACAAATTGCTGAGCCAGCGCGGCACCTATGTTTACCCGCTTGATAACAGGGAGTTTAAAGGCGAGCTGAAAAAATACACCGAAAAAACCACTCAAAATCACAGTACTGCCTGGTACGAAAGCTTTACAACATACAATCACCTGATATACAGGCCCAGCGAAAGAAACCTGATTGTTGTTAGCAGGGAGGAAAACTCGCTTTACTATGCGGTTACTTCGCTCACCTTCTTTTTGGTGGTTATACTGATATTCAGCGCGGTTATCATCACTTTAAAATGGTCATGGGCCCGCATCAAGATCTTTAACATAGCCGAAGACGGGCTGAAGATAAACTTCAGGATAAATTTTGATAAGGTATTGTATAAAACCCGCATCCAGATCTCGATGATACTGGCCGTAGTGGTTACCCTGGTGCTTGTTGGTTTTATTACTTTTTTATCCATCAGTAACCAGTACTATACCCAGCAGGAAAAAATGATCAGGGATAAAATAACCCGTATAGCATCGGCATTTGAAAACGGTCTTTTTACCCAGTACGTTGAGCATATCAATGAGGAGAGCCAGGTTCATTTTAATGAGCTGGCCAATACTTACGCAACCGACCTTACTTTGTTTGATACTAATGGGGTTCCCCTGCTAACCACTCAGCCTAAAATTTATGAAAACGGCCTCGTGGCAAAACGGATGAACGCCCGCGCATTTATCTTTTTGAGCAAACTGCAAAAAACCGAGTTTGTAAACGACGAAAAAATTGGTGAACTGAACTATAAAGCGGCCTATGCCCCGGTAACCCTTACTGCATCAAACAAAACGGTTGCCTATATCCAGCTGCCTTATTTTAGTAATGAAGCCGATTACCGTGAGCGCATAAGCTCATTGCTTAATGTAATGATAAACGTTTACGCCATTGTTTTTATAGCAATTGGCCTGTTTGCCATCATCATAGCAAGGCAGATAACCGCGCCGTTAAACTTTATACAACAAAGCCTCAGCAAAACCATCTACGGTAAAAAGAACGAACATATCAAATGGTCGCGCGATGACGAAATCGGCGCATTGGTTAAGGAGTATAACAAAATGATATCGGCTCTGGAAAACAGTGCCCAGCGGCTGGCACAATCCGAACGTGAAAGCGCCTGGCGCGAAATGGCCAAGCAGGTTGCGCATGAAATCAAAAACCCGCTAACGCCGCTAAAACTGGGCTTACAACTGCTTGATAAATCATGGAAGGATAAAGATCCTAAGTTTGATCAGAAATTTGAACGTTTCAGCAAATCATTTGTGGAGCAGATCGAAAGCCTGTCGTCGATAGCGTCGGAGTTTTCGGCATTTGCCAAGATGCCGGATACCCGCATTGAGCAGATCAATATTTTTGATATGTTAAACCAGGCAGTTACCATTTTTAAACAGATGGATAACGTGCAGATCACCTATCTGCAACCAGAGAATTCGTTCATTATCAATGCCGACCGCGACCAGCTGTTGCGCTGTTTTAATAACCTGTTGAAAAATGCTATTGAAGCCACCCCCCAGGACAGGAAGTGCATCATAGATATTAATTACCTGGTAACCAGCAAAAATATCCTGCTCACCATCAAAGATAATGGTAACGGGATTCCGGAAGAGATGCGTGAAAAGATTTTTGAGCCAAACTTTACCACCAAAAGCTCCGGAACGGGTTTAGGCCTCGCATTCATCAAAAACTCTATTGAAAATGCCAACGGCAAAATTTGGTTTGAAACAACTATGGGCACAGGAACCACATTTTATTTAAGTTTACCTGCTGCTTAATAATTAAACCACCTGTAAATCAATGATAACCAGCTAATTTGAAGTGTAATACAGTAAATTAACAAAAGCTATGAGCAATAACCTGGAATACAGAATTGTTAAGCCCGGTAAACCACTTTCGGATTTTGTTGATAGCTTTTGGTTTTTACGCAACCTGTCGGATGCCGACAAAGATACAACGGGGTTACCGGACGGACTTATTGATATATTGCTTTTTAAGTCTGCCACACAGCCTTTTAATATTGCACAGCTTGGGGGGCTAACCCAGTTTGAACAGGCCAAAGTTTCGGCCAATAGCGTAATATTCTGCGTTAGCTTCAAATTGCTTGCCGTTGAGTATATTTTTGGAGAGGCCATTGCCGATATAGTAAACGGTGGCAGATTCTTACCAGATGGTTATTGGGGATTTACAGAAAACGATCTGTTGGATTTTGACTGCTTTGTAGAAAAAGCAACGCAAAAGATCAGATCACTTATTCCGGAAGAAATAGATGAACGTAAACGAAAATTGTTTGAACTGATTTATGTAACGAAAGGGAGGATCACGGTTAAAGAGCTTTCCGAAAAAGTGTTTTGGAGCAGCCGGCAGATAAATCGCTACTTTAATCAGCAATTCGGGATCTCACTTAAAGCCTATTGCAATATTCTTCGTTTCCGCGCCTCCTTGGAGCATATTGCAGACGGCCGGCTGTTTCCGGAGGAGAACTTTTTTGACCAGAACCACTTTATCAAAGAAGTGAAGAAGTTTTCGGGCGTTGTGCCCAAAGAATTATCGAAAAACAAAAACGACCGATTTATACTATTATCGGCCATCAGGCAGAAATAATTTTGCATCGTAATTAAACGATGAAAAATTATGTTATTAGATAATAAACAGGTTGCCATAGTAGGTGGCGGACCGGCGGGGCTGGCCTTAGCAAGGCTTTTACAACTTAAAGGTGCAGATGTAAAAGTATATGAACGGGATATGGACAGAAATGTACGCGTGCAGGGCGCTACGCTCGACCTGCACGAAGGCACAGGACTGGAAGCGCTGAAACGGAGCGGTTTGCTGGATGAATTTTATAAATACCACCGTCCTGTAGCAAGTAAGATGCTGCTTGTGGATAGAATGCTCAATATTACTTTTGATGACCACAATTTTGCGACCATTACCGCGGAAACCCGCCCCGAAATAGACCGCGCGCCTTTGCGGGATATTTTATTGAACTCCCTGCAGTCCGATACCGTGGTATGGGACAGCCATTTCATTTCAATGGAAAGAGAAAGAAAAGGCTGGCGTTTGTTTTTAAAAAACGGATCGAACGCTTATGCCGATCTGGTAATTGCGGCTGACGGGGCCAATTCAAAAGTGCGGCCTTATTTAAGTGATGTTGAACCGGTTTATTCAGGTATCACGCTGATTGAAGGCAATATTTACAACGCTGAAAAATACACCCCAAAACTTTTTTCCTTTGCAAAAGGAGGAAAAGTAATGGCGTTTGATGACGGGCGATTTGTAGGTTACGGCACAAAAGCCGATGGCTCAATTATGTTTGTGGTGAATTTTAAAACGCCCGAAAACTGGCTGGAACAAAGCGGCATTAATTTCAATAACAGAGAGGAAGTTTTTGAATGGTTTAAGAAAGATTTTGCCAGCTGGAGCGATGAATGGCATGAGTTTTTTACAAATGATGCAGTTTGTTTCATTCCCCGCCCACAATATTATTTTCCATTAAATCAAAGCTGGGAAACGGATGAGAGCCTTACAATGATTGGGGATGCCGCGCACCGGATGCCACCATATGCAGGCGAAGGTGCTAATGTGGCATTGCAGGATTCGTTTGAACTGGCCGAATGTTTAACCGGGAATCAATTTACTGATATCAAAGAAGCGATTGCCCATTTTGAAAAAGAAATGGTTGAAAGAGGAGCTAAAGCCACAAAAGACACGCTGGAAAATTCGGAGAGAATGTTTTCAAAAACTGGTTTGGCGCAAATGGCTGAATTTTTTAATCACGTGGAGAAACAATAAGGAAACAACTACGAATTGGAGTAAAGGCCTGTGCGATCTAAAGTTCTGCCCAGACCCTTCAAAGAAAATCAGTAAAAAGCCGCCATTGGTATACAAATGGCGGCTTTAGTAGCTTTTACCGGGCAATTTTTGAACTGGTTCCTTGAGATTCTTAAAAGTTTAGTCTATTGTGACAAATGAACTCCCGTAGTAATTAATAATATTGAGGTTTTTTTGCTCATATCTGTCATGCCCCGATCTTTTAGATTAAATTGCCTTAATGAACTTTCTCTGTAAATTTTTGCTATTGTCTTTACCTCTAAATTATTCTTATCAACAACTCTGTGCAAAAACTGAGGAAAGCCTTAATTCAGCTGTTTTAAAGAAAGATTCAGTTTTACAACGTGGAACGGAAATTATAGATGGCAATAAATATACTGCCGTTAATATTATTGACAATTGGGGAGTTAAATTCTATATAAAAGATGAGAGCGGTAAAATTGTTTACACCTATAAAGATGGCGGAGTTGTAAGCTTTAAATTCCTGGATTTTAATAGTGATGGATATAAGGATATAGTATTAGAATTAATAGCTGTGGATTTTGGCCAGCAAGACCTGATTATTTATGACCCAAAATCAAAACGGTTTAAGTTAGCTGGCAATTGTTCGAATGCTCGAGAAATACCCAGGACAAAATATTATTATTCATATGAAGATTGTTGCATGGGAAGAAATTGGAGTAGTAACCTCTTTTATATTGCTGACTCGAAAATTATTAATATTGGGCACATTAAATATCGGGATGGTTACGGACTATCTTTTTTTAAACTTAATGGTAAAAAGATATTGCTAAAAAAATGGAACGTGCGCATAAATGGTGATACGCCGGTTACAACAGGGCCGCATATCGATTTTGATTTAGGCCGTTATTGGACTAAGCATTGGAGTTCTTTCACTAAATAATTCATCGATCAGTCCCTGTCAATAAGTGGTTCGAGAAACGCACAATCAGCGAACCCTTTCTGTAAATATGCCTCAATTGCGCATTTAGTAGCGGGAGCAGAATCGAACCGCCGACCTTAGGCTTTTTATTTTTATAGCTCTTTTTGTGGTTAGTAAAAAGATTGACCTTGCGGTAAAACAAGAAGCCGCGATGAAACACGAAAAAGAGATACAGTATTTTAAGCATCATTAACCTGCAATTGCTTTTCCAGGTAGTGAAACAGGGTAGTAGGCCCGTGTTGGGCGGTTGGAATTTCCGATTGCTGGCTAATGGTAAGTCTCGTCATATTAGCGAAAGATGCCGCCGCTTTTTCGGAAAAGCCGCCCTTTATCATAAAGTCTTTCCAACCAGCTTCCGGGATAGTCACCACGTTTACCGTTTTGTGCAATAGCTTACCGAATGTTTCAGCCACATCCTGATTAGAATAGGTTTCAGGGCCTTCCAGGAAGAACAGCCCGATCCGGTCGTCCAGCATTAATTGGGCTGCAAATGCGCCGATATCTGCTGGCGCAACCATGGGTAGCTTAAAGTCCGCCGGAAACAAAGTGGTTAATTCTCCCTTTTCCCGGACGGCAGGTATTGCCTGGTCAAAATTGCTCATGTAATAAGCGCTGCGGATCACTGCCAGCGGGATGTCCAATTTGGCTAAGCCCTGCTCTAATTCATACAGTGCACCGAGGTCAAAAATATGATCTCCAGGCTGTGCGCCATAGGTAGAAGCGGCGACGATCTTTTTCAGCTCCGACCCCTCAAGCGCGTTTAGGATACTACCTATCTGTTCCCTTTCCACCGCATCGATATCTTTATCGGGAGCCGCATTTGGGTTCAGCACAAACAGGCGCTCCGCCTGCCCGAACAGTTCTTTTAAACGGGCTGCATCCCGGATGTCTGCAACTTCATAGGCTGCCCCCTTAACAGTCCATTCGGCAGCTTTAGCCGGATCATGGCCAATGATCATCACCTTTTGTTGTTTTTGCAGCAAAGCGGTCGAAAGCGCGGCACCGATATGGCCGGTTCCTCCTAAAATAGCGTGTGTGTATTTCATAACACTATTAATTTCAATATTCATGCCGTAAAAACTTGCCAGAAGTCGGCAAAGATTTTTTTGTTTTTCCTTCATCCCAACCGCCGGCCATTTCTACATGCATCCGCAAGGATGAATAGGGCGGGTTTAGCTGTATGTAACAAAAGGTAAAGGATTTGTAACATAAACATAAGTAACATCATGAAGTATCACCTTTATTTGTAGTATCCGCTATGGATGTTTGTCGTCCTGTATATAATACCTATGAAAAAGATAACAAGCCTGATACTTCTGATATGGCTATGCAGTATCAGCGTACTGGCCCAGCAGCCTGACACTGCATCGAACAACGCTGCGATACGGCAGATGATCAAAAATTATGAAGATGCATGGAATAGCCATAACCCGGAAAAACTGGCTGCCAACTACACCTCTGATGCTACCTGGGTAAACTGGTTTGGCGCCTACTATAAAGGGCGGGATGATATTTTTAGGCATTATAAGCAGGTTCATAATACTTATTTTAAAAACACCCAGTACTATACCCGGGCTGTTGAAGATATTACCTATCTTAACCAGGACCTTGCGGTTGTACACGTACGAACGGGTCTTGCCGGCGACGAACGATATCCGGGTCAAACGTTTGAGTTTCGCCGGATGATCGTCGTGGTAAAACGGGACGGTGAATGGAAGATATTTGCGGGGCAAAACGCCAGGCTGGAAAAAGGCATTAACTAATATTAAGGCTGCTCTGTTATGAATAAAGCCCCGTAGTATCTGTATATTATAATAAATAGAATATTATTTTTGATTATAAAATCCCGGCAGTTTACGCAAACTTAATCTCAGCATGCATCCAGCTAAATGTACCTTCGTCTTGTTGCTTTTGCTTTTGGCTTTTTTCGGTACGGCCAATGCACAAGACACGGTAACCCTGCATCACAAAGATTTTGGTGTTTACAATGAAATATCACTGCGTGATAAACACTGGTTCTTTCATCCTGAAATAAATAGCGCAAATACACCGCCTGATGTCCGTTCCGACGGCTGGGAAGCTGTACGTTATACGGCGTTTGGCGCAGACAAGCTACCCGCCGGGTGGAAAGGTGTTGGCTGGTTTAATATTTGGGTAAAAGCAGGTAAGGATGTGGCCGGCCAAAAATTTGGCCTGCGCATTAATCATGACGGCGCGTCGGAAATATTTATTGATGGTGAGCCAACAGGCGGCTATGGCAAAATCGGCCACCCGGTTGAAGCAACGGAAGCCAACCGGGCACCATTGGAGATGATACCCTTTTGGTTAAAGGGCAATACGCCGCATCTGATAACTATTCACTACGCCAACCCTTTTGGTGTATACCGTAATTTTGTAGGCTTTGAAGTGTTACTTACCAATTACGATTTGTATAGCAAGCGGATAATGCGCGCCCGGACACTATATAATTTTGTGCCAATGTGTGCCGCCGCCGCCTTCATTCTTGGCTTGCTGCACTTTTTGCTTTTTCTGTTTTATCCGAAGCAGAAGCTGAATTTTTATTACGCATTGTTTGTTATGCTAACAGGCATCACCAGCGGGGGTATATACCTTTTTTATTTAACCGGCCATCCGCAGCTGCAATATATTGCTCATTACATGACCTATAACCTGAAGGTGTTGCTGTTGTGGTGGGGCCTCATTTTGTTGTATAAGTTAGATTATGGCCAGGTACATCGCTGGCGCCAGATTATCCTGGCGTGTGTATGCTCGGCCTATTTACTTTTTTACTTTTATAAATTTTATATATTAAAGGAAACTGATTTTCCTGATTTTTTTTCATCAGTTTTCCTGGTTTGTAATGTGGATGGCTTTATCTGTGTATATCACCTCATACGTAAAGGCAGGCGCAAGGCGTGGTTGGTTACAACGGGTGTAATGGCCGTTTTCCTGGTTTATATTTTTTGCTGGGATGATACGTTCGGCGTATGGCCTTACGGTTATAATTCAATGCGGGTATTTGTGATGAGCGCGGGCGAACTTGTTTTACCGGTGTGCCTCTCCCTTTATCTCGCGCTCGATTATGCCGGCACAAACCAGCAATTGGCCGCACAGTTGGCCGAGGTTGAAGCATTGTCGGCTTTTGCACTGGCAAAAGAAGCTGAAAGAACCGAACAGGTTGCGGCTGAAGCCCGGAAATTAGAAGCTATTGTACAGCAACGCACGGCAGAACTAAAAGAAAAGGCGGATAAACTGCGTGAACTGGACGCTGTTAAATCAAGGTTCTTCGGCAATATTGCGCACGAATTCCGGACGCCGTTAACGCTCATCCTCAATCCGGTTAAGGAACTTGCCGGCAAGACCTCCGATCCATCATTGCTGCGGGATTACCGAATGATCCTGAATAATGCCGAGCGCTTGCTGAGGCTTATCAACCAGTTGCTTGATCTGAGTAAACTGGAGCAGGGATTAATGGAATTGTTGTACGAACAGCTCGATTTAAATGCGTTATTATTAGGCCATGTCCAAAGTTTCGAGCCGCTTGCATTGCAAAAGGGTATCACACTGCATTTCCGGTCAAACTATCGCGAACTTTGGGTAATGGCAGACCGGGATAAATTGGATAAGGTCATGTTGAACGTTATCGGGAATGCGGTAAAATTCACTGCGATCGGCAGGGTGGAGATTTTTCTTTATCACGATGATGGGATGTCCGGGAATCAATATGTTGTTCGCGTTCGCGATACAGGTAAAGGGATACCCAGATCAAAGCTTCCCTATATTTTCAGTCGGTTTTACCAGGTCAATTCGCCGGGCAGCCAGGCTGCCGAAGGAAGCGGTATCGGGTTGGCACTTTGTAAGGAACTGATTGAGCTAATGGGCGGCAGTATTGCGGCAAATAGCTGGGAAGGGGCGTTTACCGAAGTGGTGATCCAGTTGCCTTTGGACGAAGCGGCGAGCGCTCATGAGGGTGTAGTGGAATTTAAGACCATGAAAGCAACCCCTGAAAGTGAAGAAGCAAAACCTGATAAAACCGAGACCGATATGGACTTGATTTTGCTGGTAGAGGATCACCGGGAGCTCCGTGACTTTATTGAACGTCAGCTTGCGGAGCAGTACCGGGTAATTACCGCTTCGGACGGCAAGGCAGGAATCACCATGGGTATAGAACAAATTCCGGCACTCATTATTACCGATGTGATGATGCCCGATACAGATGGTTATGAGTTGTGCGGGATATTGAAAAAAGACGAACGGACAAGCCATATCCCGGTCATCATGCTGACGGCAAAGGCCGACGTAGATAGCCGCGTAAAAGGCATTCAAACAGGAGCCGATGCTTATCTTGCCAAACCTTTTGAGAAGCGCGAACTGCTGGCGCTGATCGGGAACCTGATCGAGACGCGCAATATTTTGAAACAACATGTTGCAATGCACAAGAGATGGCTGATAGAGTTGCCCAATATGCCGACGATAGAGCAGGCTTTTTTAAATAAGATAAAAGCCGCGGTTGAAAATAACCTGGATGATAACAGCTATGGAACCGATCAGTTGGCCGGGGATATTGGTGTGAGCAGGATTCAGCTGCATCGAAAATTAAAGGCAATAACTGGCCGGGCCCCTGGCGAACTGGTGCGCGAAATACGGCTACAGCACGCACACGATCTCCTGGCGCGCCGCACTGCCACCATTGCAGAAGTAGCTTACCAGGTTGGTTTCAGCAGTCCGGCAAGCTTTTCAGCAAGTTTTTCACGGCATTTCGGTTTTTCGCCCAAGCAGGTAAATCCATTGCATTAACTCCATTATTAAGCCAGATCTTTTTCTTGCTGCTCTTCTTCAAAACCGGAATATGGCAGTGGGTTTTCGAAACGGCAGATAGAATTATTTAGGCAGTTTTATAGCATGTTTCCAATTGCGAACGCACTTCGTTCGCAATTGGGCCGGACACATTACAAGAGAATATTGCGCATCGATAATTCAGATAAAAGAGATTTTTACATAGCGGAAGCCATAAAGAATAATTGGACGACACGTTAGTTAGAACGCCAGGTTCATAGCAGTTTATGAGTAATGACAAAGATAGCGTGTTGGCAGTAGCCCGAAATGAGAAGGAACTATCTGATGCCATAGAAATCATAAAAGATCAAATATGAAAGTTCGAACTTCAAGGCTTTTTGCTTGAAATGTAGCCATATACATATGTCGAACTTTTTCTTGGAGGATTTGCGTAAAATGGTGTTTTAGAAAAAAGTTCGAGAGCGGCGCATCGTATTTCTCGAACTTTTTTCTGCATCATAACAATGTTCGGGAACTCTCAAGGTAGATGCTTGGTTTCAATTCAATCTCCTGTATTCATTTGGCGTGACACCTACCTGTTGTTTAAACAGGCGGGTAAAGTGTGATGGGTATTTGAAGCCCAATTCATAGGCTATCTGACTGATGGTTTTCCGGTCGTCAAAGATTTTCTCTTTTGCCGCGTCGATCAGTTTGAGCTGGATAAATTCAAGCGGTGTTTTGCCGGTTTCTTTTTTGATCAGGTCGCCGAAGTAGTTAGCCGATAGGTTGAGTTCGTCTGCAAAGTATTTTACAGCCGGTAAGCCAATTGTTTGCGGTTTGTCAGAAGTTAAATAACCATTCAATAAACTTTCAAAGCGTTCGAGGATACCCTTATTCACTGTTTCCCGGGTAATAAATTGACGGTCATAGAAACGTACACAATAAGTCAGCAGCAATTCCAGATTAGCTACGATGACTTGTTTGCTGTGTTTGTCAATAGGGCGTTTCGTTTCCGTTTCGATTTTCGCAAAGCAGTCTTTGATAATCTCCTGCTCATCTTCTGAAAGATGCAGCCCTTCATTAACCTTATAGCTAAAGAAATTATACTCATGAAAATGACGGGCAAGGTTAGTGCCGCGTATCAGGTCAGGATGAAAAACAAGTATCAGTCCCTGGGGTTGGCGCCATTCTTCATTGCTTTCAATATGAAGAACCTGCCCCGGTGAGAAGAACACCAGCGTTCCTTCCTGAAAGTCATAATGACCTTTTCCGTAACGGAGGTCGCCAACTTTTACGCCTTTCAAACTAATGGCATAAATACCCATGTGCATGTGCTTAATTTGATTGGGCTTCGCCCTGGACAAATCCAAAACGCTGATCAGCGGATGATAGGTCGGGTGATTACCAAACTTATTATAGGAGCTCACACTGTCGAAGTTGATGCTGTGTTCCATAACCGGATGAATTAATACACTCAAAATTACAGGTTTTCATTCCAGCAACGGCTTCTGCCGGTCACAATATGTAAAAATGGTAAGCATCCCCGTAAAACGTATAAGTTAACATTTCTATACGCGGGCTAATTTTGCACTATCAATGTTAAACATAGAAAATATGGAAATCTCATTCAGTAACAAAGTGGTTCTGGTTACAGGTGCAGCATCGGGCCTTGGCCTGGCAACAGCTAAAGCCTTTGCGCAGGCAGGCGCAGCAGTTGCCCTGGCCGATGTGGATGAACCAGCCGTTAAGGCGGTGGCAAGCGAACTGACGCAGGCCGGATATAAGGCCATAGGCATCGGCTGTGACGTAAGTAACGAAGCAGAAGTTGCAGCAATGGTGGAATATACTATTACTACACTGGGGGGCCTGGATGCAGCCTATAACAATGCAGGTATACAAGTGCCGGTAGCGGAAACTGCTGATGCATTGGGGGAAGACTTTGACCGCGCTATAGCAGTAAACCTTCGGGGCGTTTTTAACTGCCTGAAATATGAACTGCGCCATATGCGCGAACAAGGGAGTGGTGCTATTGTCAACTGTTCCTCACAAGGTGGCCTGATCGGCACCGCCAACTTAGGCGCTTACACCGCTGCCAAACATGGCGTGCTGGGTTTAACCAAATCATCGGCCTTAGAGTATGCTGCAAGAGGTATTCGCATCAATGCCATTTGCCCTGGTGTCATCGAAACGCCGATGGTTTCCAAAGCCATTAAGGATGCGCCTGAGCACATGGACGCGATCATCAGATCCATTCCAATGGCAAGAGTGGGTAAGGAAGACGAAATCGCTTCAACCATTCTTTGGCTTTGCAGTCCGCTTGCAGGTTTTATGGTCGGACAGGCCGTTGCGCCTGACGGTGGTTTTACCATAGCCTAAGACTGTTATAAATACATTTCAACAAAATCTTAATTATCAATAATTAGACTATGGTAAGGGTATTTAGGATAACAATAATCTTGACGGCGGAAATATGTTGCCACTGTAGGGCCGCACCATTTCTGCTGGATATTAACAAGGGCTTAACGCCCCGAAAAAAATACGCTTGATTTAAAAACATATAAATAGGTATATTATGAAAACAAGAAAATTAGGAAGCCAGGGTTTAGAAGTTTCAGCTATTGGCTTAGGCTGTATGGGTATGAGCTTTGGTTATGGCCCTGCTGCAGACAAAAATGATATGATCAAATTGATTCGTCGTGCAGTAGAAAAAGGCGTTAGCTTTTTCGATACCGCTGAAGTTTATGGCCCGTTTGCCAATGAAGAACTTGTGGGAGAAGCATTGGCACCATTTGGCCACGAAGTAAAAATTGCCAGTAAATTTGGCGTCAAAATAGAAGATGGCAAACAGCTGATGGATAGCCGCCCCGATACGATCCGTAAAAGTATTGAGGGGTCGCTAAAACGACTGAAAAGAGATGCTATTGATCTTTACTATCAACACCGTGTAGATGTTAATGTGCCGATGGAAGATGTAGCCGGAACCGTTCAAGACCTGATAAAGGAAGGTAAAGTTAAATTCTTCGGTATGAGTGAGGCTGGTGTCGATTCCATCCGCAAAGCGCATGCTGTTCAACCATTAACCGCATTACAAAGCGAATTTTCGTTATGGTGGAGAGAACCCGAAGAAACCATCATACCTACCCTGGAAGAACTGGGTGTCGGCTTTGTTCCGTTTAGCCCGCTTGGTAAAGGGTTTTTGACCGGTAAGATTACAGAAGATACTCAGTTTGGGGACAAAGATGTGCGCGCCAATTTTCCGCGTTTTCAGAAAGAGGCAATCGAAGCAAACCAGGCATTGATCGACCTGATCGGTAAAATCGCCAAAGATAAAGATGCCACACCGGCACAGATTGCTATTGCATGGGTACTGGCACAAAAACCGTGGATCGTTCCGATTCCGGGAACTACTAAAATCCACCGCCTGGATGAGAATTTGGGAGGTGTTGAAGTTGAGTTAACACCTGCTGATCTGAAAGATATTGAAGATACCGCTGCTCAGATAAAAATTGTAGGCGACCGGTATCCGGCTGCTATGCAAAAAAGCATCAACCGCTAATTTAAATTTTAACAGCCGGTCCTGCCTCTTAATGCAGGATCGGTTTAACACACATTTATCATGGAAATAGTGCTCAAATATTAAATACCCGGCAACAGGATCTGGACAAAATATCTGCATTCACTTCGGTCGGCAATATTCCCAAATTAAAGCAAGCGTTAACAGCGGTGTTAGAAAATGGCTTAACCGTTAACGAGATCAAGGAAGCATTAACACATCTCTATGCTTATGTCGGTTTTTCACCATGTATATTAGCATTAAACACTGTTAAAGCATTAATAGACGAGCGTGAGGCAGCCGGAATAAAAGACGTTGTTAGAATAGAAATCGCACCAATTCCGCAGGAAGATAATCGCGGATGGGCGTATTTTAAAAGAGTACCTTTTTGCTGATATTTTTGATCGTGATTTAGTAGTCTCTGGGCGAGATGAACCTTAAGGAGAAATCGAACTGCAAAAAGATTGTTGATCGTAGTGCCATCTTATTTTTTTGACTGTTAGCTACAACCGGTTTACGAATTTCTTTACTAAAATCGAATTAGTAAAGCTCGGATTGTAATTGTCTGCCTTATAGATTTTTATTAGCATAAAAAAAGGAAACGGCCACAGGGTGGTGTTTCCTTAAGTAGCGGGGAGCAGGATCGAACTGCCGACCTTAGGGTTATGAATCCTACGCTCTAACCATCTGAGCTACCCCGCCGTTTTTATTTTTATGGCTCTTTTTGTGGTTAATAAAAAGAGTGGCTTTGCTATAAAACAAATGGCCGTCCCTAAAAAGGTTTGCAAATATAGTAGAAATTCGTTTTCTTTAGAAAAAATGTTTCACATTTACTTTTGTTCCTGTTTTTTTAAGTGTAAACCGAATGTCCGAAAAGAAAAAATTTACCATTGAGTACGAGATTAAGTCATCTCCGCGTATCCTGTTCAGCTTCTTAAGCGAGCCTAATGGCTTGTCTCAATGGTTTGCCGATGAGGTTAATATTCGTGACCATGTTTATACTTTTACATGGGATGACGAATCGCAAAAAGCCAAACTTTGTTCAGTTAAGGAAAACAGATCCGTACGTTTTAAATGGCTCGATGATGATGCCCAGTATTATTTTGAAATGGAAATAATGCAGGATGAACTTACCAATGATGTAGCCCTGGCCATTACTGATTTTGCCACCGAAGATGCCATTACAGAACGAAAGCAGATCTGGGATAACTCTATCGATTACCTCATAAGTGTATTGGGCGCCTGATAAAACTTTATTTTAGCTAATTTTGTACGCTGAACTGGTTTTGCACGTTAAAGGGTTTTAACTGTGCGGCTAACTGGTTTTGCCCCTGTTAATTGCAAATAGCACTAATGAAGAAGATTCACCTTTTACTCCTTAAATCATTTATAAGGCCTTTTTTGGTTACGCTTTTCATCGTGATGTTTGTGTTGTTGATGTTGTTTTTGTTTAAATACATCGATGACCTTATTGGCAAGGGCTTTGCCTGGTATACCATCCTGGAGCTCATGTTGTATAATTCGGCCACCAATGTTCAAATGGCCCTCCCGTTGTCCATCCTGCTTTCAACCATTATGACTTACGGTGCGCTTGGTGAAAATTATGAGCTGGTAGCAATTAAGGCGGCCGGTATTTCATTAAAACGGGCTATGTACCCTATGATCGTCATCATTACAATCCTTAGTATCGCGGCGTTCTTTTTTTCGGATTATATGCTGCCGGTGGCCAACCTTAAATATTATTCGCTGTTGTATGATGCCCGGAAACAAAAATCGGCCGATTTACTGCCCGAGGGGGTGTTCAGTACCAGTTTTCCCGGCTATACCATCCGTGTAAAACGTAAGGATCCCGATGGTCAGCGTTTGTATGATATCATGATCTATCAAAAAAGCCCGAATGGTGATAATAACAATTCAGTAATTCTGGCCCGCGAAGGCACCATGTTCCGTACCATGGGCGATAAATACCTGGTATTGCGTTTAAAAGATGGGGTGCGATATGAAGAAACCGCTTCCGAAAATGCCACATATAATACCCGGCAGCGTCTTTTACGCCAGCGTTTTAAGGAAACCGAAACCAAGTTTGATCTGTCGGCATTTAAGCTTACCCGTACCAATGAAAGCGAGTTTAAGCAGGCATCGCAAATGATGAACATTAAACAGCTGAGGCATTATCTCGATTCGTCGCAGCGTTCGGTGGATAGCAATGTGATGGTGAATTATAAACTGGTTACACCATACATTAAATACTATTCAATACCTGCGCAATCAAAGGTTATTAAAAAATATAAAGAGTTTGATCCTAAAAAAGATGTTTTTCAGGGCCTTACCTTATCCGAACAGCAAATGAGCCTCAACAGTGCCGCTTCCGAAATAAGGTCGATCAAGGATGTGATCAAGAACCGGAGCGACAGGTATAAAGGCGATTCGGAAGGCATCCGCAGGTATTTTGTAGAGTATCAAAAGAAATATAACCTTTCGGTAGCATGTTTGGTATTATTTTTAATCGGTGCGCCGCTGGGCTCCATCATCCGCAAAGGTGGTTTGGGCTTGCCGGTTGTAGTTTCGGTGGTATTTTTCCTGATTTACTATATCATTACCACTATTGGCGAAAAATCGGTTAAGGGCGGCGATATTAATAAGTACCTGGGCATGTGGATTTCTATTATCACGTTGCTGCCTATCGGTTTGTTCCTCTCTTATAAAGCGGCTACAGACTCCGCCCTGTTTGATATGGAGATTTATAAACGCTTTGTAAACCGTGTGGCGGCAAAGTTTAAGCCCAAGGCAACCCGCCACGGTCATTAACGGTATATTTAATAAACGCCATATTATAAAAGCATTATCATTTTACACAAGGCCGACCCAAGTCATAGTAATATGCGTTAAATTTGATTTAGATTAAACAAGCGTTTAGGCGCTGCCCAACAAGTAAGTATAGAATGTTAAACACCATACAGGAAGCGATTGAAGAAATCAAAGCAGGTAAAACAATTATCGTAGTTGATGACGAAGATCGTGAAAACGAGGGCGACTTTTTAACGGCCGCCCGCAATGCCACCCCCGAAACAATTAATTTTATGGTACGCCATGGCCGCGGCCTGGTTTGCGCCCCAATTACAGCGCAAAGGGCGCGCGAACTTGACTTGATGCCTATGGTAAGCCACAATACCACATCGCACGAAACTAATTTTACGGTTTCTGTCGATTTGCTTGGTCATGGCTGTACTACAGGTATTTCTGCAAGCGACAGGTCAAAAACCACACTTGCGCTGATCGATCCGGCTACTAAACCCGAAGACCTTGGTCGCCCGGGGCATATTTTCCCGCTGATAGCCAAGGATGGTGGTGTACTGCGCCGTACCGGGCATACAGAAGCTGCGATTGACCTGGCCGTTTTAGCCGGTTTTGAACCTGCCGGCGTTATCTGCGAGATTATGAAGGAAGACGGCGACATGGCCCGCCTGCCCGATCTGCTGGAGATAGCCAAAGAATTTAATCTTAAAATTGTATCTATCAGAGATTTGATCGCTTATCGCCTGGAGCATGAGTCGATGGTAAGACGTGAAGTGGCTGTTAAAATGCCTACCGAATGGGGCGATTTTGATATGATAGCTTATACCCAGGTTGATACCGGCGAAAATCACCTCGCTCTGGTAAAAGGAACCTGGGAGCCTGGTGAGCCTATTTTGGTCCGCGTGCATAGTTCATGCGTTACCGGCGACATATTTGGTTCATGCCGTTGCGATTGCGGTCCGCAGTTGCATAAAGCAATGGAGATGATCAGCAAGGAAGGTAAGGGTGCTATTGTTTATATGAACCAGGAAGGCCGGGGCATTGGCCTCATCAATAAATTGAGGGCCTATCATTTGCAGGAAAACGGTTATGATACTGTTGACGCTAACCTGAAGCTGGGCTTTAAGATGGATCAGCGCGATTATGGCATCGGTGCACAGATCCTGCGCAGCCTCGGTATCACCAAAATGCGTTTGATGAGCAATAACCCTAAGAAACGGGCAGGCCTTATCGGCTACGGTTTGGAAGTTGTTGAAAACGTACCTATCGAAATAGCGTCAAACCCTCACAACGAAGCTTACCTGCGCACCAAACGCGACAAGATGGACCATGCCATTATGCGGGATCATTGATCGTTATAAGCTGAAAGCCCAAAGCGAAATAAATAATTTATAGTAAAAGGCTTAAAGCGATCTGCTTTAAGCCTTTTACTATTCAATGTATTTGTGCAGGAAAGCTTTTGGCTTTTAGCTTTAAGCCTTCGGCTCTACTGGTCCTCATCTTCATCTGGCCTGGTTGCCGGAGTGGTAATTGACGATGGGATAGGAGCGGGGTTAACCGGCGCATTTTTGCGGCGGCCCTGTCTGAATATGTTCCGGATAAACTCGCCGAAGGTATCAAAGTCTCTCTGGTAAACCAAACCTAACCCGTTTACATACTGCGGCGCCAGCACGTCTGTAAGGCTGCTTAAGGTTACGTTGTTTAACGCCCTGTAAGAGTATCTTGCCGTTAGGTTGCCATCACGGCGTATCTTGTATAAGGCCTCAAAGTCTTTAGTGAGGCTGTTAAACCGTTGGTTAAACAGGTTGCTGTTGTTATTATTAAAAATATCATTTGAGCCATTGTTGCTGAACAAGCTTCCATTAAAGGTAAGCCTGTCGCCATAAAACCTAAACGATGCGCTTGCTTCATTTAATGAGCGAATGTTCAAATCAAAATATTTAATGTTCGATTGCGAAATCAGGCTGTTAAGCTTGTTAAATGCAAATTCGCTCACCGCTTCGCCGGCAGTGCCCAGCACCTGGTTGGTTAAGTTATTACTGTTTGATGTAAAGTTACGGCGAACAATAATGCTGATAGCCTGCTGGCTCCGGTTATTGGCATCGGCAAGGTAAGTTGACAGATCATCTTTAACCGAAGGATCGGTAGGGAAGTTAAAGTCAAAATCAATATTAGGCTGTAATAGAGATTTGGTCAGGATCAGCTCGGCTTGAACCAGCGTTTGCTGCCCCGAGGTAGGGGTTTGTAAACCCGCGGCAGTGTACAGCGGCGCCTTACTGGTACGCACCTCATACAGGGCTTTAAGGTTAATCTCGGCATTTGAGGGGTTACCTGTCCACCTGATGGTACCGCCCTGGCTTACTGTAAAGTTTTTACTGATAAAGTTTTTGGCAGTAAATTCAAACTTGCCCGATGATATCAAAAAGTCACCGTACATCTCAAAATCGCCCAGGCTGTTAATATTCAATTTTAAATTACGGGCTACGCCGCTGCCCTCAAGTTGTCCATAATCAGTAGCTATTTTTACAATAGTTTTTTCATCGGCGCTCAAATCAAAGTTTAGGGTAACACCATTAAAAGCACGCTCTTTGGCAACAACTTTGGCGGTATCACTATGGCTTACAAATTTGATGAAATCGTAATCATTGGCGGTTGATGAAGTATTGAGCGGGATATTGAAAACAGTACCGGCGTTGGTGCTTGCAGTAATATCAATCTTCATATTATCAACCGGGCCATTAAAGCTGAAAGTGCCTGTGCCATAAGCTGTACCATAATAAAGGTGATTGTCCTTGAATGTGGTATTCAGGGCCATCAGGTTATTGGCTTTAAGGGTTACATCAATATCCGGGTTGGATAGGTTATTGAGGTTTACGGTACCATTGGCGGTTCCGGTACCTTTGTGAATGTCTTTCAAAACCATATCCTTAATGCTGATAATGCTGTTATTGACATCCAGCTTATTATTAACCGTGTAAGCTGTTTTTAAATAATTAACGGTAAGGCCGGTATTAACAAGGGTAACGGTGCCATTAAGTTGCGGGTTTGAGGGCTTGCCGGTAAGTTTCAGGTCGGTTGAAACATGGCCTTTTATATCCGAAACAAGGTCTTTAACAAAAGGCTCAAATATAATGGCTTCGGTTTGGTTCATCTTGATATCAAAATCAAGGTTATCATCAGTCTCTTTGCCAAACGAGTAGGTGCCGCCAATGTTCATGGTTTCCAGCCCGCGGTTAATGATATTCATATTAACATCGGCTTGTTTACGGTCGTTACCAAGCGTGGTGGCCAGTTTCACATTACCTATCAGCGTTTTGTTCATGGTAAGTGAATCAATGGTTAAATGCGAATCGATGCCCGGAGATTTGAGCACCGAGGTTAGTTTAACATCGCCATCCAGGTAGCCCTTTAAGTTTACCCCCGAAGTACGCGTGAGCTGGTTAAACGTACGCATGTTAAACTTCTGGAACGACAGCTTTAATTCATCAGCAGGGTTATCGGATATAAAGCCATCGATAAATACTTTTTGCGGCCCGTTTGAAAGCTCAAAGCCCGATACCTGCGTTTTGCCATCCAATAAACGGATCCGTACCTGCTCCTGTATCTTCCATTTCTCTTTTTCCAGTATGATGTCTGATGGCAGCAGCTTCAGCTTGGCCGTAGTATCGCGGCCAAATTCAACCAGGCCGTAAAGGTCCAGCTGGTTAACAGCGTTTTTATCGGAGAGCTTAACGTTAAAGTTAAGGCTGTCGTTTTTCAGGAAGTTGGTAATGTTGATATCCTTGATAAAAAGACTGTCGGTTAGGTCAACCCTCCTCAGGGACACGTTGAGGCCCAGCAAACTATCGGTAGTGTTTTCGTCAATAATAAAATCATGGAAAACTGTTTTGCCGTATTTAAGCGTTTTAATATAGCCCGATAGCGTAGCTGTTTTCTTTTCCGAGTTAAACTGCCCAACAAAAGTTCCTTGCTCAGGAATTTTCAGATCGGGCAGGAAGATGGCTGTAAGCGGATCGAGGTTTTTAAGGTTCAGCGAAAAATCAAACTCCTCAGGCTTAGGCGGCACTATAGTTGTTTTTATGGAAGGGATATACTTTTTAACAATGGTTTTAAAATATGAAGGCAGGGTTGCAAGATCGTATTTGCCCTTGATGCTACCATCGGCAAAGTCAGATTTTAAAGCAATGGTGCGGTTATTACCCATGCCTTCGGCTGATAGAAACAGAGAATCAACGGCATAATTATTTCGTGGATTGACCACCCTTGCCGGCGAAAACAGGATGTTACCCTGCAAATTGGCCAGGTCATCGCCTTTAAACTGGGTTTTAAGCAGTGTGCTTACAGTCAAAGTATCTTTGGTAAAACCAAGCTTGTTCAGGTTAGCGTCTTTGATATCGGCAGTTAAATCATAAGTTGGCAAAGCGGGGTTAAGGTTAACCTTACCTTTAAGGTCAAGCTTTATGTTCCTGTCGTTTATGGTAATATGAGCGTTGGCCAGCCTGTTTATAAAACTGCCGTTAAGTGTAAGCCTGTTATAGGTGTAGTTATTATAGGTGATGGATGCGATTTTTGCATCCACTTTTTCAGTAAGGCTTTTCAGCGCGTCGCCGCTGCCCTGTATGTTTGAAGTAAAGGTGGCCCTGCCCAAATCGCTTTGATCAAGCAGGGTGCCCAGGTCAAAAGCATAGGCGTTAACCCTGCCGCTGTAGCTTGGGCGGTCATTTTTATCAATTTTAAGGTTGATGTCTGAATCAAAACGACCGAGTGCAGTTTTAAAAATACCATAGGCAACAAAATCATTCTGCGAGCCGGTAAACCTGCCGGTAAAATTAAAGTTGCCGAATTTGGAAAGTATGGCCGGAGCCTTTTCTGTAGGCGTTCCCGAAAAATGGCTGATCAGGTAATCAAGGTCTTTTTTGTTGGAGGCAACCTGGTCAAATTTTAGCTCAAGGAATGCGTTATCCCAATCGGTAAGGTTGTGCAGGTTAAAATCGCCTTTAACAAAAGTGGCCTGCCCGCCGGTAATGGTCACTTTTTTGGCTTTGAGGTTGTTCACATAACCTTTGGCTTGCCCGTCAATACCCAAATCAAAACTCACTTTTTTTAATGAACTGGTAAAGTAGGCGATATCCGATGACGAAATGCGTGACGATTTAAAGCTGGCATCCATGTGTACCTTATTTTCAAAATCGTCAAAATCATCAAACGATTTAAACTTCATCCTGAAATAATCCTTTAGGTCTGATCGGGGCGTTTGAATGGCCAGGTGCTTCAGCATGATCTGGTTGGTATCGATCGTAGCATCCGATGCGAAGTGTTTTACCGTAAAGCCGCTTTTTTCATGCAGGCTTAAGCTTTTTATATTAGCTTTAAACAGGTGGTTCTTTAAATCCATACCCTGTATCAGCGTGCTGAAATGCTGCACATCCAGGTCGTTAAAGTTAACCCCGGCTATTACTGTATCGCGCAGGCTGTTCTTGTACCTGAAATGAAAGTTATTAATAGCGATGGTGCCAAAATTTAGCGTCCAGGGTTTGTTTTGGGTTTTTTTGGTGGTATCCGCCGAATTAAAATAATCTATAACAAATTGCAGGTTGGTAGTACTGTCTTTTTGTTTTTTGAGATAGAAGGATCCATTATCCAGTTCGATATTGGAAAAGTTGATGGTACGGCGTTTAATACTTCTGAAAAGATAAAAACCCTCAATATCAACAGCTAATCGGGGTGTGCTTAGTAAAGTATCCTGTTTCTTATCCAAAATATAAAGCCCCTCAATTACCACCGAGCGAAATGGCCTCAGGTAAAGGCTTTTAATCCCAACCTTGGTTTTCAATTCGCCGGCAATGTAAGCTGCCGCTTTTTTGGCAGCCCAGGTTTGTACCGGCTTAAATTGAAACGTGAGCAAAAGTATGCTCAATGTCAATAAAATGAACAATACCAGGCCCAGGAATATTTTGAGTACTTTTTTAATAACTTTGCCTTTTATTTGGATTAAAGAGTAAATTCAAAACACATCAAATAGTTTTACCCTTTAGTCGATTTTTTAATAATTCAACAGCCTTAGTCTTTTTAAGACTTTTGACTTTAAACTTTTGACTTAAAAATGCCCGTAATTTTAGGAATCGAATCATCATGTGATGAAACCTCAGCTTCGGTTTGTGTTGATGGCGTGATCATGAGCAATGTTATTGCCAATCAAACCATACACGAGGCCTATGGAGGCGTGGTCCCGGAGTTAGCCTCAAGGGTTCATCAGCAAAATATTGTTCCGGCTGTTCAGCAGGCATTAATAAACGCAAAAGTAAGCAAAAATGATATTGATGCGGTAGCTTTTACACGCGGTCCCGGACTTTTAGGCTCTCTTTTAGTGGGCGTATCATTTGCCAAAGCTTTCGCACTGGCAAAAGGCATCCCGCTTATTGATATTAACCACATGCAGGCCCATATCCTGGCCCACTTTATCGGCGATAAAAATCCCTCGTTCCCTTTCCTTTGCCTTACCGTATCTGGCGGCCATACGCAAATTGTGCTGGTGAAGGATTATTTTGATATGGAGATCATAGGGCAAACCCTTGACGATGCCGCCGGCGAAGCTATGGATAAAACCAGTAAAATTTTAGGCTTGCCATATCCCGGCGGACCGCTCATTGATAAATATGCACGCCAGGGAAACCCTGATGCTTATAAGTTCCCGGAGCCGCAGATCCCGGGGTATGATTTTAGCTTTAGCGGGCTGAAAACCTCCATCCTGTATTTTATCCGTGATAACGTAGCTCAAAACACTGATTTTGTTAACCAGAACATGGCCGATATCTGTGCATCTGTAGAAAAACGGATCGCTACTATCTTGCTTAACAAACTGCAAAAAGCAGCGCAGGCATATGGCATAAAAGATATAGCTTTGGCGGGTGGCGTATCGGCCAATACAGGCTTGAGGTTAGGCCTGCAGGCAATGGCCGAAAAAAACGGGTGGAACAGCTTTATCCCTAAAATGGAATACTGTACGGATAACGCCGCCATGATTGCCATAGCCGGGTATCACAAATACCTTAAAGGCGAGTTTATAGGGCAGGAGGTTGCCCCGATGGCGAGGATGGCTTTTTAGATAATAGATCATAGTTCATGGATCATAGTTAATAGCTATTTGCTATGATCCATGAACTATGATCCCAGAATAACGATATGAACGCATCAGGATATATTTTTTACATTGTTTTTGTTATTCCGCTAATAGCTGCGATGGTTTGGCTTATGCGCCAGGACAAGAAAAAAGGGAAGATCGGACTTGTAGTGCTGGCGGTTTTAGTAGTAGGGGTTTTGATTTACGTTTATCTTAACCGCGACGCTTTGAACGGAGTAAGGCCCTAAGGAGGATAAGCCTGTTTGTTGATATCCAGCTACCCATTTGCTACCGTCTTTTCATATTCCCTGATCAGTTTTTTGGTAGCCCTTGCAAGGTACGCTGTTATTAACAGTTGCTTCAGGTCGCCGGGTGATACGGTTTCGAGGCGCACCAGCATGTATTTGTAATTTTGATAATGCGGCGTGATGAAAAAGGTATGCGGATCAAGCGTTATCCATTTTTCGCGCTCGGTGGTATAAATGGCCAGTTGCTCATGCTTTTCATGTATGTTGGCGAAGATCTTATCATTAACATAAAACGCAGGATGCTCAAAGTGCATTTTGGTGGTAACGCCCGGGAGCGGAAGCAATGTGCTTTTCATAAACTGCAGAAATATTTGCATATCGGTAGCCATACTTAAAGTTAATAAGTTTTCTCCATGGCATCCAATAAAACAGTAATTTCGGGTGCAAAACAGTATTGGCCATGAACAGCAGTAACCTCCGGAAATTATACGGCAATATCGATATCTATTTGTTCGATCAGTTATTGAAAGGGCGTTTTGATGATTGCCGTACTATACTTGACGCAGGCTGCGGCAACGGGCGAAACATACCTTATTTTTTGCAAAACGGTTTCAGCGTTTATGGTATTGATCAAAGCGAACATGCTGTTGAACTTTCTAAACGCTTATCGGCCGAGCTGTGTCCCGATCAGTCGCCTGATAACTTTAAACTGGCCGCTGTCGAAAATCTGCCTTTCGAAGACGAGCAGTTTGACCTGGTAATTTGCAGTGCCGTTTTACACTTTGCCAATGATGCCGAACATTTTGACAGCATGTTGCGTTCATTGTGGAGGGTACTAAAACCCGGCGGTTATTTTTTTGCAAGGCTGGCATCTGATATCGGTATAGAAACTTTAGTACGGCCCCTGGGTAATTACCGCTACCTGCTGCCCGATGGTTCAGAACGTTTTTTGGTAAACGAAGAGATCCTGCTTGAATATACCCGTGAACTGGGCGCGCAGCTTTATGAGCCTATAAAAACCACCAATGTGCAAAACCTGCGCTGTATGACAACCTGGTGCATGCAGAAGCAGTAACCATAATTAATTGCTGAAGTTTTCTCTCCGTCTACATCATTTTGCTGTTCATCGATACAATGTTGCCATGTATCGACACAGTAAGTGTTAACAGCAATTTTGTCCGAAATATTTGCGTTAAGCTTTCAATAACGGTTTACACAACAATTATTATTAATGCTTAACACACCACCTTATGATTATTCTGCTTTGCGGGTTATCCGGATCAGGTAAAACCACCCTTGCTCAAAATGTTAAAATGAGGTTATCTGATAATGATATCCCTATTGAAATTATTGATGCTGATGTATACCGTCAAAAGCTGTTCCCTAACCTGGGTTACACTAAGGAAGATCGCTTTGAAAACATCCGCAGGCTGGGGTTTATCGCCGGTAAATTATCCGGGCATGGCGTGGTGACTATTATCAGCGCTATAAACCCGTACGATGTGATCCGCCGTGAACTGATAGCTACTTATCCTGATGTGAAGCTGATATATATTGATTGCCCGGTGAAAACATTAATTCAAAGGGACACCAAGGGTTTATACAAACGTGCGTTACTGCCCGAAGGACATCCCGATAAAGTAACTAACCTAAGCGGTGTTAATGATCCTTTCCAGATCCCGTCATCGCCTGATTTGTATATCAACACCCATATTACCAGGCGGACTGAGGCAACCGAAATGTTGGCAGGTTTTATTCTTGATAACTATCAGCAGGTGCAAATTAAGCAATTACAGCCAGCCGGCCGCTATTAACCAAGCTATGATCAATACAACAGTTAAATTCATACCCCGGCAAACGTTAATTATTGCGGGGATGCACCGTTCGGGCACATCGCTTATAACCAACTGGTTAAACCGCTGCGGCCTGCAAATCGGCGAACGCTTATGCGGCAGCGGTACTGGCAATGTTGATGGCCACTTTGAAGATCTGGAGTTTTTGAAGCTCCATGAAGAGATCCTTGATCGTAACAGTTTGGAAGTATCGGGGTTAACAGATACCCGGAATATTGAGGTGCCGCTTTACCAACTTGAAAAGATGAGGGCGGTAATTGGCATTAAACAGCAGCTTTATGAGCAATGGGCCTGGAAAGACCCGCGCACCTGCCTTTTTTTGGATACTTATGCCAAGCTGTTGCCAGGCGCCAGGTACCTGGTAGTTTTGCGTAATTACCAATCGGTGGTTAGTTCATTACTCAGGCGCGATTTTGTATCCGTTGATCAAAAGTATATGGCCCGTAATTATATTCAGCGCCAGGTGTGGACTCATTTCAGACGGCCACGCAGGTTGAAAGCATTTTACCACGACCATGCCGAAAGCTATTTAAAAGTATGGATTAATTACAATGAAGCAATATTGAACATGCTTAAAAAGCTGCAGCCCGATGATTACCTGGTAATTAACTATTCGCAATTGCTTGAAAACGACAGCGAAGTTTTTTCGTTTTTAACCGGCAAATGGAAATTTGCACTCAATTATTTCGATTTTAAGGACGTGTACAAACAGGAGTTAATGAACAAAGCAGACGATATCAGCGAATTTGTTACCGATAAAACACTGCTGATAAAAGCAACCTACCTGCTTAAACGTTTGGGCAGCTATATGCGGGGCAGTGAAAGTTTTCCGGGGAGGGAGGAGTAGTTTTTAAGGGATAGATTTTAAATTGCCAGACCTGGTTAATAACACCATTTCAGTACCTCAATTACTCATTACTTTCAAGCCCCAGATAAAACTCACTGTTTTAAAACATTATAGTTTGCTTTACGTGGACAATATAACTGGCGATACGCATACCCGCGGGAAGGGGGCAAATTGCTGCGCTTGCAAATGGCTTCAGAATTAATTATACACGTCCCGCCCCGCCATGATTGATGAGCTAAGCGATGTAAACATCTTAGTAACTTTTGTACTGGCGGTCATGGCTCATAATGAGCATGATAAAATCTATTATAAAACCTTATTTGTAATTAATCTAAATAAATATAAATTTGCGCCGGTTCCGGGTATCTGGTACACTTTAGCTCCGGATCAATAATGCTGATCCTTTATTTTATTTAGTAAATATGCATTTTACACTTACTTCTATTCTTGCTTCCGGTAAGCCGGCCGTAACAAATATCTCTTCAAATCTCAAAGTAGTATTCAAAATAGCTTTTAGTATTATACTGGCGATACTGTTTGTAAATCGTAATGCAACTGCACAAACTGGCACAGGAACTATAAAAGGTACCGTGAAAACCGCTGATGGTAAGGCTGCTGAGTATGTCAACATTGTTTTAACCAATACTAAGTTTGGTACTACTGCCGGACAAAGCGGCCATTTTACTATAAAAAATGTTCCCGCAGGTACATACACTGTTGTTGCAAGCTTTATTGGCCTGGCATCTCAAACCAAAGAGGTTACTGTAATTGCAGGCGAAACTGCCACTGTAAACTTTGTTTTAACCGAAGGGGCAAAAGACCTGCAGGAGGTTTATGTTAAAAGCGCCAGGCACAACAAATTCCTGAAGAAAGAAACTGAAGATGTTGCCCGCCTGCCACTGAAAAACCTTGAAAACCCGCAGGTATACAGTGTGGTTACCAGCGAACTGATGAAAGAGCAGATTGTAACCAGTTATGCAGATGGTTTTAAAAATATCCCGGGTACGGGTGTGCCATTAGTATATAATAACGGGCGTACTACCTTGTTATCAAGAGGTTTTGTTACCGGCAACTTTATCCGTAACAGCGTGGCGGGGTATAATTTTAATAGTATCGATCCTGCCGATATTGAAAAGATAGAAGCTATAAAAGGCCCTACGGGTACGCTGTTCAATAGCAGCCTGGCTTCATTCGGTGGTTTATTTAACCGCGTTACCAAACAACCTAATGAAACGCCGCGTACCGAAATCGCTTATCAAACAGGCAGCTTCGATCTCAACCGCCTTACAGCTGATGTTAACATGCCTTTAAATAAGGACAAAACCGTATTGTTTCGCGTTAACGCTGCGCTGCACAATGAGCACAGTTTCCAGGACGCGGGCTTTAACCGCGGTTTTTTTGTCGCCCCCAGCATAACCTACATCGTTAATGATCGTTTATCGGTTGATGTTGACGCCGAAATAGGTAACTCGAACGCCACTTCGGCCTACAGGCTTGCCCCGGATATCAAAGGAAAGACCTATAATGTTAAGGATCTCGGCATCGACTATAAACGTTCTTTCGGTAACAATAGCGTTGATTACCTGAGCAGGCAAATTGATCTTTATTCATTGATCAATTACAAAATTTCGGATCACTGGAAATCGCAAACCATGTTCAATAAAACTTTTTCGACTACAAAGGGCATGGTGACCGCATTTACCCTTGTCGATAGTAGCAAGCAGATAAAACGGCAGGTTACCCAGGAAGATTATCCTTATTATATCACCAACGTACAGCAAAATTTTATAGGCGATTTTAAAATCGGTCAGTTCCGTAACCGCATTGTTGCAGGTTTGGAGTATTACAATCAAAAAAGCAATAATACCAACGTTACCGTAAGCACACCGGCAATAAGTTATCTTGACCCGGGAGCAGCTTATAATAGTTTTACGGCAGACAAAGTTTCGGCACTTGTAGCCGCCGCCGCTCCCAAGCCCGGCGATTATGTTCAAAACAATCAAAGTTCATATGCGGCCTATGTATCGGATGTGTTTAATATTACCGAACGCCTGAATGCCATGGCCAGCATCCGTATCGACAGGTTTGTTAACAAAGGCGCTTACACACCCGCCGATGGCAAAACCACCGGCAATTTCAGTCAAACGGCATGGTCGCCCAAATTTGGTTTGGTTTACCAGGTAGTTAAAGACCAGGTATCGTTATTTGGTAATTATATGAATGGTTTTAATAATGCTACTCCTACAGCCACAAGCTTTGATAACTCAACTTTTAAACCCCAATATGCCAACCAATGGGAAGGTGGTATAAAGGCCGACATCTGGGATCATAAAATCAGCTCGACAGTTAGTTACTATAATATTTCTGTGACTAATACCATAATGGATGATCCGGCACATACTGGATTTATTACCCAGGCAGGCACCCAGTTAAGCAGGGGCATTGAGGCCGAAGTGATCGCCAATCCTTTGAGTGGCTTCAATATCGTCGCTGGTTTTGCTTATAACGACAGTAAAATTACTAATGCAGCCCCTGGTGCTGCCAGTATTCTGGGCTTGCGTCCGGCCAACTCCGGCCCGGCAACGTTGGCCAACTTATGGATGAGCTATCGCATTACCCACGGTAAAATTCAGGGTTTGGGTTTTGGAGTGGGTGGCAACTACGGAAGTGATTCATTCCAAACCAATACCGCCGCGTTTAAATTCACCATACCGTCATATACCACGGTTGATGCTACTGTATTTTATGATCAGCCTAAATACCGCATAGGCTTTAAGCTGGACAACCTGACTAACGAAAAATATTGGTCGTTCCGTTTGGCACCTCAAAATCCAACACGTGGTACATTAAGCATGAGCATTAAGTTTTAAAAATAATAGCATACAATTATAAAAGGCTTACCTCATTAAGGGTTAGCTTTTTTTATCGCTAAAATTTATTGTTGAATGTCGCATCCCGGTGCATTTTTTCGTATCCCTTCTAAACCATACTTTACACAAACATGAAATTACATTTGACCTTGTCGTCCCTGCTATTATTGGCATGTTTTAAATTGTCCGCACAAACAAACGCTATTCAAGTTGGCATCAGGGCAGGTGTAAGCAGCACCTGGTTATCCCGGACGCCCGGCACGGATGTGCAGATCCGCGATGCCGAAAAAAGCGCGTCTGGCTATTTCGCCGGAGCCTTTGCCAGCTTTAATATCAACAGGTTTTCGCTGCAGCCAGCTATTATTTTCAATTCATTAAGCAGTAAAACTACGGAAGAAGTTTTAAGCGGAGATATTGTTTACCGGATGTATGGCAAATGGCGTTTATATTATATCCAGGTGCCGGTTAACCTGGTTTATAACATCCCGGTTCATGGCGGCAAATTTTATCTGGGCGCCGGGCCATATATTGGTTGGGCTTTGTCAGGCAGGTTTACACCGGTAAGCAACGAATCACCGGGGCAATCATCTCCCGCCGACCGTAGCTTCAAAGCTAAATTTGGCAGTGATGACAGGAGCAATTTTAAATCTTTCGACTATGGAGCCAACATAGTCGCCGGCTTTGAGTTTGATAACGGTTTAATGATTAATGCAATTTATAATTTAGGGCTTGCCAATATCGAGGTTGGTAATTACCCGTACAAGAAAACCAGGACCCGGAACCTTGGCATTGCCTTGGGGTATAAATTTTAGTGAAGCTTTTTAGCTCAATTTTGCAAACCAGGCCTGTCAACATGCTTGTTTTACCTATACTCCTTGCGGCAGATGTTAACCTCATTCAAAACTTTCATAGCCGAAATTTGTATTTCAACTATGAAAGCATTGGTTTTTGAGCAGGCAGGCAATGCCGCTGATGTGATACAACTGAAACATTTAGCCTACCCCAAACCGGCTTCCGGCCAGTTGCTCATCAGGGTGAAGGCCTGCCCTGTACACCCGGCCGACCTGCTTTTTATTGCAGGAAAATACCGCTATCAGCCAGTGCTGCCCCAAATAGCGGGACTGGAAGGCGCTGGTTATGTTGAAGAAGCCGGGCATGACAGCATTATCCCCAAAGGCAGCCTGGTAGCTTTTAGCAAAATAGGGGCATGGGCGCAATATGTGGTAGTTGACGAGCAGGACGTGGTATTATTGCCCGATACCTTCCCCTTAGCAAAAGCCGCGCAATTATTACTCAATTCGTACACCGCATATGGTTTAATAGAGGAAGCAAAAGTTAAAAGCGGCGATTGGCTGCTGCTTACCGCGGGCCATTCCACAGTATCGCGCATAGTGATACAGCTTGCCGCCGAAAAAGGTATTTGTGTTATAGCCACAGTACGCGATGAGGCGCAAAAGCAAGAGTTATTAGCTTTAAAAGCCGAGGAAGTAATAGTTCCTGAACCCGGTAAGCTTAAACAGGTTATTGATGAAATTACCAAAGGCAAGGGCATCAAAGCCGCACTTGACGCGGTAGGCGGGGAGCTGGCTACTGAAATAATATCCTCATTATCGCCCGGAGGACACCTTATTGTTTATGGTTTGCTTGATCCACAGCCGGCTGCCTACCTCAACGCCGAAGTCGTTTTTAAAAACCTGGTCATTAAAGGTTTTGGTGTGAGGGGATACGTGGCAGGGCTTTCGCTCGAAGAAAAAACTCAGATGATCAGTCATTTAGTACATTCCATTGGCAGGACCGAATTTCAACTTGCGGCATCGGCAACTTATACAGTTGATGAGTTTGCGCAGGCTTTTGCTTATGATAAAGGGGGGAAGGTTTTATTAGCGTTTTAGCTATAAAATAGTTGTATTAAATAGTTAAACAAATCGTAAATTTAGCATTAAGCGCACTGGTCTCGTAAGTACCTAAATTGTTTGTTATGAAAACTATATTAATACCGGTAGATTTTTCCGACACCAATACCAATGCTATAAAATATGCAGCCGACATGGGTTGTGATATGCCGGTAAAGAAAATTATACTGCTCAAAAGTTATTATACATCGGTATATGAACAAATCCTTCCTTCGCCCGATTTTTTACTGATAAGCGCTGATGATATTGAAAATGAGCGGCAAAAAATAGAAGCTCAGCTTAAGGAGCTGATGAAAAAGCTGAAAAATCGATGTCACGAAAATATTGAGATAGAAACGGTAGTCAGCACTGAGCCTATCGTTAGGGCTATACACAATGTAGTTGAAGATCAGCACCCCGACCTGATGATAGTTGGCGGCGATATGGGGCATGAGTTAAGTATGATTGGCGAACAGATCATTGAAATAGCAAAAAGCAGTCCGGTAAAAGTATTGGTTATTCCGCCCGATTGTAATTATCAGAAAATAGAGCAGGCACTGGTACCCTGTGATCTGGAAGCCGTAGCCCGGCTCGGCGTTTTAAAGGGCCTTAACACGTCGCACAGCTGGCTTAACCCAAAGCTGATGCTTCTTTATGTCGATCCAAAGAAAAAACATATTGGCCGGGAGGCCGAATTTGAAGCATCGGTAAAACAACTGGTTAATTGTTATGAATGTAAGCTTCATTATTCGGAGGATAAAAATATTGTACGGGGCATACTCAATTTTGCTACAGAACAGCAGGTACAATTGATCATTGCCCTACCGGGCAAACACAGCTTTTTTTATAATTTAACCCACAGCAGCATAACCGAAGCTTTGTCTTTAAATGCCAGGCACCCGGTATTGATCCTTAAATAAGATTTCTAATCCGGAAATAACTCTAAATGTGTTAAAACGGGGGTATTACAGTGACCGTATCGGCGTGCTTATTGACGAAAGCGCTGTAATAAACCATTGCCAGGATAGTGCCATACAAAACATCCGCCAGATTCATGCCGGGTAAACAGGTTCATAATGATTTAACATCGAGGTTAAGCCGGGATAAAACCTTTCTGTTTATATTTAGTTAAGTAGTCATTTATAATTAGCTTACTTAATTAAAAGCATGGAAAATTTTACAATGCTGCAGTTTTTTGAATGGTATTACCCCGCCGGAGGCAGATTGTGGAATCAGTTAAAAAATGATGCAGAAAACCTGAAGAAAAAAGGGATCGATTCGGTATGGCTTCCGCCGGCTTATAAAGCGGCAAGCGGAGGGCTCTCGGCCGGGTATGATGTTTACGATATTTATGATCTTGGCGAGTTTGATCAGAAAGGTACAATCGCAACAAAATACGGCACCAAACAAGAATATCTCGATGCGATAGCTGCGGCGCAAAAAGCCCAGTTAAAGGTTTATGTTGATGTGGTGCTTAACCATATGGGCGGTGCTGATGAAATTGAAAAGGTGAATGCCCGCAAGGTTGACCCCGCCAACCGTAACGAGTTTATAAGCGAGGTTTACGAAATAGGCGCATATACCAAATTCACTTTCCCGGGCCGTAAAGGCAAATACTCTAAATTTATATGGGACTGGCAGTGCTTTTCGGGTATTGATTATGATGCCTATAAAAAGGAAACTGCCATATTTAGTATCCAGAACCAATATGGCGAGGGCTGGAAAGATGTACTTGACGACGAAAACGGCAATTTTGATTACCTTATGCTTTCAGACATTGACACCCGTAACCCAAGCGTACGGGACGAACTGAAAAAGTGGGGCAAATGGTATTTTAAAACCGCAAAATTTAATGGCTTCAGGCTTGATGCCATAAAACATATGGATCATGGCTTTTACAACGAATGGCTTGATTATATGCGCGACGAGTTTAAACATGAGTTTTTTACCGTTGGTGAGTACTGGGCTTTTGATTTGCCTAAACTGTTAGCATATATTGAAGCTACCGAAGGGCGCATGTCGCTTTTTGATACCCTGCTACATGATAACTTTCATCATGCCTCAAGGAGCGGAAAAGATTATGATCTTACTACCATTTTTGATAATACGCTCTTAAGTGTAAAACCCGAACTGGCAGTTACACTTGTTGAAAATCACGATACTCAACCGCTGCAATCGTTAGAGCAACCGGTAGAGCAATGGTTTAAGCCTTTGGCCTATGCGTTGATCCTGCTGCGTGAGGCCGGTTATCCCTGTGTTTTTTATGCCGATATGTATGGTTCAAAATATACCGACAAAGGTGGTGACGGCGAAGATCATGAAATAGAGCTGCCTGTAGTAACCGAACTGGAAACCATGCTTTATGTAAGGAAAAACATGGCCTACGGAACCCAGCGCGATTATTTTGACCACCCAAATTGTGTAGGCTGGACGCGTGAAGGCGATATAGATCACGAAGATTCAGGTTGTGCCGTAGTGATTTCAAATAGTGAGGATGGTTTTAAGGAAATGGAAATTGGAGCCGGGCATGCCGGTAAAGTTTTTGTGGACTATTTAAACAAACATGACGGCGAGGAAGTAGTGATCACCGCTGATGGCTGGGCCGAGTTTAAAGTAAAGGCTGGATCGGTATCGGTTTGGGGAATTAAGAAGTAATTTCTGTTAAACGGGGTGAACATTTTATACATTTGTTCACCCCGTAATATATACGCTATGAAATACGAAGAAATCCCCCTGGTAAATAATGAGGCCATCCACAATTTTGAATTGACTGTTGAAGGCTACCGTGCTTTTATCGACTACAAAAAAAAGGACGATAAAATTTATCTCATCCATACCGAAGTGCCGGTTGAGCTGGAAGGCAAAGGCGTGGCATCGGCCATTGTTGAAAAAACATTCAACTATATCGAACAGAATAACCTGAAACTAGTGCCGCTTTGTGTTTACGTGGCATCGTACCTGAAACGCCACCCCGAGTGGTCCCGGATATTGGCTATTGCGCCCGGTCATTAACTTATGCGCGTTTTAATAACAGGATCATCAGGAAGATTGGGCGCGGTTACAGTTAACCATCTTCGGATAAATGGGCACCAGGTTACCGGCATTGATATCATCCCGGCCGAAACTACCGATGAACTGATTGATATATTAAATAAAGCTGCTGTTTTAGCCATCGCAAAAAACACCGATGCAATTATTCATACTGCGGCCATCCACGGCAAACATTATGAGCTCAACTATCCCCGGGAAGCTTTCATTGATGTAAATATTTACGGCACGCTCAATTTGCTCAATGCCTGTATTGCTAATGGTGTTCAAAAAATGCTGTATACCAGTACTACATCTATTTATGGCGATGCGATGGTGGATGCTAACCAGGCTATTTGGGTTGATGAAGAACTGCCCATTAAACCACGCGATATTTACGACATCACCAAGCAAACGGCCGAGCAGCTTTGTAAAGATTTTTTTTACCGCGAAGGTTTGCAGGCATCGGTGTATAGAGTTGGCCGTTTCCTGCCCGAAACGGATAACCTCAAACTAAATCACCGCCTGTACCGCGGCCTCGATGAACGCGATGGGGCCGAAGGCCTTCGCTTAGCATTAGAGCAAACTTTTTCCGAGTTTGAGATCTTTAACATTACCAGTAGTTCTCTTTTTAAAAAGGATGAGCTTATACAATTAAAACAGAACCCTCTCGAAGCAATAAGAAAGCATTATCCTCAGGCTGAAACTGTTTATCTATCAAAAGGCTGGGAGTTCCCAAAAAGTATCGACCGGGTTTATGTGAGCGAAAAGGCTAAACGGTATTTTGGTTACGAACCAAAGTTTACATTTGATTATCTGTTGAATAACCTTATAGCTCGTTAAAACTTCGCAAGTTTTAATCCAAAGAAAGGAAACCACTCACTTATCAACCTAATCAACCATTCACTACACTAATAAGGAGAAGTACTAACCGCCGTCCACCCCCCATCAACTACCAAATTTTGACCGGTAATGTGCCTTGCATCTGGCGAAACCAAAAACAACACCGCGTTTGCCACATCTTCAACAGTTGCGGCGCGACCCATAGGGGTAATGCGGGCCCAGGTTTTTTGATAACCGGCATCTTCCAGGGTACGTTCGGTTAGGGTGGCGCCGGGAGCAACGGTATTCACGGTAATTTGATGCTGCGATAGTTCAACTACCAGGCTTTTGGCCAGCATTTCGAGGGCTGCTTTAGTCATACCGTAAGCGGCAAGATCCTGATGGGCCTGATGCCCCGTAACCGAGGACATGAACAGGATGCTGCCGCCGCTTTTTTGTTTCACAATTTGCCTGGCTGCCCTTTGCGCTAAAAAGAAACTGCCCTGCAAATTAACATTCATTACACTTTGCAGGGATTGGGCAGGGTAATTCAAAAAATCGCCAAACAAAGTGATCCCAGCATTGGCAACGGCAATGGTAAGTTTGCCATAACGCTGTACCGCTTCATCAACCATTTGCTGTATAAAATCAATGTCCGAAGCATCGCCGGCTATCGGGTAACAATTACCGCCGAGCCCGTTAATGGTACCGGATGCCTGAACAGCCAGTTCCTCACTCAAATCGTTCAATAATACATCCGCACCGGCAAGACTTAGCTGTTTTGCTATTTCAAAACCTATCCCTTGCCCGGCACCGGTTACTATAGCTACCTGTCCGCTAAATTTATCAGTTATCATTTTTTAGGTTGATGGTTGGTTAACTAATTGCTGGTTGTCATGGGTAGCATGTCGAAGCATGGTGGGCGGGCCTCTGCGCGCGAGTCTTCGACAGGCTCAGACTGACCGGCCCTCGCTCAAAGCTTATTTGTTATTTTGTCTCTCTCAATGCGAATCCCTTAAAACCTCACTCCCCGAGCCCCCTCTTAAAAAGTCAAGATCAGCCCCAAGATGGGCTTGCTCTACATGCGTTTGATATAAATAAGTGTATCCCCGTTTGCTGATATTGTTATTTAATGCCAGCTTTGATTTTCTTTCGGCAATTTCTTCATTACTAACCTCAAGGTGCAGTGTACCGGCGGGTACATCAAGTTTAATCATGTCGCCATCCTGCACTACGGCCAGCGTTCCGCCGATTGCCGCCTCGGGCGAGACGTGCAGCACTACCGTGCCAAAGCCCGTACCGCTCATCCGCCCGTCGGAGATGCGTACCATATCGGTAATGCCCTGGTCGGCCAGTTTTTTGGGGATCAGCATATTGCCTACTTCAGGCATACCGGGGTAGCCTTTTGGGCCTGCATTTTTCAATACCAGAACGCTGTTTTTATCCACATCCAATGCCAGGTCATTGATGCGATGATTAAAATCCTCTATATTTTCAAATACAACGGCCTTACCGGTATGCTGCATTAAGCCCGGGCTTGCCGCCGACGGTTTCATCACTGCTCCATTTTCGCAAAGGTTACCTTTAAGTACCGTTATACCCGCTGTTGGGTTAAAAGGATTATCAACCGGCGCTATCAGTTCGCGGTTAAAACATTCGCTGTTTTCATAATTACGTAATATAGGGTGGCCGCTTACGGTTATAGTATCGCTGTTAAGTTGTTCATGAAGCTCTTTCATTAAAGCCGGTAAACCACCAGCATAATAAAAATCCTCCATAAAATATTTACCCGAGGGCTGCAGATTGGCCAGTAAGGGTATTTTGCGGGATGATGTATTGAAATCATCCATACTTAAATCAACCCCTATGCGGCCTGCTATGGCCAGCAGGTGAATAATAAAATTGGTAGAGCCGCCAATAGCCGCATTAACGGTGATGGCATTTTCAAAAGCCTCCCGGGTCAGGATGTCTGAAGGTTTCAGATCTTCATGCACCATATCAACAATGCGATTGCCCGATAGGTGCGCTAATACTTTACGACGAGAGTCGGCCGCGGGGATAGCCGCATTCTCTGCCAGTGAAAGTCCCAGCGATTCGACCATGCAGGCCATTGTTGATGCCGTGCCCATTACCGCGCAATGCCCCTGGCTGCGGGCCATGCAGGCCTCGGCAGTATAAAGGTCTTCATCGTTCATTTGCCCGGTTTGATGATCGGCGAAAAAGCGCCAGATATCCGATGTGCCGATATCCCGGCCCCGGTATTTACCTGTCAACATGGCCCCGCCCGATACTACTATGGTTGGAATATTTACGCTGCAGGCTCCCATTACCAGTGCCGGCGTGGTTTTATCGCAGCCGCAAAGCAGCACCACGCCATCAAGCGGATTTGCACGGATACTCTCTTCAACATCCATACTTACCAGGTTTCGGTACAGCATGGCAGTAGGTTTAACCAAAGTTTCGCCTAATGACATCACCGGGAATTCAACGGGATATCCACCGGCTTCATAAATGCCGTTTTTTATAGATTGGGCTAATTCCCGGAAATGGGCATTGCAGGGTGTAAGCTCCGACCATGTATTGCAGATGCCAATCACCGGCTTCCCCTGCAACTGATGTGCCGGGATGCCCTGGTTTTTCATCCAGGCGCGGTATATGAAGCCATCCTTGCCTTTTTTACCAAACCATTGCCGGCTCCGTAGCGGTTTTTCCTCCATTATATAAGATGTGTTGTGTTTTGAATTGGTTGTTTAACAAATATAGATTTCTATAAATCGTTTTAGGCATTGTAAATGAAAAGTTAGAGAAATAGTATGCCGGAGGTATGCAAGTCATTGTTGGGGGAGTTTCCGGCGGTTGTCTTCCTAAGTATATAGTAGAGGTTTGCGACTGGATAAGTTATCTATAGCCCGGATGTTGATGCCCCGTGATTTTTGTAAGTATTAATTGTGTGCTCAAAACAGCAAGCTGAATGCAGGCGTTGCCTCTGACCGGGCTATTCGCTCATACGCCTGCAGGCTTTACGCTCGTTGGCCGGTATCCGCTGCTATCCCTAATGCTGGTTTTCGAGGCTTGTATAAACTTTTTTGCCTGATGTATAGTATGTTAAGGAAACATTAAGGAAAATAGGTAGAAATAATTTGGAGAAGGCG
>NZ_JBNPWO010000026.1:0-82402 GCF_050433785.1 Mucilaginibacter sp. 3215
AGGTTTCGTGTCTTGTGGTAGCCCGTAGGGGAATCGAACCCCTGTTTGAAGAATGAAAATCTCCTGTCCTAACCCCTAGACGAACGGGCCTTTTTATTGTTTCCCTTGATTTGGGATTGCAAAGATAGAGTTTAAATAATAAAATTAAAATAAACAATAAAAAAAATCCAAATCGTTGATGAAAGTTATTGTATATCAATTAAATAAAATAAAAAATTAAGATGGGACTTGCAAACTTTGCCGGGTTAAAGCTATCTTTATTCCATAAATCAATCATCTTTTTATGAAAGCTATCTGGAATAACCAGGTCATTGCCGAAAGCAATGACACTATTGTTGTTGAAAATAATCATTATTTCCCTAAAGAAAGTGTTAAGGCCGAGTACCTTAAACCGTCCGACGTGCATACAACCTGCCCGTGGAAGGGACTGGCATCATATTATTCCCTCGAAGTAGACGGCAAAGAAAATCAGGATGCTGCCTGGTATTATCCTGAACCAAAGGATGCCGCAAAAAACATTACCAACTATGTGGCGTTTTGGAAGGGCGTGAAAATTACCGAATAAAGCTATGAAAACATACGATGCCATTGTTATAGGCGCCGGTCAGGCCGGCGCCCCATTAGCCAAAAAATTGGCTAATGCCGGAAAAAAGACTGTTATAATTGAGAAACGATTTTATGGCGGTACTTGCGTTAACGATGGCTGTACGCCTACTAAAACCATGGTTGCTTCGGCAAAGGCGGCTTACATGGCCGGTAAAAGTTATGAATTGGGCGTGCCGGTAAAAAAGTTTTCGGTGGATCTTGCCGCCATAAAAAAGCGTAAAGACGATATCGTATTACGCTCGCGTAATGGCGGACTAAAATCTGCCGAAAAAACACAAAACCTTGATGTGGTGTTGGGCGAGGCGACTTTTACCGGCGAAAAAACGGTTGAGGTTAAGCTTAATAGCGGTAAAAAGCAAACGATTACTGCCAATCTTATCTTTTTAAACCCCGGCGCGCTGCCTTTGATTCCCGAAATTGAGGGATTGAATGAGATAAAATATCTCAACTCAACCACCATACTTGATTTGGAAGAAGTACCAGAGCATCTGCTTGTGCTTGGCGGAAATTACATTGGACTGGAGTTTGGGCAAATGTTTCGGCGGTTTGGCAGCAAGGTTACCATTTTAGAAAAATCGGAGCGGATAGTTTCGCATGAGGATGAGGATATTTCGGCAGAGATGCAAAAGATCCTCGAACTGGAGAAAATCGAGGTACTTAATAATGCTCAGGCTGTTAAGTTTAAACAAAAAGCCGGCGGCAAAATAACAGCGACGATAGCTCAAAAAGGAGAGGAGCGAAAAATTAAATGCACCCATGTATTGGTGGCCATCGGCCGCAAACCGCAAACGGGGGCTTTGAATTTGCCCATCGCAGGGATTGAAACGGATGAGCATGGTAATATCAGGGTGAACGATAAGCTGGAAACCTCAGCCGCTGGTGTTTATGCACTTGGTGACGCAAAGGGAGGCCCGGCGTTTACACACATTTCCTACAACGATTATACCATTGTTTACCGTAACCTTTTTGAAAAAACGGATTATAACATCCAGGATCGTCCGGTGCCTTATTGCATGTTTACCGATCCGCAACTGGGCAGGATCGGTTTGGATGAAACGGGGGCAAAAAAGCTGGGTATTAAATATAAAGTAGCAAAACTGCCCATGGCCCATGTGGCGCGTGCTATTGAAACCGGCGATACACGTGGTTTTATGAAAGCCATTGTTGATCCGGATACAAAAAAGATCTTAGGTGCTACCGTACTTGGCCCCGAGGGCGGAGAAATCATGACTGTGCTGCAAATGGCTATGGAAGGTGGGATCACTTATGACAGGATCCGCTATTGTGTTTTTGCCCACCCGTTGTATTCCGAATCACTGAATAACCTTTTCATGACCCTTGGGGATTAAACCAGCGCGCATGATCAAGTTTGATAAGGTAAGCAAACATTTTGGCGGAGTTAAAGCGGTTGATGGGGTATCTTTCGAGGTAGAGGAGCAGGAGAACCTCATTTTGTTAGGTACCAGCGGCTGCGGTAAAACCACCACGCTAAAAATGATCAACCGGCTTACTGAGCCAACCAAAGGCAGTATTTACATTGATGGTAAAAACATCATGGAGCAGCAGCCAGAAACCTTGCGCCGCGGAATTGGCTATGTATTGCAAAATAACGGCTTGTTTCCGCATTATACGGTTGCTGAAAATATAGCGGTTGTTCCTAACCTGTTAAAATGGGATAAGCAGAAAACTGAAAAGCGCACGGCCGAGCTAATGGAAAAACTCCACCTCGACGCTTCGTATCTGAATATTTACCCTAACGAACTGAGCGGTGGCCAGCAGCAGCGCATCGGCCTGGCAAGGGCATTGGTGTCGGACCCGCCGGTGTTGCTGATGGACGAGCCTTTTGGCGCGCTGGATAATGTTACCCGCTCAAAGATTCATGCCGAATTTAAAGCCCTTGATGAGCTTAAGCGTAAAACCATTATCATGGTAACGCATGATGTGCAGGAAGCTTTTGAACTGGGTGACAGGATCTGCCTGATGGATAAAGGGAAAATTGTACAGTCGGGCACACCGGCCCAGTTACTTTTTAACCCCGTTAACGATTTTGTAAAGGATTTTCTGAAACATCAGCGCCTGCAACTGGAATTTAAGGCCATTAAGCTGATCGATCTCTGGGAGCCGCTGCCTGAATTGAACAAAGAAGCAAAAGCCTCGTCATTTAATGCTGGTACTAACCTGTGGGAGGCCCTGGAGAGTTTTAAATTTAATAACGGCGAAACCATTAATATCAGCAAAGATCAAAACCAGGTTAAAACGGTAAGCTTTGAACAGCTGATGACGGCCTTTTATCAATATAAAAACCATCAGGCCCATGAATGAGCAGCAGCAAACCTTATGGCAGTTTATGCAGCAGCAGTCGGGCAAGCTGCAGGAGCAAACCCTGCAGCATATCGGGCTTACTTTTATTTCGTTGTGCATAGCTGTATTGGTTGGCTTGCCGCTGGGCATTCTTATTGTTCGTAAAAAACAATTATCAGGCATAGTTTTAGGTATTGCAGGAGTACTGCAAACAATTCCCAGTATAGCGTTGCTTGGTTTCATGATCCCGCTTTTAGGGATTGGTCCTAAGCCAGCCATTGTTGCATTATTGCTATACGCACTTCTACCCATTATCCGCAACACCTACACGGGCATTTTAGGGGTTGATGCGTCGGTTAAAGAAGCTGCTGTTGCTATGGGGATGAGCAAATGGCAAATACTGTTTAAGGTAGAATTGCCCCTGGCTATGCCGGTAATATTTGCGGGCATCCGCACGGCTACGGTGATCAACGTGGGCGTGGCAACACTGGCTTCGCTTATTGCAGCCGGTGGTTTGGGCGAGTTTATTTTCGGTGGGATCTCACTTAATAATACCAACATGATCCTGGCGGGAGCAATTCCTTCGGCGCTGCTGGCAGTTGTTTTTGATTTGCTGTTATCGATGATACAAAAGATCAGCTTTAAAAAGTTGAAGCGTTTTTTATATGTATTCCCGGTATTGCTGGTAGTATTCTGCCTGTTCTATATCATCCCGGCAAAATCAAAAGGAAAGCTTACCGCGGGTTTTACGCCCGAATTTATGGGCAGGCAGGACGGCGACCTCGGCCTCCGGAGCAAATACGGCTTAAAGATCCATACCATCGTGATCAGCGATGCTGTAATGTATAAGGCTGCATTTGAAAAGCACCTGGATGTAATTAGTGGCTATTCAACAGATGGCAGGCTAAAAGCTTACGATTTGGTTGTACTGGATGATGATAAGCACATTTTTCCGCCATACTATGCGGCGCCAATTGTGCGCGATGATGTCCTGAAAAAAATTCCTGACCTTGAGCCGACATTAAACCTGCTTTCGGGCAAAATAAATGATTCAGTCATGACGGTTTTAAATTACCGTACCGACTATCTTCACCAAAGCCCCGAGCGTGTTGCTAAGGATTTTTTGGTTGCCAATAAATTATGGCGGCCGGAACGGGGCGGGAACGATGGTATAGTGCGGATAGGTTCAAAGATATTTGGTGAACAATACATCCTGGCCAATATGTACAGCATGCTGATAAAGGGTTATACAGATCATGATGTATCAACCAAAACAGGCCTTGGCGGCACCAAAATTTGTTTTGACGCGCTAACCAATAACCAGATAGATTTTTATCCGGAATATACGGGGACGGGTTTGCTGGCCATTTTACAGGCATCTCCAAAAACGGTTAATGAGGTAACAATAAACAGGGATAGCACATATAATTACGTACAGCGACAGTTTGAAAGTAAATATCAGATAAAATGGCTTAAGCCAATAGGTTTTAACAATGCTTACGCTTTAATGATGAGGCGACAGCAGGCCAGGCAATTGGGGATTAAAACAATTTCAAACTTAAAACAGTTTTTGGATAAGAAATAACATCGATGGATTTAATAGCCCGGTACAAAGAGGTACGCCAACGTACAGAAAAAATTTGCTCGTATTTGCAAACCGAAGACTACGTGGTACAGCCTGTGGTGGACGTTAGTCCGCCTAAATGGCACATTGGTCACGTTACCTGGTTTTTTGAAACGTTTATCCTCAAGCCTTACTTTATGGGCTACCAGGAGTATAACCCTGATTACAACTACGTTTTTAACAGCTACTATGAAACTGTTGGTGCACGGGTAATCCGTACCGACCGCGGCAACCTTAGCCGCCCTACAGTTATTGAAATCTATGGATATCGCAAATACGTAGATGAGGCAATGGAAGGCTTTTTAAGTGGCGACGTAAGTGACGATGTTAAAGAACTACTGATCCTCGGTTTTAACCACGAGGAGCAGCACCAGGAGCTTTTAATGACCGATATTAAATTCATACTGGGCCATAATCCGTTGTTTCCTGCCTATAATAAAAATTATACAGCGCCTCATGTTGATGAAGGGGAGGATGATGCTTTTATCAGCATGGATGAAGGCATTTATGAAATAGGCTTTAACGGCGATGGCTTTTGTTTTGACAATGAACTCAACCGCCATAAAGTATACCTCAATGCCTATGAAATAAATTCCAAACTGGTAAACAATGCCGAATACCTGGAATTTATTAACAGCGGCGGTTATCATGATTTCCGGCACTGGCATGCCGAAGGCTGGGATTGGGTGAAAACCAATAAAGCAGAAGCGCCTTTGTATTGGCATTTGGTAGATAATGAATGGCATAATTATACCTATCACGGCTTAGAGCCATTGCATTTAAAAGATCCCGTTACACATATCAGCTATTTTGAAGCTTACGCTTATGCATCGTGGAAAGGACTGAGATTGCCAACGGAGTTTGAATGGGAAGCGGCATCGTCGAAATTTAACTGGGGTCGCCGCTGGGAGTGGACAGAAAGTTCCTACCTTCCTTACCCGGGTTTTGCCAAGGCGCCGGGTGCCATAGGCGAATACAATGGCAAGTTTATGGTTAATCAGAAAGTGCTGCGCGGCGCGTCAGAAGTTACACCTCCGGGTCATAGTCGTGCAACATATCGCAATTTTTTTCAGACAAATTTACGATGGCAATTTACTGGCATAAGACTTGCGAGGTAAATTGACACAAAAACACCACCACATCTATGAACCAAGCCTTTACACCCACAGCCGTAAATTGTGACATAAGCGCCGAAAACAGGCAGTTTTATGCCGATGTTATTGCTGGGCTGCAATCGGAGCCAAAGCACCTCAATTCAAAGTATTTTTATGATGCCAATGGCGATAAGCTGTTCCAGGAGCTCATGAACTGCCCTGAATACTATCCGACTAACTGCGAACTGGAGATCTTTTCAGAAAAAACCGCTGAAATCTGCGATGCGCTAATTGCCGATGGAGATGCTTTTGACCTGATAGAACTTGGTGCTGGTGATGCCACAAAATCCTCTTACCTGCTTAAATATCTGCTGGATAAAAAGGCTGATTTTACCTATTTGCCTATTGATATCTCAGATAATGTAATATCATATCTCAATATAACCCTGCCCGTAACTTTGCCCGGCTTAAAGATCACCGGACTAAATGGCGAATATTTTGAGATGCTGAAAAAGGCCGCCGCTATTTCGCCAAGGCGTAAAGTGGTGCTGTTTTTAGGTTCAAACATTGGCAATATGCCACTTGATGGGGCCATAGAGTTTTGCCGTGAGCTAAGGAATAACCTATCAGAAGGGGATATGGTGTTAATTGGTATGGACCTGAAGAAGGACCCCAGGGTTATCCTTGCGGCTTATAATGACAAAGATGGTATTACCCGCGAGTTTAATCTCAACCTGTTACGCCGCATTAACCGCGAGCTGCATGCTAATTTTGATATAAGCAAGTTTGAACATTATCCAACCTACGATCCCGAAACCGGAGCCTGCAAAAGCTACCTCATTAGTTTGCAAGATCAGCAGGTAAGCATCGGCAACGAAAAAATAGATTTCAAGAAGGATGAATACATCTATATGGAGATCTCCCAAAAGTTCACCCTTATGCAAACCGATCAGATAGCCATAAACACGGGCTTTCAGCCGGTAGGCCAGTTTTTTGATACCAAAAAATGGTTTATAGACGCGGTTTGGGTGGCGGCGTAACCTCACCCAACCCTCTCCAAAGGAGAGGGCTTTTAACAGCTATTTTAAAGTCTCCCCCTTTGGGGGAGGTTTAGAGGGGGGTCAGAGCACCTTCGGGTTCAACTCCGAATCAATCAGCCCGCCGATAGGCTTACCCATAAGCCATTTTTGATGATCATTTTTTTGCCATTCGTTTTTGTAAGGGGTGACGCGGGCGCCATCGGCTACATAAATGATAGTCATGATCTCACGCATTTTATCTGAGTTGTTGCCGGGAGCATTGTGAATGGTGAAGCCCCGGTGCCAGGTTGCGTCGCCCGCCTTCATGGTTTGGGCACGGGTTATTTCAAATCCTTTCTCTTTCACATACTCGTCAAATGCTGATTCCGATTCGTCAGAAATTTCATGGTTAAATACAGCGCCATTAACGTATGAGCCCGAGGCAAAGGTCAGCATACCCATGTTTACATCAATATCAACCAGGGGCATCCAAAGGGTTACCGTGTTGTTGGTATCGATAGGCCAGTAGTACTGGTCCTGGTGCCATGGGGTAGGGCCGCCGCCGGGCTCTTTAAATAGCGCCTGGTCATGATAAATGCGTACATTTTCAACTCCCATCAGGTCGGCGGCAATTTTGGCCAGGCGTTTGGCCATTACAAACGTTTTAACATCTTCATCAACCTGCCAAAGGTTCATGATCTGCAAAAAGGCTTTTCCGTAAGTGTCGCGTTCGTCCAGTTTGCGCTTTTCGGTGTTGTACCTGTCGGCCGCGCCAACAATTACGGGGCGATAGGCAGCAATTTCATCTTTTGTAAGCACTTCGTGTACAAGGGTATGGCCTTTTTCTCGAAATTCATTAATATTGTGGTTGGATAGTTTTATAAAATTATCAAGTGACGGTAAATGAGCGATCTGTGTATCCATAGTTTTTAGGTTTATATTTCAAAGTAAGGTTAACTTTAGTTGAAAAAAAATGAAATGAATGGTACATTTATGGATGATTTTATCCGTAATTTGAATTAGAATTTTATTTACGTTAAAATATGCAATGATAAAAGCGTCGTACGAAGTTCTTCAGCCTACAAATACACAGTCATTTCTTGTGCGGAAATTTGATAAGCTGGCATTTGATGCCCCCTACCATTTTCACGAAGAATATGAATTGACATGTATTATCAGCGGCACCGGCAAACGCTATGTTGGCAGCCACATGGAAGATTTTGCGTCCGGCGATCTGGTGTTGCTTGGTTCCAATCTGCCGCATTGCTGGAAACTTGAACCCAATGAAACAGTGCTTCGCGAGGCAAGCGCGGTGGTGATCCAATTTAATGATGCTTTTTTGGGCGAAGAGTTTTTTAACAAATTTGAGCTTCAGCTCATCAAAAAACTTTTTCAGCAAAGCGGTTGCGGGGTGTCATTTTATGGCGAAACGCGTGCCGAGGTTAACAAACTGCTGCTTAGCCTGGTTGAAGAGAAAAGCAATTTCAGGATGCTGATAGGTTTGCTCGAGATCCTGCACCGTATGGCTTCATCAGAAGAGTACGTGCTGCTCGATCAGAACCGCATTATTGGCGAGCGCTCAAATACCGAGCGTGAGCGTATTAACCCGGTATTTGCTTACCTGGTTGAAAATTTCAGAAACCACGTATCATTAGATAAAGCGGCCGGTATTGCCAATATGACCCCGAATGCTTTTTGCAAATACTTTAAAAAAGTTACCCGCAAAACATTCATGGAAACTATAATTGAGTACCGCCTTAATTATGCCATACAGCAACTGGTGCAAACAGATAAGCCTATTTCAGAGATCTCCTATGAGAGCGGCTTTGGCGATGTATCGCACTTTTATAAAATGTTTAAAGCTAAAATGAACCTGAGCCCGCTTAATTACCGCAAAAGGTTTATGCGCAACCTGGCCGGCGATAAAAAGCTATCAGCGTAATTAAGTATTAAGCCGGAAGTCTTTAGTCAGAAGTCGGTCAGGCCTTGTACTTCTTACTTATAATTAATGACTTAAGGCTTAAAACTTAGGACTGACGACTAATTTACACTAATAATGCCGCGTTTAATAGCGTAAATAACCAACCCTACTAAATTTTTCGATCCGGTTTTTTCAAACAGCCTTGCGCGGTAACCTTCAACAGTGCGCACACTCAGGAAAATTTTATCTGCTATCTCCTGGTTGGAGCATTCTTGGCAAACCAGTTTAAGCACTTCAATTTCGCGCTCGTTAAGGTCGGTTTTGTTATTGGGGATATTATCGGCGTGGTCGTTACCTACCAGCTGTTTGATGAGCGTTATAGAGAGATGTTCATTAAAATAAAAACCTTTGTTATAAACGGTTGATACAGCCTCGATGATCTCTTCCGGTTCGGCATTTTTAAGCAGGTAGCCCGATGCGCCGGCTTTCATCATATCCACAATGTATTTGTCTTCATTAAACATGGATAATGCCAGGATCTTAATGTCCTTAAAATGCTGATGGACATAGGTGGCGGTTTGGATGCCGTCCATTTCGGGCATTTTAATATCCATCAATATAACATCGGGGGTTTTGTCGGTCAATAAGCCTATCAGCTCTTTGCCGTTCGAAGCTTCGAGTACCAGCTCAAAACCTCCGCAATCCTCAAGGGTAGCTTTTAAACCATTTCTGAAAATTTTATGGTCGTCTACTATACCTAATTTAATTGGGCCCATAGGTTGTTAACAAGATTCAAATTATCAATAAATATAGACTATTGATTTTAACTATGCTACTTTTAATTTAATGATACTGATTGCCCCGCTAAGCGGTTTGCTGTACGTATTTATTTCGCCATTAATGAGTTGCACGCGGCTTTGTAAATTTTTAAGACCGAAACCCTGCTTAACATCGTCCATATTAAAGCCTTTACCGTTATCCTTAAACTCCATAATGAGGTAACCGGCTTGTAAGGCCATATTAAGGTTTATCACCGTAGCTTCCGAGTGTTTGATAGCATTACCAAACAACTCCTGAGCTATGCGGTACAGTGCCAGTTCAATTTCATTAGAGAAGCGCTTATCGGCAAAATTTTTAGTGAAATTAACTTTGATATGGGTGTTGTTTTCCACCTTGGTGCACAGCGCCTCAACAGCAATCAGCAATCCATAGTCGGTAAGTATAGGGGGCAGCACATTTTGTATAATGTTCCTGATCTCCTGGATGCACTCATCGGCCAGTTTGCGAGTATCTATCAGCAGGGGCTGGCTTACCTCGCTCACGCAATTTTTGTCCAGCCGGTGCAGGTTAAGCTTGATTGCCGAAAGCACCTGGCCTACGCTGTCGTGCAGGTCTTCGGCCAGGCGTCTGCGTTCACTTTCCTGGGTTTCAAAAACGGCGTTCATGAGGTCGGTTTGACGTGCATCATGCATGGCGCGTAGCTCTGCTTGGTTTTTAAGCATTCTCCGCTGGTAAATAATCACGAAGAAAAATAAAAAGCCGATCAATATAACAACTACGAGTGTCCCGATGATGAGTACCGGGATTAAGCCATTTTGGGTTATCTCTAAAATAGGGCTGTTATACATGATCATAATATGCAAACCTGCTTATGCCTTTTTTTGTGGCCTGCAAAGCAGTGCGACAGAGTATATTAGATTCGTAATAATATTAGTTATGCTAAAGATAACATAATAATCTGCTTTATCCTTATCAGGTATCTTGCTAAAAAGCATAAATAAAAAGATATTGACTGCTGAGTAAAATAGCACGCCTGAATTAAACCAAAATAAACCTTGTTTTTCAATATGAATAAAGGTTTGTGGATTTAAAAGCTGATAGAAGTATATAAGCGATAATACTATTAGTAAAAGACTTGATGTTGTATTCGAAACCGATGGATAATCGAAAGGATGCCTCGCATAATACAATACAATACTAATTGTCGAAGCTGCTAATATTAATGTTATTATTTTCAGTATCGAATTTCTAAACAAATTATAGTAGATAATACCAAAGAAAATAATGCTAATTGTAACATAAACATGAAGTAATGGATTGGTGTTTAATGGATGTCCTGTATATGGTTTGAAAGCGAAAGCCAACCATTGACCAAAATCAAAAAGACTTGATATTAGCAAAAATAGTGACAATGTTTTCATTAGTCTATCCAGCCCCTTGTAATTATAGGCAGCGGCCAATAGCGGGACAACGCCAGAAATTACTGATATTTTAGATAATAATAGGGCGACATCCATGGTATTTAGGATAGATATCTAATCGTTTGTAAGTATATTTTGTGGGCATCCAGATGTTCCAGGGCATGGCATAGCCTGTTCACCAACAATATTGTCATTTTCGGCTGTCATGAGTGCGAAGGTTTGAACACCTTTGGCAAACTCTTTAGCCGCTGCTGATTTATTGCCTGGAAGTTGATCCTCTCCATCAGCCGTTACCCCAGTGATTATGAAATGCTGCTGCCCGCTAACATTGGCGATAACAGATAAAAGGAAATTGCTTACAGAAACCCAAAACTTTTGCCAGCTATTAAGTTTTTGATCGTTGGCATAATAGATACGGATGCCCATGCAGCCATCTTGCTTTAATATGGTGTTTAATATTTCCTGTCCGAAAAATTGTGATATGATATCTTTTGGATTACGATGCCTGTGATTCTTTGTCCATTCGGCGGCCAGGTTGATATCAATCGGTGCGCCTTCTTTGCCGGTGATAGGTGATGATGGTCTTCTTTCTTGTGTTTCCATAAAAATAATAGCGTGTAGGGATTTTTTTGTATAAAACTAATACTAATAAGTATCTCTCTCAATGAGATGCCCCGGCCATATAGGTTGTGATAGGTTTTTGATTTGGTTTTATGTTGTTGGTTATTAGTGAATTACAAATTAGATGCGTTTTATTACCCGCGTATTATACGTATTTTTACGTATCAGAAACTGTAATCTTACGTGGCATGAAATTGCTGGTTATATAGGTATTTTGTGCTTAAATAATCCTGTTTTTCAGGATGCAAAAAAGTTTTTAATATAATATCTAAATATGGATATTGTTTATTAAATTGCTTTTGGTAATAATATCACAAAAACCTAAAACCCGATTTTATGAAACAAGAAATGCTAATTACACAGATCAGCCCTGATCAGGTAGGCGAGTTCATCAGCGAAAGCTTCTACTTAGAATTAACCGAAAATTTTCATCAGAAGTTCCCTACAGAAGTTAAGTCGGTAATGCTTAGCCGCACAGCTGTTGAAACTGTTTTAAGCGGCGAAAACGTATCCGGTATCAAGTTTATGAACGGCCTTGAAGATGCCAATGATCCATCATCAAGAATGCTGGTACTGATCCCCTGTAATTACACAATAACAGCCAGCTTGCCTAACTCTATTATCAACCAGCATGGTTTTATGACTAACACTGGTGAAGTTATTTCATTGGAGAGAACATGGCAGGTACTGTTTAATCACGTATTGAATTTTAAGAAGCTTGATCCGGCTATGGGTTATACCCAAATTAACCGTGGATCATTTATGGGTAGGGTACGGTTGTCCGAATTTTTAAAGAATACTGCTTGTGATGATTTTATTTATCATTTTGGGCACCTGATGGAAGAAAATCTACCTTATAAGCTTATTATTCAGCCATCAGATGGTATGAGAATGTATGTGGAGCAAGCTGTGCCTTGCCCGGGCACTGCTGGTTGTCCCGCTGTTACGACTTCAAATGACCCATGCGCCCTTACCCGTATTACAACTACCATGTTAGGCACAGAAGCCGAAGGCCAGTTAAATACACTTCGCGCTTTTCGCGATAAAATATTGACCGAAAAGTTTAGCGGTGTGGAAGTTGAAAAGTACTACACTATTTCGGCATCACTGCTGGAAGCTATCGATAAAACACCAAACCAAGAGGCGATATTTAAAGGCCTGTACGATAAATATATTGCTACATCGCTTAACGCGATAAACCAAAATGATGAGGAAACTGCTTTCTTGCTGTTTCAGGAAGCTATGCAACACCTCACCGAAACATATCTGTATCAATAACAACCTAAAATGTGATTGCAAAGCGTCTTTCCTGCCCGGAAAGGCGCTTTCTTTTTTATACCGAAATTTCCCTTAAAACGTAATTCTACGTTTAGCTCATGTTGATGATACGCTTTTATATCACGTACAAGCACAGGCTATAATAGCGTACTGGCAACGTTGATTGCGCAGCCGTTTTACCCAACCTTTGACTCAGCAAATGAGCTGGACATCAGCCTGCTTGCGGTGGAGTATGCTGAAAATCCAGTTTAAAGAGTAAGCCGGTACAAATACTAATCAAAAACTTATGAACTACATTATTAAAGGGAACCTGCGCGGTTTATTATGTTCAGACTGCGAACTGCCCGTTGCGGGTACATCGGTAAAAGTTTATCGCCCTTCCGATCAGCAAAATGAAACCCGGCTTGCTGTAGCCGATCCCAAACAAACATTTCACCAGGTAAATGATGATGAACTGAAAGCCAAGGAACGGATGTTCATCACCCATGCCGATGTGCAGGAAAACGGCGATTTTACTATAGAAATTGACGGCGGCAAATCAGGCTATGAAGGCGGCAGCATTGATGTGGACTGGTACTGCGGCAATGTTCCTTTCAAAATTCCGCTGCCTAAAAATGAACCGCTATTACAGTTCCACATTACTACACTGCAACCCATTTATAAAAGCAGCCAGGAAAATGTCCAATACGCAAGATTTGATTATGAAATAGATGCCAAATGGTTTTGCCGCATCCTTACCTTATTGGACATTTGGGTAGTTTGCGGTTATGTAAACGATTGTGAAACCCAAAAGCCAATTCCCGGTGTTAAAGTTTTTGCCTATGATGTAGACCTGCTGCAAGACGATTATTTGGGTAACGCCTATACCGATAACAACGGCAAGTTCACTATCGTATATCCCGGTGACAATTTTAGGAAAACCTTATTGCCATGGCTCAATGTAGAATGGCCTGCCGGTCCGGACTATTATTTCAGGGTTGAAAGTTCATCTGGCACTGTACTGCTGGCCGAAGACCGTACCCGGGGCCGCCAGAACGACAGGCATAATGCCAACAACTGTTTCTGCGTAAAACTGTGCATTAAAGGCGGCGGCATCATTACCAGCGATATACCATGGTTTACCGCGGTTGGGAATTTCAGCATTACATCTGATATTGATGGCAGCGGTAAAACCCTTATGAGCAAATTTGGAGCGGGCGGCACAGGATACGGTTTCTTTGGTTCGGTTAAGCTGGGGGGCTACGCCACCAAGAAAGTGCCCACCGCGCCGGCCAGCCCACTTTATTACCGCTTTTTGTTTTCTACCGATAACTTGAACTTCAGCCCGGTAACTACCGCCCAGATGGAAGCTACAGCCTTAAAAGTTGCCACCCGGCAAATCACCTGGAATGGTACAACTGCCTTTCAGGATGTAGTGATCGATATCAATAAACCTGCTTCTGTGCCCGATAGCGTTCCTGCAGATAATTATCCTAATCCGATCCCGGATCATGTGCTGCACCCTGACGCCAATGGCTGGGTACGTGTTGATCAGCCTGCATTGGATAATGGTTTTTATGGATCGCTGTTTTATTTAAACACTACTACCATTATTGGAGGCGGCGATGCCAGCGCCGGGTTAACGCCTGGTTTAGCTGTGCCTGTGGCAGATCAGAAAAACGGCAGAATGTTATACATCCAATTTCAAACTACTGACGATCCGGCTAATGCCACTTCGCCAAACCTGAATACGCAATCGCTTATCGGCAAGATCTATGTTAACAACTGGAACGAAGTAAACCTGCTGAAGCTGGAAGAACTTTTTGCCGGCGGGGGCAGTGGCTGCACTCCGGTAAGCGGAACCGCCCATGCCGATTACACAGTTGATCATGAACTGATTGCCAGCTGGTCGCTGGGTGTATGGTCAAACGCTACGGGTACGGTCAGCGGTTTGCCCAGTGGCACAACTCCGCGCGGAGACGCTAAGAAATTTGACATGGCCTCGCCGTCACCATTTGTTTTAACTCCTCCTTTTAGCGCATGGCCCTCATGCGCCTATAGCCTAACCCTGACAACCTATCGCAAATTAACCACCGGCGAAAGTAACGACTGGGGAAAAACGAACCAGGTTATCTTTTGCAAGTAACCTGCATGTGAACGGGGGAAGAGGGTGCCGTTGCATGTCGGCGCCCTCTCATTTTAACCGTCAAAATAGCCTCAGTATGTACGAAGCCTCGTACAGAATAAAGATGATCACCAAAGCCGCATGAAAGTTTCGGTTCTCCACCTTAATGGCTATCATGCATAATATAAAATGGCTGATGTTGCGGATAGGATATTCGATATTGTAGTGATGCACATAGCTTGGCCCTTTTATTTCGGTATCAATAATATCGAGAAGGTAACTCGCTCCCAAAATGCTGAAGATCCATTTTCGGCGTGAGTAAAAGTAATCTTTGTAGCCCTGATAGTCTTTCAAATCATCAGGATACAGCAGTGCACAAACGCTGTAATAAGTTACTATGTAGATGATGATGAAAAAGTACTCGGCAAAAAGCCAGTGCTTAATTTCATGCAGGCTAATCTCCCACCACCAAAAGTGCAGCAGTAATATAAATACGTAAAGCGTCCATAGGTTATGCACCCAATAAGGTTTATCCCGGCCGGGATGCTGAATTTGTTTGGCTGCACCTTTAAGCAGGTGGGTAATACTAAGGCCCAATGTAATGCTGATAACAGCCTTGATGTGACTAAAAGTATCCATAAGCAGGTGTTAGATTGATAATTAAAAGTAAATATTTTAATTTATGATTCACAACAAGGGCAAAGGTTTATACGGGAAACGCTGTGAAAAAACATGTCATTGCGAGGAGGTACGACGTGGCAATCGCACACTATACAGGGCGGCTGTGCTTCCGTGCGGTTGCCACGCTACGTTCAATGACATATTGGAGAGGGCTAAAATATCGCCTCAGCAATTCGTTTAGTTGGTCCGGCGTTGCTCATGGTATAAAAGTGCAGTACCGGTGCTCCAAAGGCAATTAACTCTTTACACTGGTTAATCATCCATTCAATGCCTACTTCTTTTACTTCCTTTTCGGTGGCACATGCGTGGATGGCATCGCTCAGATCCTCGGGGATATCGATATGGAAGGTTTTTGATAATGTAACCAGTTGTTTTGACGATGTGATTGGTTTCAGGCCCGGAATAATAGGCACATTGATGCCATTGGCCCGGCAGCCATTCACAAACTCTTTGTATTTATCAATATCAAAAAACATTTGGGTTACAATGAACTGCGCACCCATCTCCACCTTTTGTTTCAGATATTTGAAATCGGTTTTAAGGTTAGGGGCCTCAAAATGTTTTTCGGGATAACCGGCAACGCCTACACAGAAATTTGTTTTGGCCGTATTGCCATGATCTTCATGTAAATAAATGCCATTGTTGAGGTTTACCACCTGTTGCAATAAGTCGGTAGCATAGCAATGGCCGTTGGGCGTAGGTACAAATGACGAATCACCAAGGCGGGCGTCACCACGTAATACCAGCACGTTTTCGATGCCTAAAAACTCGAGCTCAATAAGCGCATTTTCAGTTTCATCTTTAGTAAAACCGCCGCAAAGCAGGTGAGGCACGGTATCAACCTTGTACCTGTTCATGATAGCCGCGCAAATGGCAATGGTACCCGGGCGTTTACGGTACGATAATTTTTCGAGCAGACCACTTGGATGCTGCTTGTAAATAAAATCTTCGCGCAGGGTAGTAACGTCAATAAACGGAGGTTTAAACTCCATCAGCGGGTCAATTGCATTATAAATGCCCTGGATGCTCTGCCCCTTTAAAGGCGGGATCAGTTCAAAAGAAAAAAGTGTTTTGCCGTTGGCGTTTGCTATATGTTCAGGTATTTTCATTTGCCCCCTAACCCCCTAAAGGGGGAATTTTTTATTTAAGTTTTATAATTACAATTCGAGTTCCCCTCTTGAGAGGGGGCGCGGTGGATTTGTATGTTGGCAGGGGTGTGTTATGCGGCGTTTATTTTTCGCTTTGTTAACACACCCCTCCACCCCTCTCAAGAGGGGAATCGCACGTTCTCGCGCTTTTTCAATTTTCGCTTTCACTCCCCCTTTAGGGGGCAGGGGGGCTAATAATTAATATTCGGCCCTAACCATCTTTCTACATCCTCAAGCGGCATATTTTTCCTCATCGCGTAATCCTCCACCTGGTCCTTACTGATTTTGCCTAAGCCAAAATACCTTGCCTGCGGATGCGCAAAGTAAAAACCACTTACTGAAGCGGCAGGCAGCATGGCCAGGCTTTCGGTTAACTGCATGTTCGCGTTATCTTCGGCTTTAAGCAATTCGAACAGGGTAGTTTTTTCGGTATGGTCCGGACAGGCGGGATAACCCGGTGCGGGACGAATACCCTGGTATTCCTCTTTAATCAGCTCTACATTGCTTAATTGCTCGCCTTTGGCATAACCCCAATGTTCTTTACGCACCAATTCGTGCATTTTTTCGGCGAAGGCTTCGGCAAGGCGGTCGGCAAGGGCTTTGGCCATGATGCTGTTATAGTCGTCATGATCGGCCTCAAATTCTGCTACCAGCTTATCACAACCTAAACCGGTTGTTACGGCGAAGCCGCCGAAGTAATCAGGCACACCGCTTTCTTTTGGTGCGATAAAATCTGACAAGGCATAATACGGATCATTCTTCAACTTTTCGGCCTGCTGGCGTAAGGTATGGATGCGATTTAAAACTGTTGTCCGACTTTCATCGGTATATAATTCGATATCATCACCTACGGCATTGGCCGGCCAGAAGCCAATTACACCTTTCGCGGTGAACAGTTTCTGGTCAACAATACGTTTCATCAATACCTGCGCATCATCAAATAGTTTTTTGGCTTCAACGCCTACAAACTTATCGTCAAAGATCTTCGGATAGCTGCCGCGAAGTTCCCAGGTGTGGAAAAATGGCGTCCAGTCGATATAAGGCAGCAACTCTTCCAGCGGGAAATTCTCAAATACTTTGGTGCCTGTAAATGCGGGTTTCGGCGCCACATCGCCATCCAGGCTAATCTGGAATTTACCGGCACGGGCTTCTTCGATTGTTACGAAACGCTTGTCCGATTTTTTATTGGCATGTGCCTCGCGGGCTTTGGCGTATTCGTCTTTAATGCTCTGGATATAGGCATCCCGGTTGTCCTTGCTCATTAGATTGCTGCAAACGGTAACGCTGCGCGAAGCATCCAAAACGTGAATGGCAGCCCCGGAGTATTGCGGCGCCACTTTTACGGCAGCGTGAATGCGCGACGTTGTAGCACCACCAATGATTAGCGGAATGGTAAAACCTTCGCGTTCCATTTCCTTAGCAAAATGCACCATTTCATCAAGCGATGGGGTGATTAATCCGCTTAAGCCAATGATATCAACGTTTTGCTTTTTAGCCTCTTCAATAATGCGTTGCGCGGGCACCATCACCCCAAGGTCTATCACCTCGAAGTTATTACAGGCTAATACCACACCAACTATATTTTTACCAATATCATGTACGTCGCCTTTTACGGTGGCCATTAACACCTTACCGGCGTTGGCACGCTGATCGGCATTTACGTTGTTCTTTTTTTCTTCTTCGATAAAAGGTAGCAGGTAAGCCACCGCCTTTTTCATTACACGGGCTGATTTTACCACTTGTGGTAAAAACATCTTGCCGGCACCGAACAAGTCGCCTACGATGTTCATACCATCCATCAACGGACCTTCAATAACCTCAAGTGGTTTGCTGTAGGCCTGGCGGGCTTCCTCCACATCGTCGTCAAGGTATTCAACAATGCCTTTTACCAGCGAGTGGGAGAGGCGTTCCTGAACGGTGCCTTTGCGCCATTCTTCGTCGCGCACTACTTCTTTGCCTTTACTTTTGATGGTATCTGCAAACTCAACTAGGCGCTCGGTAGCATCCGGGCGGCGGTTAAGCAATACGTCTTCTACCAGTTCCAACAGGTTTTTAGGGATCTCTTCATAAACTTCCAGCATCCCGGCGTTTACGATCCCCATATCCATACCCGCTTTAATAGCGTGGTACAGGAAAGCCGAGTGCATAGCCTCGCGCACTGTATTATTACCCCTGAACGAGAACGAAATGTTACTTACACCGCCGCTCACCTTGGCATGCGGCAGGTTTTGTTTGATCCAGCGGGTAGCCTCAATAAAATCGACAGCGTAATTATTGTGTTCTTCCAAACCGGTGGCTACGGTAAGGATGTTAGGGTCAAAAATAATATCCTGCGGCGGGAACCCTACTTCGTTCACCAGGATCTCGTATGACCGTTTACAGATCTCGATCCGGCGTTCCAATGAATCAGCCTGACCGGTTTCGTCAAAGGCCATTACTACGGTGGCAGCACCATAGCTTAAGATTTTCCTGGCCTGTTCCTTAAATTTTTCTTCGCCCTCTTTAAGGGAGATGGAGTTCACGATACCTTTTCCCTGTACGCATTTTAAACCAGCCTCAATCACCGTCCATTTGGATGAGTCGATCATGATAGGCAGTTTGGCAATATCAGGCTCGGAAGCAACCAGGTTCAGGAATTTTACCATCACCGCTTCCGAATCGATCATTCCCTCATCCATGTTAATATCGATGACCTGCGCGCCGCCTTCCACCTGTTGCAGGGCAACACTTAGAGCTGCCTCATAATCTTCGGCAAGGATCAATTTGGAAAACTTAGGGGAACCGGTAATGTTGGTGCGTTCGCCCACGTTTACAAAAATGCTTTCGGGTTTAATGGTGACCGCTTCCAGGCCGCTCAGGCGCATATCCGGCTCAATTTGAGGGATAGGGCGGGGCGGATATTTGGCAGCCTTATCGGCAATGCACTTAATATGCTCGGGTGTGGTACCGCAGCAGCCACCAACAATATTAACCAGGCCGGCTTTGATAAAATCATCAACCTGGTGAGCGGTTTCATGCGGAGTTTCGTCGTACTGGCCAAACTCGTTGGGTAAGCCGGCGTTTGGATAGGCCGAAATAAATACGCCTGCTTTTTCAGAAAGTTCGGCAAGGTGCGGGCGCATTTCCCGGGCACCCAAAGCGCAGTTTAGGCCTACCGATAGCAGGTTGGCATGGCTTATCGAGTTCCAGAAAGCTTCGACAGTTTGCCCGGAAAGGGTACGGCCTGAAGCATCGGTAATAGTACCTGAGATCATGATACCGCCCGAATCCCTGAAAGCAGGAAAATCCTTACCTGCAGCTTTACATTCCAGCTCATAACGTTTTATGGCGAAGAGGGCTGCTTTTGCATTCAGTGTATCAAAGATAGTTTCAACCAACAACAGGTGCGATCCTCCGTCAACCAAACCGCGTACCTGGTCATAGTAGGCCTCGGCCAGGTCATCAAAGGTAACGGCGCGATATCCGGGGTCGTTAACGTCTGGCGATAAGGAAGCAGTACGGTTGGTTGGGCCGATGGCACCGGCAACAAAACGCGGCTTTGCAGGGTTGCGCCGGGTATATTCGTCGGCTACCTCGCGGGCAATGCGTGCACCTTCGTAGCTTAGTTCATAGGCCAGTTCTTCCAGGTGATAATCGGCAAGGGAAATTACCTGTGTGCTGAAAGTGTTAGTTTCAATGATATCCGCACCGGCATCAAGATATTCGGCATGGATGGCTTTGATAATATCAGGGCGCGTGATATTGAGCAGGTCGTTATTGCCCTGCAGGTCGCTATGATGATCGCGAAAACGCTCGCCACGAAAATCCTTCTCGGTAAGCTGGTACCTTTGAATCATGGTACCCATTGCTCCGTCAATCACCAGGATGCGTTTCTGTAATTCTTTTCTAATGTCCATTTTTTGAGATGTGAGATATGAGATTTGAGACGTGAGATTTTAGCGGAGAGAACCTTGCTAAAACATCATGTCTTTCACCTCATATATCTGATAAAAAGACATTAAACAGGCGATTGAAAGAGCCGAAGCTATCTCAAATCTCACGTCTAATATCTCAAATCTAAATACAGCTTATCTCGAAAAGTCGGGTGTTGTTATGACTTTCGCTTATCTGTCCGGGCGCGTAATTGCTGCCTGGTAGAATGTAGCACCTTGTGAAGCACAGGTTGCTAAGACATCGCAGGGTCTAATCCCTCCGTCTTTCTCCATAAGCAGTGCAAAGTTGCGCAATAAAGTTATCATTTGCAAGTGTATAACATACGCTAAATATCATGCCTAAGCCACATTGTTAAACAAAAAAAGCCGCCTTTTGCGGAGGCAGCTTTATGATTGAATTTCTTAATGAGATTATCTTCTTCTGCCGAATAAACGGAGGAGCATAAAAAACAGGTTGATCAGTGTGATGTACAATGTTAGCGCACCCATCAGGGCCAGCTTTTTCGAGCTTGCATCACCGTATTCAATACCTGCTCCAATGCGTTTTAACATTTGCATATAGTAGGCAGTTAAACCAGTAAATACAGCTATGCCTATGTAGCTGATGATGTAACTCATTTGTTCGCTGTGCATAAAGAAGTTAGCTAATGAAGCTACAAAGATCCCAATGAACAGAATGTACATGATTGAACCAAACTTTGTTAAATCCATCTGGGTAGTATAACCGGCAATGCCCATAATACCGAAAGTTACTGATGCGGTAATGAAAACACCCAATATTGATGCAGATGTGTAGATCAGAAATATCAAACTTAAGCTGATGCCAATAAGCGTTGCATAGGCTACGAAAAGCAGCACCAATACCGGATAAGAGATTCGGTTATAGCCAAATTGCATTACCAATGAAAACGCCAGTGGCGAAAACAGCGCAAAATAGCCAAAACCTGTAAGACCGCCTGTTGGTGCAACGATCAGACTGATCAGGCCCATATTCAAAAATAGATAAACTGTTATCGCTGATACGCCAAGTGCAACGAACATCCAGCTGAAAACGCCGGCCATAAACCTGCGTGAAGCAACTTCTGATTGATCCCTAACTTCGATTACATTATCGAAGTTGTATTTAGATTCTTTAAATTCCATTTTGTGTTAAAAATTATAGTACGAATATATAAATAAAAGGTGAATACAGCATGAAGAAGCAAGACTGCAAGAATCAAGAGTCAAGAAACAGGAAAGTTTTCCGAAATGTCTTGTCTCTTGATTCTTGCAGTCTTGATTTCTGTTCTTCCTGCTTCTTGACTCTGTACCCCTAATTCAATCTCCTCATCAGCTGCTCTTCAACCTTTTTGAAAACCTGTATGGGTTTCAGGGTACGCCAGCCAAGGCTATCGAGTTCGCCGCCAAAATTGATGTAATAGTCGATATTGCTGTGTTTAAATTCGTCTATCACGTGTTCGCGGAAGTTGATGCCTGCTATCCAGCCGTCTTCCACGTCCTGGAACCACTCTTCGTAATAGCAATCATCGCTTGAATGAAAGTTGAGTACGTTTTCGCCGATCAGGATAAAATGGCTGATGCCATTATCTATCATCAGGTCGAGCAGCTCACGCTTCAGCAGCATAATGTCGTTGTTTATGGCGTCATTCCATTCACCTATCAGCTCAATAATAGTGTAGCCTTTATCATAATCGGCAAAAAGCACTTTTAAATAAAGTGTATTGGAGCCGAATGAGTCCCATTGCGGGTGCAGCAGGTAATTGTATACCTGCTTGTCAAATTCAAACTCGCTGTATTCTGTCGCATAGAAAGGCGAAAACTCATCTTCTGATGCCACGTAATCGTCTCTCCAGCGGTAATATGGTTCAATATCGTGCATGTTTTTGATTTCAAATTGTCTGAACCCGAATTTTTTGAATTTGAGAATTTATCGAATACAAGCATCTTCAAATTTCCAAATCAACACATCTTCAAATTCAGTTTATTTTTTTAAATAATGATCAACAGCGCTTCGTACGCTGCCGTATTGTTTCAGTAACCCGGCTGCTTCTTCTTCGTTCAGCCCGGTTTCGTCCATTACCATGCGGGTGCCCCTGTTCACCAATTTGTGGTTGCTCAATTGCATATCAACCATCCTGTTCCCTTTTACGCGGCCAAGCTGGATCATTACGCTTGTGCTCAGCATATTTAAAACTAATTTTTGCGCCGTGCCTGCTTTCATGCGGGTTGACCCTGTTAAAAACTCAGGGCCTGTTACTACTTCAACCGGGTACTGTGCCACAGCCGCTACCGGGCTGCCGCTGTTACAAACAATGCAGCCGGTAACTATATTGTGCTCATTGGCCGTTTTCAAGCCACCGATCACATATGGCGTAGTGCCCGAAGCGGCTATGCCAACAACCACGTCTTTATCATTAATGTCAAAAGCCTCTAAATCTTTCCAGGCCTGTACAGCATCGTCTTCTGCAAATTCAACAGCTTTGCGGATAGCACCATCGCCGCCTGCTATCAGGCCCACCACCATATCAAACGGAACACCGAAAGTTGGTGGGCATTCTGACGCATCAACCACGCCTAAACGGCCGCTTGTACCAGCGCCTATGTAAAATAAACGTCCGCCGTTCTTCATCCTTTCGGCAGTGATGGTAGCCAATGCTTCTATCTGCGGCAAGGCCTTTTCCACAGCAAAGGGAACAGTTTTATCCTCGTTATTAATGTTTTCTAAAATTTCCCTTACGGTCTGTTTTTCGAGGTTTTTGTAGTGCGATTCCCTTTCGGTAGTGGTTTCCATTGCCTATTTTCAAATAATTTATAACAAAATTCGGTAAAAATCATCAAATGCAAGGGTGCGGGTAAAAATTATTGACCCTGCAATTATTAACTTTGTGTGTAATAAGTTATGAAGAGGACCGCGGGTGTAATTTTCCGGACAATAATCCTGCTGCTGGTAGGGGTGATGATAGGCCAGGTGCTTAACAAGGATTTTGCCGCGCATAACCTTGGCTTCTCCTTTGTGAGCAATAGTAAAATAGCAAAGGTGTTGCAACTGGTTGACCGCAACTATGTCGACAGCGTTAATATCGATAGTATTGAAGGCGTGTCGGTAAATAACCTGCTTCAAAACCTTGATCCGCATTCGCTTTATTTACCGCAGCAGCAGGCGCAATCCATCAATGAACGGTTAGACGGTGGTTTTAACGGTATCGGTATCGAATACCAGTTACTGCGTGATACGCTAATCATTACGCAGGTTTATGCCGGCGGTCCGGCCGAAAAAGCAGGCTTACTGGTGGGCAGTAAGGTGATCAATGTTGACGATAAAAAGTTTTCGGGAAGTAAGCTAACAGCCACCCGGATAAATAGCGTTTTCAGGGGCGAAAAAGATGCTGAAATAAAACTGAGTGTTGTGCCTCCGCTGAGCAAAGATTTAAAAACACTTACGGTTAAACGGGGACACGTTGACCTGAGCAGCGTTGATGCCGCCTATATGGCCGATGCTAACACCGGCTATATCAAGATCAGTAAATTTTCGGCCACTACCGACCTCGATTTCCGAAAGGCTTTAACGGCGCTAAAAGTTGACGGTATGAATAAATTGCTGCTCGACCTGAGAGGCAATGGCGGTGGGTACCTTAATGCTGCTACTTCATTAGCCGATGAGTTTTTAACTGATGGAAGGCTGATAGTTTATACCAAAGGTATTCACGAGCCCCGCACTGATTACTTTGCCACCGATTCGGGCATGTTTCAGAAAGGGAAACTTACCGTGCTTATTGATGAATATTCGGCCTCGGCCAGTGAGATTTTAGCAGGGGCCCTGCAGGACCTTGACAGGGCTACTATTGTTGGTCGGCGATCATTTGGCAAAGGCCTGGTACAGCAGCAGTTTGCTTTTGACGATGGTTCGGCAGTGAATTTAACAGTGGCCAGGTACTATACCCCTTCGGGCCGCTCTATCCAGAAATCATACAAAAACGGGGTTGACAGTTACCGCAATGAACTTGCCCAGCGTATGCAAAAAGGCGAACTTTTTTCAGAACAAAGCAACCTTAACGATAGTGTTTTTAAAGGTACCCCATCATTCCATACGTCAAGCGGCCGCAAAGTTTTTAGCGGGGGAGGCATTATGCCCGATGTTTTTGTACCGGCGGATACCAGCAAATTCACCCCGCTTATCCAGGACCTGAGCCAGCAGCAATTATTTACCGCTTACGTTGTTGACCGCCAGCAGCAATTGCTTAAAAAATACCCGACTGAAGCTGAGTTTTTAACTCAATATGCTGTTAGTAATGACGAGGTAGACAAATTTATACTGTATGCCTCGCAAACCATTAAAGAAATGGATTCGCACGAAGTACAGATCTCCTGGGAGCCTATTAAAACGATCCTCAAAGCCCAGGCGGCCCGCTTTAAATGGGGTGATAACGCCTACTTTAAAGTGATCAACACCGATGATGTGACGTTTAAAAAAGGCTTGGAGCAATAGGAAGCGAACCGCTGATTCTCTTGATTTGAGGATTTCATGACTATGGTGCAGACTTACTAAGTTTTCAAAACTTAGTAAGTCTGCACTGCAATTGAATTGATGCTACTTTCCCGGCAGGAAAACCTCATTAATCAATTCCAAATTTGCCATAACACCTGCCATTGTGCCGCTATTAACTGCATTGGCTATGGAGCGAATGCCCGAAGCGCTGTCACCGCAGGCGTAAACGCCGGGTAACGTTGTTTTTTGCTGTGCATCAACCTGAATATGGCCCTGGTCGGTAAATGAGCAGCCTAATTGTAATGCAATATCACTGTGTTGCACAAATGGGAGCCTCGCATATAATGCTTTAAGTTTTATTTCGGAGCTGTTTTGCAAATGGATGGTAGTTATCTGGCCGTCATGATGATCAAACGCTGCTATTTCCCCCTCAATAATTTGTATATTATTATGACTGATAATGGATTGCTGACCTTCGGTCAAAGTTGATTTTCCGTTAGTGAACAGAATGAGATCTTTTGTCCAGTTTGAAATAAGTTTAGCCAGCTCAAAAGCCATTTCGCCATTAGCAAATATACCTGTAGGCTGATACCCGTATTCATAACCATGGCAATAGGGGCAGTGAATAATCGATATTCCCCAGCATTCGGGGAAGCCGGGAATATCGGGCATTTGGTCTTTAATACCGGCAGCAAGGATAATTTTCTTTGCGCTGAATGTTTCACCGGATATTGTATTAACCTCAAAGCCCTTAGTTATTGGTGTACATTGAGTGGCCTCACTATGGAGCAGCGTGATAGTTGGGTATTTTAAAGTTTGTTCACGGGCAATAGTCAAAATCTCGTGCGGAGTTTGGCCATCGCGGGTAAAAAAGTTGTGTGAATGTGGCGTTTGGCGGTTGCAGGGCATGCCACTATCAATAATTAATACTTTACGCATGGCACGGCCCAAAGCCATGCCTGCAGATAAACCGGCGCTGCTGCCGCCGATGATGATCACATCAAAATCCTTCATATGATATTGCGGTTAATTACCGATAAAGGTAAATGACAAAAACACAAAATGCAACAAGGTTGCATTTTGTGTTTTTGAACTGACAAAGTAGAATGGCGGTTGGCTAAAGAAATGCCAATTGCACCGGTATTTTATTTTTTATTGGTTTTGTTCAGTGTTAATAATCCGTTGAAATAGTATAATAGTTTTCGGTTATCATCCTGAATGTAGGCCACCGGATAATCGTAATTCATAAAAGTAACCTTCCATACTTTGGCAAAATGAGGCTGATCGGGCGTATCCGGCGTTAGGTTGTAATACCCGAACTCCGCATTAAGGCATGATGATTCATTAACGCGGTTATCAATGGTATAGCCATCTTTTTTAAAAGCATCAATAAAAATTTTACGTATTTGGGGCAGCGGAGCCGTTGCTGTAGTATTCAGGCTAAGTGTGCCATAGCGTCGGCCAATGGTAGTTGAAAAAACCTCGTTCCTGAAATGATAGCCTACTCCCGAATTAAAGATGGGCAAACCTTTGCTTTCTTCATAAGCTATAACATGCTGGTAGATATTAAGCGGGCCATTGGTGCTTATACTATCGTTTAAAATAACACGATAGATCACCAGGCCACTGGTTGAGATGTTATTTTTCTGAAGCAGTTTAACAGCGGTTGCCAGTTCAACTTTGTTGCTGTCGCTATAATCTCGTTTAACGCGACTGATGCAGCCATTATCTTCTCCGTCGGCAGATGATAGCTCACCTTTTTTGCATGCAGTAAAAGCGGCCAGTACTATTAGTACTAAACAGTAAAACTTTTTCATGAAGTGTAAAGTATTGAGGTTTAGTAGTATTACGGAGAGGGAGATGGAAACGTAACAACCAGGGGGTAAAAAACGTCATTGCGAGGAACGAAGCAATCGCGGACTATGCAGGGCATACCTTCAAATAGGGGATTGCTTCGTTCCTCGCAATGACGCGGTGGTGAAACTTTGTAAGTCTGGATTTGATAGATCAAATTCAAGGTAATCCTCAAATCCTAAAAATCAAGGTTCTTACTTCTGCCTGAACCAAACCTGTATCGGCGCGCCCGAGAAATCAAAATTTTCCCTTAGTTTGTTTTCGATAAAGCGGTAGTAAGGTTCTTTAACGTATTGCGGCAGGTTGCAGAAAAACGCAAACATGGGCGATGAACCTGCAATTTGGGTAATGTATTTAATTTTAACGTATTTGCCTTTTATTGATGGCGGAGGATAGTTTTCGATGATAGGCAGCATCACCTCGTTCAGTTTGGAAGTCGGGATTTTACGTGCGCGGTTTTGGTAAACCTGGTTGGCTACGTCTAACACCTTTAGCACCCTTTGCTTTTCGGTAACAGAAGTAAATACAATAGGCACATCGCTGAAGGGGGCAATTTTATCGCGGATCTGCTCTTCAAATACTTTTACAGTTTTATTGTTTTTCTCGATCAAATCCCATTTGTTTACCACAATCATCACGCCTTTTTTGTTCTTTTCGGCCAGGTGGAAGATATTGATGTCCTGCGATTCAAAGCCTTCAACCGCATCAATCATCAGGATAATTACATCGGCTTCTTCCAAAGCCTTGATGGTGCGCATTACCGAGTAAAACTCAATGTTTTCCTTAACCTTGGTTTTTTTACGCATCCCGGCTGTATCTATCAGCATAAAATCATGACCATACTGGTTATAATGGATATGGATAGAGTCGCGGGTGGTACCGGCAATAGGGGTAACTATGTTACGGTCTTTACCGATAAGTGCGTTAATGATAGATGATTTACCCACGTTAGGGCGACCGACAATGGCATATTTAGGGCGGGTGTTTTCTTCCAGTACTTCGTCTTCAAAGTGTTTTACCACTTCGTCGAGCAATTCGCCGGTACCTGAGCCAGTCATTGATGAAATGCTGTAGATTTCGCCAAGGCCGAAGCTGTAAAACACCATGGCATCGGCAACCTGGTTGTTATTGTCCAGCTTGTTCACTACCACAAAAACAGGTTTGTTGCTTTTGCGCAGGCGGTTGGCAATCTCATCGTCCAGATCAGTAATACCGGTTGTAACATCAACAACAAAAAGGATCACTGAAGCTTCTTCAATGGCAATATCAACCTGCTCGCGAATGGCGGTTTCAAAAACATCGTCGGAATTAGCTACATAGCCGCCTGTATCAATAACGGTAAAATTGTGGTTAAGCCATTCGGCAACGCCGTAATGCCTGTCGCGCGTGACACCGCTAAAGTCATCAACAATAGCCTTGCGACTTTCGGTTAAACGGTTATATAATGTTGATTTGCCTACGTTGGGCCTGCCCACAATGGCTACTATGTTACTCATGCTTTTTTATTAAGAGTCAGGATGCAAGAAATCAAGATTCAGGAATACAAATCTATCTAACTTAACAACTGCTTCTGAGAAATTTTTAATTTTTATTAATGATAGGTCAAGATGTTGGATTATCCTGCATCTTGATTCTAAAAGTCTTGATTCTGTTCTTTCTATTCGTACCCGAATTGTTTGAGGTAATTCTTTTTGGTACGCCAGTCGGGGATCACTTTTACAAACATCTCCAGGAAAACCTTTTGCTGAAAAAAGTCTTCCATGGCGCGGCGGGCATAGGTGCCGGTAATTTTTAACATTTCGCCGCCCTTGCCTATGATGATGTTCTTTTGCGATTCGCGCTCCACAATAATCTCGGCGCTGATGCGGTAAAGCTTTTCGCCCTCAATAAAGGCGGTTACAATAACCTCGGTGCTGTATGGAATTTCTTTTTTGTATTGTTTAAACACTTGTTCGCGGATCATTTCTGAAGCGAAGAAGCGGTCGTTACGGTCGGTTAGCGCATCTTTTTCGTAATAAGCAGCATGCTCCGGCAGGTTTTCGATCACGAAATCCATAATGGCCTTGATGTTGTGGCCATGCAGTGCCGATATGGCGAAGATGGCTTTAGGGTTTAATTTCTCCTGCCAAAATTCGACTTTCTTTTTTACGGTTTCTTCATCGCTTTGGTCAATTTTGTTGATGAGTACGGCAAGAGGCGCTGATGAACGCTCCAATTTTTTAAGAACGTCTGCTTCATCATATTCCTCATAAATGTCGGTAACCAGCAAAATAAGGTCGGCATCAACAATAGAGCCGTCAACCTGGTGCATCATGCTTTCGTGCAGGGCGTAGTGCGGCTTGATCACGCCGGGGGTGTCCGAAAACACGATCTGGTAGTTTTCATCATTCACAATACCCAAAATGCGGTGGCGTGTAGTCTGCGCTTTAGGGGTAATGATGGACATTTTTTCGCCCACCAGCGCGTTCATAAGGGTTGATTTCCCTGCGTTGGGTTTACCTATTATACTTACAAAACCTGCCTGATGAGCCATAAAAAAATAATTAAAAATATATTTGGACTGCAAAGAAACGAATTATATCTTTGCAGTCCAATTAAAACGGAGTGCAAATTTGCATTTTGATAATTGGAAGCACCTTTCCGGGGTTATGACCGGATCTCAAATATATAGCACAATACAGTGCGGGATGGAGCAGTTGGTAGCTCGTCGGGCTCATAACCCGAAGGTCGTAGGTTCGAGTCCTGCTCCCGCTACGAAGAATGAAAGCCTTGAATCGAATGATTTGAGGCTTTTTGTTTTAATTAAACCGTCTTCACGGTTGGAGCGACAGAAAGCGGACACTTTTCTCCAATGAAAAATTTGTTGAACAGGCAATAGCGAAGCTTGAGGGGCATAATTTATAATCCGTAGGTTCGGGCTCTAACATATTTATTTTCCCATATCTTTCAGGTCGCCCTGGTGCCAATAGATCATATACCGGGCATCATGTAATTTGTAAAAAGGGATCAGTTCCAAGCCTTTGAACTTAGCAGGACTGATCAGTTCAGGCGCAATGAAAGTTTGTGGTTTTCCGGCTACTGGTTTCAGGTATTTTTCAGGATCAGGCTGGTTGCTTGCCAGTATAGGAGCCTCATTTAATGGATATGTTTTACCACGGGCGCGATAACCTCCAAACTGGTCTCCATCTGCAATTAAGTTATCAAGATCGGTAGTATCCGTTTTAGCCGCTAATACAATGGGCCCGTTTAAAAAAGCTATATAATGCGAGCTATCCGGTAATGCTTCGGTGCTTAGTTCCATGGGTAAACGGATTGCAATTTCATCGCCTTTTTTCCACTGCCTGTTAAGCTTTACATATGAGCCGGGTCGGGCATTAACGGCTATTTCAGTACCATTGATCTTTATTTGCAGCCTGCCAGGCTTTACCCAATGTGGGTAACGGATGTTAATGTCAAATTTACCGGTCCTCACGGCTTCAACTAAAAGTTTGGTAGTTTCCTCGTCCGGAAATTTTGTTTGCTGAGAAAGTACAAGCCCTTGTGCAGCGCAGTTTAACCGGGAAGCGATAAACAGGTTTACGTACAGGTTTTTTTGCTGATAGCTATAGATGAGCTCGCCATATTTGCCATGGTTTTCCATGCCCGAGCCAACACAACACCACATATCAACCTGTGGCTGAGAATAAACGCGGTAGTGCCGCGGGCGCATGGAGGTGTAATAAACAAAGCCACCGCGTACGGGGTGCTGGCTCGAAAGGATATGGTTAAACAAAACCCGCTCATAGAAATCTATATACTTTACATCTGCAGCCTTTTCAAAAAGATGGCGGGTTAGTTTAAGCATATTATAGGAGTTACAAGTTTCCGGGCCAGCAATATCCGTGATCATTTTAGTGAAATTGTCCGTTGGGTTAAAATGCTCATTTACACTGTTGCCGCCTATTACTACCGAACGGTTATTTACTACCGTTTCCCAGAAAAACTGAGCAGCCTTGCCATAATCGGCATCGCCGCCAACTTCCGAGATGCGCTGGAAACCTACGGCTTTCGGGATCTGCATATTGGCGTGCAGTCCATTGAGCTCGTCATGCCCCTGGATCAATGGGTTCAAGATCTCTTTATGCGAAAATCTCCGGGCCAGGGTGAGGTATTTATTCTGGCCGGTTATTACCGATACATCGGCAAAAACTTCGTTTAAGCCACCCTGTTCAGAAATCAGCATGGTTTGGATCTGCTGATCAGTTAATTTGAGGGAAACACCATAGATATAGTCTGTTAACCGTATCAGTATTTCTTTTGCCTGGGTTTTGCCGGCGATCAGGTAAGCATCGCATAAGCCTGCAAAAAGTTTATGAATGTTATAAAGTGGTACCCATTTTTTATTCAGGGCGAAGGTGTCGGCTTCAATTTTACCGGCGGCAATATCCTTCCACATAGTCGTGCCACCGGGAGTGCCTCCCAGGTAACCGCTACCTGTTTTATCCTGGGCGCGTTTTAGTTCGGCAAGCATATAATCCAACCGGCGGTTTAATTCTGCATCGTGGGTGGCGGCATACATAAAAGACAAGGCCGATAAATAATGCCCGCCAATGTGGCCATCCAGCCCTGTGTTCTCCCAGTTTTCATAACTCTTCTTTTTAGGTTTGAGCCCTGCTTCAGTAAGATAAGGAGCGAGCAAACGATCGGGGTCTAAAGCCAGCATGTATGCCTTATCTGTTAATTGCGCATCCTTAAACACACCTGGCAGCAGGGTGACCTGTTGGAGCGGAAATGAATGCAGCGACGTTTGTACCTGTGCGTGAAGGGGAATGGAAAAGCAAACTAATATGGAGAACAGCGTTAAAAAACGATGAGTTATTTTCCGGGTCATCATGATTGCGTATTACATTGGGTTAGCGGTACTAAAGTAGGTAATGTTTTTATTAATTGTTATTTTAACACCCATTTTGCTTTTTTTGATGAAGCAAATGAAATAATAGTATCAGGATTCAGTCATCTTTTTTACATTTTGATTGCTATCCGTGGAAATTTTTATCTATCATTACAAAATGCATGTTGTAATTGGTTCCAAACTCCTCCTTGTAGCTTGTTTATCACTTATGAAGCCGGCCAAGCCTGCCGTACTTCACGCATCAAAAAAACATAAAGCAAATAAAACGGTAAAATTGCATAGCCATGCGAGGCTGAGGCATCATTATGCCGAAGTTGAGGCCAATTATGAAACTGGCGAAACCACACCCGACGAGCTGGTTGAATTTGCCCAAACCCTGAAAGGTGTCAGGTATCGGTATGGTTCAAGCAACCCGGAAAAAGGTTTTGATTGCTCGGGTTTTGTTAATTATGTTTTTACCCATTTCGGCATCTCTATCCCCCGCAGTTCATCGGATTTTGCGCCGGTTAAGGGGATTGATATTAAAGACGCCAAATTTGGCGATCTGATTTTGTTTACCGGAACCCGCAGTCACAATTACCACAGTGCAGGGCATATTGGTATTGTGATATCACAACCTGGTGAACCATTGGTGTTTATCCATTCTACATCAGGTGATGAAAATGGCGTTACTGAAACCGCCATGAACGAACGTTACCAGCGCAGGTATATTAAAACCATCCGTGTGTTTAAGGAAGTGCCGCAAACAGAGGAAGAGGATGAAGATGCTGTTCCTGATACGTTAGAAGAAGCCCGTTAATCTTAATGTAGAGACGCATCACATGCGTTTCCCGTTTGCAGGTTGCAAAATATGTAAGCCCGCTCTGCGCATTGTGTGATGTGTAACCCTTCTTGTATTTTATTTAATTGATTATAAGTTACTTGATAGTTTGTTTCTGAATTTGTGTTAACCCTGTTAACCCCCATCCCCAATAATGATCTCTACGTTTTCCTGTTCTTAATAACTCCTGTTTACCAATCTCTGATCAATAAAAAGATAGCCCACAAACCCTGCAACCAGTGTTAACAACAGCCATTTAAAGCTGATAATAGCATTTAAAAACATATCGCCGCTTTCGGGACTGATAGCAGCAAGCAGGCCGTAAGCCAGCGTTAATCCCGCAGCAAAGATACCCAACGCCAGCAGGTTAAAGCGCAGATCGTTTTTACGGTTGACTTGTTCCTGCAGCTTTCTCCTAACGTTAGCGGCAAAACTCATAGGCAGGCCTTCTTTTGGCTCGGTGCCCAGAGCGGTAAATAAGTTTTGATAAGCGAGCAGATCGTTCTTATCTTCTTCCGAAAGTGTTTTGTTATCCGGAACCAAGCCGCTGTTCAATAGTTCCTGTAATTCGTCGTCATCCAGCTCTTTCATATATTTTCTTTCTTAAGGTCTTTTTCAATCTTTTCCTTCAATAATTTCCGCGCCCTGAAAAGATGGCTTTTCACTGTTCCTTCCGGGATGCCCGTGATGTCTTCGATCTCAGCACATGAAAACTCATTGAGGTGGTACAGCGTTAACACTGTTTTATATTGATGCGGCATTTGCTCAATAAGCAGGTTAACATAAGCTGCGGTATTTTTTTTTATCAGCTCCTGTTCGGGGTTTTCATCTGTAAAATGATAATTATCAATATTTTCGGGATATTCGGCCGGGGAATTGTTCTTGTTCTTTTTTAAATAGTTTACAGCGGTTAAGTAGGCTATACGTGCTATCCAGGTTGATAGTTTCGACTGAAACTCAAACCGGTGCAGGTTTTGGTGGATCTTAATGAAAACTTCCTGGCATATATCCTCCTTGTTTTGCTGGTCTTGCACCAACCGGTTAATCACAAAGAAAACCAGCTTTTCGTACTGCTTTACCAACAGTTCAAAAGCTCGGAGATCTTTATTTAATATCCTGGATACAACCTCGTGTTCATTAAACATATTACAGTAGTCAATATAGAAGGTTTAGCGGTTGCAAAAAAGGATTAAAAAAATATTTAAAATAATTGCAACCTGCACAAGCCATTTGCTGACTACTGTAGCAAATACTTAAACAAACAAGATCATGAAACAGTTAATGCCATTCATCGTAATCATAATATTCTTTATACTTATTGCTATATTCATACTTGCCCTTTATAATTACATGCTGAAAAAACGCATTATTAAATCGGGGCCGCTGGATGAGAACAGCGTGAAATTTCTGGCCCAGTTAAACTCAGGCAACGAGGCCTTAAAATGGGGGCTCATACTCCTTTGCGCCGGTATAGGTTTTATAGTAATGCAATTCATCCCCTACAGTGCAGAAGATTCGCCCGTTCCTTACGGCGTTGAAATGATCTTTATCTCAGCCGGCTTTCTAATCTATTACCTGCTGCTTCGCCGTCGTAAGGATTAAATAACCAGCCTGATTTATTGTACTAAGCGGGCGGTTTAGCCGCCTGTACCATCAAATTTTAAAGAGAGAAATTTCTCTCCGGGAATCCTTTTGCCTAAAAAATCAACCAAAATCTAACACCCTCACAAATATGAAAACTAAACAAATAGCAATACGGTTCATCATGATGATAGCTGTGTTAATCATTTATAACCTCAATAGCTATAGCCAAACCCAGGTGCAGGTAAAAGGGGATATTGCTGATTCGGTAACCAAAGCGCCTTTGCCATTGATAACCGTACGGCTAAAGAATGCTGCCAATGAAACCATTATGGTTGCTGTTACTAAAGATGATGGGTCCTTCAGTTTTGCTTCGGTACAACCGTCAAGCTATTCGCTGTCGATTAACGCTATTGGCCATAGCTCAAAAACAATACCCCTCGATCTTACACATCAGCAGCAAACACTGGTGCTAAAACCGGTTTATTTGAGGGATGTAATGACTAACCTGAAAGAGGTTGCCATAACCGCCGAAAGACCGATTATCAGACAAAAGGCCGACAGAATAATTTACGACCTGAAGGCGGATCCTGAAAGTAAGGGAAATAATGTACTAAGTATGATGAGGAAAATTCCTTACCTGTCATTAGATGGGGATGATAATTTACTGCTCAAAGGAAATGCAAGCTTTAAAGTGCTTATTAACGGTAAACCCTCCGGCAGCTTGGAAAGCAACCTTAAAGCCGTTTTAAAAAGCATCCCGGCATCAACCATTGAGCGGATTGAGGTGATCACCACACCGCCATCAAAATATGATGCCGAAGGTTTGGCGGGCATCATTAACATCGTCACCAGCAAAAAAATCAACGATGGTATCAATGGTTCTGTAAATATCAATGAAAGCTTGCCTACAGGTGGCCCCGGCATCGGAGGTTCTGTTACGGCTAAAAAAGGCAAGTTTGGTGTTTCTGCTTTTGGCGGTGGCAGCATCAACAATTCGCCGCAAACCTATAATACCAACAAACGTGTTGATACTGTCGGTACAACGCTGGCGCAAACCGGTTATCAACGTTCAAATAATAAAACCGCTTATTTCGGCACCGAATTAAGCCTGCAGATAGATACACTGAATTTATTAACCGCCCAGTTCAATTATAATGGCAGCCGTGCAATCGATCATAACGGGCAGTCGTCCCTGCTAACCGGCGATAGTCAGCCTGAACAATACCGTTTTCAAAACAATAATAAAGCCGCCAGCCACGGCATTGATGCCGGGATCAATTATGAATTAGGTTTTAAAGGGGTTAAAAACAGGCTGCTTACATTTTCATACATGTACAGCGGCAACACAAATAACAAAAATGGCGACATTCAATTTTTTGACCGGGTAAATTTCCCGGGCCCCAATTTTCAACAAAGCGATAAACAAAAATTTAAAGAACACACTGTACAGGTTGATTTTGTTACCCCGGTAAATAAAATGACCATTGATGCCGGTGTTAAAGCTATATTCAGGAATAACAGCAGCGATTTTAGCTATAGCTCATTAAATGAAACAACTGGTGTATATGAGCATGATGCAGCGCAGTCAAACGCGTTTACAAATACCCAAAATGTATTTAGCGCTTATAACTCCTATCAATTGGCTTTAAACAGCTGGAACATCAATGCCGGTGTGCGGGTTGAGGAAACCGTGATCCGGGCTGATTTCATGAGTACGGCATCTGTGGCCGATCAAAACTATTTTAACATTGTTCCTTCTGTTTCGGTAAGTAAAAGATTTAAAGACGAAAGCAGTATCAACTTCGGTTTTTCGCAAAGGATCAGGAGACCAGGCATCAATAGGCTTAACCCTTACGTTGACCGCTCAAACCCCAATTATGAAATTACCGGTAACCCAAACCTGAGACCTGTTTTATTGAACGATATCCAGCTTGGGTATGGCGGCAATAAAAAATTATCAGTAAACATCGGGCTCGACTATTCGTTCATGAACAACCTCGATTTGCAGGTTGTTAATTTTGACCGGACCACCCAGGTTACACAAGTTACCTATGCTAATACAGGCGAGGCCAGCAGTGCGGGCGTTAATTTTAACCTTAGTTATCCTGTAACTAAAATTTACAACGTAAGCCTCAATGGTAATATGACGTATTTGTGGCTGCAAGGCCAGGCCGGTGGAAAAGTAGTGAACAATAACCTGCTGATGTATGGGGCCACGCTATCAAACGTAGTACGCCTGAACCATGGCTGGGCCCTGAATGCCGATTTGGGTATAAATAGCCGCAACCCTACAGGTTTACAGGGGTACACCAACGGCTTTTTTTACAGCGCCTTTAACTTTAATAAGGATATCGTGAAAAACAAGTTCAGCATCTCCGGCGGTATCAAAAATCCGTTTACCAAATATCGCAACAGTGTAAGCAAAACTTTCGGTCCGCAGTTTAATCAAACTTACCAAAGCACGAATTATTACAGGTCATTTAGCATCAGCCTGAACTACAATTTTGGAGGCTTAAAAGACAGGATCAATAAAAACAAAACAGGGATTGAAAATAATGATGTGGCTAATTGATGATAGCGTATCTGATTATTGCAAAGGCCTCAACAATTTTAGTTAAGGCCTTTTTACGTTGATCGAAGCATTTTTGAGGCAATGAATCTAAGAAAAACAGGTTTGGACAACCAAGGAAGATATGGTTAATTGTAATTTTTAAAAAAGGGCCCAGGCTCGTAAGTAGCTTTAAGCTAAGTGTGCCAGCCCGTCAGGAAACATTCCTTTGGCCACTACAACCATATCAAGCGCTTCGCGGATCAGTTTGATCTTACCATTTTCGGCAACCACGCGCCCCATATAGGTTTGCGGATAAACCCGACCTGTCGAATTGACTATAGCGTTCACATCATATTCGCCAAAGGCCTGATCAGGTGTATCAATATGGATCCTGATGTTTTGAAATTTAAAGTTGCCGAATGTTTTGGGTAGGTTTTTAAGGAAATTATATATTACGTCCCGGCCTTTCCATTGCCAGGGTAAACCTAAACTTGCAAGGTAGGGAAGCTCGAACACTGCGTCGTCGGCAAAAAGTTCAATAGCTGTATCTGGGTTGTTGATCCGCTCAAGATAGTTGAGCAATAATTCTTTAGCTGTTTTCATTTCTTTGAAATTTTATCATCCTGTCCGTTCATCGGTCAGGGTATCACAAAGGTGCAAAGTACCCAAACGCCACACATTGATTTATAGTAAGAACGAAATTGACTTATATCAACCAAATTAAAAGGTTAGATGATCGTGTTTTAAGAAATTGTTGGCCACATGAGCCAATTTGTGACAAACAGATGTGATAACTTATCGTATATTTGTAGTATCAAAACAGTGCGGGATGGAGCAGTTGGTAGCTCGTCGGGCTCATAACCCGAAGGTCATAGGTTCGAGTCCTGTTCCCGCTACCTGAAAAAAAGAAAAGCCTCAAGTCGAAAGATTTGTGGCTTTTTTGTTTATGTCCTATACGCAATCTCGTGGCATGTCGTTCGTGCGACTTTAAACATCAGTCAGCATAATGTTTTGTGAATAAAGGCAATATTTTAATATTTGTGTAATCTGTTAAAATAGAATGCTTTATCATTTAAACGAACCTGTTATGAAATCAAGATTAGTTTTATCATTTATCCTTCTTGTAACATGCTTTACTGCATTTAGTCAGGAAAAGAAGAACGAAGCAATTGTTGAAAAAGGCTTAGTCAAAATATCCATTATGTACCCTTATGCCGAAGGTAAAACCTTTAATATGGAATATTACGAAACAAAGCATATGCCAATGGTAGCACAGTTCCTGGGATCAAATTTGGTTAAATACACCATTGAAAAAGGGATTGCCAGTGGTATCCCTAACCAACCGCTGCCTTTTATGGCTATTGGCACTTTTTATGTAAAAAGCCTAAGCGACTATCAAGCCGCTATAGCGCCCAAAAGAGACGCCATCCGTGCGGATTTTGCAAATTACACTAATGTCAGTCCTGTTATTTTGGTAAGTGAGGTGGTGAAGTAAGGATAATATTTTCATAAAGTGGCGACCAACTCAACGGCTCAATAAATTTTTAAATGTTAACAGGTAACGTTTGTATGAGGATTGATACTATCAAACTTAACAACTATAGTTATGAGATTTATTCGGATAAGCTGCTTACCTATGTATTATTGGGCTGTTATTAACAATGTACACCGGGAATCGCCGAATACATGCGGTTACAACTAATAAGATATTTCCCGCTGCCGCTATGATCATTGTTGCAGTAGTTATAGGGCGGAGAAGATAGTTTTTTATTAGTTACTAAACCGGCGTTTACTACCTGCAAATAATGGAAAGCAATAAAATACCGCTAACACTTAATTATCTGGGCGAAAGTCACCGATTACAAATCATTCAAGGGCAATACCATAGTTTGATGTCGCTCATAGCAGATCATTTGGCAATCCCCGGATTTGGATTATGTTGCGGAATGGGCAGTTGCGGCACTTGTGTGGTACAAATAACCTCAGCATATTCACAGGTCAAAAGGAATGTTATGGCATGTGTCGTACAGGTAAATGATGAATTAGCCAATATGATAATCATAATACCTGATAAAACTTATTAGGTAGTTGATTAGTGGTATGCTATAGCCAGATATAATGGTATCATGCTGAGTGTTGAAATCCTGGGCTTCTTAAGGTAAGGGTTCCTACGCACGGCCGGTGTACAGGCTTAGGATGACAAGATCACTTTGTCAGCCGGAGAATTTGACAAATCTTTGTAAAAAAGTGCTACCTTTAATTTTACCCCCAAGACCTGAATGAGCACAGTTTTAAAAAATCGGATAACTTCTATCGATTTTCTCCGCGGAGCTATCATGATCATTATGGCCCTCGATCATGTGAGGGATTATTTATACTCGGGATCATTTTTTTATGATCCGCTTGACCTCACAAAAACAAGCGCGATATTGTTTTTCACCAGGTGGATCACCCATTTTTGCGCCCCGATATTTATGTTGCTTGCCGGGACCTCGGCCCACCTCATCGGGCAAAAGAAATCTAAAAAGGAGTTGTCCGTATTCCTGGTGAAGCGTGGATTATGGCTTATTTTCCTCGAAATGTTCGTGGTTAATTTTGGCTGGAACTTCAATATCACGTTCCCCATGTTTTTCTTTATTACCATTTGGGCACTGGGCTTAAGCATGATCACACTTGCGGCATTGATTCATTTGCCTAAAAAATTAATCCTGGGCATTAGTGTTGTAATCATATTGGGGCATAACCTTTTAGATGGTGTTCATGTGCCGGGCAGCACGTTGCCGGCTTTTGGCTGGGCGCTGCTTCATGAACAGCAGTTTTTTATGTGGCATAAAGAAGTTTTGTTGGTAGGTTATCCCATTGTACCGCTAATGGCAGTTATGTCTTTAGGTTACTGTTTGGGCGGATGGTATACGGCAGGTTATGATGTTGGCAAAAGACAAAGAAATTTATTGATAGCAGGCGCATGTTGTTTGGCTTTGTTCATTGTATTACGTTGTACAAACCTATATGGCGATCCAGTGAAGTGGAGCGTGCAGAAAAATGCGTTGTTTACCCTGCTTTCATTTATTAAGGTGAGTAAGTACCCGCCATCGCTTTTATACCTGTTATTGACATTAGGAGCTGCATTTCTGTTTCTTTCATTTACCGAAAAAACAAAGGGCAGTGTCGTAAATGTAGTTTCCGTTTATGGTAGGGTGCCTATGTTTTATTACCTCATCCACATTTATATCATACACCTGATCGCGATTGTCGCGTCATTATTTACGCCCGGCCAAGACTGGAAATTATGGTTCCTGACAAAGCCCATCTGGTTCACTACCGATTTGAAGGGTTATGGTTTTTCGTTGCCTGTTGCTTACCTTGTTTGGATAGGGATAGTGGTTGCACTGTATCCGTTATGCAAACGCTACGACGCTTATAAACAGGCCAACAAAGCAAAATGGTGGTTGAGTTATTTATAAAAAAACGCAAATATGAAAGTTGTAGATCTAACTTCAAAAATATCAACAAAACAAATCCTATACGCTCGCTTAACAGCCTGGGGCAGCGGTTTATTATCAGCTTTATTAATTTTTATGTTATCAGTATCTGCACCTCAAAGCGCCGCTGCCCAGGATAAAAACAAGGTAGTACGCATAGCCAAACTCCAGATAGATTCGGCCCAGTTAAACAATTACATGGCTGTATTGAAAGAGCATGCCGAAACTGCAGTACGCGTTGAACCCGGCGTTTTAACCTTATATGCTGTATCCGAAAAGAATAACCCTACCCACATAACAGTTTTTGAAATTTATGCTGATGCTGCCGCATACCAGGCCCACCTGCAAACACCTCATTTTAAAAAATACAAAAGCACGACAAAAGATATGGTTAAATCGCTTGAGCTTGTGGAAACGACGCCGATAGTACTGGCTGCTAAGCCGCGATTGTAACGTTAATATGCTCTTTATTCTTCCGGTTTTGACTTGCCAATAAATTAAAGCATATTTATAGCCAGGGTGCTATGTTCTGTTTGCAGCGCATGCTATCAATCCCGAATTAACCAATTTGTCATACTTGTTTTTTCCTGCTAAATGAGTAAAAGCACTACGTACCTTGAAACAAAAGGGCACTACCAAATTCTTGACGGCTTACGCGGTGTGGCATCACTTTTTGTGGTGGCATTCCATATTTTTGAAACCTATGCTGATGGTAACCGCTTTAAGCAAATCATAAATCATGGATACCTGGCGGTCGATTTCTTTTTTCTGCTCTCGGGCTTTGTAGTCGCTTACGCCTATGACGACCGCTGGGGCAAAATGACCCAATGGGATTTTTATAAGCGCCGCCTCATTCGCCTGCAGCCCATGGTTATTGCCGGATCAATTATTGGCGCCTTGTTTTTTTACTCGCAAAGCGGTGCAGTGTTTCCGCTTATTCATGACACGCCGGTTTGGAAAATGTTGTTGGTAATGCTGGTTGGTTGTACGCTGATACCGATACTGCCTTCTATGGATATCCGCGGCTGGCAGGAAATGCACCCGTTGGATGGCCCGGCCTGGTCGCTGTTTTTTGAATATATCGCTAATATTCTTTACGCGCTGGTGATCCGCAAGTTCTCCAAAACGCTGCTGGCCATATTGGTATTTGCATCGGCCTGTTTGCTGATCCATTACACGGTAATGGGACCGCAGGGTGATGTAATTGGCGGATGGTCGGTTAATAAAACACAACTCTATATTGGCTTCACGCGGTTGCTTTATCCCTTTTTTGCAGGTATGCTGCTGTGCCGTATGGGTAAGCTCATTCATGTTAAAGGCGCATTTACGGTTTGCAGTGCTCTAATTATTGCCGTTTTATGCGTGCCGCGGATAGGAGGGCCCGAACATTTATGGATGAATGGTTTGTATGAGTCGTTTTGTATTATTATCGTTTTCCCGTTAATTGTGGCTATCGGCGCCGGCGGAACGTTAAAGAGTAAAAGTTCAGTAAGGGTTTGCAAATTTATAGGTGATCTGTCGTACCCGCTTTATATCACACATTATCCTCTCATTTATTTTCATACAGCCTGGGTAACAAATAATAAGATCCCTATGACAGAAGGACTGCTTGTAGGTTTGGGCCTTTTTGTAGCGAGTATCGCCATCGCCTATGCCTGCCTCAAGCTCTATGATGAACCTGTTAGAGAGTGGTTAAAGAATCGTTTTCTGCTGAAAAAGGCCTAAATAATATTAGAGTAGGATGGGTCTTAACTCACCCCGGGATTGCTACGCTCGTCACCCTCTCTGCGCAAGCGCAAAGAGGGGTTCTTTTTCCTTCTCACCCGAAGGGTAAAGCGGCTGGTCCGGCGAAGCGCCGACCGGGTAAGTCGATTTATACATTGATATTATATGATTTTAATAATAAATTAAATGGGCATAAATAAGTCTTGAAAATATCGTTTATAAATCTCATCTTTAGATAATTGTAAACCTTTGAAAAAGACCATCGCTTTAATATTGCTTAATATTTACCTGCTGAACATTGGCGGGCAACTGGCCTTGCACCAATACTTGGTTTATAAATCGGACCGGTTTTTTAATGAACAGGTTGGGAAAGGCTTTTATAATGTAAATGACCTTACCGAAGTCACTATCCCAGTTAACTTACCTGCTATTCATGATTGGCGAACTTTTGAAAATATATCCGGGCATATTACATTTGGAAACGCCACCTACAATTACGTAAAAATGCGATTGACGAGGAATGCCCTTCACCTGATGTGCATTCCTAATTATAAAACTACCCGCTTTGCCGATAGCAATGTGCTTGAAGCAAAAGGAATAAAGGGTGCTCCTGTTTCTCCCAAAGAGCATGTGCCCTTTGGCAAAATGGTTTTAAAAGATAATGTAAGCCTTTCATTTGTGCAATTTGAATTTTACTGCCCTGTAACGCCATTGCCTAAAAACGTTGTACAACCTGTGCAATCGTTAGTAAGTTCTCATCAGGATATTCCCGAACAACCACCCAAAGCAACCTGCTGATTTTCTTCCTTTAGCTCATTTACCGACCGGCATTTGTTTTAATGCCCCTGGTCGTGTTGTCCGAAATTTCTATTGACAATTTAATACCACATCTATCGCGGGTAAAAGCCCTGGTATTTTATCCGCGAGGGTATATAAAAATCCTATGATAAAGAAAAAAGTTACCGCCGCGCTTGTGCTGCTGTGCGGCTTCACCATAATAGCATCATGCCAAAACTCATCTAATGAGGAGATGACCCAGGTACTTAAGCAGATAAATAAAAAGAATAACACCATTTCCAACCCCTTTAACCCCGAGATGAAGCTGGCTTACTGCGATTCGCTGCTTAAAACCAACCGGCTTGCTAAAAGTCCTGAAGTATTGTTTTCAAAAGCTTCACTATTATTAAAGGCAGGGCAGGAACAGCAATCAGTAAACATTTATAAGTACCTGATGGATAATATCGACTTTATGTCGACCGATGAGATGCTGTCCGAGCAGGCCATAGCTTACATGCGTTTGGGTGAACGGAGCAATTGTATGCTTAACCATACCGGCTCGTCATGCATCTTCCCAATTAAAGATGATGGGGTACACAAGATCCAAACAGGTTCAAGAAAAGCAATTGAAGTGTATAAAACATTGCTGAAGCTTCACCCGGATGATTATGAATCGCGCTGGCTGATCAATATTGCCTATATGACACTTGGCGAGTATCCGCAAAAAGTGCCCAAGAATGCCTTAATCCCAAGCCTTAACGCCGACCCGGATACTGCATCACAGGTTAAACCATTTGTTGACGTGGCAGCGAACCTTGGTGTTAATATTAACGGTCGTGCGGGAGGGGTAATTGTTGATGATTTTAATAACGATGGCTACCTCGATATCATGACATCGGGCTGGGACCTGAGCGATCCCATGCATTACTTTCAAAATAACCAGGACGGCACATTTAGCGACCGTACCGGGGCCGCAGGCTTAACAGGCATTACCGGTGGACTGAATATCCAGCAAACGGATTATAACAATGATGGTAAACTGGACATTTTTGTTTTGCGCGGCGCATGGCTCACCAAGGGCTTCGGCAACCAGCCAAGCTCATTATTGCGCAATAATGGCGATGGTACTTTTACCGATGTTACTGCTATTAGCGGTTTATTTATGCTTCATCCCACGCAAACTGCAACCTGGGCCGATTTTAACAACGATGGCTGGCTGGATGTGTTTGTGGGTAATGAGAATTCGGAGTCAATGTATTACGCTGATGAATCAACATGTCAGCTGTACATGAATAACCGTAACGGTACATTCACTAATATAACTACTGCTGCCCATTGCGGTATTAAGGCATTTGTTAAAGGCGTAACATCTGCCGATTATGATAATGACGGTTTTACGGATGTATTTATTTCAACTATGGACGGGCATAAATACCTGCTTAAAAATAAAGGTAAAACCAGTGTGGGTGTGGATTTTGAAGATGTTACCGCGCAATCGGGCCTCGATCAAATTAAACAACGCACCTTTACCACCTGGTTTTATGATTATAATAACGATGGCTGGCCCGATTTGATGGTCGCTAACTATAACTTTGAACGTACTTTAGGTTATTACAGTGCGGCCGCCGCCCTGGGCAAAGCTGTACCGGAAGCTGGCAACATTTATCTATACAAAAACAATCATAACGGGACATTTACCAATGTAACCAAAGAAGCCGGCCTCGATAAAGTAGTTTACAGCATGGGCGCCAACTTTGGTGATATTGATAACGATGGTTATCCCGACATGTATTTTGGCACAGGAAACCCCGATTTTAAATCGCTGGTACCTAATAAGTTTTTCAGGAACATCGGCGGGAAAAGATTTGCCGATATTACTTCATCGTCGCGTATGGGGAATTTGCAAAAAGGGCATGGCGTTGCATTTGCCGATTTGCGGAACAACGGGCACCAGGATATTTTTGCTCAAATGGGCGGGGCTTACATCGGCGACTCGTACACCAGCTCATTATACATGAACCCCGGTGTAAGTAATAATAACTGGATTAGCCTGAAATTGAACGGCACAAAAGCCAATAATGCAGCCATCGGGAGCCACATCAAACTTACTTTTATGGAAAATGGTGTTAAGCGTTCTGTTTATAAGGATGTTAACTCGGGCGGGAGCTTTGGGTCATCGCCATTGCAGCAGGAGATAGGCGTTGGCCAGGCCAGGATAATTGATGAAATTGAGATCAAGTGGGCAGGAAGCGGCGCTGTGCAGCACTTTAAAAATGTTGCCCCTAACCAGTTCTTAAACATCATCGAAGGTAATGCACAATACAAAACCATCCGGTTAACAAAATTGATTTTCCGCAGCAAAAACATGCCGGGTTGTATGCCTATGCAAATGGCAGCCAAAACAAATTAAATTATGTTTCTGTAACAGAAAATATTAGCTCTGGTTTTATACCAAAATAGTTACATTTATATCAACAACAATTAAAATAAATCTTAACCATGAGAAAACTCTTATTACTATGCTGCATGTTCATTGGATTGGCTGCAGCAGGCAACGCGCAAACCAAGCCCGGTGCCAAACCTGTTGAAAAATCAAAAGACCTGCAAAAGCAATTAAAGCTCACTGATAAACAAACCGAAAAAATTGCGGTGATATACCAGGAATCATCCGATAAGTTTGAAAAGATCAAAGCCGCTGATAAAGGTGATAACACGAAAATGATGGTTGATATTAAGCCATTACGGGAAGCTACCATCTCAAAGATCAAAGCTGTTTTAACAAAAGAACAAACGGTAAAATACGATAAGCTTTTGAAAGGCACCAAAGCAGCAGGCAGCAGCGGCTGGGGTGATGGCTGGAGCGCTACAAGCGGTCAATAACCAGTTTGAGTAGTAACAAAATAACAGGCCGCTTTTTTCTTCCAATTAAAGCGGCCTGTTTATTTATAAAATTTATTTAACCGGCATACAGTGCCATGGCAGATAGTTATATCGCATCTTAACTGATTCCTAATCCAGGATCTCTATGGGCCGGTTAAGTACTTCCTGCAGCGGGATCTTTTGAATACGCTTATCTTTTTTTATATAATTTAAACTAACCGGGAGAAGTATTGGCCCGGCGGTAACAGACCATCCCGGCGGGTCACCGCCTTCTGTTAGTCTTAAAAAACCGTTGCTGATGTAAAGAGGCATCAGTAAGGCCTCTCCGGTATCCATCGAGCCCAGATCTATTTGCAGTGAATTAGAATGGAAAGATTTAGCTGCGCGTTCCGGATCTATAAATTTATTGATATCGGTAGGGTCAAACATTTCACTTACTTCATCAAGCTTTAAACGGTTGATGTCGAGCTTTACAGATTCTGCTTTGCCTTTTCCAACTTGTTTAATAATTAAGCAGGCAACTGCCGTACCCATTGGCTTCAGCTTTTTTTGCCTGTATAAGGTTGTAAATTCCTCCAGGTAAGTGGAAGAAATCCCATAGTCGGGGTGGTAGCTTCCTGCAGCAATAAGATCATCTATTTCGTTCTTCATTACCGGGTAAACCAAAGGGCTGTGATCCTTTTGGCCGGCAGCATCTTTCATCTTATGGTATGAGGCTATGCTCATTTCGCCATAACCAATTTCAAATTTTGCATTGGCGGTATCCAGCTGTTTGGCAAGGCTGTCCAATTGTTGCCTTTTTATAGTATTGCGCTTTTGCCGGGCAACATAAAAATACAGGTTGCCGATGATCAGGACACTGCCAGCCACCATCAGAATAAGGGCGAGGCCATTTTTAGTTTGTTTGGCCGGTATTGGGTTTTCGTTATTTTCCATTTATGAATATCTGATCATTGTCAAACTATCCGCGGCCCTGCACTCCTTCGGCCAACCGGACCGGGCTCAGCATTTTTCGTATTACTAATGATTTACGGGCGGTATCTGCTGGTTCTGTATAGCGGATATTATCCGGCAGAAAAATGGTTTTTGATTCAATTTTCCACTGCCTGTTTTTATTAACAGGGTTTGGTTTATCGTAAGTCACAAATAACGGAATTAAAATTCCCTGCCCGGTTGAAAGCCTTGAAGGTAGTTTTATAACTTGTTTCACAGCGGTACCCTTAGCCCTGATCTGGCTGTCATAGTCATTTTTGCTTTGAGGGTCTTCAGTTACAGTAAGCGGCTGGCTAATATTGAGCTTGCTCACGTCAAGCTCAATGTCTGATGCATCGCCCTTGCCTTTATTCTGGATCATGAGGCAGGTGATAAACAGGTCATAATCAACAGCCGTGGTGTCGTTAAAAAGCTGGTCGGTTTTCTGAAGGTTTTTATCTGAAATTTCATTAGTGAGTATGGGATAATCAAGATAAAAGGCGTCCTTTTTCCGGACAGCACTGTCACCCCCTGCCAGGGCATAGATATCATTGATCATGCTGATATAGGAAATTTCCAGGCTGGCCTTCAGATCAGGGTTAACCGGCGGTGGCGGATCTCTCTTAATCAGATTATACCCGGTAGTTAGTAAACCTAAAATAACAGTAATTACGCCAAGCTTCAATTGCAGGCTTTTCCAGATGCTGTCTTTATCGGCTGTTTTCTTTTTGGCCATGCTTCCCTGTTATTGATATGGTTAGGAATATCATGTAGTTGTATTACATGATTGTTTTACAGATGCTTACAATATAAAATTAAGAATAATAATTAACAGCGCAGATATTTTATGTTGTATTTTTTTTCTTTAGTTAAACTCCTATCTTCACCTAAACTTAAATACTGTCATGAATAAATTTTTAATAACAAAGTTGTCTTTTGTTGCGATACTTCTGTTTTTCACCCCGGCCCTGCTATTGGCCAGCACACATAACAGAATGACAAGAAATATAAACATCGCTGGTCTCGTTGTTGATTCAAAAACCTTATTACCAATTGAAGCAGCTGGTATTTACGGGACCGATGAAACGCTGCTTGGCAAAACGGATGTAAGGGGCTATTTTAAGATCTCACTTAGTTTTATGGCCGATGGGGAAATGATGTTTAAATTAAAGATTATTAAAAAAGGCTATAATAACATTATGCAACGCGAGCATTGGGGCAATTTGCCGGGAGATACAAAAGCGTTGATGTATTTTGGGTTAGACAAAGGATCAGGATCAAACTCTTTTTCAAAACTGGTAAACAAGGCGATTGGCGATCTGGATTATCATATTACGCTGGAACATTTTGATCAGGTAAAAATCGCCCGAACGTTTGATAATAAACTATCTGCAGCAAAAGCTGGCAATCAGGATGTGTTGGTTAAGGTTGATGATAAACCTTATATTGTTAATGAAACAGGATGGATCGCGATATCTTCCGATAAGGACTCGATATTGATAAACAAGAAACAATTGGTAATTGCAGATAAAATAAATGGCATCGTTAAAAGGAAAAATATCAAGTGGATGACGCCGCTCGATACCAAAAACATAAAGCTGGCCATTTATACTAAGTAAACTAACTAAATATGGGAACGCTATAGGATTAATTTATAATCAAAGCCTCTGTCATTTCCCGGAGGCTTTAATATTTAAAATGCCTCATTCAAGCCCAAAAAGAAGCCTTTTGAGCCATACCTGCCAAAGGCGTAATCAAGGCAAAGATTGGTGCGTGTTGCTTTATTAAATAATACGCGCAAGCCGCCGCCATAGCCTGGTTGCCATTGCTGAAATATTTTGGTACCCGACTCATCATTGGTTGTTTGCAGGTTGGCAAATGCCACGCCGCTTACAAATTTATTCCGCAGTATCGGGAAACGGTATTCTACTTCCGAGTAATTGTATTGCGTACCCTTAAAATATTGTACTACATAACCCCTGCCGCTCCGGAAGCCAGGATCTTTGCCGGTGCCTGGCAGCTCGAGATAGGGGATGTCGCCGCTGATCAGGTATGAGCCCCAGTTCCAGAAGGCAACAACATGTTCGGGGTTGGTTTCTGACAGGCTGAAATACTTCCTGAAATCGGTAGTGAACTGCACCGCGTTTTTGGAGCTTCCCATCCAGCTTTGATTAATGCGGAAGCCTGCATCGACGTAAATCCCTCTGTAGGCCCGGTTTTGGTTGTCGCGGGTAGTGTATTGTAAGTTAAAAAGCAAGCCGTTAGCAGCATAATGGTCGCGGGCAAATCCATGACGGTCGCTATAGATATTGTATGGGGTAAGATCAGTTGTTGATTTGGTATCCTCAATTTTTCGCCTGATATCAAAGGAAGCGCCCGCACCTAAAAACAGCCCCTTATCAATTTCTTTGTATACCTTCTCGCGGATATTATAAAATTGCGAATGCAGCGCTCTGCCTTTACGCCCGGGGTTGGCCAGCACCTGATCGGCTTCGCTGCCGCTTGATGCCTGGCCAATCCCCAAGCCATAATCGGGCGAAACCGTTTTGGCTGCAACCAAACTGCCCTGAAAATTCCATTTATTGCCCGGTGTATATATGTTATGGTTGATATAAAAATAGATGATCCCCTTGGTGGTAATAGATGCCGATGTGGCAGCAACCGAAAGCAGGGTATTAGGATCGTTCCCTAATTTTTTTCCGGCTACAGCCTTGATCCCAATTTGTGACCCGATAGTGGGATTGGATGCCACGTTGGGTATGATCGTAATCCCAGACGATTTTTTATTAGGAGGTGCAGCCGGCCTGCCTGGATGCAATATGTTGCGTACCAGATCACCAAAGTCATATTGTTTATATAAAGTATCGGTGGGTTTGGCCGGTTGTTCTACTTTTTCTTTAATGCGCAATGAATCGGCCTTTACCGAATCGGCAGGTACCGGTACCTGGCCAAAGGACTGTGCTGCAATACCCGTAAATAGTATAAATAAAAACGTCTTTAAAAACAGGGATGAAATTTTATGTGGTGTTTTGTGATGCACGCTAACGTATATAAATAATTAAAATTCAATTTATTGACTGTGTAATTGTGATAGGTGTTAGCTCATTTCTAAACCCCGAAATGTGCATAATGTTTGAACTTTAAATTTGTAGGGGCGCTAAGGCAACGGATTTAGTTGCATTATTTTTTGTTCCGCTTAAATATTGCTACCTTAATATTCTCTTATTATAAACCGCAGAAAGTCAGTTTTGTCCTGCTAAAACTTAACCAATTATGATCATGAACGTACCTTACTTTCGTTTTGTGGCCTTCATTGTTTTTATGTTTGTTGCCTTTTCAGGGGCTGCGCAAAACAATCAAGGCAGAGCAGACACTATTGACCGCAAATGGTGGAAGGAAGCCGTGGTTTACCAGGTTTATCCCCGCAGTTTTAAGGATAATGATGGAGATGGCATCGGTGACCTGAAAGGTATTATCTCCAAACTTGATTATATCAAAAGCCTGGGAGTAGATGTTGTATGGCTTAACCCCATTTATAGCTCACCCAACGATGATAATGGGTATGATGTAAGCGATTACCGCAACATCATGAAGGATTTCGGAACCATGGATGATTTTGACGCATTGCTAAAGGGGATACATGCCCGTGGTATAAAACTGGTGATGGACCTGGTTGTAAATCATAGCAGCGATGAGCACGAATGGTTTAAGCAAAGCCGGAGCTCGCGCAAAAATCCGTACCGGGAATATTATCACTGGTGGAACGCCGAAAAGGGCAAACCCGCTTATCGCTACAGTTTATTTGACGTAAACCACGATGCCTGGCGTTATGATTCGCTTACCAATGCCTATTACCTGCATTATTTTTCGCGCAAGCAGCCCGACCTTAACTGGGAAAATCCAAAACTGAGGAATGAAGTATACGGCATAATGAAGTTTTGGGCTGATAAGGGGATTGATGGCTTCAGGCTGGATGCTTTCCAGTTTGCAGCAAAGGATACTACCTTCCCTGCCTTTCCGAAAGGGTTTGAAAAAAATTTCACCCAATATTACGGCGTACAGGGCAATTTGCATGGATACCTGCAGGAAATGAACAGAGAAGTGCTCAGTAAATATAACGTAATGAGTGTGGCTGAGGGAGCGGGTAACACGTTTGAAGACGGCCATAATTTAGTTGATGCCGACAGGAATGAATTAAACATGGCTTACGCTTTTGAAGGTGTGGATATTGCCAAACCCGGAGGCTATAGCTTAACTCATTTAAAGCAGGTATTTACCAAATGGGATAGTGCATTTGCAGCAAAGGGCTGGCTATCTATATTTCTGGCTAATCATGATCAGGCCCGGTTGGTAAGCAGGTTCGGCAATGATAGCCCAGAGTTCAGGGCAGTATCGTCAAAAATGTTGACCACCTTTTTGATGACCATGCGTGGTACGCCTTATTACTATAATGGCGATGAACTGGGCATGACCAATGCTGGTTTCAGCACAATTGATGATTACCGTGATGTGCAAACCTTGAACGAATATCAGCGGCAAAAAAATATTGGCGCTGATTTGCCTGCTTATTTAAAACGCATAGCCTTTGAAAGCCGGGACAATGGTCGTACCCCTTTTCAGTGGAACAGCACCGCTAATGCGGGTTTCACTACAGGCATGCCATGGATAAAAGTAAACCCTAACTTTAAAACCATCAATGCTGCCGCACAGGAGAAAGATAGCAATAGTACTTTGAATTATTTCAGGCGGATAGTAAAACTAAGGAAGGATGATCCGGTACTGGTATACGGAAAATATACATTGCTCGACGCGCAAAACCCCGATACTTATGCCTACACCAGGGAGTTGAACGGCAGGAAGCTGCTGGTACTCCTGAATTTTACGAGTAAAACAGCTCCGGCTCAAACAGGTATGGATTTGGATAATGCAACGGTTTTAATCGGCAATTATCAAAAGCCATCAAAAAATGGCACGCTAATGCCGTATGAGGCGGTGGTTTATGAAGTGAAGTAGGGCGATTGTTTTCAATGTAGAGACGCATCATATGCGTCTCGCACAGGACAAGCAAACCGTTAAAGCGTAGCCTTGCGTGCGGAAGACGCATGTAAGGCGTCTCTACGCGAAATTTTTATCTCACCACCAACGAGATCTGCAATACCCTCGGCCTATCGCCAATTGCAGGCCCTCCCCAGTCTGTTTCATCACCATTAAGGATGCGAAGCGATTTAAATACGCCTTGATCATACCAGCCTTCCTCAACCTTAAGGTATTGCCATGCCTTACCGGTGTTGCTGCCGGCCGGGCGGAAAGTGATGCGGCAGTTTGTGCCTGTCATGATAAATTTATTTTCATTAAGGCTAACAATCATGGCTTTACCGTTATGGTCTTTATTAGGTTTAAGTTCACCACCCCGACCGCTGCCAAATTTTACAATGGCATCCCAGGCACCAAGTTTAATGCTTTGCTCCGCGCCATCTTCATGTTCAACAACGGCTTTGATCTTATCTTCAAATGCCCATTGTGCCAGTTCACGCATCATTGGTGCTGCCACGGCATATTCATCCGCAAAAGGGGAAAGTAGCTCGACCAAATGATCATCGTTTGAACTATCGCCATTGTCATCTATCCCGAAAGGCGAAAAACCAATACCGCCATGGGCCAAAACATCATAAAAATATTTGGCATTATCAGCAATTAAACCAGCTTCGGGTACAAATAAAGTATTATCCGCACGGGCATATAAGTCAATTACTTTCAATATCCTTTCACTGCCCGACAGGTAAATATCAGGAGCAAGCAAGTCGATGGATGGGGCGGCTGCTTTCCAGATCGGAATCACATTATCCGTTGCACCGCCACTTTCATAATGGGTTGCCGTCGGATTGGTAAGCGGATCGCGAAGGGCCACGTTCACATACAATGGAAGCGGATATTCTGCTTTTCCAGCTGCCGCAACCTGTTCAATGAACCGGGCTATTGACCAGGCCTGGAAATATTCGTCAGCCCTGTCGCCAAAAACTTTGGTCCACGAGCCTTTTGAGTGTTCCGATACATTCAGGGCTTTTAGTACAGCTGGTTTTAACAGTTGGGCCGGCACATCGCCCTCAAACAGTTTTTGTGCCTTAGCTGAATAGTCGCGAACGGTGTCCCATGAGCCCGGTTCATTTTCAACCTGCACCATGATTACGGTATGTTGCCCATCGGCCTGCTTTAAGTAACGCATTACCGCCGAAAACGCTTTGATATCAGCATCTAAAGTAGCTTTTGAATGCGGGGAGGGCGAATCAATGGGCTTGCCTGTTTTACCTGTAATGTTTGGGTATTTTTCTGCATCGCGCTTCATCCATTCGGGCATGTAATGGTTACTGCCATTTTTCCAGGTGCCAAACCAGAGCAGCACCAAATGTACGTTGTGCTGCCGGGCCTGGGTAAGCAGGGTATCAACCAGCGCAAAATCAAATTTTCCGGGCTGAGGTTCTATTTGTTCCCAGTAAATGGGCACTTCGAGCGTGTTAAGGTGCATTGCCCCGGCCGATTTCCATACACCCGGCATTAAAGCAGGCCATGCGCTTGAGTTATGCGTCTGGCCGCCCAGCATCAAAAAGGGTTTGCCATCAACTAAAAACGCGTGCCTGCCACTTTTTTCGATAAGCCGGGGTAGCGATGTATCATTAGTTTGGGCAAAAGTTTGACTCCCCGCAAATAACAATGAAGTAAGCAGGAGCATATTTTGAGCTTTTTTGCCAATTTGTTTAAGCATGATATCAAGGTTTATGATCAGGCCAAAATAAGTACAAAACAGCGCTTAAGGTAATACTAAATAAACCGTTTATGGTTAAAAATATACAGGCTGCTGCCTTTACTTATTCAGCTCCAGTTTGGCAAAAAAATCATTGAACATGAGGTTGATATCCAACCTGCGGTAAACCCGAATATTACGACCGTGGGCATTATAATCATACCCACCCTGCGCATTAATAAGCGGACAAGGCTTTAACACATATTCGCTCGATGAAGGATCTGCCTCAAAGGATGATTGCAAGGCGGTAAGCAAAACCAGCGGACTATCGCCCAAAATATAGGTCTCGCCTAAATTAAGATGGAATTGCTGGATGCGGGCCATTAAGTTTTCAAGTACGCCAGTGAGGTATTTACCGGCTTCACCCTGCGGCTTTATTTTAAGCTGTAATTCAGAATAGGGCAATATCGCCTGGCGGTACCCGTCCCTTGGGATTTGCCAAAGCTTTAATTGCGAATGGTTAAACACCGCCCTTGTTGCATTGATATCGATATTGAGGTTATATTCAGGACTGCTGTAATTTGGCGGGGGCAATGCCAGGTCGCTGTATTCCGGGCCGCCAATCCATACCAATGTAAGTTTATCAGCAATTTTGGGTTCGGTTAATACCGCCGATGCAATTTCGGTAAGCCCGGCACCGCAAAGGATATACAATGGCAGGGAAGTATCTGTACGGGAAGCCTCTTTAATGATCAGGTCGACAGCCTTGCTTTTAACCGGGGTGCTATCGTTCACCATAGCCGTATTGGAGCCGGCAATTACCGGGAATTGATCTTTGATCTTCAAAACGGCTAACAGGTCTGCAGCCTTTTTTGCCGCATTCTCCGCCTGGGTTTTAGATCTATCGAACCCATCATTGGCATTCAGGTGCGAACCGATGATCCCTCTAACTTCAACCGATGGGGATAATACCAAATGTGTAAGCGCAAATAAGCCATCCGGGTCTCCGCTAAAGTCATTATCCATAATCACCCTGATACGGGGCGAAATGAGTTTATTGTTTGAAACTGATTGCCCTTTTGAAATAAAAGGAAAAATAAAGAGTAGAAATACTAAAAACTTGCTTGGGGTCATTGCTTACAGGCTAATTGATTGGTGCACACAATATAAGTGTTTTACCATGAAATAAGTATCCGTTTACCCCGCAATACTTTCAAAAGCAGCAAGGTACTTATCAATATAAAATTGTTTGCTTGCCGTTTTGTATTGCATGATAAAGCGGGGATGTTCCAATGCTATGATCTCGCCGAAGAAATGATATTCGTCATTTAGCTTGCGCAGGAATGTTTCATTCTTTCCCGTACCAAAACAGAAACATTTTTCGGTATTAATGCCCAGGTCAATCTGCTTGCGGATGTTTTCGATCATGAAATGGTAAACGGCGCGGGTTAACTCCTTGCTGTCATAGTAATTATAATTTTTTTCTTTGCCGCTGGTATTAATACTGGTAAAACCGAGCGGACAAGGGGAGTTGATATAGATCTGCTTATAAAAAGCTTCCGGTCCGCCAAAGGCATTGATCACTTCGTAAACAAATACCGATGATGGCTCGTGCGACATTTTGCCTTCATAATTGATATGACATTCGGAGATCAATCGTTTAGGGTCGGTAAAAGGAATGCCTGTTAAGCCTCCCCCAAACCGGCCCGGGTTAATGCCCAAAATGATGTGGCGCTGCTGATTATCGTTGTAATATTTATGATAAAACTCATCAACAATACGCATAGTTTGCGGATGCTCCTTAAACGGGTTCATAATGCGGATACCTTCGGGTAAAGGATCGCCGGTATAAATTAATTGTTCATTGAATCGGATAATCCGGTCTGCAAGTGTCATAGCTCAAATTTAGCATTATAAATTTTGAAGGCTAATCGCTTTTTACCAAATGGTAAGTGCAGCCGATTGTTTATGGGGGAACTTTGCGGTGTCTAAAAAAGAATAAACATTATGAACAGTCAAATTGAAAACAAATCGTCATTAAATGGCAAAAGGGTAATTATATTGGGAGGTAGTACTGGTATAGGCTTCGCGACAGCAAAAGCTGCTGCTGCCGAAGGTGCAAATGTGGTGATAGTTTCAGGTAATCAAAGCAAGATCAATAACGCTTTAAGTCAATTGCCTGAAGATGCTGAAGGCTACGCCGTGGATCTATCGCATGAGGAAAATATAAAATCATTTTTTGAGCAGGCCGGGAAGTTCGATCACCTGGTTTATACCGCTGCCGAAAACCTTAATTTGAATAATATCGACCAAACAGATATCGAGGCCGCACGTAAGTTCTTTAATCTCCGCTATTGGGGGGCTTATGCTGCTGTCAAGTATGGTGCCCCGTTCATTAATGAGGGCGGCTCGGTAAACCTAACTGGGGGCACGGCGGGAACAAGACCGGCAGCCGGCTGGTCGATAGCCAGCAGCATTTGCGGTGCTATGGAAGGTTTGGTAAGAGCCCTGGCCGTTGAGCTTGCTCCTGTACGCGTAAACGCCGTAATACCCGGTGTAATTGATACTAACCTTTGGGATAGCCTGCCTGCCGAAGATAAAGAAGGGCTTTATAATTGGGCAAAAGATACGTTGTTGCTTGGCCGTGTTGGCCATGCGGATGATGTTGCCCTTGCTTTTGTTTATCTCATGAAACAAAGCTTTGGAACCGGATTGAATTTGGTGGTTGATGGGGGGACGTTGCTGGCATAGCCAATCTTTTCATTCCTCCCCATCTTTTGTATCTTGGCTCGTTCATTAATCATAAAAACAATTGACAATCCCACCGATACATTTTAATAAAACCCGCATGGCACCAACGCCAAGCGGGTTTTTGCATGTGGGCAATGTGCTGTCTTTTTCTATCACCGCGGCATTGGCGCGTAAGCATGGCGCTAAAGTTTTATTGAGGATTGATGACCTCGACCGGGCAAGGGTTAACCGGGAATACCTGACTGATATTTTCGATACGCTACGATTTTTGGAGATCCCCTGGGATGAAGGCCCGCGGGATGCGGATGATTTTGAATCCCAATTCTCCCAAATTCATCGGATGCAGCTGTACAATGAAGCTCTTGATCAATTGGTTGCGGGTGATTTTGTTTTTGCCTGCACCTGTTCCCGCAAACAACTTAGTGAAACTGGAGGTTGCACTTGTTTGGCGAAGCAGTTCCCCCTTAATACCCCCGACGCGAGCTTGCGATTACATACCAATAATGCAGTTTCGTTACAGGTGAAAAACTATGATGGTACTATTATCCAGGCACAACTACCTGTCGAAATGGAAAATTTTGTGGTCAGGAAAAAAGACGGCTTCCCGGCCTATCAGCTTACTTCAATTGTTGACGACCTGTTTTACGGCATTGATCTGATTGTGAGAGGCGAAGATCTACGGGCATCAACACTGGCACAACTTCAACTGGCAACGGTACTGGAGAAGCAGGCTTTTAATGATGCCAGATTTTATCATCATCTACTGTTGCTTGAAGCGGATGGTAAAAAACTATCCAAATCGGCCGGTTCAACATCGATAAGATATTTAAGGCAGGAGGGTAAAAGTGCGGAAGACATATTTATGCTTATCTCAGATTTGTTTGCGCTTCCCGAAAGAGCCACTAACTGGCAGCAGCTTGCCGAATTAATCCTTCGCAGATCCGCATAGCTTACTAACACGTGTTTATAAAATGCATATTTAATATGAATCCGCCTTAATCGAAAAGTGTTGGTTTGTATATTTTAATGTGATGAAAATGTTAAGCCATTTACAATAAATTAAAGCAATTGATGCTTTTACTTTACCATGACATAACTGCCTGTACATATCGGGAGGGTAAATTTGTAGCAACAAATACAAATTACGATGCAAGCAGCATTTTGCCACAAGCACCTGAAATTTCTGTTTTTTGTTATCCTTGCCTTCAGAGCCATTACCTGCCAGGCTCAAAACAGCCCCCTCTCCAAAGGTTTCGCCCATAATGATTACTGGCATAACCGGCCTCTGTATGATGCCCTGGATAACGGTTTTCAAAACGTAGAGGCTGATATTTACCTGCGCGATGACGAATTGCTGGTGGCACATATGCTGCCTGCTTTCCAAAAAAAGCGTACTCTGGAGCAGCTTTATTTAAAGCCATTGTTTAACTGTTACGAAGGCAAAAACAGGGAGGTGGTGTACCCGCTTTCTCCTGTTACGCTGATGATCGATATCAAATCCGACGCTGAAAAAACCTATGCAAAGCTGTCGGAAGTATTAAAGCGCTACGCGCCGATGTTGTCGAGCTATAATAACGGCGAAATAACAGAAGGGAGCGTAACCATTGTGATAACCGGTAATAAGCCTTATAAAATACTTCAGGCGCAAAAACAGCGCTTTGCTTTTATTGATGAAGACCTGATGCAGGTACATACCGATACGCTTTCAAACACTGTTTATAAAACTGCCAGCTGCAAATATTCGCGCCTGATCAGTTGGACAGGTAAAGGCCCCATGCCTGAAGATCAGAAACAACTGCTTCGTGATTACGTAGCCGCTGCGCATCACCATAAAAAACGGGTACGCCTGTGGGCTTCTCCCGAAAACAAGGAAGTATGGAAGGCCTTGCTTGAATGTGAGGTTGACCTGATCAACACCGATAAATTAGCCGAATTAAGAGAGTTCCTGATGATGGGGACGGAACCCGTAAGATATGCGAAGGTGAACACCAAGTAATAACCGCTAATCAGTCAATAAGATGAAAAAGATCAGAGTAGCATTTTTCGCCGAGATACTTATTGAAGATTTTGACGGTGCAATACGCACCATGTATCAGCTCATTAAACGTATTGACCGGAATATTTTTGAATTTCTGTTTGTTTATGGTGCCGGTCCCGACAGTATAGCCGGATTTGAATCATTAAAAGTGCCGGCTTTAACATTACCAATTAATACCGGTTACACCATGGCAATACCTGGCTTGGTGATGAGCGAGCTAAAAGAAGAGATAGATAACTTTTCGCCAGATGTTGTACATATTGCGACACCGTCGCTTTTAGGTAGTTTCGCCTTAAAATATGCTACCCAGCAGGGCTTGCCTGTGATAAGTATCTATCACACACATTTTATTTCATATATCGATTACTACCTGAAACATACCCCATTCCTGATCAATAAGGTTAAGCAAATGATGTCGGAAAGTCACAAGGCTTTTTATAATCAATGCGATCAGGTTTATGTGCCTTCAATTACTATGAAGGAAGAGTTGATTGATATGGGGGTTGATACCTACCGTATGAAACTATGGCAGAGAGGAATAGATACCAGCCTGTTTTCGCCACGGCATAAAAAAAGTTTGCGCTCGCTCACAGGTAATGATAATCCCACCATTTTGTTTGCCAGCCGCCTGGTTTGGGAAAAAAACCTGGAAACCATGTTTGAGATCTATACCATCATGCAGGATAGAAATCCCGAAGTTAACTTCATAATTGCCGGCGATGGTGTTGCGCGGAAGGCCTGCGAGGCAAAGATGCCCAACGCAGTGTTTACTGGTAAGGTAGATCATAAAACGCTTTCGGTATTGTATGCATCGTCAACCCTGTTCCTTTTCCCTTCTGTATCTGAGGCTTACGGTAACGTTGTACTTGAGGCTATGGCATCCGGACTGCCATGCGTTATTGCCAATGGCGGCGGTTCAAAAGATTTTATTGAGCAAGGCATTAACGGTTTTAAATGCGAACCATATAATGCCGGCTGTTATGTAGAGCGGATTGAATTACTGCTTAAGAGCAATAGCCTGAGAGAACAGTTTATTGAAGAGGGGCTTCAATACAGCAGCCGGTTAAGCTGGGAGTACCTGGCATCAGTATATTTTGATGATTTGGCCGAAATGGCGGGTGCGGATGTGTTGAGCATCGTATAAATTCTAAGTAACTCATAAAGTGATTTCCCTGTCACAAAACAGATAACTTGTTGTACACAAAATCCTATTTCTTACATTTGCCGTTTGTTTTTATAATAGGAGCTGAGTATCAAATCATAATAGGGAATTTTCATGTACGATATTTGTTGTGTAGGGCATATTACGTTAGATAAAGTGGTGACACCGCAAGCGGTGAAGCATATGGCTGGCGGTACTTCTTTTTATTTTTCAAACGCCATTCGTAATATGGATGTGAAGTATACCCTGGTTACTTCGCTTGCTTTGAGCGAAATGCCTGTGGTTGAAAAACTACGTAATAAGGGTATCGAGGTACATGCAACAACAGGCGGCGAAACAGTTTACTTTGAAAATATTTACTCTGCTAATCAGGATCACCGCACCCAGCGTGTGCTACAAAAAGCCGATCCTTTCACCATTGAACAACTTAACGAAATTCAGTCTAATGTTTATCATTTAGGCCCCTTACTGGCCGATGATATCTCCGTAGAATTTATAAAGGACCTCGCTCAACGCGGCAAGCTTTCTCTTGACGCGCAAGGCTATCTGCGTAAAGTAGAGGATAAAAACGTAGTGGCTATCGATTGGCCCGAAAAACGTGAAGCCCTGCGGCACATCCACATCCTGAAAGTGAACGAACATGAAATGGAAGTACTTACCGGCATAACTGACATTCATGAAGGTGCTAAAGTGTTGAACGAATGGGGGGTTAAAGAAGTGGTAGTAACCCTGGGCAGTATGGGCTCGGTTATTTATACCGATGGCGTTTATTACCAGATTCCGGCATATAAACCGGTTGAAGTAGTTGATGCCACTGGTTGCGGTGATACTTACATGGCAGGCTATTTATACCAACGCGCCAAAGGGAAGGGTTTCCAGGAGGCCGGCGAGTTTGCTGCTGCTATGGCCAGTTTTAAAATAGAATCATCAGGCCCTTTTACCGGTACCGAAGAAGATGTACTGGAGCTGTTAGCGAAACACAGCATAAAGCCGAAAGCTTAAGGCAAAAAGCATTTTTATTTTTTTGTAATTTCGATAGAGCGGTGGAGGGTAAGAGCTATAGGGCGAAAGAGAAACCTTATACGCTCTGTACTAACGCTTTCATGGTCGCTAAGTAGGGCGTAGGAGATTTCTCCTCACAGCCTTCCGCACAAGCCGCCCTTTGTTCGTCGAAATGACATCGTGGTGAATTAAATTCTATCAGGACTGCAACCTTTCGCCTTTTACCTTTATCCTTTCACCTCCTCAAAACTATATTTCCTTAGCGTCCGAGGCATTGATCCAGCCCTCGTTGCCGCTGGCCAGCCTGATCTTCATCCAGCCGTTGTTATCTTCCAATATTTCAACCTTGGTACCGTCATGGATCAGAAACAGGTTTTTAGCATTGGGCGTTGGCGCGCTTTTTACATTGACAGATGTGCTGAAAATGATTGCGCCATGGTGTGCGTTAAAATATTGATCCTGGCGACTTGCAACAAACATGCTTGCAAAACCGAAAAGCAAGATCACTAAAGCCGAATAAAACGACCATTTTTTAATGCTTACCGAATTAGCGAACCTGTATACGATCAGCAATGCGCATCCTGCAATAATGAATAGGATTGTCATCACTGCCAACGTTGTTAACGAAAAACGGAGAATAAACGAGTGCCACCATTTGGTTATGAAAAACTCGGTACCTGCCTCTACCTTATCGGTTGTTTTTTGATTGGCAAACTGGATATTGAAATTGATATCCTCATCGCCGGGCGAAAGCTTATGCGCCTTTTCATAATACAACAGGGCAGATGGTACATCCTCATTTTTAAAGTAGGCATTGCCCAGATTATAATAAACCAATGCCGACTGGTGCCCGTCATCCACAATTTTCTGGTATGTGGTTATAGCTTCTTTATATTGACCTTTGGCGTACTGGTCGTTCCCTTTTTTTAACAGGATGTTAGCTTCATCGTTAGCTAATGCATATATAGGCATAACGATGATGAGCAGTAGATATATAATGCGCTTCATCATGTCATATTTTATTTTCAATGTTATTGATCATGTTTTGTGCCTTATCAAACACCTGCTGCTCGGTAATGCCTGATACCGGGGCATAACGCGCCATTTCGCAAAGATCGAGTGTGTCCAACATCTCATTAATGAGGCTTTCATCAAGCGAGCGGGCTTTTAGTTCCGAAGCTATCTTTTCGCGGTTAAGATCAGCATAGGGGATATTAAGCTTATCGCTCAGGTAACCATATAAACCGCGGAACAGATTTTCATAAAATGCCTTTTTATCGTTCAATTGCTGTTTGGCACTGGCCAGGTGTTTAGCTGCTACTTTACCTGCTTTACGACTTTTTAAACCAACCACATCTGCGTTGTTTTTATCGCGCCATTTACCGTAAATTAAAGCCCCCAGGAAACCTGCCGGACCTAATATCAGCAGGAAATAATATAATCCCGATCCATAAAAATCGCTGCTTACTTCATTTAGCTCGCTGCCGGTTTTTATGTAACGGATATCATTGCTTAGCACCTTAACATCCTGTTTACCCGCGTTTGAAAAGGCGGTAACATTGCTACCATCGCCGGTACCTTTAGCTACTTTGATATGGAATGCCTGGGTAGTTAAAGTAACATACCTGCCGGTAGCCGGGTTAAAGTATGCGAACTTAACCGGGTCGACAGTAAAATCGCCCTGGTGCCTTGGGATGAGCAGATAAGTGTATTTTCTGCTGCCTGATGACCCGCTGGCATTTATGGTAATGGTATCGGTGATCTTGGGCTCATACTTCTCAAAGTCGGCTGGGAAGGTTGGCGTTATCGGTTTCAACAACTTCAGGTTGCCTGCGCCGCTTACCTTTATGGTGTAATTAATGGCGTCATTAGCCTTTACATCATTTTTATCAAGCGAAGCTTCGATATTAAATTTACCCACAGCGCCGGTAAACTCAGCAGGTTTGCCTGCCAATGGCAATGGTTTTACGTGGATGACAACAGGAGTGCTTTTAATCTTGTACTTCACATCCTCATATCCGCCAAAAAATGCATCGAAGGGGTCGCCTGATGATGAAGCGGCCTGCTGCCTTACTATAAAGTTCATGACAGAAGGCTCAATAGTGATATCACCTTCATGCTCTGGGAACAGTACGGTTTGTTTAATATCGGTTACGTTGTACCGTACACCATTTAAAATCTCGGTGCGCCATTGGGCATTTGGATTGGTGTTTTTGATCTCCTGGCTGTAAAAGCCGTTCAGATCGGGGATTTTTTCGGGTTCGCCGTTGGCGATGTTAACCCGGGTATAAAGGCGCAGGTTCATCATGATCTGCTGACCCATGTAGGCCGTTGTTTTATCTACCTCGGCACGTAAAAACAATGATTTGGAGATATCGCTTACACGTCCTTTTTGAATGTTGCGGCTATCCGGGCCATTGCTGCTTTGTTGCTGAGTTTGCTGGTTAGCCTGCCCGCCCTGGCCTTTTACCACTTTAATTTTAATAGGGGCAGTGCTGTAAGGCCTTCCGCCCGCCATAATAGTAGCAGGGCCGATGGTTAATTCGCCTTCTTTAGTTGGTACAAGATCATACCCGTATGCGATGCTTGCAGAGGTAACGCCATTGATCATGGATATGCTATTGGATACGTTGGGGCCGCCAACCACCTGGAAACCACCAAATGAAGGAGGCGCAAAACGATCGGCATTGGCATTAATAGAAAAAGTAACTTCAAGTACTTCGCCTGTGCCTATGGTGGTTTTATTTACCGATGCCGTGAACTTTACCTGCGCAAAAATCAGGCTTGAGCAACACAGCAGCAGCGTTAATATGGAAAGTTTAATTTTCATTAGTATCTACAAAACAACAAGATTTTACCAATCTTTTGAAATAGGCACCTTAGCACCTTTTAATTTTTTATTTTTAAGCTTATCCTGGGTTTGCTTTTCATCATTGTTAAGGGCATCAAGCATACGCTGGGCGTCATCTTTTGACAACTGGTTAGGCTGTTGTCCCTGCTGATCTTTCTGATCCTGTTTTTGCTTATCCTGATCCTTCTTGTCCTGGTCCTGCTTATTTTTATCCTGATCTTTTTTGTCTTTATCCTTGTCCTTATTGTCTTTGTTATCTTTATTCTTATCCTTGTTTTTGTCCTTATCCTTATTATTCTTATTGCCGCCTTTATTCTTATCCTGCTGGTTTTTCAGCATTTTTTGAGCATAGGCAAGGTTATACCGGGTTTCCTCGTCTTTAGGGTTATTAATGAGGGCCTTTTTATAAGCGTCGATACTTTCCTGGTATTTCTTTTCGGTCAAAAATGAATTGCCGATGTTGTGATAGGCGCCTGCTTTTACATTTTTATCGATGGATGCCGTTGCCAGTTTATTGAACTGCGCCGCTGCATCATCATATTTCTTTTGCTTAAACATGGCATCGCCAAGATTAAAATTACCCTCCAGGGTTTTTTCCTTTTTGCTCATGGCCTGGCGGTAAGCCGCTTCAGCTTCTTTAAACTTTTTTTGCTGATAAAGCTCGTTACCCTGCTTCAGGTATTTTCTTTCCTGCTGGGCAAAAAGAAATGAAGCCTGCAGCACTAATAAAATGGCTATGATATATTGCTTCATGTGTTTTTTACTTCAAATAATTTGATCTTACTCAGGCGCATGTTTTTACGGATGGAAATAAAGAACTCGGCCAATAACAATACAAAAGCAATTGCCAGGAAAAACTGGAACCTGTCTTCAAAATCCTTAAACTGTTTGGTATCCGTCATTTTGCGCTGCACCTTGGCTATCTGGTCCATTACAATGTTGAGGCCGCTATTGGCATTATTGGCACGTACATAAACACCGTTTCCTGCTTCGGCAATCTCCTTGCCCATTTGCTCATTCAGCTTGCTTACTACAGGGTGGCCTGTACTGTCATTATGGAAACCGGTTTGTTTGCCGTTTTGATAAATGGGGATTGGTGCACCTTCTTCCGAACCTACTCCAACTACATTCACCGTAACATTTCTTGCTAAAGCGGCTTTGGCTGCCGATACAGCATCGTCCTCATGGTTTTCACCATCGGTAATAATGATAATGGACTTGCCTGTTCCGTTCTTAAAATCAAACGACTGCATGCCTAAATTAATTGCAGCGCCAATAGCTGTGCCCTGTGTTGGTACCATTTCGGTATTAATGGTATTGAGGAACAGTTTAGCTGCCGCATAATCCGTAGTTACCGGAAGCTGTACATAAGCCTGGCCCGCAAATACAACGATGCCGATACGGTCGTCATGCAGTTTATCAATCAATTGGGATAACGCACGTTTGGCGTTTTCCAAACGGTTAGGGGCAAGGTCTTGCGCCAGCATACTGTTGGATACGTCAAGCAGGATCATCAGATCTGCACCTTTGCGTTTCACCTCTTCGGTTTTTGAACCCAGCTGCGGATCGGCTATGCCCACTATAAGCAGAGCATAGGCCACTATAAAAAAGATAAATTTGATCCATGGGCGTGAAAAGGAAACCTGCGGCATCATTTGCATCACCACTTCCTTATTACCCAAGGAGGCTATGGCTTTACGTTTCCACCAGTTTACCCTCAAAAAAATAAAGAGCAGCAGCGGAATAGCAAGCAATCCCCATAAAAATTCTGTATTTGCAAAACGTAGCATGCTGTTATGTTATAGCTCCCTTAAGCAGGGTGTGTCTTGTTAAAAATTCTAACGATAAAAGCGCCAGCGCAATAATGGCGAACGGCAAAAACCGTTCTGTTTTTTTGCGGTATTGGGTAACGTCTATCTTGGCCTTTTCCAGTTTGTCAATTTGCTCGTAAATATCCTTCAAAGCACTATTGTTGGTTGCCCTGAAGTATTTACCGCCGGTAATTGTGGCGATCTTGCTCAATGTACCCTCATCAATATCAACCTTCATGCGCTGATATTGGATGCCCATTGGAGTTTGAACCGGGTAAGGTGCAAAGCCGTTAGTGCCGATGCCTACTGTATAGACCCTAACACCAAATTGTTTGGCAATTTCGGCAGCGGTAACCGGGGGGATAGAGCCCGAGTTGTTTGAACCATCGGTAAGCAGGATCACCACTTTACTTTTGGCCTCACTATCTTTTAAACGGTTTACAGCCGTAGCCAAGCCCATCCCGATGGCAGTACCGTCTTCAATCATCCCATTTTTGATATCGGCATACAGGTTTACCAGTACTGAGTGATCAATGGTGAGCGGACATTGCGTAAAACTCTCACCACTAAAAACTACCAGGCCTATTCTGTCGTTAGGGCGGTTCTGGATAAAATCAATGGCGATGTTTTTACCCGCCTCAAGCCTGTTAGGCTTAAAATCTTCGGCGAGCATACTGCCGGAGATGTCAGAAGCAATAACAATATCGATGCCCTCAGTAGTAGTATCCTGCCAGCTTAATGACGATTGCGGCCTTGCCAGTGCTACGATCAATGCTGCCATTGCCAATGAGCGTAATATAATGACCAAATGCCTGAAACGGGGCAGCATGCTTTTTGTGATCATGGCAAAACCCCTGATAGTAGGCATAGCCAGGTTACCCTGCAACTGTTTTTGTTTCCAAATGTACCAGCCCACCATAAGCGGGATGCTGATCAGCAGCCAGAAAAAGCCCGGATGAGCAAATTCTATTCCTTTAAACCAAATCATTTTGCCTCATCTCCCTTCACATTTACATCGGTTGGCCTGGCATGGGGTTGTGTATCTTTAATAAAAGTAACGGCGTTTTCCATGCTTTTTTCATTTTCATTGGCCGCGGGTTTCTCTTTGGCAAACTTTACCATATCGGCAAGTATGAGCAATTGCCTTAACAGGTTCCTGTCTTCGCTGGCTATGTCCATGCGCCTTAAGCTGGCAAAGATCTCTTCGGATGTTTGCTCCAGGGCTTGGATGTTGTACCGTTTTTCAAGGTACTCGCGCACCACGTCGCTCAGTTCAATATAATATTGTTTAACCTGGTCATGCTGCCAAAGCTGCTTGTTTTTGATCTCTTCGAGTTTTTGAAGGGCTTGGATATGCAACGGGATATCGGGCTTAACTTCTTCAACAATCACTTCCTTTTTAGGCCGTTTTAACAAATAGTAAGCCACGGCGCCAATAATGATCAAGCCAAGCAATATACCTGTAACCAGCTTCCAGTTATCACGCAGCCAGTCCCAAAAAGTGTATTTAACAGCCAGTGGCTGTTTAATGTCATAGAACGCTTTAGTTGTATCAACGGCAACAGTTCTGACATCAAGATTCAATGTGTCCGTTAGTAAGTCGCCCACCGGCGATTTAAACATGTATGACGGGATGATATAAGTGCCGCTATCGAAAGCAGTAATGGTATAATGCCTGTTGATGGTTTCGATAGATTGATCGCCCTTGTCAAAAGCAGTATCTGCCTTAAAGTTTACAATCCGGATCTTGCCGATGCTGTCGGCCAGTTTAGGAAATCCGATGCTGTCCTTAGCGTGAAAACGAATACTTAAGTTGAGCTGTGTTTGTTCGCCTATCAGGATAGATTTTTTATCCAGTGTAGCTTTAGCCCCAAAGTTTTGTGCCCTGCCTGTTTGGTAAAAGCCTGCAAGCAATACCAACATAGCCAGGGTGTATTTCATATACCTGTTCATATATTTTACCGCCGGCCTTCCCGCTTTTTAAATAATGTCATTAATGGTTTAACGTATGATTCATGTGTGCCAATGGTAGTATAGTCAACCCCCGAGCGGCGAAAAGCATCTTGCAGGGCGGCGTTGCGTTTCACAGCATCCCATTTAAAGGCATCGCGAACAGCCTTATCGCCGGTGTTAACCCACATGATGTGCCCGCTTTCCTCGTCCTTAACCGGGATGAGGCCCAGGTTCGGGAACTCTTCTTCGTGCTTATCGTACAGCTTTACGGCAATGATATCGTGCTTTTTATTGGCGATCTTGAGCTCGTTTTCAAACTCGGGCGTAATAAAGTCAGAGATCACAAAGGCGGTGCATTTCTTTTTAATAACGCTTGTAAAATATTTTAATGCCCCGGCTACGTTGGTCCCTTTATTTTCGGGCTGAAAATTGATCAGCTCGCGAATGATCATTAAAATATGACTACGGCCCTTTTTGGGCGGAATAAACTTCTCGATCTTATCGCTGAAAAAGATCACACCCACCTTATCATTGTTTTGTATGGCCGAAAATGCCAGTACCGCGCAAAGTTCGGTAGCAAGGTCCTGCTTTTGCTGGTTCTGCGTGCCGAAGTTTTCAGACCCGCTCACATCCATCAGCACCATCACGGTAAGCTCGCGCTCCTCATCAAAAACTTTTACGTAGGGGTGGTTAAAGCGGGCGGTCACATTCCAGTCGATGGTACGGATCTCGTCGCCGATCTGGTATTCGCGCACCTCGCTAAAGGCCATACCGCGCCCTTTAAAAGCCGAATGATACTCACCCGAAAACAAGTGGTTACTTAAGCCACGTGTTTTAATCTCAATTTTCCTAACCTTTTTTAGCAGATCCTTGGTTTCCATAGGCGCCCCCCTAAATCTCCCCCCGGAAGGAGAGACTTTTGAATGTCTTAGTTAATTTAATTAAATGCCCTTTTTCTTAAAGCCCTCCCTTCTCATGGGAGGTTTGGGTGGGGCGGCCATTACGGTACCTCAACAGCGTTCAGGATTCCTGTGATAATATCCTCACTGGTGATGTTTTCAGCCTCGGCTTCGTAGCTTAAGCCAACACGGTGCCTTAACACATCGTGGCAAACAGCGCGTACATCCTCCGGGATCACATAACCACGGCGTTTGATAAAGGCATAAGCCTTGGCTGCAAGTGCCAAACTGATACTGGCCCTTGGCGAGGCACCAAATGTGATAAGCGGCTTGTATTTGGCAAGCTTAAACTGATCGGGGAAACGGGTAGCGAAAACAATATCGATGATGTATTGCTCTATCTTTTCATCCATGTAAACCTCGCGAACAATCTGGCGGGCTTTAATGATCTCTTCCGGCTTGATGATAGCGTTTGGCTTATTCATGCCGGCCGGTGAAATGTTGGCGCGCATGATCTTTTTCTCATCCTCTTTATTAGGATATTTGATCACTACTTTAAGCATAAAACGGTCAACCTGAGCTTCGGGCAGGGGATAGGTACCTTCCTGCTCAATAGGGTTTTGAGTTGCCAGTACCAGGAACGGGTCGGGAAGCCTGTACGTGGTATCGCCAATAGTTACCTGACGCTCCTGCATGGCTTCAAGCAACGCACTTTGCACTTTGGCTGGTGCACGGTTGATCTCATCGGCTAAAACAAAGTTGGAGAAGATAGGGCCTTTACGCACAATAAACTCTTCCTTTTTTTGGTTGTAGATCATGGTACCCAGCACGTCGGCAGGGAGCAAATCCGGAGTAAACTGGATCCGGCTAAAATCGGCCTGGATAGCTCTTGACAGGGTATTGATGGCAAGCGTTTTTGCCAATCCTGGTACACCCTCCAATAAAATGTGCCCGTTAGCAAGTAAACCGATGAGCAAGCGCTCAACCATGTAACGTTGCCCAACTATTACCTTATCCATCTCCATGATCAGCAGATCGATAAACGCGCTTTCTCTTTGTATCATTTCATTCAGCGCCCTGATATCGGTTGAATACGATGTTGGAGCTGCCGGAGCTGCTGATGAAACATTTCCAGTGTAACTATTTTGTTCTTCCATTAATTTTTTCGTTTCGGTAGGCAAACTTAAACACCCGCTCAATTTTTCGCCAACTAAAATCCATGCTTAAATGTTAAAAAGTGTTAAATCGTTATATATCGCGGCAGATATATCTGTTTAACACTCACAATGTTTGGTGATAATTGTTAAATCTGGCTCTGTTAAGTCCCAATATACACTATTTAGCCGCTTGTGGTAATATATAACGTGTTAAAGCAGGTTTTATTGATTAGCGTAGGGTTTACATTTATAAATGTTAACTCGCGCTGGTTTACAAACGAGTGCGTAACCTGGGTGTGTTTGCAACGCTAATGGTAATGCGATCGCAAACCATATTAAGCGCTCGTTTACAAACGGACGCGAGGTTAAAATTTCCCGACTTTATTATCTACTTTTAATCAACATTATCCGGGTGATATGAAAAAGAGAAGATTGTTATTTATGCTGGTTGTGACCGTCTTTTCGGCAATGGCCGCAAGGGCACAAAATGTATATAAAAACATCCCTCTACCAAAAGCCATCAACGGTGTGAACGAAGAATTTTCGGGTGTGACCATTTATGGCGGCCGTCTTTACCTCGAACCGCAATACGGCGATCATAAAGAAACAAAATTGGATGGCACATTTAACCTGTATAGCATCTTTGCAGATAGCATCAACCGGGTTATTGACGGACAGGATACAGCATTATCAGCCTATAAAACCATCAGCGTAAAAGGGCTGAATTTGCTGCCCGATTCTGTAAAGGCAAACTATGAAGGCTTTGAAGCTATCAGCATCGCTAATAATACGGTGTTCCTTTCTATAGAAACGGATGATAAATACCCATACTGTTTTGTGCTGAAGGGCAAATTAGATACCGTTAAAGGAGAAGTGATAATTGATCCGGAGCATTTTATTTCCCTGCGGAGATATCCATCCATCAGCAATGCCGGTTTTGAAAGTGTTACCTATCTCCCTAAAGAAAACAAATTGCTGGCTTATTATGAGTTTAATGCCATGCCTAAAGGTGGCTGCGGCTATTTGATAGATACTTCCTTTAGTAAAGCCCCTGAGCAAATTAAAACGCCATTGCTGTATTTCAGGGTCACGGACATTGCGGCAGCCGGTGATGGAAAGATTTACGGTATAAACTATTTTTGGAATGGTGATTATGATGCCTATTTAAATAACGATTGGGTGAAGAAGCCCGAGGCAGCTATAGGTAAACTGATTCCTGAACTTGGGAATAAACTGAGCGCCAATCCTAACTACCTGCACAATAATCCTTACGCAGCGATTGTGATGCTGGATAGCTGTAAAAGTAAGCAGTGGAAATATGTACGTTCATTTGATGGTGTTAAAAATAACTGGGAAGGTATAGCCCTGTTTAAGAAGGGGGTATTGATTGTTACCGACGCCAACAGGAGCAGTAAGCAGGTTTGCAGGCTGGTTTATGTGGATTTTTGAGCAACGACATTTCAATAATAAAAGAAGGCTGTCATGTTGAGGCCCTCGAAGCATGGTGGGCAGGCCTCTGCGCGCGACCCTTCGACAAGCTCAGGTGACATGGACTTTGCACCAAATTTCATCTTCTTCTCCAACAAAAAAGCCGCTCGTCGCGGCTTTTGATATATTAAGTTTCCAATAATACTATTCTTCAACCATTTCGCTGTTGGGGCTGGCTACTTCTGGTTTTTCGTGTTTAAAATAGCGCTTCTGGTACAGCAGGATCATTATAACACCCACGCAGATAGAGGCATCGGCCAGGTTAAAAACCGGCCTGAAAAACTCGAACGACTCGCCTGCCCAAAACGGGAACCATGACGGATAGGTGCCACGCAATAGCGGAAAGTAAAACATATCAACCACACGGCCATGAAATAAAGGGGCATATTTATACATTATACCATAAAAGGTTGAATCGATAATATTGCCCATGGCGCCAGCTAAAATGAGCGCTACGTTCATGATGAGCCCGCGATGGTATTTGTGTTTAATTAAATAAATAAGAGTGTAAATTATACCGCAAACCGCAACTATGCGGAACAGCGTTAAAGCCAGTTTGCCCGCATCGCCGCCCCACTCCATACCAAATGCCATACCGTTGTTTTCGGTATAGTGCAGCATCCCCCTGCTTCCCAGGAAACGAATTTCGTCCTGGAGCTGCATGTGCGCGCGGACCCAGGTCTTAATGATCTGGTCGGCAAGGATGATAAAGGCAGCAGTTAAAAAAGGTTTGGTATAAGCAGCCTTCATTTATTGCTTTAATTTAGCTTCCATAGAGAGGGTTGTGTGCGGAACAGCACGTAAACGCTCTTTCGGGATCAGCTTGCCTGTTTCGCGGCAAACACCGTAAGTTTTATTTTCAATACGTACAAGCGCGGCTTCAAGCTGCTCAATAAATTTTTTCTGACGGGCTGCCAACTGGTTTATCTGCTCTTTTTCAAGCGTGGCCGAACCATCTTCTAATGTTTTGTAAGTACCGGCGGTATCATCAGTGCCGTTGGCATTAGGCGAACTCAATGAGGTAGCCAATGAGTTTAATTCCTCGCGGGCTATGCGCATTTTATCCAGGATAATCCCTTTAAATTCCTGCAGGTCAGCTTCAGAATATCTGGTTTTTTCTTGTTCTTGTTTCATTATACTTTACTAATAGCAATCAATATTTCTTGTTCGTCAATTGTAACAGGTTCGCCCCCGGTAAGGTTATCCACAAACGTAATGCTGTCGGCCAAAATTTCGGCGCAAATGTAGGATAGATTCTTTTCCACGGCCTCTCTGATCGCCGGGGTGCTGCTTACCTGCACGTTTATCCTGTCAGTTACTTCAAATCCTTTGGTCTTACGTATATTCTGCACACGGTTGATAAACTCGCGCGAGATACCCTCCTGTTTTAATTCGTTGGTTATGGTAACATCTAAAGCCACGGTTAGTTTTCCCAAATTTGCTACCTGCCATCCGGGTACATCTTCGGCTATGATCTCAACGTCGGTAGCTAATACTTCGTATTTGCCATCAAGAACCGGGATGTTGCCGTTGGTTTCTAAAGCGGCAATATCATCCTGGGAGAAGTTTGTGATGGCTTCGGCTACAACTTTCATATCCTTACCTACCTTTTGGCCTAAGGCCTTGAAGTTTGGCTTTATTTTCTTTTTAATGAAACCTGCGGTATCGGTAATATACTCGATATCTTTAATATTGGTTTCAGACAAAATCAGGTCTTTAACCTGCTCAACGTGTAATTTAAAGCTTTTATCCAGTATTGGCAATAAAATTTTGCTCAATGGCTGGCGCACGTTGATATTCACCTTTTTACGAAGTGACAAGGTTAATGACGAAACATCCTGTGCAAGTTGCATACGCTCTTCCAGTTCAGCATCAACCAATGCGCTGTTGTATTCGGGGAAGTAAGCTAAATGCACCGATTCAAATTCCTCTTTACCTGTAACAGCGTTCAGGTCGCAATATAACCTATCGGCAAAGAACGGCGCTATTGGCGACATGAGCTTGCTGATAGCGATGAGACAGGTATATAAGGTTTGATAAGCCGAAAGTTTATCTTCCGGTTCGTCTGATTTCCAGAAACGGCGGCGACTTAAGCGGATAAACCAGTTACTGAAGTGCTCAACAAATTCCTGGATAGCGCGGGCAGCTTTGGTTGGCTCGAAATCAGCATAATAACTGTCAACTTCTTTGCTCAGAGTGTTTAGCAGCGATATAATCCATTGATCAATTTGTGGGCGCTTGCCTATGCTAATATCAGGTTCCTTATATGTAAAATTATCAATGTTGGCGTAAACGGCAAAGAAGTTATAGGTATTGTATAGCGTACCAAAAAACTTACGCCTAACTTCATCTATACCCTCTTCGTTAAATTTAAGGTTATCCCATGGCGATGCATTGCTGATCATGTACCAGCGGGCGGCATCAGCTCCATATTTTTCGATGGTCTCGAACGGATCAACGGCATTGCCCAATCGTTTAGACATTTTGTTGCCATTTTTATCAAGCACCAGGCCGTTTGATACTACGTTTTTGAATGCGATACCTTTATTGCCAACCTGTTCATTGATAGCTTTCACCTCGTCACTTGCTTCGCTCAACATTACGGCTATGGCGTGCAAGGTGAAGAACCAGCCGCGGGTTTGGTCAACGCCCTCGGCAATGAAATCTGCCGGGTACGCATTCTTAAATTCTTCCTGGCCTTCAAACGGGAAATGCCATTGTGCGTAAGGCATAGCGCCCGAGTCAAACCAAACGTCGATCAGGTCGGGCTCGCGCAGCATTTTATTGCCGGTTGATGATACTAAAACAACATCATCAACATAAGGACGGTGCATGTCTTCCAACTTAAAACCCTCAGGCATGAAACCTGCTTTGATCGATTTTGCAATCTCTTCATTTAATTCGGCAATTGAACCAATGCAGATCTCTTCCGTTCCGTTTTCCTCGCGCCAGATAGGCAGCGGGGTGCCCCAGTAACGTGAACGTGAAAGATTCCAGTCCACCAAATTTTCCAGCCAGTTACCAAAACGGCCTGTACCGGTTGATTCCGGTTTCCAGTTGATGGTTTTGTTCAGCTCCACCATTTTATCCTTAACCGCGGTAGTACGGATAAACCAGCTATCAAGCGGATAGTATAGTATGGGCTCGTCGCTGCGCCATGAGTGCGGGTAGCTGTGCTCGTATTTTTTAACGTCGAACGCGCGGTTCTCGGTTTTTAATTTGATAGAGATCAGTACGTCGGTCGGTTTAAAACCTTCTTCGGCACGCTCTGCGTCGGTATAATATTCTTCCTTAACGTAACGGCCGGCGTAATCGGTAACCTCTTCAACAAAACGGCCTTGTTTGTTCACTAATGGAACATCCTTGCCTGTTTCGTCTTTCACCATTACCGATGGTACGTTGTTTTCTTTACAGGCCCTGAAGTCATCCGCACCAAAAACAGATGCGGTGTGTACTATACCGGTACCGTCTTCCGTGGTAACAAAGTCGGCAGGAATAACACGGAACGCGTTTTTCTCCAGGTCCTCATTAGTTACATAAGGCATCAGTTGCTCGTAGTGAATGCCCACCAGTTGACTGCCTTTTACTTCTGCCTCGATTTTCCATGGAATGATCTTGTCGCCACCTTTGTAATCAGCGAACGAAACATTCTCACCTTCTGCTTTGAAATATTTTTTAACGAGGTCTTTAGCCAGCACTACACAAACCGGTAGGTAGGTGTAAGGGTTAAAGGTGCTGATCTTAACGTAGGTAATACTTTCGCCAACGGCGAGGGCGCAGTTTGATGGTAAAGTCCATGGGGTAGTTGTCCAGGCAAGGATAAATACTTCCGTATCTATTCCGTTGAACAAAAACTCCGAATCGCCGTCGCGTTTAACTTTAAACTGCGCGGTGATCGTAGTATCCTTCACCATTTTGTAAGTGCCTGGCTGGTTAAGCTCATGTGAGCTTAGGCCGGTACCAGATTTTGGAGAGTATGGCTGTACGGTGTAACCTTTATACAGCAGATCTTTATTGTGCAGCTGTTTAAGGATCCACCAAAGGCTTTCAATGTATTCATTTTTGTAGGTGATGTACGGATCGTTGAGATCAACCCAGTAACCCATTTTTTCGGTCAGGTCGTTCCAAACATCGGTATAGCGCATTACCTCCTTGCGGCAGGCATCGTTATAATCTTTTACGCTTATTTTTTTGCCGATATCATCTTTGGTGATGCCCAGGGCTTTTTCAACGGCAAGCTCAATAGGCAAACCGTGGGTATCCCAGCCACCTTTACGTTTTACCTGGTAGCCTTTAAGCGTTTTGTAGCGACAAAAAATGTCTTTAATTGAGCGCGCCATTACGTGGTGAATACCGGGCATGCCGTTAGCGCTCGGCGGCCCTTCATAAAAAGTATAAGGATTACCTGCCGGACGGCTGGTAATGCTTTTCTCGAAAATATTTTTCTGTTTCCAGAAGTCCAGTATCTCTTTGCCGGTTTGCGATAAGTTTAACTGCTTATATTCCTTGTACATCTATTATTTCACCTCGTTTTTAAGAGGTTGCAAAAATACAGAATTTAAAAATGATTTTTTTAATTTACGCCGATGAAAAATAAAGCAAAACGCTCTGTTTATCTTTTATTAATCGGGATAATCCTGTTTTCGGCAGGGATGGCTATTCCCAGCGGCCCCGGCGAAAAATGGGACGATTACGCGCGCGGTGCAGGAGCAGGGTTATTTATTGCCGGCTTTATCGGCCTGGTGACCTGGCTTATTGATGTGGTGAAGGAAAATAAGTAAGCCTTAAGTCCTGAGTTGTTAGTCTCAAGTTGTTAGTCGTAAGTCAAACCCGGATAGGTATTACAGCATTGCCCAACCGGAGCCACCACCGTGTTTTAAATCATAAATCACTGATCTCGAAGTTAGAAGTCAAAAATATTACTTCCGACTAAATACTTTCGACTTAGGAGTTTTTCATATACTAAAGCTTTAGTTGATGCGTTATTGATAAGACTAAAAAATAAAAGCCTCCTTGCACTCGCTGCTTGGAGGCTTTAAACCTAAACCTTATCACAAATCAAGGTGGTAACCTTGTATTGAAATAGCTACAAATCTACTATAAGAATTATTAAAATCAAAAAAAAACCGACGAATAGATTAAATGAATCGACGGATTATTAAAAACTATCGTTTTTTGTTTTAATTTTTCTAAAAAATTAAAAATATTGCGGGCGTGCGCTTGTTTTTCCAAAATAAAACAGGTCGTCAGGGAAATGAAATTCGCCGTAGCTTTTCGGATGAACACAGTAGGTTTGGCCGGTTATTTTAATCCGGAAAATGCGGCGTTTAAATGGCGAAATGTAGGCCTGTTCGTTAATTGTTCGCTCAGGCAGCTTTCTTTCAAAACCAATAACTTTTTGAGGTCAGGATGTTCTGTGTTATTACATAGCCTTGCCAGGTCATCCAATAAATAACCAAAAGCCCTTACTTCAAGCCATTCAAGTTTGCCGGCTATTGTTGTATTGGCCGTATCATAAAAACAGGCGGCTCCGAAATCGCTGAACAGTGTGTTGGCTTCATCATCAATCAAAATATTGTGTGCATACAGGTCGCTGTGCATAATCCCCTTGCAGTGCAGGTGCTCTGCTACGGATGCAATGGTGCCTGCAATTTTTAGTACCTGCTCGGGTGTTAGGTTCAGGCCTGGTTTGAAAACATCGCGCGTACAACTGTCCAGGCTGGGTGGGAGGCCCAGGTTGTAAAAATTTTTAGGTATTAGTTTCATTACCAATCCCTTTTTGTTTTCGGGATGGTTGGCTATCTGGCCTATCAATTGTACAAGCCCGTTATGATTGCCGGCAGTGATACAGGCGTTCATTTCATCTTCGGGCAGGCCATCGCTGGTAACTGCCCCTTTGAAAATTTTAACGGCAACGTCGATGGGCTCACTGGCTTTTCGCCACACGACTTTGGAGATGATACCTGATGCACCTTCGCCAAGCAGGTGCTTAATCTCCAACTCCTGGCTATCAATTGGTGTAAGCGGTTGCACGGCTGGTTTATAGCTAAAAGGATTGCCCGAAAAAGCCAGCCACGATAGTTTAGGCATGGATAAGAGCCACTCGGGGAATTCATTTAATTGATTGGCAGAAATCCGGAGCAACTCCAGGTTTCGGCAATTAGCAAGTGACGCCGGCAACTCCGTTAACCGGTTACCCGCAAGCATTAGTTTCTGCATCCTGCTGCAATTGCCTATTTGAGGGGGTAACTCAGTAATCCGGTTGTTGGTGAGGATGAGCCAGCGGAGATTTGAATTAAGCGATGCCGGCGGTACCTTTTCTATCCGGTTTGATTTAAACCCTGCGATATCCAAAAAGGGGCAATCGGAAAGTACTTCGGGCAAAACCGTAAAGCAGTTTTCTGAACAGAAAAAGGTTTTCAGCTTTTGGAGGCGACCAAAATCTGACGGTAACGCGTCCAGTTTATTGAATGAAAGATCAAGATATTCCAGCGTATCTGCCAATTCAAAAATTTCAATAGGAAAGTGGGAAAGATTTTCTGATAGTTTAAGCGATGCTGCTCCTTTTAATTCTCCGTTTTGTAACTGTTTTAACGTTTGCATAGGCTGAAGCAAAAGAACAAAAAATGCTCAACATTTTGGTTGTGACTCATATATGATGTGGTGGAATCGCGTTTAGATTTATTCAGCTTTTAAGATGATTTTTTATTTTCTTAATCTACGTCATCTTTTTGTTTTTCAATTTCCTCCACTTTTGATGTATTAGTAATAGAGACAAATAATATCAATTTAAACATCGTCATCCATGGAACACAATATTACAATAATTAAGAAAGCAGCTATAAAATTGCATACAGGCTCGTTAAAGCTGATGTTTGCAATGGCAATCATCGGCTTAGTAAGTTTTACAAAAGGTTGGGCACAGACACAAGCGCCAACTTTACCCGCTCCCGGTACATCGGTAACAATTGGCCAAATAGATGGTATCACGATAGCGACAGCTGTTCAGTCGCCGTCCAATCAGCAAACACCACTTCAGGTAATTTGTGTTTTTGAATACACAGAGGACGATATTTTTAATTCACCGCCCGCATTGCCGCGCAATCTTAACGGTCTTGTACATGTAGATGAGGCCTTAAAAGGGATACTCACCGAATTGCGTAAAAGCGGCCGGTTTGAAGGCCAGACCCTGGAAACAATGCTTATTACACCATCAGTTGGCAGCTTGCCTGCCGGAAAGTTGCTGATCATAGGGCTTGGCGACCGAAAGTCCTTTAATCCTGAACTAATGATCAGTGTTGGCCGTGTGGAAATGCGCGAAGCTTTAAGGCTGGGGGTAAGCAGTTATTCGCATGCCAGCGATTTAAAGGATGCTGGTATTGATTCGCCTACAGGCGTTGTTGCTGTGAACGTTATTAAAGGCGCTATAAGCGCCTATGAAACGGAGGCTTTTTTGAAAGATCATTCGCTGAGTTCTGCTAAGGCTATTACTCAAATAACGCTGCTTGCAGGGCCGGCGTTCTTTCAAACCACTGCTGATGCGGTTAAAGTTTTTGTGGGTAGTTTCAAGGGGGATTAACTCATAACGTATTGCGATAAAATGAGTTTGAAAGACTTTAAAGGCTGATTTTAAATAAAAAAGCCCTGCAATTGCAAGGCCTTTTTGTGGGAACTACTGGGTTCGAACCAGTGACCCTCTGCTTGTAAGGCAGATGCTCTGAACCAGCTGAGCTAAGCTCCCTTTGTTTTTAATTTTACCATCATTTTGGTAAAACCGAGCGGCGAAGTTAAATCACTTTGCCATATAATGCAAATACTTTTGTGAAGTATTTATCGAAGAGCGCAAGTATAAAAGCCCAACATTACTGTCAGGCTTTTCGTGGGAGCTACTGGGTTCGAACCAGTGACCCTCTGCTTGTAAGGCAGATGCTCTGAACCAGCTGAGCTAAGCTCCCTTGCTTTTGGGACTGCAAATATAGGGGTTGATGTTTACTCTTCAAAAAATATTTTTTATTTTTTGTAATTTTTTGATTTTTAATGAGATATGTTTTAATAATCTACTTCACATCCCTGTACTGGGCACGCGGACGGGGGTCTTCGGGAAGGATTTCCATTTCCGGGAATTCGATGTAATAGGCATACCACTGTATAGCGCCTACTAAATCCAGCGCATCTTCGGCAGCTACATTTACCGTTTCAAAAGCATAAAGCTTATTGCCGGCATAGCCATAAAGCTGGATCTCATTGTCATCCGGACTAAATTGCTCTTCATCAAGGCAGTAAACTTTTACCTTGAGGCGTGTATCCCTGGAATGGATCACGTCCCTACAGGGGTTTTGGGGATCGGTTGCCAGTAAATATACATTATAGTCCATAATCGGTTTAACAAAGTTTAAATGGGATGGTTTCTTTATTAAGCATTTAATACTCAGAATTGTTTGATTTTTAGGCTAATTCCTAAGGGTGTGGAAATTGTACCCTTGTTTGGGGAAAGTTTCTACAGTTTAACGTTTAGATAACATTAAAAACCTGTTTTTTAGGCGTATAGGTGTATGTTTATCAATTGGCATTTCGTTTGAATAAATGTTATTACCCTTCTCAAAGGGTTGTTTTTCATAGGTAGATGTAGGGTCGAAATACTGCGAGAGTATTTCGACCTTTTTTTATTATCAAATGTTTGGTGCCGGTTTCATTTCCAAAGCAGGTTTATGTAACTGGATATGTCATCAAGGGCATGTGATGACGGGAAAGATAGTTTAGCCGATTAGGGTTTAACTTTTGGGAAAATTATACCACCATTCCCCGGAAAGTATTTACACACTTTATATTCACTACGCCTTTTAAAATGCGTTTTGAGTGCTGGAAAGGCATTTTGACATTTGGCACCTGGTTTGAATTAAAGTTAATACCCTTACTAAAAAGGGTTGTTTTTCATAGGTAGATGTAGGGCCGGACCAACTGCGAGAGTTGTCCGGCCTTTTTTATTACGGCGTTTATATTGCCTGATAATTAAAATGTCCCCCGACGAAATTAACCATTGGGAAATTAATTCCCGGTTTTGGGTGTCATTTCTACACATTGAGGAGTGTTTGTGTTTTAAAAAGCTGCCAATTAGGCATTTAAGGCCATTTTTAAACATTGGCATCAGGTTTGAATATAATTTAATACCCTTCTCAAAGGGTTGTTTTTCATAGGTAGATGTAGGGCCGGAATAACTGCGAGAGTTGTCCGGCCTTTTTATTTAACGTGAATTTCAATCTCTCTCTAATCTGATTGCTTTTTAATTAAGAATATTTAATGACAGGAGCTTATAATCCCCGATTTTGGTATTGCTTTCCACATGGGGACATCTATTAACTTCAAAAAGCTTATTTATAGGAGTTTAAAAGCTGTTTTTATGATTTGGCCCAAGGTTTGGATAAGTATTAATATCCCTCAAAGGGTTGTTTTCATAGGTAGATGTAGGGCCGAAAAACTGCGAGAGTGTTTCGGCCTTTTTTATTATTCCGAATTTTTGAGAGGTCTTTTTAGCTGTAAATAGAGCCATGGGTTTTACCCGCAGTTAAACACTCCAATTAAGAGTAGATTAATTATCGTAAATTGAAATCTGTTGGATTGTAACGGGCGTATATCCATCTACAAGATAACTAATTATAGTATTAAAAATCGAACTCTATGAAAACATCTGAACAGGAAAGCATAGGCGGAGCAAATATGGCCAGGAGGTCATTTTTACGCTATGCGGGGTTAGGCGTGGCATCAGCCGGACTCTTAGCTACAGCAGCTTGTCACAAAGACCACAAGGTAATTGTTGGCGGGGGCATTGATATCGGTGCCAAAGGCGATCTTGCGATCCTTAACTACGCTTACGCGCTTGAGCAACTGGAAGCCGCATTTTATATCCAGGTAATTACCACGCCATATTCGGGCATGACCGCCGATGAAAAAGCGCTTTTCACAAGTATCCGTGATCATGAGGTGCTCCACCGTGAATTTTTCAAAGCTGCCTTAGGCGGTAATGCAATCCCTGCACTTACTGTCGATTTCAGCACTATCGATTTTACCAAAAAAGCTGCCGTACTTGGTGCTGCCAAAGCATTTGAAGATACCGGCGTTAAAGCTTATGATGGTGCAGGTTACCTGATTAAGGATGCTGGTTATTTAACCATTGCCGGAAAAATAGTGTCGGTTGAGGCAAGGCACGCTGCATTGATTAGCAATATGCTTGTTGCAGGCTCATTTGCTGCTGATGACCAGGTAGACAGCAACGGTTTGAATAAATCAGCTACCATTGCCGAGGTATTGCCTATCGCAAACACCTACCTCAAAACTAAAGTGAGTGCATCCAATTATAGTTACACAGCTTAATCCCACATCGCCATGAATTTATTTAATATAATAGACGAGATAGAAAAATTTGATCCCGAACTGAACGACAGGCTTAATCCGCGTCGTGCAGCTATCAAAAATATAACCAGCTTCGGTTCAAAAGTGGCTATGGCCGCTGTGCCGTTTGCCATGGGTACCATGCTCAAAAGGGCGTACGGGGCTGCTGCTGCTCCAACAGTGATTGAGGTTTTAAATTATGCTTTAACACTTGAATATCTTGAGTCGTCATTTTATAATACAGGTGCTGCCTCAGCAGGTTTGATCCCTGCTGCAGGCGCCTCTTATATCAACACAGTAAAAGACGACGAAAACCAACATGTTGCCTTCCTGAAATCAGCTATTACAGCTTCGGGCGGTACGCCGGTTACTTCGCCTAAGTTTGATTTTACAGCAGGCGGCGGCACAGGTGAGGGGCCCTTTAAAGGTTTGTTCGGCAATTACAACTTGTTTTTGAAGGTGGCGCTGGCTTTTGAAGATACAGGTGTACGTGCTTATAAAGGCCAGGCGCCTAACTTGCTGGGCAATAAAGATATTTTGACGGCGGCTTTATCAATCCATGCGGTTGAAGCCCGTCACGCATCGGCTATCCGGCAGTTGCTGGGCGTTTCCCCGTGGATCACCAGTACCGCTACTTTAGGCAACGATACCGGTGTGCCGCAGGTTAACGGAAATTACGATGGCGAACAAAACGTTACCCAGGGCGGTGTCAACCTCACCACATTGCCGGGTGTATCAGGCACATCTACTTCAGTAGCCGTTGCTACCGCTGCTTTTGATGAGCCATTATCTATGGACCAGGTGTTAGCTTTATTAGTAGGTACTTTTATCTACACCTAAATAAAGTTGTTAATTGAGTTAAAAAAAAAGACCGGTTGCTTATAGCGCCGGTCTTTTTTATAGTTAAAATTCAATTATTTGTTTAATGCCTGCCTGCCAAATTTAATGAGGTCATTTGCCCTGATATAGCCTACCGTTCCTGATACGGGTTTGCCTTTGCTGGTAAATATAATCATGGTAGGGTAGGCCTGTAGCCCCCATTCGGCAGCAAGGGCCGGGCCTTGTCCTTTTTCCATGTCAATAGCTACGTTTACAAAATTATCGTTGTAAAAATCAGCTACCTTATTGTTTTTAAATGTAGTAGCCTTGAGCATTTTGCAGGGGCCGCACCAAGTGGCATAAGCATCAACAAAAATGTATTTGTTTTGGCGGGCAGCCTGTTTTAGAGCTTCGGTCCAGGAGTTTTCAATAAAATTGATTTGGGTTGATGATTTGCTGGTGGTTTCCTGGGCTTTTGCAGTTGAGCTGGACACAAGGGCAATTAAGGCGATAAAATAACTTATATGTAGGAGGTTTTTCATTTTAATAGATTGATTGGTAATAAAACAGCACGTATATAATGCTTTATACGTGCTGTTTATTGTAGCGGTTATAATTTAATTGTTTTAGGGGCGGTGCTGCTGCTGTTGTTGGCGCTGAGCTTGTTGCTGCTGACGTTGCTGTTCCTGCTGTTGTTGACGCTGAGCTTGTTGCTGCTGACGTTGCTGTTCCATCTGTTGTTGGCGCTGAGCTTGTTGCTGCTGACGTTGCTGTTCCTGCTGTTGTTGGCGCTG
>NZ_JBNPWO010000027.1:0-78030 GCF_050433785.1 Mucilaginibacter sp. 3215
TTGATTTAAAGTGTTTGTTCTTAGTTGTTTACTTTAATCTACAACCTTTTTTTCAAGAACTCTTCTTTAACTGTTTCATGCATACGATCTTATACCTCATGCTTTAAGCCATGCATCGTTGCTTTACAAGGCGTAGAAGATTTCTCTTTCGCCCCAATGCTCAAATCCATTCGGCTCATTCAAAATGACAAAGCTTTTTATTTCCTACCCTGCCAGCTCAATCACCTGTAAGTCCTGGATCTTATCGCCATCAATGTTAAACCTTAACAGGGTACGTACCTTGTGCCAGCCCTGCTTCCCGGCTGCGCCAGGGTTCATGTGCAGGCAGTTGATCTTTTTATCAAACATCACTTTTAAAATATGCGAGTGCCCGGTGATAAAAAGCTTTGGCGGATTACTATAAATCTCGGCTTTGATATTTTGGCTGTACCTACCGGGATAGCCCCCGATGTGGGTCATCCATACATCTACATCTTCGCATTTAAAGCGTAAATGTTCGGGGTAAACAACTCGTACATCTTTATCGTCAATATTGCCATATACGCCTTTTAACGGCTTGAAAGCGGCAAGCTTGCCGGCCAGTTCAATGGTGCCGAAATCGCCGGCATGCCAGATCTCGTCACAGTTTTCAAAATGTTTAAAAACGGCATCGTCGAGGTAACTGTGAGTATCAGAAATTAGGCCTATGCGGGTCATGGGATAAAGATACGTAGTAAGAGGTAAGAATTAAGATGCAAGAATCAAGATAGGGGTTAAAATATCGTCAGGAAATCTTTTAACATTTCACGGTATGCTTCTGTGTATACTTTTGGTTCGCTGTAGATCACAAATTTATCGGCTATCGTCTGCGTGTCGTTTTTTCCAAAAGCAAGAATTTCCCGGTGTGCGGCATCATTCTTAAAGGAGTGAATGCCGATTGCCTTTTGCAGATGGAGTCCGCTTTGTAAGGAGAGGTTCTTCACCAGTGCTGAAGTATCTACAGGCAGTATCAGCCAACAACTACCCTGCTCTGTGAGCCGGTTTGCCACCGATATGATCAATCTTTCAAAAAAGCCTTCATCAGCATGCTTGGCCAGATTGGTCTTTGCTCCCGGCGATTGCAGGGAGTTAATGTAAAATGGTGGATTAGATACAATGAGGTTATATCTTTTTTCAGGATGATCTTCAAAAAACCGTTCGAACCCTTTCCCGTAAAGCGTAAGCCTGTTTTCAAAGGTCGAATTGCTGAAATTGCTTTTCGCGGTTGCAGCGGCCTGTTCGTCAATTTCAACCGCATCTGTTTTGGCATTCGTGAAACGCTGCGCAAGCATCAGGGCGATTACGCCGGTTCCGGTGCCAATATCAAGTATGCTTAGCGGATTTCCTTCGCCGGCCATAGCGCCCAGCAATACCCCATCGGTATTGATTTTCATGGCACAAGCGGTTTGGTCAACGCTGAATTGTTTGAAACGGAACATGAGGGCGAAGTTATCCATTGGTTGGGAATAAACTACATTTCTGCTAAATAACTTACATCGTCGCCCTCTTGGCCGGGCGAGGGCCAGTTACTTTACCTTAGATGCAAAGTAACCAAACATCAAGGCAAAAAAAAGCTTCAACCCACAGGCCATACTCCCTGGCCCGCTTTTTTGCCGGGCCTTTACCCGCTTTCGTTTTGGGATTTATAACATTATTTTATTTGCCCAAAGATCCATCCTTTCATGAAGTCGTAATTTCTTTTCTTATTTCTTGGCTCTCACTGTCCTGAATCTCTTCCCCTCCTCGTCAGCAGGTAGGCTTCGGGCGAAAGCGGGCAGAACAATGTTGGCCTTGTGCGGCTGCAGGGGCATAGCAAGTTTTTGCAGAAGCATTGGCCACGCGCGGGTAGGGCAAAATAATTGCAGCTCGTGGTTCTGCCCGGTTTGCAGGGCAGAGGCCTGTGCGCAGAGAAGCCTATCTGCTGACTTGATTTTTTGGTTCTTTTGTATCAAGACAAAAGAACAAAGCCACCCCGCGGCAATTGAGCGGGCCAATGATTGTTAATACCAACAAAATCTATTTAAAAACGAAGCAGACTTGTCCTGTGGGATGCCGAAATAAATTCGGCACGACTACCTAAATTAGATCTCATACAACTCCAGCGGCAAACCATCCGGATCGGCAAAAAATGTAAAGCGTTTGCCCGTAGTTTCATCTACACGAATAGGTTCAATATCAACTCCAAAAGAAGAGATATGCGCTACCGCCTCACCCAGATCATCAACCTCAAAAGCTAAATGACGTAAACCTGCCGCTTCAGGACGTGAGGGACGTGCAGGGGGATCGGGGAAAGAAAAAAGCTCGATCTGGTAGAGGTCGCCGACTTCCAGATCGAGTTTGTATGATTGTCGTTGTTCGCGGTAAACCTCACGAACTATTTTTAAGCCGAGTACCTCAGTATAAAACCGTTTGGATTTTGCATAATCCGAACAGATGATAGCTATATGATGTACCCGGTTAAGTTTTAACATTATTCGCCTAAAATACCGTGAAGGATGTTAGCGTGAACCATTTTCAAGTCGGTAACATGGCCAAAGGCTTCTTCATCAACAGTTAAACCACCGTTGGTTACAGTACCCAGCAGGGTAAACTCAACCTCGCTGGTAGCCATTACCTCTACAAAACGTTCCTCCTCCTCGGGTGCAACGCTTACCACTACCCTGCCTTGTGCTTCGCCGAATAAGAAGGCATCTTTACGGATGCTATCGTCAGTAGCTATATCAAAACCAAGACCGTTAGGCATGGCCGACTCTAACAGGGCAATGTATAACCCGCCATCTGCAACGTCATGGGCCGATTCAACCACTTTGTGTTTGATCAGTTCCTTAACGGTTTGCTGCATATCGTACTCTTTATCGATATCGAAATGCGGTGCAGGTGCTTTGGTTACTTTATGCCATGAAGCAAGGTACTGTGATGAAGCGATATCATTAACCGATTCGCCGATCAGATAGATCAGATCACCTGGCTGTTTGAAATCGGCAGTCATGATGTTATCGACATTGTCCATCACACCCAGCATGCCGATAGTTGGCGTAGGGAACACCGAACCACCATCGGCCGACTGGTTATAGAAACTCACGTTACCGCCGGTAACAGGGGTTTCAAACTTGCGGCAGGCATCGCCCATACCTTTAATAGCGCTTACAAACTGCCAGTAAACTTCAGGAATGTAAGGGTTACCAAAATTTAAGCAGTTGGTAATAGCCACCGGCTCGCCACCGGCGCAAGTAATGTTACGTGCAGCTTCGGCAACGGCTATAGCGGTACCTTTGTAAGGGTCGGCGTATACGTAGCGAGAGTTACAGTCGGTAGTTAATACGATAGCTTTGTCGGTGTCTTTTACGGCAACAACGGCAGCATCGCATGAGCGATTGGCCGTCATGGTTTGTACGCCTACCATGCTATCGTACTGATCGGTTATCCAATGTTTTGAAGCAATATTAGGATGACCAACCAAATGCTCGGCAACCTCAACCAAATTTGCAGGCTCAGCAACGTCGTCGATATTAAATTTCTGGTTTTCGGCAAAGTATGCAGGCTCGCGGTATTCGCGTTGGTAAACCGGGGCACCGCCACCTAATACAAGGTCGTCAGCAGGCACATCGGCAACTTTTTCGCCGTGCATAAAGTACTCCAAACGTTTGGTATCAGTAACTTCACCAATAATGGCGCAGTTAAGGTCCCATTTATCAAAAATGTCTTCAACTTCTTTTTCTCTGCCTTTATGAACCACGATCAGCATGCGTTCCTGTGATTCAGAAAGCAGGATCTCGTAAGGTTTCATGTTATCCTGACGGGTTGGCACTTTGTCCAGATCGATACGCATACCGTGCTCGCCTTTGGCGCTCATTTCTGAGTTTGAGCATATGATACCGGCAGCGCCCATATCCTGCATACCAACAACGGCACCTGTTTTAATAACCTCAAGGGTAGCTTCCAGTAACAGTTTTTCCTGGAAAGGGTCGCCTACCTGTACGGCGGGAAGGTCGTTTACCGAATCTTCGGTAATATCTTTAGAAGCAAAGGCGGCACCGTGGATCCCGTCTTTACCTGTAGCCGAACCAACTATATAAACCGGGTTGCCCACACCGTATGATGTAGCAGAAACGGTTTCGCCGGCCTTAACAATACCGGCCGACATAGCATTAACCAGCGGGTTAACATTATAGCAATCGTCAAAAAATAATTCGCCGCCAACGGTTGGGATCCCGAAAGCGTTACCATAGTGGCTAATGCCTTTAACTACTCCTTTAACTAACCATTTGGTTTTGTCGAGGCTTAAGTCGCCAAAACGTAATGAGTTGAGCTGGGCGATTGGCCTTGCGCCCATGGTAAAAATATCACGGTTAATACCGCCAACGCCTGTCGCGGCACCCTGGTATGGTTCAAGGGCCGAAGGGTGATTGTGCGATTCGATTTTGAAGGCGCAGCCAATGCCGTCGCCAAGGTCAACCAGACCGGCATTTTCTTCACCTGCCTTAGCCAGCATCCGCGGACTATCCTTTGGTAAAGTTTTAAGCCATGTAATTGAATTTTTATATGAGCAGTGCTCGCTCCACATAACCGAGAAAATAGAAAGCTCGGTAAAGTTGGGCACACGCCCTAATATTTCATTTATACGTGCAAATTCTTCGGGTAAAAGGCCCAGATCTTTAGCGGTTTCAACGGTGGTTAATTCCTGGTGCTCCAATGTAATATTGTTTTATTTGAAAGGATGCGCAAAAGTATGAAAAAAGCAGGAAAGGTGAAAGGGAGTTTAGGTTTAGGTGAAAGGTAAAAGCTGAAAGGCGAAAGGTATGAGCACATATTTGTATAAGTTGAGGCATTCAATTGTAACAAAGTGGCTGTCCCAATTTTTTGATTCCCGAAAAAAAAATAAAAAAATCTCCGGCGTCTTTTTTTAAAAATGAGGATGTTCCAAATTTTGAGTGTGAAAACGCGGGACATCTTTTTATTGAAACACGTTGATAATCAGATAACTACCATTTTACCTAAAACACTATTAAAGATCTCATAATCAGCCAATAAAACTATAATGAGTAAAAAAGGGATCAAACCATCGATTTTTCATCTTCCATTTATTTCATTCATTTTTTATGATTTTTTGGAGATTTTCTGCAATCAGCGCTTTAGTTGCAAAAGGTACTGACAGAATAGCGACACCATTATTAAGGTTTAAAATTGTTAAATTATCACATTTGATTTTTGCCGTATTTATCATTGACATAAAAGTCACGAGTACGCCACGCTTTTTGCCAGAGCTGCATACTCGCACCAGTTGGGAAGACAATAGTTAATATTTGGCATATATTAAAACAAACATTCACGCTATGTTAAGTAATTAGTAATATATTTTTATCTTGCTTGAGCCTAAATAATAGCCATGGACAATATAAACGGAATGAGAAATACATTAAAATCCTGTATTCTAGAATCTATAAAGAACTCATCCATTCATCATGATTTTTCAAGTGTATTACTAACTCAAGACAAAACTCATGCAAAAAACAAAAACGAAACAGAGTTTTGGGATTACAAAGAAGATATCGATTTAGATAGTCAAGAAGGCTTAGCCAAACTGGCGACAATTGTTTTGGCATTTCACAACTCACAGGGAGGATGCATTATTTTTGGAATAAATAACGATTACATAGTAAAGGGGATATACAAAGCTAAAATAGTAGACTCCGTTAAGTTAAAAAACAAATTAAAAAGATATGTAGGAAATACTGTAAATATATTTCAAGAACAAATTGCTATTTCTATCAATAATAAAGTAATCTACTTGATATTTATCCCCAAACGCAGCGGACAGCCGGTTCCTGTACATACAAACGGGCCAGAAGTAAAAGGAAAACTCCTTATAAAAAAGGATGATTATTATATAAGAATTGGTGATGAAACTAAAATCTGTCGTGAGCCTTCAGATTATGAGAGGCTTTTTCTAGATGCCTCTTTTAAGCATATAAGTGCCTATCAGTATGAAGTAGATAAGCCCTTTTATAGATTACTCTCTCCGCACCATCGTCGATTGATCGGGAGAGATGAAAATATAACAGAGGTTATTGCAGCTTTAAATAGTCGTCATTTTATAATTTCATTAGATGGAGTGGGGGGAGTTGGAAAATCAGCTTTAGCAATTGAAACATTAAGAAAGATTTACGGCAATGGAGATTCCTGTAAATATATGTTTATCGTTTCGACATCAGCTAAAAATAAGATTTGGCATGATAGAATAGTAACAAGGCAAGCTGGCTTTTCAGGTCTGACTGAATTATTGGAAGATATCGCGGAAGTATTTGATTTAGATATAACTAATAAAGACAGTGATGAGCTTAAAAAAGAGATAATAAGTCAAATGGAAGGAATACCTGGTATTCTCTTTCTTGATAACATCGAAGAAATACAAGATAACGAGGTGTGGAAATTTCTCAAAGATGAAGTCCCTGAGCCCGTTAAAGTACTAGTGACTAGTAGGATTATGAGAGATATTGGTGCGAGACCTATACCTGTTCCGGCAATGAGTCATACCAATGCAAGAAGTCTTTTATACGAAGAGTTAGAATCTTATAAATATTATAAATATATCGAAGAAAATAAAGAGGTTGATGAAATATTAAATGCTACCGGCTATCTGCCACTAGCTATAAAATGGGCAGCCTCAATGGTAAATAAATTTAAGAATTTAAAAGAGGTCTCATCTGAAATAAGGAAGAACAATTCTACAAAAAAAGAATTCCTTCATTTTTGCTTTTCCACTATGTATGACAGCTTGAGCGTTACTGGGAGAGAAGTTGCACTTTGTGTTCCCTTCTTAGGAGAAAATGCTAATACCAATAACGTCTCAATTTTATTAGGAAAATCTATAGAAGAAGTCGACAGTGGAATGAATGAATTAGAAAACGCTGGCCTTATTTTCTTTCACAATGATATCGAAAAACGATCCTTTTTTATCCTTCCTCTAACAACTGATTTTCTTACTGAAAAATTAAATCAAGATGGTAATTTTAAGAAAAAATTAATTGCATCATCTTCATTAAGGCTACTTACAAATCCTGATGCAATTTTTCTCCCTAAAAGCCAGCAAATTGAGGTTTTTTTTCAAAGCGCGAGTATTTTAGAGGGACGAAATGAGAATTTAAAATATGCTCTTCAACTTGTTAAAAGCGCTCTCCAAACTGTTACCAAGGAAAAGATAGAGATAAGCCCCAAACTATTTACATCATTGAAGTTTCTCGATGGAAAAATCACATATCTAACTGGAAGCTTTGGGGCTGGCATCACAAGAATGAACCTTGCAATTGATAAAGATAGTGAAAGTCATTTATCTAGTGATGACATAATCTTTTTCGTTAAAGCCATTTTTGACCACGCATCTGGAAACATAGGATTAACACATAGAGCTTTAAATCTATTTGCAAAATATAGTTCTAAATCACCTAGTTCGACGAAAGAATTAGTTGAATCTTATACTACAAGGGTTAAAAGAGACGGTAAAAAAGATTCATTGGATACATTTTTAAGAGGAGTTACGTCTTCGAAAATTGCTTACTGGTTTGTTACCTATATGTGGGATGAAATTTCAAACACTCAATCTGTATTAATAATGGGGGATCAAGTAATCCCCATATTAAAATTAGCAATTATTTTTCCAGAGATCAGTGAAAATGAAAGAAATCAATTTTCCTCTAGAATAACTGAACTAATAGATTTATTTAGCCCACTGAGATAAGATACAAGTAATATTAGCTGCTTATCACATGTCAAACAAAACCACCCTACCGGCATAAATATACAGCAGCAGGAAAAAGCGTGGCGTACTCGTGACCTTACAGCAACAAAAACAATTGCCATTCCCCCCAACTGGCGCGAGTATGCAGCGCAGGCAAGAAGCGTGGTGTACTCGTGACTTTGTAAAGCATTTTAAATAACTTAGCATATCATGAAGCTACAGGGTACCAACAAACCAAAGGATGAAAAACCATTTGATATTTCTGCTAACAATCATCTTATTCGGCGAACCGCATAAGATTCAGGTTAAAGAGCGAACAACAGCTATTGTGGTAGAAAAAATTTTTCCACAACCTCCTTTAAATGAGTCAATAAGATACAAAAAGAATAATTACCATATAAAAAGTATCGAAAACTTTGACAAAGATGGCTCGCTCAATAGCGTTAGTTTTTTAAAATCCGAAGGCTGGCTTGAATATAAAAGAGAAGAGTTTTCCAGGATCCGGGATTTCTTTGAAGCCTTTGATCTAAAACCCAAACTGGAATGCCAAATCATTGGCAAAAACCTAATGAAAATTAATGCTGATACGATAGCATATGATTCACTAAACAGTCAGCGTCGTATAATCTATTATTTCAAAAAGAAAGACCACAAGTGGTTATTTATTTTGAAATTTTGATTTATTGTGAAATAAGATGCTAACAATAACAATTGCCAATCCCCCGCTGCCGCAAGTGTCCTCGCTTGTGGCCCCCGTTTAGGTCACAAACAAGACGAAGAGTACTTAAGCAAAAAAAGAGTTACCTTTTCTATAGCTTTGCGGTAGCAAACCGCATTCGAAAGAGTATGTAGTAAAACTGACAATTAAAATATTAATGAAATGATTGAATTTAATGGGTGGATATCAGTGGAATTAGATTCTACTTTTAAAGAACGCTCTGTGATAAACAATTTGGAGCAATTTCAAGAAATGATGAAACCTTTAATCACTGACTTTGATATTCATAATCAATTCATTGAACTTAAACGAATGAATGGCTCATTTGTTTATTTCATCGGCGGCAGTCATAATCATAGATTGGGCTATCTTGAATCTGTGATCGAAATTTATGAAAAGGTGGCAGAATTAGCTCCATCAAGTTATGGATTGTTGTATGTTAGACTCCCGGAAGATGAAGCTTTCTGGAATAAATACAGGGTTTTTAGATTAGCGAAGGGCATCATCACAGAACACGAAGACATATTGTTGTCGCCGTGTGATCCTGTAATTGAAGATAATTCAATTGACGACTAACTAAATCCCTACCAGCGCAAATATGCAGCGCCGGCAAAAAGCGTGGCGTACCCGTGACCTTACAGCAACAAAAACAATTGCCATTCCCTAATTTTATTCAACCAATTACCAAATCGAACATAACTAAGACAGCCGCAGGCATAGAGGCACGGCAGATTCTTGGCAAAAGTGTTTAAGGCTTAACCCATGTCAATATTCATAAAAATAATATCAACAGCCTTGCTTATCATAAGCACCGGGAACTCGTTTGCTCAAACCGCCAGCCAATCTCCATCAAACCTAAATTCAAAGCAGGTTATCATCTACCGGTACAATCCGCACCACAAAAAAGACCATAAGGTTAAGGCTATAACACTTCTGGCAGCTAAGTGTTATTACTTTAAAAAAGTACCTCATGCGCAAATAGGCAAACCTTTATCAGTCGAAAACGGTAAATACATAGCTGATGCCGCCATGAACAACTTCATGAGCAAGCTGACCGCAAAAAATTTCGAAAACATCAACAAGCAGGAGTGTAATTGCGGCGGTATCAGTGAGGAAACCTACGTTGTAGAGATAAGCCCCGACGGGCAGGCCGGTAGCCGAAGGATTTTTTATGTTCCCGTAGTTAGTAACTGCCCGGCCAATTCGCCATGCGCGGTTATTGGCACTATTACCGATTTCTTTGCAAAACTGAAGCAAAAATAAGTCATCCCCCACCGGTCTCCCAACCGGCGAGGGGATGTAACCACTTAACTATTAACTATTACTATTTAAGAAACAGATCCCCTGTAGCCCAGGTTGGATTTTTGGCGAACGCCTTCCAGAAGATCTGATCAAGGGCAAAATCGAAATTAGCTTTGAAACTGCGTGTATTGGTCAGGATCACAAAATTAAACCCGTTACCCAAACGGGCTTGTTCTGTAGCCGTACCCGGCAGGCTTCCCTGGTGAAAATAGCTATCGCCTGCAATGGCCCAGCCGCATCCATAACCCGCATTGGCCGTTGAGCCGGTATACATGGTGGTTAGCGAAGCCGGGGTAAGGATATCTGGCCTTACGGGGAATTTATCAATATAAACCAGGAACCTGGCCAGGTCGGCAGCGGTAGCAACCCAGCCCCCGTGCGCATCCATCCGCGTAATATTATAAGCATAAGGATCCTCTCCGGATTGACCGTAATAGGTAGCTTCTTTGGCCTGTTTATCGGCCAGTGTGTTACCGCCAATGGTCATATCCGTAATTCCGATTGGAGTTAAAACCAACGTTTTTACAGCTTCAGCATAGGTTTGCCCGGTAATTTTTTCTATTACACGCCCCAATATGCAATATCCAAAGTTAGAATAGTCGTACTTGGTACCTGGTACATGATCGAGCGGGCGGTTATCTAAAGTCCAGGTGATGAGCTGTGCCGTCGTCATTGTCGGGTTACTGAACATCGGGTCATCTGTTTCATTCCCCCAGCCGCCCGAGGTGTGGTGCAGCAATTCATCAACCGTAATATCGGCAATGTGTAAGCCATAGGCTTTAGTACCATAGGTTTTACCTAAAATAGCGCCATCGCCAAATACTTTGTCCGATAGTTTTATTTTGCCCTGCTCAAGCAGTTTCATGATGGCAACCGCCGTGAATTGTTTTGAACAGCTGGCCAACCGGTAACGGTCGCTAATAACAGCTTTGGTACCTTTAGATTTATCGCTTACGCCGTAAGCTTTCAGGTAAACCAGCTTTTCGCCTTTGGTAATCGCTACGGATACCGCAGGTACATCATAAGTAGTCATAAAGGTATTTACCTCATCATCTAAAGCGGCAACAGCAACTTTGCTGGGGGTTAGGGTATCAATAATGATACCCGTTCCTCCACCTGTACCTGTTCCTGTTCCGGTACCTGTTCCTTTACCGGTTGTATCTGTACCATTGTTTGTTTTAGTTACAGACGGCGCATCCTTTTTGCAAGCGGCAAAAAGCAGTAGACCTGCAATGGCAATTAATTTACTGATTTTCAAAGCATTAAACGATAGGCTATAAAGCCCGGATGGATAAGTGTTTTTCATAGGGTATTTAATGGATATTAGGTTTAGTGTAAATTGCAGGCTTTGTTGCCGGGGCTATAACGCACATGCAATTAGCTTACAAAGCTACATTACCGGTAAAAAAAACACTTACGCGTATGTTGCAAATACTTTCGAGTTTGTTGCATTTTTGTTGCATCACCATGCGCGCATAAATAAATCCTTTCACCTTTAAAAGATTGATGAAATGAAACGAACGCTTATCCTGTTATTATTTTTCTGCAACGCTTTAATAGTCCAGGCGCAAAGGGTACTGGAACCATCAGCAGCAAAGCACCCGGAATGGACCCGCTCCTTTCCGCCTTTTCAAATCGCAGGCAATCTTTATTATGTAGGCACTGCCGATCTGGCTTGTTATCTCATCACCACTTCCGGAGGCAATATCCTGATCAATACCGGGCTTGCGTCTTCCGAACAGCAAATCACAGCAAATATCAAAACCCTGGGATTCAGGATTTCAGACACAAAAATTCTTTTAACAACGCAGGCACACTTTGATCACATGGGCGCTATGGCGGCGATAAAGAAGATCACAAAAGCCAAAATGATGGTAGATGAAGGCGACGCGGCGGTAGCAGCCGATGGCGGTCTTTCCGATTATGATCTTAAAGGGGATGTGCGCACATTCAGGCCTGTAAAAGCAGACCGTATTTTACACAACGGCGATAGTATTAAGCTGGGTAACATGAAACTAACTATACTTCACCATCCGGGCCATACCAAAGGTTCCTGCAGCTATTTATTTGATGCAAAAGATAATAAACGAAACTACAGGGTTTTGATCGCCAACATGCCCACTATCGTTACCGATAAAAAGTTTTCAGATATACCTTCTTACCCTAACATCGCTAAAGACTATGCGTATACCTTAAAAGCAATGAAGGATTTAAAATTTGATATCTGGGTTGCATCCCATGGTTCCCAATTTGATCTCCTCAGCAAACACAAGCCCGGCAGCGCTTATAATCCGATGGTTTTTGCTGATAAGAAGAATTATTACGATGAAATAAATGAACTGCAGGCTGAGTATGATAAGAAAATAGCGGTAAAATAATTTTTGAAGAATCGTTTACTGGTCAAAGTTTAGCAACGGCGTAACATCGTCCTAAAATGGGTTAAGCTTTCAGCTTAACCCAAATCCATAAAAAAAATATCAACTTAAACCGCAAGCAGGACGCTTACATTGTTTTAGGTCCGGGTTATGCTACCGCTAAACTTGAACCAGTATCAGATATTTAAACCTTCTACCTCCCCAATACCTTCTCCGCCAACTTAGTCCCCTCAACCCTGGCGCGGATCTTGGCAAAAGCAATTTCCCTCGCAGTTGAAGTATCATCACCAAATGGCGAAAAACCGCAATCGTCGGTAGTCCCCAGTTGTTGAACAGGAATCACCTGCGCAGCTTCCAGGACCAGGTCGCTTACTTCTTCGGCAGTTTCTATTTTGGGATTAATCACATCGGTAACACCAAGAAATACCCGCTGGTCTGCTCCAAGGTTTTCTTTAATAGCATTAAGCACCGTTTTCTTATCCTTTTCTGCTGCATATTCCAGGTAAAAATTACCGGCGTGGAGTTTAAACAGCAGCGGGAGCAGTTCCGTATAAGAAATATCGGCGCTATGGGTTGAGTCATGGTCACCGCCGGGGCAAGTGTGTACGCCTATCTTCTTCTGTTCTTCGGCAGTGAAGCGGTCAAGTACCTGGTTATTGAGGTCGATAAAAGCCGATAGCAGTTGTTTGCTGGGATCTAACTTAATGGCCAGGCGGGCTTCGGTAAAATCAATTTGTACATTATAAGCGCCACTTTCAAGGCATGAGCGGATATCATACACCGCATCGTTCACCAAATCGGTAAGGAACTGATCGCGCGAATAACCGTCGATGCCCTCCTGCGGATAAAGCAGGCTCATGGCCGAGCAGGAAATAACAGCCTGCTTCACCGGCAAAGTAGCATACTTTTTGGCTTGGTTTAGGTATGAATTTGCAAAAGTAGTGTAATGAAATGGGCCGGCGGTTAGTTTGGGTAACTGGCGGGTATGCCCGTCAGCAAAGGGGATCACCACGCCATCAGCGGCAAAGTTTTTAAAACCCTGCATTGGGTAAGTAACAAAGCTTGGTTTTGATTGCTCGCCATCACTAATCACGGGCGAACCTGTTGCTTCCAGTTCCTGAATAGTTTCGCGCGTAGCCCGATCGAACAGGTTATTTAATTCGTCGGCTTTAATTTGTCCGCCTGCAAAGGCTGTCATGGCTTGTTGCAAGTAAACCGGGCGCGGAATGCTCCCGATGGGTTCGGTAAGTATTTTCATATATAGGTTAAGATTGATTCATAAAGTTAACAAATGAAACCTATGGTAAAGTATTATGGGTAAATAAATTATAATGATTCAATGCACGCTATATCAATATCCGCCCCTCTCATCCCTCCCAACCTACATCTCGTCAATTATCCCAATACAATCATCAATTCCCAAAACCCATACCGTTAACATTCGCTATTTTGTTATCAAAAACCAATAACCGGTATGAAAATATTACGCTACCTTATTTTCATCGCTTTAATATTTTGCGGCTGCTCAACAGCCCCCCAAAGTGATAACCTTGCCGCCGACAAACATGCTCTTGAAAAAACCAAGGCCGCTTTTACCGCGGCTTTTGCTCACAGTGATGTAAAGGCTATAGTAGCGCTGCACCATCCCGATATTGTTAAATATTTTGGCGGTAGCAATGTGGTTACCGGTCGCGCGCAGCTGGCCCGGCAGTTAACGGCCATGTTCCGTACATCCAGGATGGAATTAATCCAGAACCAGGTTGAAAGTACCGCCTTTAATGGCAACACCATTATCGAAACCTGCATATTCGCGTTCAGGGCAACCCCGGTAAATGGCGACAAGCCGTCTGTAGGCCGGGGGAGGTCAATGACCGTTTTTGTAAGGTATAAAAACAGCCCTTACGGTTGGGTTTCTATAAGGGAAATGGCACAGGCGGCTCCTGAAGTTGCAAAATAATTCTGTTCAGGCTCAGCTGTCAGTAAAATAACGCCGCTTTTTACATTCGCGTAAAAACCGTACACCTAAAACGTGATTTAACGCATTGCTTTTCAATAATTTATATATAATTTCATTCATCTAACAACAATAAAACCATACCAACCAGCAATTAGAATTTACACAAGCACAATTGGCGAAATAAATGAAACCGCGCGATCATAGTTTTTGGCCGTTTACGCCAAAGGTGAGTATCATTACCGCCGTTGTTGTTTTATTGGTACTTCTGCTGCTCACGGGGGTGCTCCGTGTTTATACAGGCTGGCCTGCCGACTCGGCCAATAACACCGTTTTGATCGGTATTTTTATCCTTAGCCTGCTCCCTATCGTCCTCGCAATCCTCAATGTAGTTATTGAGCGCGGGGGTAGCATAGGCTATGGCGACCTCAAGATCGACTTTTCAAAAATCCAGCAACTGTCAAATTCGGGTTTTACCGTACCCGCCAATATTGGGGTACGGGGACAGTATGTTGCAGATAGCGGCACCTCCAATATCCTCGAAACACTGCGCGCGGCCACCTCTTCGGGCGTCGCGGTGATCGACCTTGAAGATGGCCATGCCTGGTGGGAAACCCGGTTATTAGTTTTGCTGGCCGGCGCCGACCGCCTAAAAAAGCCCGATAAAATTGTTTTTGTAGCAACTGTCGAAGCAAGAGAGCAAACTTATTTAGGCTGGGCCCGTCCCGGCGACCTGCTGGAACAGCTGCTAAAAGAAGACCCGCGATACTTAAGAACCTTTTATGCCGCCCGTGCGGCTGCCGCGCAATGGGCATTATTAGGTCCATTAGCCGTCTTGCCGCCTGCCAGTTATTATCCTCCGCCGCCGCCACCGCCCTGGATGCAGGGTATACTTGCCCTAAGCCACGCCTGGATGGCATTTTCAAACACCACCGGTTTACCTAACGAATTATTAGCCGAGCAACTTTTACAGAACGAACTTGGCCAAACTATTGAAAGCACGGGCGGCGCAAAGCATATCAGCACCGTACACCTTGATAATTTATTTAAGCCGGTACTGATAAAAAAACAGATAGACAAAAACTGGGATAATGAGCAACAAACAAACGCCCTGTTCGCCAATGAAGATCCCTTTATTGTAATAACGGAAAGTGGAAAATACTCGGCGATAGTTTCGGCACAGTCTTTATATAATGAGGTATTAAGAGGCTTTTTAAAAACAGCCTGATGAAGATCTTATAAAAAAAGGCACCATTACTTCATTACTTAAATAACGCGACAGTAAATTACTGATCATTAAATGCGTTCTCCTGGTCAATATTATATGTATGGGCGTTGCCTGCGGCCGTGCTATACGCTCATACTGCACAGGCATTAGCCACAAGGCCGGTATCCGCTCCTATCACTAACGCGGCTCCCGCGCACCATCACTAAAACCTATTTTATACATCACCGCAACTTTTTCCGGGTTCCCCAGGGTGGCTACCCGCAATGACGAATTTTGTTTTTTATGTAGAGACGCATCACATGCGTCTCCCACATGCAAATTCCTGAACTTAATGACCTACAAACCGGCTTGTCCTATGGGAGACGCAATTATGCGTCTCTACCAAAAATGTTTTATCTGTTCTTAAACAACTTCCGGGAGGCATGATGGATAAAAAAAAGCCCCGCGTAAGCGGGGCCGAAACAGTTAGCTACTATATAACACACATTTAATTAAAAACACACAGCAAATTATTACCTATTCTTCTGTCGCTAACTGAAAGCTTATCGGGATACTGTACCTAACCCGTACATTCTGGCCGTTTTGCACGCCCGGCTTCCAGGCTTTGGCTAATTTAAGTACACGTAAAGCTTCCTCATCAAAACCATAGCCTGCTGGACGGTCCACCTTTATATTTGATAAAGTGCCATCTTTTTCAATAATGAAACTCAGAAGAACTTTGCCTGAAACACCCGCATCTTGTGCGGCTCCCGGAAAGCGTAGGTTTTTTTGCAAAAACTTAGCCCAGGCTGCAGCCCCGCCAACAGGTTCGGGCATAACCTCAAGCCCACCGAAATCAGTAACAACCTCCTCTCCTTTTCCGGCGCCACCGCCACCTCCCCCTTGCTGAGGCTGCTCAATAACAGTGTTTCCCCCAGGAGTTCCTTTTACATCAGCCGGCCCAATAGCTGCATCTTTCAAATCGGTAATAGTTGGCGGGTCTGTTGGCGGATCAGTTGGAACTATATGCGGCGTGGTGAATCCTTTTGCTTCAACCGGGGCAGCCGGCTTTTGATGCTCCATTGGAGCAGGAGCATCCGGTTGCTTGGGTTTAGCCTCAACAGGTGGTTTGGGGATGGAAGGATCAAGTTTTACTTCTATTATCCGCCTATTATCAATTGGCTTCGGCTTTGCCTTAAAAATAATGGTTGCAGCCGATAAAAGGGCTACTGCCGCAAAGGCGATCCCCATGGATTTTGTCATGGTACGCCCATAGCTTTGTCTTAATTCATAAGCGCCGTAATTTTTGTTGCGATGGTCAAATACAAGGTCGAGCCACTCGGCATTGTACAAATCAAATTTGGTGATAAGCATAGTTTCAGAATTAAATTTCAATTATAACGGATATACTTATATTATATTTTGTATAAAACTAAATTTATCGAAAAAAATTTCGTCTAATTTTTCATCAAATTTTCATTTTCTCACAAAAACCATCAAATCATAATATTCTGTTCAAAAATCAATAACCAAACCAATTTTTTTTATCAATTAAACAAAAACAGCACAAAAACATTCATTTAAACACAATTTTTATATATAAATCATTAAAAACTTAAAATATTTTAAAAAAAAGTGCAGTTATTTTATTTTTTTATTACTTTTAGATATGGTTAACAGGCTTTATAAACTTATCGCCTTATTTTTTTTACTCTTTAGCGGATTCACTGCGTCCGCTAAGGGTGAATTATACCATTATTACCACAAAACCACAAAAAAAACCACGGTATCCGCGACAATACCGCATCACCGCCCGTTAAATTTTGAATTCACACTCAATAATGCGCTCACGCCCGCTATTAATATACACCAACATAGGGGTGCACATTCTTTACAGGCCTTTGTAGCAACGCTCGGCGGCTACGCCATTAAATTTAAATACCTTGATTTCATTTGCGGACTGGATACGAGTAAACTCTCCCGGTTCCGTAAACTCATCCTTTTTCCGTTTCACGATTTTTGGTAGGCAAAAAACAATAAACCAACCCTCATGCTCTGATTAAGCATGCAGGATTTATTGTTTTTTAAAAAAATTTAGTTTTAATGCTGTCCGGTATTTTTGATTGGATACTGGGCAGTATTATTCAAATCTTCATTTTTCCTCCCTTAAACCCAAAACATGAAAAAATTCATACCCTTCGGCATACTTTTAATTGTAATTGTATTAGCCCTTCTATACCCTTCAGTTACACTTACAACCATTAAAGACAGCAAAATTGATACAGGTGATACCGCCTGGCTATTAGTAAGTACCGCCCTTGTACTGATCATGACCCCTGGCCTGGCATTTTTTTATGGTGGTATGGTGAGCAAAAAAAACGTATTGTCAACCATGCTGCAAAGCTTTGTTTGTATGGGTGTAATTACTGTTATATGGGTAATATTCGGCTTTAGCCTTGCCTTTGGCGAAGATGAGTTTGGTGGCTTTATTGGTAATCCCGGCACTTTCTTTATGATGAAAGGCACATTAGGCAACGCCACCTGGGAACTGGCCCCAACTATCCCGCTGATACTATTTGCTATGTTCCAACTAAAATTTGCGGTTATCACCCCAGCCCTCATCACCGGCGCTTTTGCCGAGAGGATCCGCTTCAACTCTTATGTTATCTTCCTTTGCCTGTTTATGGTGTTTATATACGCACCATTAGCTCACGCCACCTGGCATCCAAAAGGCTTCCTTTTCGGAAAAGGCGTACTTGACTTTGCCGGCGGCACCGTGGTGCACATGAGTGCAGGCTGGGCAGCTTTGGCATCAGCCATATATTTAAAGGGCCGTAATGAAACATCACACAATCCGGCCCGGATCAGTTATGTATTATTAGGAACAGGCTTATTGTGGTTTGGCTGGTTTGGCTTTAACGCAGGTTCGGCATTAGGTTCGGGTACATTGGCCGCAACTGCCTTGGCAACAACCACTACGGCATCAGCTGCAGCAGCTATGGCCTGGATGTTCTTTGATATCCTTCGCGGTAAAAAACCAGGTGTATTAGGTGCCTGTATCGGCGCGGTTGTAGGTTTGGTGGCTATCACCCCTGCAGCGGGCTATGTAACTATTCCCCATTCATTAATTATCGGCATCGTAGCAGCAGTTGTAAGTAACCTGGTTGTGATTTGGAGGACAAAAACCAGCATTGATGATACCCTCGATGTATTCCCATGCCATGGCGTAGGCGGCATGGTAGGCATGTTATTAACCGGTGTATTTGCACACCAAAACGTAAACTCCGCCAATACAACCGGCAATGGTTTATTTTACGGCGAAACCCACCTCTTCATTATTCATTTAATTACACTTGTAGGCGTATCGGCTTTTGCCTTCTTTGGCTCATTTGTTTTATTAAAGATCACCGACATGATCAGCACATTACGTGTAACACCTGAAGAAGAACTCGCGGGCCTTGATATCAGCCAGCACGACGAGGAATTGTAACCAGATCCTACCCCTACCTGATTAAACCCAATTAACAACATAAAAAATAAGCCGCACTCTTTACAGCGTGCGGCTCTTTTATTTCATCTTGCGCATTAGTTACTGCCCGCTGCAAACCTGCAACTGCAAAATCAAGAGAATTACCATTCCTTGGTTGAAACCCTTTTCACTTTTTTCACGTCATGTTTTTCAAGCGACGAAGTTTTGAGCATATAAACTTTCAAATTATCGCCCACGTGCTTACTGTTAATCGCTACCTGGTTTAAACAAGCATTAAAATCAGCCTTTGATAATTTTTCCGATGCTTTTTCAAGGGCAACATCTTTTCCATGCATTAATTCAACATTACCATAACGGTTCCGCTGATAGGGCTGATACACAAAATCAGTCAGCCAATAACGATACTTACCATCTTTCACCTCTATCCTAAGCGTATAAGCTATCTCGCCACCTTCACTATTACCCATTAAACCCTTTTTATTAATCAAAAAAGCCCCGGCACCGGTAAGCGCATTGCCATCCTTATCGGCCTTGGTCAACTTAAGCACTTTTGCCGGATAAGCCTTCTTAAAAAAATACAGGCCCCTGTCATAAAGCGTATCAGCTATAGCGCCGGGCTGCTCTGCCGTTTTATAATAGATATACTTGTTATTTTCATCAAAAGCCAGCGAATCCTTCTGCGCAAAAGCGCCTGACGAAAAAAGGAGACCAACAAAGCCTAATAGTATCTTTTTCATTTAACAAATATAAAAGCCGTTCCGGATAAACCCGGAACGGCTCGCGATAAAAATAGATTAAATTAATTTTTTTTAGAACGCGTACACAGCAGCTACAGCAAACTGGCCGGCTGATTTTGAAGGATCGCCGGAGTGGTTAATGAATGAAGTAGACGAGCCGTGATCTAACCTGATTTCAGGAATGAAAGTAAGCGGGCCTGATTTGATATTTGCGGTAAAGGTAAATGCCTTAACATTTTCGCCCGGAGGGGGGCCAAAAGTTGCCAATTCACCTTTTTTAGTTTTGAAATATTCGCCCCTTAAACCCAAAGTTACTGTTTTTGACACAGCCAACTGCGGATATAAAGCAACACCGCTAAAACCACCGCCATCATGCGGAGCCGAATAAGTAGCACCGTTTAAGCCCAGTTTAAAGGCGTCGGTAATTTGATAAGCAGTTGTTAAATCAACTTCGGTACCTGAAGTGCTTCCGGTAGCAAGGTTAAGATAAGCAGTCCATCCTTTTACAGGAGACACGAACAACTGTGAGCCGAAAGTATTTACCTTATGTGCTGAAGTATAATAGTTCCAGGTATCATTAAAAATACCGGCCATTAAACTTACCTTATCGCTGAACGCGTAAGTTAATTTAACACCAGGATTTTGGAACGGACCGTTAGTGAATAAATACGAAGTAGAATAGTTAAAGTTACCTACCGGGCTGATAACCTCATAACCAATAAAGGTAGCCATATAACCACCTGTAAGGTTTAATTTATCGGTTAGATCATATGACACGTACAAGTTCTGAATGTGGAATGAATCACCATCGGGGCCATTTGGGATCGACTGGCTTTGGCCACGCGGACCAAATGAAAGCTCACCAACAAAAGCCGCTTTGCCAACTTTTTTCTTCAAACCCAGGTCAATCATACCAATTGATACTGAATTATGATCGCTTGCAAAACTGGTAGGGATTTGTGAACCCTTATCAGAAAAATCATATTTATAATAGGTATCTACCGAACCGTAGATCACCAGAGGGGAATCTGAGGTTGTTTTAACAGTGTCCTGGGCCTTAACCGTAAAGGCCGCAATTGAAAATAATGAGAAGAGTAGAAATACTTTTTTCATGATAACGATTTAATTGTGAATTGATAAACTATTTGTTAATTGTTATTTTTGGGGGCAACCACGCTATTACTATTTGATTATCAACACCTTGTAATTAAAAGGATCATTTATGTGCCGGCATAAAAAATCCCTGTACGGCTGGCAACGGCAACGTCAATCAAAACATCCCACTTCACCAACCGCACAAGGCATCAAATATCTTTCTCAGGTACTGTACCGAGCTATTTAGGCTTCAGAAGCAACCTTAGCGCCATTATCAAAAAGGCCGCTTAAGCTAATCTCATCATCCTGAACAGGGTAAACTTCGATACCGTGGTCAAATACGTCGATACCACCGGCACCTGCTTCACCATGCTCTTCGATACGTAATTTCCATGGATGGCCTAATTTGTTGATCACAAACATCATTACATATGAAACCACGAATACTGCAAGGGTAATAGTAAGGCTACCGATCAGCTGAGCTTTTAATACATCAAAACCACCGCCATAAAACAAGCCTGTTACCGGAGCAGAGTTATCAGCACCTGTTGGGCCTGTAGCACCATATTGACCTGACGCGAATAAACCTAATGAAATAGTACCCCAGATACCGTTAAAGCCGTGTACTGATACTGCACCAACCGGATCATCGATACGGAACCACTCAATAAGGTAAACACCGCCGAAGATAATGAAGCCTGAAATAGCACCAAGCATGATAGCGCCAAACGGACTAACCCAGTAACAAGGGCAGGTAATAGCAACTAAACCTGCAAGGAAACCATTAATAGTAAAGGCCAAATCAAATTTGCCTTTTGTTGGGCCAAACCATAAGGCAGCAAGCATAGCAGTAAAACCGCCAGCGCAGGCAGCAAGCGTAGTGTTTGCAGCAACACGGCCTATGCCCTGCATATCCATTGCTGATAGCGTTGAACCAGGGTTAAAACCATACCAACCAAACCAAAGTAAGAAACCACCTACAGCAGCAACCAATAAGTTGTGACCTGGAGGCAAACCGCCTTTTTCTTTATCATCGCGGGCAAATATCCTACCCAAGCGTGGGCCTAATACCATTGCACCTGCCAAAGAAGCCACACCACCAATGGTGTGTACTACTGTTGAACCTGCAAAGTCACGGAAAGGCTGAGCGCTTATTGATTTGAAGAATCCCGAAGTTCCCATGGTAGCAAGGAAACCATCCGGACCCCAAGCCCAGTGACCGATAATAGGATAGATAAAGCCGGTAATACCGATACTGTAAAGGATATCGCCACGGAAACTGGTACGACCGATCATAGCGCCAGATACGATGGTTGAGCAGGTATCAGCAAAAGCGTACTGGAAAATCCAATGTGCCAATACCGGGATACCGGTTGAACCATAAGTTTCAGGTGTATTTTGAAGGAAGAACCAGGTTTTGCCATCAGCACCACCCCAGCCAATAAAGCCGTTACCGTTGCCAAACATAAAGGCATAACCTATAGCGTAAAATAGCAAACCACAAAGACAAGTATCAAAAATACACTCCATCAGCACGTTCACTGTTTCGCGCTTACGGGCGAAACCAGCCTCGAGCATAACGAAACCCGCCTGCATACCAAATACCAAAAAGGCAGCAACCAGTGTCCAAACAGTATTAACCGTGTTAATTAACGCTGTTTCATGGGCGGTGTACGTTTCGGCAGCGTTAGCTTTTGTGCCAAATACACCCGGCAAAACCATCATTGCGGCAAACACCAGCAATAAGCCAATCATTTTCCCTGTAAAAATGGTTGCTCCCAGCGCCCATTTTTCACGTGTCAGCTGTCGGACTGCACTTAGGAAGTTGTGTTTTGTAGAACCTACTTTCATCGTTTAATTTAGTTTGATTGTTTTTTAAAAATTAATTAGTTTGATTGTTGTATTTAAATTTAGTTTGATTGCTATCCTGAATTACAAAACACTTTTCACCTCCAAATCCTCAATCACGCCTCTAATCTTTTTCATTTTTTTTATAAAAAGCATAATAATTGGTGTGTTTTCGTAAATTATTTTCTGAAATTAGGTAGTATTTTTAAGAATAACAAATTATTAATGATAAATTAATGGCAAAAAATTAAAAAATTATGAAAATTGCAAAAATAAGGCTCTAATAATGTCATTTTTTAAACATTTAAAAATGATATTTTCAATATAAATTCATTTTCATCATTAAAAAAATTGAAAAATCTAATTTTTACAGTTTAAAATACCAATTAATCAGTTTTAAAAGCAAAAAATTGCCCAAAAACATTAAAAAAACACGATTTTATTGATTTCAGGCAGACCTTTTAGAAGATTTAAGACTTTCCTTTAAATTATATCAGTTTTTTAATGATTAGGTGGTATGTTATATTTCACTTAATTTTGCCCGATATTTTAAAGGATAGTTATATTTTTGAACACTAACCTTTATTTAAACCTCATAAAATATGTCCAATATTCGTTTTAAAGCCTTACAGGATGTACTTTCAAGAACTATCCCTGAAGTAAAACCGCCTTCACCAAAAATTTCCGATTATTTCGGATCGAATGTTTTTGATAAAAAGAAGATGAAAGAATACCTTTCATCAGAGGCTTACCAGGGAATTGTAAATTCAATTGAAAAAGGTGAGCCGATCCCGCGCGACCTGGCAGAACAGATAGCCTCGGCAATGAAAGCCTGGGCTTTAGGCAAAGGCGCAACCCATTATACACACTGGTTTCAACCGCTTACCGGCACTACGGCCGAAAAACATGACGCTTTTTTTGAGCCCACTGCAGATGGCGGCGCTATAGAACGTTTTTCGGGCGACGCCCTTGCACAACAGGAACCTGATGCCTCAAGCTTCCCGAGCGGCGGCATCCGTAATACATTTGAGGCCCGCGGTTATACTGCCTGGGACCCTTCTTCACCTGCCTTTTTAATGGCGCGTACCCTGTGTATCCCAACAGTGTTCGTATCGTACACCGGCGAAGCGCTTGATTATAAAGTACCTTTATTAAAGGCACTGAACGTGCTTGATAAAGCGGCCGTTGATGTTTGCCATTATTTTGATAAAGGCATAGAAAAAGTAAATGCATCATTAGGTATTGAGCAGGAATACTTTTTGGTTGACCTGGCCTTATTTAATGCCCGTCCCGATCTTTATTTAACCGGCCGCACTTTATTCGGTCATATGTCGGCCAAAAACCAACAGTTGGAAGATCATTACTTTGGCTCGATACCTGAGCGCGTGTATGCTTACATGCAGGATATGGAAGCCGAAGCATTGCAATTAGGCATCCCGCTTAAAACCCGCCATAATGAGGTTGCTCCATCCCAGTTTGAATGTGCACCGATATATGAAGAGATTAACCTCGCCATCGACCATAACCAACTGTTAATGGATTTGATGGACCGTGTTGCCAGGCGCCATAACTTTAAGGTATTACTTCATGAAAAACCATACGCAGGTCTTAATGGTTCGGGCAAGCACAATAACTGGTCGCTGATAACCAATACCGGCAAAAACCTGTTATCGCCGGGCAAAACGCCTAAAAACAACCTCATGTTCCTGGCCTTTTTTGTGAATACCATAAAAGCGGTACACGAGCATGCTGATCTGTTAAGAGCATCCATTGCATCAGTTAATAATGACCACCGTTTAGGCGCCAATGAAGCCCCTCCGGCCATTATATCTATATTTTTGGGCAGCCAGCTTAGCGACGTGCTTGATGAGATAGAAACATCCCGCATCAGCAAAAAAATCAAAGAAGAAAACCTGTTATGGCAGGGCATCCCTAAGATTCCGCAAATTTTACCCGATAATACCGACCGTAACCGTACCTCACCTTTTGCCTTTACCGGTAACAAGTTTGAGCTGCGCGCAGTAGGTTCATCAGCCAACTCGGCCAGCCCGATGACCATTCTTAACCTTATCGTTGCCGATCAGCTTAAAAAATTCAAATACGATGTAGATAAGCTGATGAAAAAAGGCGAGAAAAAAGATCTGGCTTTATTAATGGTGATCAAAAAGTACATCAAAGAATCAAAAAACATCCGCTTTGAGGGAAATGGTTATAGCGAAGAATGGGAAAAAGAAGCTGCGCTAAGAGGTTTACCCAATATTAAAACCACACCAAAAGCGCTGGATGCTTTAATAAACGATAAGTCTGAACATCTTTTTGCCGAAACCGGCGTGTTCACCGTGCGTGAAGCGCATGCACGTCACGAGATCTTACTTGATGCTTTCTACAAAAAGCTACAGATAGAAGCCCGCGTAATTGGCGAAATGGTGATGAACGTGATTATTCCGGCAGCAATTGCTTATCAAAGCAAACTGATTGAAAATGTAAAAGGACTAAAAGATATTGGCCTGGATAAAGCAACTTATGCTTCGCAGCTTGACATCATTAACAGGATCTCAGAGCATGTGAACTTCATTAAAACCAATACCGAGCAAATGGTTAACGAGCGCAAAAAAGCTAACGTTATCGACGACCTTCGTCAGCGCGCTATTGATTACGATGAAAAGGTAAAATCATTCTTCCAGCCTATCCGCTACCACGTTGATAAACTGGAGCAACTGGTTGATGACCGCCAATGGCCACTGCCTAAATTCAGGGAGTTGTTGTTTATTAAATAGAACTTTGATTTTAAAATACAAATGCCGCTGATGTTAAACGTTAGCGGCATTCGTATTATCATGTCATTGCGAGGAACGAAGCAATCGCACGGAAGCGTGACCACTCTGTATAGCATGCGATTGCTTCGTTCCTCGCAATGACATTTTTTTAGTTATTCCTACGCAAACAAATCACTCGCCTTATGCTGTTCAATAATCACAGCCCTGTATTTTGATAGCAATGCCGACTTGGATATAAAGCCAATGAAAACCTCATCTTTTACCACCGGTAACTGCCATACGTCAATGGCATCAAAGGTGTCCATAACGCTGCTGGCCGGTTGATCATAATCAATTATAGCCGGTGGTTCAATCATGATATCGGCTATATTTTCATCCGCGATATCTTTATTGAACAGGCGCCGGCGAATGTCGTCTATCAATACAACACCTTCAAGACTCCCGTCCCCTTTAAGCACCGGGAAAATATTAGCATCGGTTTTGGCCAGTACCTGGTAAAATTCGCCAACCGGCATTTGTTTATCAACCGGGGTATATTTGCGGTTTATGATGCTATCAAGCATTATACTGTTAAGCATGCCATAATCCTGCCCCGGATGAATATTGTTATGATGAATCAGCTGGCTCCAGTACATATTATGGGGCGATGAATAACGTGATATGATGTATGACATTGCTGATACGATCATGAGCGGAATAAAAAGCACATATCCACCGGTAATTTCGGCTATCAGAAATATGGCAGTTAACGGGGCATGCAATACACCGGCCAGCGCGCCAGCCATACCTACCGCAATAAAATTAACCGTATTTAAATGTATCAGCCCGGTTTGATTAACCCCGTAAGCCACAAACAAGCCCAGGAAAGCGCCGGTAAATACCGTGGGTGCAAATGTACCGCCATTGCCACCGGCACCAATGGTAATACCCGCAGCAATGATCTTGGTAAACACGAGTGCCCCTATAAATAACAACATGACAAGCGGTTCGGAAAGCCAGTTGGCAAAAAAGCTTTCTTCCTTTAATACATTGATATTACCATTTAAAATTTCGGTGAGATAATGATATCCCTCGCCAAACAATTGAGGAAACACAGCAATGATCAGCCCTAATATCACACCGCCGCCAACTGCCCTCACATATCGGTTTTGTTTTTTTAGGATCCCCCCTTCAAGTTTACCCCCTACTTTGGATATGTATATCGCTATCCATCCGCTTAATATGCCAAGCAGCACGTAAAATGGCAGGGCGTTCATTGCCCAGCCTTCGGTAACCAGGTGGAACAATTGCCCCGAGTATAATAATTTGGAAACCACAACTCCCGTAGCGGATGCTATTAATAAAGGTATAAAAGTGGGAATGGTAATCTCTCCTATTAATATCTCCAGCGAAAAAAGCACCCCGGCAATAGGACTGTTAAATACCGCAGCTATACCCGCCGAACATCCTGCAGCCAACAATACCGTTTTTTCATAGGGTGTAAGCTTAAAAAACTTACCTACATTTGAACCGATAGCTGTACCCGTACAAACAATAGGCGCCTCCAACCCTGCCGAGCCACCGAAACCTATGGTTAATGAACTGGTTATTAAATGCGAATAAATATTATTGGCTTTGATGTTTGAGCGGTTCTTTTTGATATTGATGAGCACCTTACCTATCCCTTTTTCAATCTTATCGCGATTGATCAGGTGCTGATACAGCACCGTACCCAAAATGCCTATTGCAGGTAAAAACACATAGGCTATATGATAATACAGGTGCGAAGAGATATTCCGGCTTAACTCTTCCATTAAATGCACTAAAAACTTAAGGGCAACGGCGGCCAGTCCGCCCATAAAACCTACAAACACGCTGCAATAAATTAAAAAGTTACGTTGACTATTACGTTTTAACCGCCAGCGGTTTATTTTGTAGGAAAGCGTTTTTAACATAAGAAGTATATACTACCAATTCTGCTGATGAAGAGTTATGAGCGCGAATTGTTTCCGATTAAGCTGATAAAACAGACTAATGACGTGTATTAGTCGATTTTCTTACAAAGAAACACAATTTCGGTCAATTTTATTAATCAGGTCACACTCATAATTTAAACTCCGTATAAGGAGTAGCACTCTTTCTTAAAATTAAGGTTAATAGCATTATATTTGCCCATGATTTCTTCGCAAAGATATGATCAGCGTGGCGTATCAGCCTCCAAAGATGACGTTCATAATGCCATAAAAAATATCGACAAAGGCATTTTCCCCAAAGCTTTCTGCAAAATAGTACCCGATATCTTAACCAACGATCCTGAGTATTGCAATATTATGCATGCCGATGGCGCGGGCACTAAATCGTCATTAGCTTATACTTACTGGAAAGAGACCGGTGATATCTCTGTATGGCGCGGTATTGCCCAGGATGCCATCATCATGAACCTTGATGATTTGCTTTGTGTTGGCGCTACTGACAACATCCTGCTGTCATCAACCATCGGCCGCAATAAAGGCCTCATTCCCGGTGAAGTTATTGCCGCTATCATTAATGGTACCGAAGAAATTTTAGCCGAACTGCGCGGGGCCGGCATCGGCATTTACTCAACCGGCGGCGAAACTGCTGATGTGGGCGACCTGGTACGCACCATCATTGTTGATTCGACAGTTACCTGCCGTATGAAGCGTGAAGATGTGATTTCCAACCACCGCATTGAACCCGGCGACGTTATTGTAGGCCTTGCCTCATACGGTCAAGCTACTTATGAAAAAGAATACAACGGCGGCATGGGCTCAAACGGCCTTACATCTGCCCGTCATGATGTTTTCAATAAAACTATTGCCGATAAATTCCCCGAAAGCTATGACGCGGCCATCCCTTACGAGCTGATCTTTTCGGGCAGTAAAAACCTTACCGATGCAATTGACATTGGCAACGGTGAAACCGTAACGGCAGGCAAGCTTGTTTTAAGCGCGACCCGTACCTACGCCCCTATCATTAAACAGATATTGGATGGCTATCGCAGCCAGGTTCACGGCATGGTACATTGCAGCGGCGGCGCGCAAACCAAAGTATTGCATTTTGTAGAAGGTTTGCATATTATAAAAGACAACCTGTTCCCTGTACCACCACTGTTTAAACTCATTCACGAGGAATCAAAAACCAGCTGGCAGGAAATGTACAAGGTATTTAATATGGGGCACCGTATGGAGCTTTATGTGCCTGAAGCTATAGCTGCTGACCTGATCAATATTTCAAAAAGCTTTGGTGTTGATGCACAGATCATTGGCCGTGTAGAAAAGGCAGATACTAAAAAAGTAACCGTGACATCGGAGTTTGGAGTGTTTGAGTACAAATAAAAATTATCATAAAAAGGGTTATTAGCAGATCAATCCGCCAATAACCCTTAGTCATTTTCAACCTATTATCAATATCTGCCTATATAACCTATTCCTCCGGCAATTCCATAACTTTTAATATAGGATCCAGGGGTAGCTGTACCATCATATGTAAAGCCCATTTCCTGAGTTATTATATCGCTATATAACTGAATTGAATTTACCCCCGGAGAAATATTATAATTCAAATTAGTAATCGTTTCCGTAGGTCGGTAAGGGTCGTAATAAACTAAGGATCCCTCAGTTATATTGAGCCTTATCGGGGAGGTAATAGTTTTAGGAATTGTGCAAGCCGCATCCTGGAAAAAATCAACATATACAGTATATTCATGGTGTGCGGTATATTCATTATCTATCTGATCGCCCAGAGGAACGAATCTTAATTTAGCAAACAAGCTGTTAAAGTAAAGATAATTCACACCGGCAATATCGCCAGCAGACAGGTAATATCTTTGTTGGAAAAATTCAGTTCCATCTAATTTAGTCATCTGAAAAGCCGTGTTACCATTTATACGGGCGTCTGGATTATCAGAAGGATATAACATTATCGAATCGAAATCAAAAAGTCCGATTTGATATCCGCTAAGTCCGGGATAAGTATCGTACTGCGGGCGCCAGTTACTGTTGATATTTGCATAATTTACATTAATATAGGCACCTCTGTCAGTTCGGGCCTGCTCGTGCATCAAACCAATAGCGTGCCCAATTTCGTGAAGAACCCCGCCAAAATCAACGTTATTTATCAACCTGATTTGTTGTGGACCTCCTACCATTCCAAGCTGCGAATCGCCGGATCCCTGAGCGGGCGCTCCTGAAAAAACGATATAGTTTGCCTGGTTGGTCCTTTGAATAAACTGAAGCTGGGTGTGTGAACTCCAGTAAGATATCGCAGCGTTAATAGTACCCTGATTTACCGGGTTATTAATAGTATAATAAACTTTGCCACCAGGCCACAATAAATTAAAATTAGAGGTAAAGGTGCTATGCTCTTTAACTGTACTTTGCGCCGATAGCTTTTTTGTTGAACTATGGTTCTGGATATATTTCAGCTGGTTTGCAGATAATACTATATCACCACCTAAAATGTATTCATCATTTACTTTTTGCAGGACTACCGTCGAGCCATCATTCATATAATAGGTAACGTATTCTCCCATATCAGCCGGATGGGCCTGAGGAATGATCACCTGGTTGTTTGCTTTTTCGGGAGCACTATCATTTTGAGCTGACTTTCTTACTTCACTTTTTTTACAAGAACCTAAGACGAGGATTAACAAAGCGAAGAAACCCCAGAGGGAGAGATGTTTTTCTGTTTTCATTTGATAAGATTTAAGTAATTATTAATTAAGCTGAAATTAACTATTATTTATAAATACCAAATAAAAAAAATATAAATTTAATATTAACAAAAAAAGGCCCCGGTCAAATCGACTGGGGCCTTTAAATATGTTTTTAACTGTAGTTATTAGTTAAAGATATACCTTACACCAATTTGTCCCTGGAAACGAGAAGCTAAGCTGATATCGTTTTGGAATGATTTGGTAACAGGGATCTGGTTATTAGCATCAAGATAAGGGAATGAATAAGTTGCCTGACCAGTGGTAGCATCTTTACCCATATACCTTAACACAGTGGTTGCACCATTGTTGAAGCCGCTGTATGATACTTGGTAAGTACCCCAGTTACGGTTCAATAAGTTGGTAAAGTTGATTACATCGAAAGTAAACTCTAAAGTGTTTTTAGTTTTACCGGCTTTGATCATGAAGTCCTGAGCAAAGTGCAAATCTAACCTTTTGTAAGTTGGCAAGATAGCACCGTTACGCTGAGCAAACTGGCCTCTGTGTGCACTTAAGTACGAATCCTGGTTGATGAAGTTATTCAACTGGTTCCATATCTGACCAGCGGTACGTGGATCAGCAACACCATTGGTACCGGCAGGGGCTTTAACCAGGATAATGTCACCCTGATTTTTAGGGATATACATCAAGTCGTTAGTGGCGCCGTCACCGTTTGGATCGTTAGCTGTGATGTACGAGATAGCACCGCTGTTAGCTGCTTCAAATACTAAACCAACTGTGGTAGCTAAGTTTTTAGCGTATTGTTTACGGTATGATACAGTAGCAATGATACGGTTTGGCTGTACGTATGAGCTATTTGAAAGGTTATCAGTATTTGGGTTACCCGCAACATACCTGGTGCTCCAGATAGTGCTTGCAGTTGAACCGCCGTCGTTAACATCTTTCGATTTGGTATAAGTATAAGCTACGCTTGCAGCAAAACCATTTGTAAAGCTTTTCTGTAACTGACCAGTAATGAAGTATGAGAAGCCTTTGTGAGTATTTCTCATGTAGTACAAACCATTGATAAATGGATTTTGTGCTGTAGTTGGGTTAGTTGCAGTTGGACTAGTTGTATTTTTAGAAGTGTACTGAATTTGACCTTCAACACCTGGAAGAGTTGTATAGCTATCAGACAATACTAAGTTTTGGTGATAGATAGCTCGGATATCTTTGGTATAAGCACCTTCGATAGTACCCACGATACCACCAGGTAATTTCTGATCGATAGCTAAGTTAGTTCTCCAAATTTTTGGATATTTCAGGTTGGGATCAGCAACGTCAAGCTCGTATGAAGTATTTGCTGCTGCATTTGACGGGCGGTAAGCATTTACGTCTGGTTTGAAAATTAAGCTTGGGTTAGTTGGGTCGTTAGCTTTGGTAACAGTTTTTGAACCGAATAGCAAACCGTTGTTTGAAGCCTGGTTTGAAATCCATACGAAAGGAACCGAACCGGTAAACAAACCAGAACCACCACGCAACTGGGTTGAACCATCGCCATTAACGTCCCAGTTAAAGCCAACACGCGGAGAAAGCTGGATCCTGTTTTTAGGCAATTTAGAAACGTCAACATGCGTACCACCCTGGAAAGTTAAAGCAGCGGCATTGCTGTTTGCGGCCAAAGTAGTAGGAAATTGATCATAATCTGCCCTTAAACCATAAGTTAACCGGAAGTTATCAGTTAAATGAAGCCTGTCCTGTACGTAAACACTGTAAATAGAAGCTTTGATTTTAGCATAAGGGAAACCGCTGCCAACTGCCGAGTAACGTAAAGTATAAGCAGCAGCAGGTTTGTCATTCAAGAAATCAGATGCTGAATTATAGGTATATAAACCATTATAGTCAGGAGCGAAACCGTTCGTGTAGCTCTGGATCTGGTTGCTTGTACCGATAGTGAACTCGTGTTTACCAGAGAAGATGGTTAAATCATCAGAAAACTGGAAGATATTGGTATTTAACAAGTTACCGGCAGTATAAAGTTCAGAGCCAAAGCTGGTTGCTGTTGCAGAAGCCGGAGTTAATACGTTACCTGCGTCATCGCTTGTACCGTTGCCTATATCGACCATAGGTATTGATGAGCTACCAAGGAAGCTACGGAAATCCCTCAAAGCTGAGTAACCAACAGTAAGCTTGTTTGAAACTTTATTGCTGAAACGGCTATCTAACTCAACAATACCGATGTTGAAGTTATTGTTGATGGTATAACCAGAACCGTAGAAAGGTAAAGTATTAGGGCCCGGAGCGCGGGTAGTACCATAACCAACAGATGTTTTACCATCGCTGTTGCTGATACCTGAATTACTTGCAGGCTGGTCTTTAAATGATTTCAGATAGAAATATTTAGCACTTAAGGTGTTGTTTTTGTCGATATTCCAATCCAATTTAGCAGTTAACTTATTGCTTGAAGTACGATATTTATAGCCTTCATAATCGCCCGGATTGTAACCTAAACCGGCCAGTTTCGTTTTGATCAGGTCAAGTGTAGAAGCCTGTACGTTAGATACGTTAGCACCGCTTAAACCAGTCCGGCCAGCAACATAAACTGCCGACGGTGGAGTAGTGATTCTTTCCTGTTCGCCCGACACAAATAAGAACAATTTATTTTTGATGATGGGGCCACCCACGGCAACACCATCTGTATGGTAGTTTACATCAGTTACATTAAGGTTGGTTGGGCCAACGTGGTAACCTTGCAATTTTGAACCACGTGCAAAGTAATAAGCAGTACCTTTTACTTCGTTGGTACCGGATTTTACCACTGTGTTTACACCGGCACCGGTAAAATTACCCTGACGTACGTCGTAAGGAGCGATATCAACCTGGATCTGGTCGATCGCGTCTAACGAAATAGGTTGAGAACTTGTCTGGCCACCTAAAGTACCTGATAAACCAAATGAATTGTTGAACAATGCACCGTCAACAGTAATGTTATTGAAAGTACTTGAACGACCACCGAATGATAAACCGTTAGCAGAAGGAGTTAATTTGGTGAAATCAGATAATGAACGTGCTACAGTTGGCAGGTTTTCAATTTGCTGACGGCTGATAGTTTCGCGGGCGCCGGTACGTGATGAGTTGATCACTTTACCTGCAGTACCCCTAACAGTTACTTCTTTTAACGAGGTAGTGTTATCAGCAAGCTGGGCAGCAATCCTTTGATCCTGACCAATTGAAAGGGTAATACCTTCCTGAACATAATTTGCGTAACCAATAAAAGTCACTTTAAAGGTGTAGGGGCCGCCTACCCTTAAGTTAGGGATGTTGTAACGGCCGTCGGCACGGGTTACAGTTGAATACACCGTACCTGTTGGGATGTGTGTAATTGTTACGGTTGCACCGGGAATAGCACCTTTAGCATCGGTAACGGTACCGTTAATGCTGGCGGTGGTTACACCCTGGGCTAATACGCTCTTACCAGTGAAGAACGAAAAGCCGATGAGAAGTAATAAAAGAAGGTAATGCTTCCTCATAAATTGCTTTTTTAATTATACGTTTAATTAATTGGCGCAAAGATAATTAATGAACTAATTACCAATGTTAAGTTAACGTTAACAATTATTATATATTTATCAACATTTTACATTATAAGTATAAAAACCATAAAACAATCGTCAAAAACAATGAAAATATTACAAATAATATGGTTTAAATCATATCCGGCTCTAACGGTTGCTTTACGCCCTTTGCTTTTATGACACAGCGCAGATATAAATAACGCGTGGCAGGTAATATATACCGGCAGTACATTTTTTGGTTTCAGCCCTTTTCCTTAGCTTTGGCATTCAAAAAATAGGGGGCTGCGGAAAAACCACAAAAATCCGCGCAGCTTATTTACCTTTGAAACGAAATTAAAGTATATCAATAATAATATGGATTACGATGTAATTGTTATTGGGTCTGGTCCGGGTGGCTATGTTGCTGCTATCCGCGCTTCCCAGCTTGGTTTAAAAACCGCCATTGTCGAAAAAGAATCTTTAGGTGGTATCTGTTTAAACTGGGGTTGTATCCCAACCAAGGCTTTGTTAAAAAGCGCCCAGGTTTTTGAATACCTTAACCATAGTGCCGATTACGGTATTAAAATTAACGGTGCCGGCGAAGTTGACTTTGCCGCAGTTGTTAAAAGAAGCCGTAACGTTGCCGATGGCATGAGCAAAGGCGTTCAGTTTTTGATGAAGAAAAACAAGATAGATGTTCTTGTTGGCTTTGGTAAATTGAAAAGCAAAGGCGCTGTTGAAGTTAAAGCCGCAGATGGCTCAGCTAAAACCTACAGTGCAAAACACATTATATTAGCAACAGGCGGCCGCTCGCGTGAGTTGCCTAACCTTAAACAGGATGGTAAAAAGGTTATCGGTTACCGCCAGGCCATGGTATTGCCGCAGCAACCTAAATCAATGGTTGTAGTTGGTTCGGGTGCTATCGGTATTGAGTTTGCTTATTTTTACAACTCAATAGGTACAAAAGTTACCGTAGTTGAGTTTTTAGATAATATTGTTCCCTTAGAGGATGAGGATGTATCAAAAGGATTAAACCGCATTCTTAAAAAACAGGGCATCAACATCATGACCAGCTCCAATGTGGAGTCGGTTGATACCAGCGGTGATTTGTGCAAAGTAACTGTAAAAACAGCTACAGGCACCGAAGTTCTTGAAGCCGAGATCGTACTTTCTGCAGTAGGTATCGCTACCAATCTTGAAGGCATCGGCCTTGAAGAAAACGGTGTTAAAACCGATCGCGGCAAAGTATTGGTTGATGATTTTTACCGTACCAATGTGGAAGGTGTTTACGCCATTGGCGATATTGTTAAAGGCCAGGCCCTTGCTCACGTAGCATCTGCCGAAGGTATTATCTGCGTTGAAAAAATTGCCGGTCAAAACCCTCACCCGCTTGATTATAACAACATTCCGGGCTGTACCTATTGCTCCCCAGAAGTTGCTTCTGTTGGTTATACCGAAAAAGCAGCTAAAGAGGCTGGGTATGAAGTTAAAGTTGGTAAATTCCCATTCTCAGCCTCAGGTAAGGCAAGTGCTGCCGGCGCTAAAGATGGCTTTGTAAAAGTGATATTTGATGCCAAATACGGCGAGTTCTTAGGCGCTCACATGCTTGGCTACAACGTTACCGAAATGATTGCCGAAGTAGTTACCGCCCGCAAACTGGAAGCTACTGGTCATGAGATCATCAAATCGGTACATCCACATCCAACCATGAGCGAAGCCGTAATGGAAGCTGCTGCCGAAGCTTACGGCGAGTGTATCCACTTGTAAGCCGAAAGTCTTAAGTTCTAAGCCCGAAGTTCTGACCTTATATTTATGAGTTCAAAACTTCGGGCTTCTTTTTTATTATAATATATTTGACTTAAGACTTAAAACGTACGACTTTGAACTTACATACTATCGATACCGGCTTTTTTAAATTAGATGGCGGGGCTATGTTTGGCGTTGTTCCGAAAACCATCTGGAACAAAACCAATCCCGCCGATGAAAACAACCTTTGCAGCTGGGCCATGCGCTGCCTGCTGGTTGAACATGAAAACAGGTTGATATTAGTTGATACCGGCATAGGCAACAAGCAAAGCGAAAAGTTTTTCAGCCACTATTATCTTCATGGTAACGCAAGTTTGGATAGCTCACTGGCTTCACTTGGATTTCATCGCGATGATATTACCGACGTATTTTTAACCCACCTGCACTTTGACCATGTGGGCGGTGCTGTTGTACGCGAGGGTGAAAACCTGCTCCCTGCCTTTAAAAACGCCACCTACTGGAGTAATCCCAAACATTGGGATTGGGCAGTTAACCCTAACGAACGGGAAAAAGCTTCCTTTTTTAGAGAAAACATCATCCCTATACAGGAATGCGGCCAGCTAAAATTTGTTGATACTGAAAACGGCATTAACTTTATGAAAGATTTTGAGATCCGCTTTGTATCCGGGCACACCGAATCCATGATGTTGCCGCTCATTAATTATAAAGGGAAACAGATCCTGTATATGGCCGATCTGCTGCCATCTATCGGGCATCTGCCTATCCCCTACGTCATGGCCTACGATATGTTTCCACTGCAAACACTTACCGAGAAAAAGCTCTCTTTAAACGAGGCCCTGGAAAAAGAATACATACTGTACTTTGAGCATGACCCGGTTAATGAATGCTGCACTTTACAGCAAACAGAAAAAGGCATCAGGGTTAAGGATACTTTTAAACTTAGTGACCTTTAACCGTTGATTAGTTTTGATTTCGATGATTCCGTTGATTCTTTAACTCAAAAAACACAAAAGGCATCCCTCGCGGATGCCTTTGTTCAATTGATCGGTTTAGGTTAAAAGCCTCGTCAATTAAATCAGTGCGGTTGAATTATAAAACCGGATACTATCGCAGCAACCAATCCATAGTTTCCAACCCCTGATCACTTAAAAAAGGTTTAGGTATAAAGAACGTATTATCTTTGGCCGGAGGGAGCGACTAACCACCAACCTCTAACCGTTGATCTCTTTCACAAAAGGTTTAGGATTTCGAGTTATCTGTACTCTCCCTCAAAAATCTCTAATCACAAACCTTTGTCATGATGCATAATTTGAAGGGATTACATAATCAACCTTTAATTTTTGTGCATCTATTTCAATTATTCGCCTTTAGTGGTGGCGCCGCCTTTACCCTGGTTTTCGATCTGCAGTTTTTTGAGCATTTCGGTGCCTATCAGGGCATCAATCATACCACCGCTGCCGCCCTCTTTACCGCTTACCAGTATCTCAGGCACTAACCTGATGCCTGCAGCAGCCAAAGCTTCGGCTACACGTACAATGGCGTACTGCTCGGTACCCATGGCTTCGGTTTTTTGTTTGGTAACCTCGGCTTCTGATAAACCAATGGCCTTGATCTTGGCACCTTCGGCCATACCATTCACCTCTGTGGCGTTAGCGTCGGCCTTGGCGTTCACTGTTTTTGCTTCGGCATCGGCTTTGGCTATCGTAATCCTTACCTCGGCATCGGCTTTTGCGTTGATGGTTTTAGCTTCTGCCTCACCTTTTGAAGCGGCAACCCTTGAAGCGGCCATCTGGGTGTTAATCTCAACCTGGCGGGTTGATTTTACTACCTCAGGCTGCATATCGGCACCGGCACGGGCGCTTTCAAATTCTTTACGTTCAATTTGCGCGTGGCGCTGTATCTCGTAAGTAACCTTTTCCTCTTCGGCCAGTTTACGGTCGGTAAGGGTTTTCATCAGCGCTGCCGGAGGTACTATGTCACCTATCAGGGTATCCACACCAATTACGTTGTAGGTTTCCAGTACGCGGCCAATGTGTTCGCGGGCATCAGTTTGCCTTTGGATACGGTTGGCCAGGAAGCCGATCACATCACTTTTTTGGGCCGAGTTACGGAAATAGTTGGCAATGGTTGGTTCCAATACCTGCGATACCAGATTTTTCATTTTACCAAACCTTGCTATCACTTTCGGTGCTTCGTTGCGTGGCACGTGGATGATCTGTGACACATCCAGGTTAAAAGTAAAACCATCGCTTGACCTTACCGTAATGGTACAAAGGTTCTTATCCAGTTCGTGCGACTCGGTGCGGCTATCTGCCCAGTTTAACACGATGTTGGTTGTGGGTACAATTTCAACAGCATGGGTATAGATGTTTACCGGGTGCTTACCGGGATCGAGCGGTTCGTCCCAAACCCCTTTTTCATTTCGTTTCACGATGTTACCATGTTTGAAATTATCACCACTGGTATCCTTACCCTCCGGGCCTACGAACGAGTTCACAACACCTACATAACCAATTGGGATATAGATCATATCGACCTGCTCAACGCTCACAAACCAGGGGTTGAGGTAATAGGTACCGGCCAGGATCACATCCTCCTGCAAACCTTTGCGACCGCCTGCGGTGATAAAAGCGATTGGGTCCTGGTAGTTTTTATGTCCTGCAACTGATTCGCCGGCTATCTCGCCTTTGTTCAGCGGCTCGCCATCCAAAGTGGTAATAATACCTACCTTGTTTTCGTGGATCTGGGTGATAGGCACCATCTCAATATCAAACAAAAATGTGTTGATGCGATAACTACCCGGTGTAAGGAAAGCTGCCTGCGGGCCTTTTTGACCATTATTATCCAAAAATGCTACCGCATCCTGAAACTTATCACAATCAACCGGTTTACCCAGCACACGGCCGGTATCAAACGAGGCACCATCTTTTGCTTTTACCAGGCCAAGCTTGTTTTGCTCAATAATGGTAAAGGGCTGCATGATAATAGCATACTGCCATGGCCACATTTTCCAATATAAGCCCGGCGCAAGGCCACGGCCCTGCATACCAGCCTCGCCTTTGGTGGCAATGATCCGACCATCGGGCAGGCGGCTGTTACCTGTAAGGGCAAACTTTTTGATCACCAACCCAATACGGTCGTCCGGAACGATAACCATGCCGCAAAACACGCGCAAAACAAATTTGTACATCAGCAATAACACTATGACGGGTATAACCCACCACAGACTAACAATTAGATTGTCCATTTTTTAAAGATTGTTTTTGATTTTTTTAACGGAACCCTTAAGGTGCGGGCCCTCACAATACTTATAGCTTACCTGGAAGAGTACCTTGGCTATATAGTGTCATTAAGACAGTTGCAATTATACTTTGTTACGAAAAATCTTAAAAATATTTTAAAGTCTCCGTCAAGTACATGTAATTAATTGATACACAGAAAGTAAATTTTATAACGTTTTTAAGAAACATTTTTCAACAGACATAGTTAAATAAGTATCCTATTGTTTAATGAATACTTAACATTACCGCTATGAGTATCCCCAAAGACATCAAAAAAGAAGGTACCAGGATAAGTCCGGCAAAAGCGGGTGGACAGAAAGCTAAAGAGATCAAAACCGAAGGCCCGCTAAGTGAAAAAGACGAAGTGAAGCAAGCCGAAGAGCGTACCAGGAAAGGCACGAAGAAATAATAGTCTTAAGTCGAAAGTCTTAAGTCGGAAGTCCTAAGTCTGTTTCCCTCTTCTCTGTACTTTGAACTTAAGACTTACGGCTTTAGACTAAAGACCAAGCCTTCGCTTTCAATTTCAAAAGCAATTGTATAGTTTTATCCAAACATTTTTCTGTTATGATAAAACAAGGCCTTTTATTGTTTGCTGTTGTGGTTCTTTTTATCGCATCATGTAAACCTGAAGTTTCGGTTAGGACGCTTACCGGTAAATGGAAATATATAAAAATAGAGCATCCAAATGCCAGTCCGCCCGATACCGTAAAACAAGCCGACTTGGATGCCAACGTACCTTATATTCAGTTTACGCCCGAAATGAAATTCCTGATTGTGTGGGGAGGCAAGTTCCTGTCGCACGGCTCTTTTACGCTGAATGGCAGCAACATGAATGTAACCGAAAAACTCCCTGATGGCAAAACCCGCAATTTCGTTTTTTACGTTTCGGAACTAACCGAAAATAAGATAGTTTTTGAAAGTACCGGCCCCGAAGGCTCAAAGGTTACAGCTTTGCGGGCAAGCAAATTTTAAATCAGTTAATTCTTTGCTTGCAGGCCACAAGGCTGTGCCTTGTGGCCTGCACTTACAAGTAATTTAAAATCAAGCGAATCCTGTAATCCTTCGCCGTTGTTGGTGTTATCACCAACAACTCTGCGCTATGCAATTGCAATGCTGAATTAGCTTGTAATTAATAAAAGCAACGAATAGGAAGTTGTTGGTGACACCAACAACGGCGCGAAATCAAGCTATCCTGTAATCCTAAAATCAAGGTTCAATGTGCCGCAACAACATCTCCACTGGCTTCAACCTTGTTTTTTATAAACCGCTTGCCAATAAAAACAATCAGGAGTGCCAAAATTGATGACGCCGCCATAACCGCCGCCATAGGCAGCGAACTATGTTGTTTTATTACAGAGATACCTATAGATGATAAAGCCCCCACGGCCATTTGCGATGCGCCTAATATTGCAGAAGCCGAACCCGCATTTTTAGAGAAGGGAGCAAGGGATAATGCTGATGTATTGGGCGCACAAATGCCAACGCAGCATAACACTCCAAATATCATGGCTATAGTACCACCTATCCCGAACCAATGATTTAATGAACCCGCCAAAAAAACCGTGGAGATAATCACCATTAAAATAAGTGATGCGCCTATCATTTGTTCGCTTTTGTATTTTTTTATAAGCACACTGTTTAGCTGACTTGAACCGATAAACCCTACCGAAAGTCCGGCAAAGATCCAGCCGAACTGCTTTTCGCTTACTTTAAAACCTTCAATAAACACAATGGGTGATGATGAAACATAGGCAAACAAACCCGCGAAAGCGAACGCGCCGCCTATGGCATAAGTTACAAACTGCGCATCCTTTAAAACCGTTATAAAATGTCCTATAATTGGCCCGGGCTTTAAAGAATAAGCAGGATCGGGCTGATAGCTTTCGGGGAGCCAGAATATTACAGCCAGCAATATGAGTACCGCTATAATAGTTAACACCAGGAAAATGACCTGCCATTCAAAAGCCGCGGTAATATAACTGCCTACAGTAGGGGCCAGCATTGGCGAGGCACCGAGTACCAGGATCAGCAATGAAAATACTTTGGCATTGTCCTCAACCGGAAACAAATCGCGCACCATAGCCATAGCTGCCACGCTTGCCGCACAGCTGCCCACCGCCTGAAAAAAACGCAGAGCAATAAGCATTTCGAGCGATGAAGAAAAAAAACATCCCATTGATGACACGATGTAAAGCCCAAGCCCCCAGTATAATGGGTTTTTACGGCCAAACCTGTCGAGCAAAGGTCCATAAAGTAATTGCCCGGCAGCAATACCAATAAAATAGCTTGATAATGACAGTGCTACCTCATCGGTACTTGTATGCAGGTACCTGGCTATGGCTTTAAAGCCCGGCAGGTACATATCGATAGAAAAAGGGCCAAGAGCCGTAAGCGAACCCAATATGAGGATCAGAACGGTATATTTTTGTTTGGTCATACGTGTGTGTGTTAGTTAGTTGATGGTTCATGGTTGATAGTTCATAGCTGTGAATGGGCACACAATATATAATGGTCATGCTAAAATTCTATGAACCATGATCCATAACCTATGAACCGAAGCATCAAAACGCCTCGCCTAAATTAAGACTTATTGATGAAAAGTTTTTGCTCACGCCATAATCGAGGCTGATATTGGTTCCTGCTTTTTTATTGAACTTAAAACGCAGGCCTGTGCCGGCGGCCGGGTGCCAGTATACAAAGGCATGGTTTTCGGGCTCGGTGACGGAGTTTACGTTAGCAAACACCACAAAGCCCAATAAACCATTGCGGGTGATATCGCCGCGGTATTCAGTTTCAAAATATACCAGCCTATCGCCCCGGTAACGGCTTTGCGGAAATCCCCTGCCCGATCGCTGATAAGGCTCCCAGCCAAGACTTGGCAGGTTAAGATAAGGTGTGCGGGGTGTAAGTGTTGTCCAGTAATAGGCCCAGAAAGCCAGCACATTTTTAGGCCCCGAGTTGGTCAACTGCACATATTTACGCATATCAATATATAGTGACCTCCAGTCGGTATGGCTTCCAAAAGCCTTGGCATTAACCCGGTAAACTATGTTGGCATAAGCTCCGGGTAGTGGATTGATAGAGTTTTTGCGCGAATCGTACAATAAATTGAGCGTTATGCCCGATGAAAAAGCATCCTGATCGGCAGCGGTGCCATATTTGTAGCCGGTAAACTTACGCAGGTTTTGATCGCCGTTGCTTTCAATATCCATGTAATAGTCAAGATTATAGCCTAAACCGGCATACAAGTATGGCTTTATCTGCTTTAACACGCTTTGATAAAAGCGGAGGTAATTATAATTTACCAGGAACTTATCTTCGGGACCCTGGTTACCTCCCAGGCCCCATGTATATTGAGGATAAACCATCAGCCTGGTATCGCCCTGTATATTCCACTCGTTATTATTAAGCCAGATATTTGACCGGATAGGCAAGCCATACCTCCCCTTCAGATTAAAATAGGGGGTAAAAGTAAAGCTTGATAAATTAGTAGTAGCTTCATCTCCCAGGTAAAACCCAGCTGTTGTTGAAGTAAACAATGCTTTTCCGCCGCTCCGCCCGTCGGTTGTTGAGGTGGGAAAAACAGAAAAGTAGATCTTCTTTCGCTCAGTTGCCTGCTGCCGGGGTTTTATTTTAAAAAGCGAACGTACAATGTCAATAACATCCCGTTGCGGTACTGTATCTTTTTTTATGCTGATGGTATCTGCAACCGGCTGCTGTGCCAGCACCATTGCCGGAATTAAACATAAAACTATTACAGATAACCCTTTTACCATCGTACTTTAAACGAAAAATTTTGCCTTGCTGTTTGGCTGTTAATAAGTTTAATAACGGATAAAACAGGGCAATCGCTTCAATTTAGCTAAATTTTAATTTAAATAAAAAAGGCCTGTAAGCATTGAAACCTACAGGCCCTTATAACAACCATTTAAATTAATGATAGGTTGTTTGTTTAGTTGGTTGTTTTAGTTGTGGCATAATGGTGATGGGGATGTGCCCTGCGCCAGGCAATTCGGGCAGCACGCTGCCTTTTCTCTTCGCGCCGGCGAGCCTCATTGCCGATAATATAACCGCCACCGGCACCAAGCGCACCGCCAACTAAAGCGCCGCCTGCACTATGTGTAATAAGCCCGCCCGCAACCGCGCCGCCGGCTCCACCTATGATTGCGCCTTTGCCTTGTTTACTTATCCCCTTTTTCTTTGTGGTTTGTGCATTGGTTGTGATACTAATGGATAGCATCAGGCCAATTAAAAAGCACATATATATCTTTAGCTTTTTCATAATGGTATGTATTTATAAGTGTTAACATAAACACTCATGCAAATAACAGACCATTATCGAAAATGGCTGCACAAAAATTCAATAACTGAACATTAACCAACAATGGTTATTTCAGGAAAGCCATTACAGCTTTTGAAAATTCGGAAGTGCGGCTGGCGCTGTTATGATCGCCCGGAACGTGAACCAGCTTTGAGCCGGGAATGAGTTTATGAAGAGCAACCTCGTCGCCGTTATCATGATCTTCGATCCCGTCTATGAGCAGTACCGGGATTTTTACCCTGGCTAATTCCTGTTTGCTGGTTGATGGCTGCCACTTTTGCTGATAGGCTAAAGCAAGTTCATCAAAAGGGTTACTGTGGATATATTTAATCATCCCATCAACATCATGAAAGCTGGTATCGCCCATTAAAGCCTTATAAGCGTGAACCCTTCGCGGCCATTCGGGGTTAGTATAAGCATCGCCCATGCCGCCCATTACCGCCTTTTGAACCCGCTTATCCAGCACAAACACGCGCGAAGTGATGATCGAACCGCGGGAATATCCAACAATATCATATCGTTTCAGCCCCAGGCTTGTAGCCAGGCCCATAATGTCTTTAGCTTCGGCATCGTTTGCATAACCCGCATCATCGTGGGGCTTGTCCGACAGTCCGTTGCCCCGCTGATCCAGTATGATCACTTTATAACCATTCGTTAACAGATCATTATAAAGCTTTCCTTTTTTCCAGCCTTCGCCTGTACCCGAAAAACCATGTACCAGTATCACCGGAAAGCCATCGCCTTTCACTTCATAATGGATTTTAACACCATCAAACGAGCTATAATAGCTGCCCGGGGCAGTAACCGGCTGGGCTAATACACAATTGCCGGTAATCAGCATAAAAATTAACAGAGCTAAACTTGCCGATAGTTTTTTGATAACAAGCATATTTTTATTTAATAAACAGGTTAATAACGGTTACTCCCGCAAGCCCTATAACAGAAACAAGCGTTTCCATTAACGACCACGATTTTATAGTATCCTTAATACTTAAATTAAAATACTCTTTATATAGCCAAAAACCCGAATCGTTTACGTGCGAAAATGCCAGGCTACCGGCCCCGATGGATAATACCATTAAATTGGGATTAATATGATTTTGCAAAACCAGCGGCGCAACAATGCCTGCAGCCGTTAGTCCGGCAACTGTTGCCGAGCCCAAACTAACACGGATAATAGCGGCTATCACCCAGCCTAATAACAGCGGCGGCAAATTAAACGATTGTAGTTGCGCTGCTATCTGGCTGCTTACACCGCTGGCGGTTAAAACTTCCTTAAAGGCGCCCGATCCTGCTATGATCAATAATATCAAGGCCACATCCTTCACCGCATCAGTAAAATTGCCTGCAAGCTGGCCCATGCTTTTACCTTGCTTTACACCTAAAGTATAGGTGGCAACCATAAGCGCTATTAACATAACGATTGATGGATCGCCAAGAAATGTGATAAACTTTGCTACACCCGGATCCTGTATGTTAAGGTAGGGAAAAAACGCAGTAAGCATTAAAAGCAAAACCGGCAATAAAGCTGTAAAAAAGCTATTGAACGCGCCGGGCAGCTTTTCGGCAGGTAATTCTTCAGCCCTGAAAGTAGCCAGCGGCTCTGACGGTATTTTTTTAAGAAATTGTGCAAAAACCGGCCCCGCCAATATAATAGCCGGAATAGCTATCATAAGCCCGTAAATAAAGGTGGTTGCCATATTAGCATGAAACAAGGCCACTAATGCCGATGGCGATGGATGCGGGGGCAAAAAACCATGCGTTACCGACAGCGAAGCCAGCATGGGTAAGCCTATATACACAGCCGGGAGTTTATACTTGTAAACTACAGAGAATATAAGTGGGACCATCAGCACGAAGCCAATACCATAAAACAGCGGAATACCTATAATAAACCCGGCTGCCACCAGCGCCCATTGAATATATTTTTCGCCTACGGCGGCAACAAGTACACCTGCTATTTTTTGCGCAGCTCCGCTCACAGCAACCAGCTTGCCCAGCATAGCGCCCAGGCAAATAATGATGAGCAACTGACCTAAAATATCACCCATGCCTTTTTGAACGGAAGCGGTTACCTTATTAATGGGTATGCCCAATAACAAACCTGCAATTATCGAAACGATGAGAAAGGCAATAAAAGGGTTTATTTTTACAAGGCTCACCAGCAAAACCAGTAAAACAATACAAAAAAAGATAGTTAACAGTACCATTAAGTTATAGGTTATGTGTGGCCAGCGGGCGTGCAACCTCAATATAGGGCACCTGCTGATGCCAACTAAAGTAATAACAAAATTTGAGTTTAGGATTTTTATATGGTAAAAGCTTTGATAACCGGTCTCAATCATCTATAAGCCTTTTAATTTTATCGTTTTGCACTTAAAAATAAGGGATTTGTGTAACTAACATACAACATGTTGTTATTTATAACATTGTTTCATTAATTTTATAAAAAATAGTTTTAATTTTGCATTAAAGTTTTATCCGATAAGATTAAACCCAAACCACTATTTTACAGGATACTGTAATTTTAACGCATACTTTAATACCTTTTCGGCATTTATTTCTTTAACTTTTATTATGGTAAAGCGTATTTTAGTATTGGACGACAATCAAGACATACTTGATATTGTTCATGAGACCCTTACTTATGAACAATTTGAAGTTAAAAGCACATCAATAAGCACCGATGTACTTCCGCTGATTGAGAGCTTTGAACCGGATCTTGTTATACTTGATTACCGGGTGGCTGGTACTAATGGCGGCGAAATTTGCCGAAACATAAAAGTACACCCTAAATTTGGCAATACTCCTGTTATTATATTCTCGGCCTACGTGAACAATGAAAATGAGCTCATCAGCTACGGGTGTGACGCAATAATCAACAAACCATTTGATTTGACCGAACTTGTTGAAAAGGTTAATAACCTGCTTTAAAAACGTAATCCCGACCTCATCGGTCAATTTACCTCCCCTTTGCACTATCCATTTAACCTTTATTTCATTCCTTTATTCTGCCAAACCGGGATAATAATTATAAAAAAAGCAAAGAAAGCGCTTTAAAGCTTCCTGCAATATAAATACAGCACATTTTTAACGCATAAATTGATTTAATTATCAATACTTAAACAGCACGGTTGAAATATTGGTAATTATTTTAACTTTGTTTGTACGTTAAAGCAAAATAATTAGTTAAATACAATAAGCCCCCGATTGTATTATGGTACTATCAATAAATCAACACGAGAAAACGGAAGTAAAAAAAACGGCGGTATGCCCAAAGTGCAAATCAGAGCTTGATAACCGTGTGCCCAGAGGCTTTTTTGTGAAAAAAGTTTTGTTTTTTCTCCCTTTAAAGAGGTACATGTGTTACAAATGCCAACGCAAGAGATACATATTACGATAATTAGTTTCATAAAAAGAAATCAATACTTACTTAAAAGTACTTTTCCTTTTTTTTCTTCTTTACCAATAATATAGATATTGTATTTTGGCTGCCTGTTATTTTAAGTTTGTGGAAGAAAACGAAGCCAAGTCAAAGAAAAGATATTATTGTTCAAAATGCGGAGCCCCTTATCACTTCCAGATGCGAAGGAGTTGGTTTTTGAAAAACGTCCTGTTTTTTATACCGGTCAGGAAATATTTTTGCGCAAAGTGCAAAAAGTCGGCTCACGTTTTCATCAAATAATTTTCAATTAACCAATTTCGGTGTATTGATATCCTGTTACTTCAAATAAACGCGAATAATCTGCGTTTATATCCTCCCTTACGCTGTTATTTTAGAGCCCTACCTTATTTGTATACAATAATATACTTATTGTATATCGTTATAAGTACAGAATTAAAGAGCGTTAGTTATAAAACCGCATAACATCCAAATTTGAATTAAAATAGTTACGTCTAATACTTGGTATAAAAATTGCTTAATGTTTCTCGATATTGTATAAAGCCATATCGCCATTGACTTTTTGCTGATACTTTTTTTAACAAATTACCTATGCGACGGATTTTAGCGGTGGACGACGACAAAGATATTTTAGAAATCATAAAATATATACTGGAAGATTCGGGCTATGAGGTTGATACCTTAACTGAAGGCAGAAACTTGTTTGACCGGATAAAGCAACACGAACCCGATTTAATTTTGCTTGACATTATGCTGGGCAATTTAGATGGCCGTGAACTTTGCAAGACCCTTAAAAACCAGCAGGAAACTAAAAACATACCAGTAATATTAATTTCGGCAAGCCATAATCCGGGTATACTCAGCCAAGCCGGTTCGCCCGATGATTTTATAGCCAAACCTTTTGATATTGATGTTTTGCTGAATAGTATAAACAGGCAGTTAAGAAGTGCCGCTTGATATACAGTAATGTCCGGGCAAAAAAACGGAGCAGGCCAATATTCACCTACCCCGTCAAATCAAAACAAAACTAAAAACTAAGTATTTATAGTAAATGCATTTTCCCGTTTAGCGCGGGTACGCAGCTTAAAGAAAATGACAAGGTTTAGGAAATGCATACCGCCCAATATTAAAATTATCCAGCCCACTTTATAACTCAATACCTCAACCACTACCTGCATACTGGCAATACTGCCATACTCCTTTAAGGCCAGGCTCATATAACCTATATTTACCAGGTAAAAGCCTACTACAAGCAGCTTGTTCACAGAATCGGCCAGTTCACTGTTGCCGTGAAAAATATCCACTAAAAATATACGCCCGTTTTTAAACAGTACTTTGGCCACCCATACTGTCAATGCGATGCTTGCCAACAGATAAATGACATAGGTTAAAATAAAGTAGTTCATAATATTAAAGATTTAGTTATTATTAATTATTTAGAATTTTCAGTAAAAATTGAAATTTATTTATAAAAAAATTATTTAAACACTTTCAGTATCGAACCAAAAAACCAGTTCTCTTCGGCCTTGAGCATGGTATCGAGTGTTTTGTTCACATTGTTAGCCAGCTTATTTATATCAGTAACCGTGGTTTTAAATGCTTTATAAGCCGGATCTTTTGCATCGCCATTCACCCCGGCAAGTTGATCAAGTATTTTAATGATTGGTGTAAGCTCGCGCTTTTTGCGTTCTTCGGCAACACGGCGGGCAATAGTCCACACATCTTTCTCTGCGTAAAAAAACTCCTTACGCTCACCGGTTTTATGCTGCTTTTCAACCAAACCCCAGTCAATGAGGTCGCGCAGGGTCATGTTGGCATTACCGCGTGATATGCTCAACTCGGCCATCACTTCTTCAGTAGTTAAAGCCTCCGGCGAGATCATCAGCAAAGCATGTACCTGTGCCATGGTGCGGTTAATCCCCCACTCCGACCCCAGCTTACCCCAGGCCTCAATGAACTTTAACTTTGCCTCTGCCAATTCCATGCACAAATATAAATAAGTTTTTAAACTTTCAAAAAAAAATGAAAATTTAGGTTAGAGGGCAATGCGCTTCATTTACTTTGTTTAAAAAGGTAAAATAAATATCCACCAATCTTATTAACCTGTTTACCCTAAACACTTTGCTTTTTGCCACACTCATTGGAACTTCTATACTGTAGATTTTACATGGGTTAACCAGCAGACTCCTCGTCAGGCCGGTGTTATAAGCTAATAATTACCGAATGTTGATTGTATAATTTAGATTGCTGATATTGCCTGAGTGGAAAATGTTAAAATTGTCACCATAAATACATGGAAATGCGATGGCGAGTATCGGGTGCGCATGGGCATACTTGCCAAACAACTTAAACAACTAAAACCTCATGTTATAGCTTGCCAGGAATGTTTTTACAGCGAAGAAGCGAATGCCGATACCCTGAAATTTTTGGCTGCCGAATTAAATATGAACTATTGTTTTTTACCCGGCCGATCGAAAAAACGCCTGTTTGAAGGCGGGGTGGTTAACAGTACATCGGGCCTGGGCATATTATCAGTTTACCCGGTTACCGAAACCGGGAGTTTTGATTTACCTGTAGTAGCCGAAGATAACGACCGCAAAGCTTTCCGGGTAAACGTAAACCTGCCATCGGGAAAAACAGTTACTGTTACCACTACCCATCTCACACACCTGGGGCAGCATAAAGGCCTAAGAAAAGCCCAGGCCAAAGCCCTTGCGCGTTTTGTTATTGAGGAAACCCCAAAGCCATACCACATTATTTGCGGCGACTTTAATGCTACACCCGATTCGGAAGCAGTTATGGCTTTCCGGGAATTATCTAAAGCTGCTGACTGTTATACCGAAGGTAATGGTACAGAACCGAGATACAGCCTCACCGATGCCTATTACAAGGCCAACAAACAGGTATGTGTTGATCAGATCTTTACTTTGCCCTTCCCTGGTACGGGTAATTATCCGCGGTTTATCGATTCGGCAGTGGTATTAAACGTGCCTGATGAAGAAACCGGCTTGTACCCGAGCGATCATTTCGGCATCACCACAACACTTGTAATAAATTGACTTAACAACCTGCCGTCAATCGGTAATTTTACCATTCAAAATATATAGCGGTTCAAATAATACGCCCTTTTCATCCATATAAAACCACCATGAGCAAGCTATTTTATGTTATTGGCGCATCCGGAGCAGGCAAAGACACCTTGATGAATTACGCCCGCAAGCAAATTAACGGATCGGAAAATGTGGTATTTGCGCACCGGTATATCACCCGTCCGCCATTTTCTGGCAATGAGAACCACGTTAGCTTAACCAATGAGGAATTTGCATTAAGAAGCAAAGCCGGGATGTTTGCTTTAAGCTGGGGCAGCCACGATAAATACTATGGCATAGGCCAGGAAATAAACAACTGGCTTAATAAAGGCTTTAATGTGGTGGTTAACGGATCGCGCGAATACCTGCCCGTTGCACAACGGCTCTACCCCGATCTGATAGCGATATTAGTAACTGCGAGTCCCGAAGCTATTGCAAGTCGCCTGGTTGGGCGAGGACGGGAAAACACTGAAGAAATAGCCAATCGTATAGCCCGCACTGCCGAACTCAACACCAATCTCGAAAACTGCATCGAAATACAGAATGACGGCGCTATTGAACTTGCCGGGAACGAACTGGTAAATCTGATCTCGGTAACGGAAAAACAAATGGCTTAAACCTGCTTTACAAAGACAGAAGAGCGGACCAAATAATCGCTACCCGGTTTGGCACTCTTATATGCGGATGAAAACTATTGATGGTTCAATACATCGAAAGATTACTGCGTTGGTAATTGAGTAGATATTTTAGTTTTTTTGAACGCGACTCATAAAACACTGAAATATACTGAAAAAGGGGTATTTCAAGGAGAAAGTATTAAAGCTATTTTTAAAAAATATTTAGAAAAGTATTTAAATATCGAACCTAAACCCTATCAATATAAATTAGCCATCTGCCCTGAACAGCAAATGGCTTTTTCGTTTATATACAAATCTCAAATAATTGCTGCCAGCTATCGCAACGTAGCATAATTATAAAACTGCAACCTGCCGGTGCCTTGTACGGTAATAGTTTTTGTTTCAGTTGCGCCCTGGGCATTTTTGAGGGTGATATGTACCTGGTTATCTCCTTTTTGCAAAGGGATCCGTGCATAAGAAATATAAGCCGGCAGACTTTGCCAGTTACGGGTATCGGCTTTTTCGGATAGTAAGCTGTAAAGCTGAATGCCGTAACCAAGTCCTTCCAATAACCCGTTGGTTTTGCCATCACTTTTGGCAGCCGCACGTATTGAATATTCGGCTATCTTCTTCACCGCAAGGCGCGACAGGATCCCGCTCATCTCTTTTAATGCGCGCTGCTGCAAAGTTTTAAATGCCAGCTCATTAATATCTTCAGCTTTTACCAATGACGCGTCCTGATTATTAACAGAGATACTTGCGCTTGAATAATATGGCGTTTGCGCAACATATTTAGGAAATGCGACCCGTAGGCTTTCAACCGACTTGGTGTTCACCCTGTTCCTGTCGCCGTCGTAATTAAAGGGAATTACCAGGCCTCCGGCAGCATCCGTAAAAAACAAGTCGCCGTTGCTGTTACGGATCAGGCTAAAAAACAGGTCGACCTGCGTTTTTACCGGGGCAAGGCCGTTCTCCCAAAAAAATATCAGCTCACCACCTTCCGATGGTTTTACAGGTTCATATTTAATGCCAAAGGTTGTTTCAAACTGGTCAGCTTCAGCTGTAAAGCCGTTCAGCTTTGCCGTGCGGATCACGTCTTCTTCCAGTTCAACGGGCATCGGGGTACCGTAATAAGTTTTATCAGGACTTTTAAGATAGATTTCCGCCGCGTTCCTGTATGATATAAATGCATTGTTTACATCGTTGCTACTTTCATACAACATCCCCTGCAACGTCAGCGAAAATGCGTCGTTTGAGTAACGGCTGTCTTTATTGTTATACTTATCGCCCTGTTCCTGAGCCTGTAAAGTAATACGACGGGCTTCAACAATTGCATCCTCTGTTTTATTCAGGTACAAATAATTGAGCGCCTTATAATAATGGATCATGAACTTTTCAAAATCCTCTCCTTTATACCTTTGCGATGCGGAATTAAGCAAAACGCCAACAGCGGCGTCAGATGCGCTGGTCAAACCTTCATCAAGCAACTGATCTGCCTGGTTAAAGTAGTTGTTACTATTTTCGTACTCGCCTTTTAAATGGCAGATCCTCCCCTTCTCCATCAGGTACAGGAGCTTATTTCGGGGCTTTTGAATGAGGCTGTTATTATCAAGCTCCTTCTCGGCCTGGGGATAGTTACCGGCCGATACATTTTTATAATAAGGAGCAACACTTTGATTATAGGTTGAACACGCCGATAAAAAAAGCATCAGCCCGATAAAAGAAAATACCCGGAGAATATGCGTACGTAAGTTGATCATTATTAAATGCAAACTGCCCCGAACACAGGCGTACCGTGTTCAGGGCAATGATGTTTACCAGCTTTAGTTTTTAACGTATTTGGCAATTTTCTTTTCGCCTATCCAAACCACTTCATTTGTCTGAATGTTGGTAAGCTCCAGATTTACCTGGTAGTAAACAACTTTTTGGCGTTTGTGCGAATCAACTATTGAATTGATTGAACCCTGCAGTATATAATCGGCACCGTTTTCCAGGCCAAATTTTTTCATGCTTGATACCGTAGCGTTTGTTTGCTGATCGGCCTTTTCGGCACGTAGCTCATCACGTTTTTTACCGCCCTGCACCAAACGTACTTTTTGCGATTGGATGAATGAGCTCTCAATATCGGTTAAGAATGTTTCGGCATCAATATGTTCGTGGCTTTTATTTTGTACAAAGCCAACTATAACTACCGGGCGTTTACCCTGGTGTTCGTTAAGGTGAGTATCTATCCAGTTAGCACCTAGAATTTTGCCGGTAAGCTCATCGGCTGCCATTCGTGCATCACTGTTATTCCAGTTGCCGCTAACATCAATAGTTTGGTCGGTGCTAACGCGTGTAACCTGCCTCGAACATGAGGCTATAAAAATCCCTGAAACTGCTACTGCAGCAACTGTTAAAATCCTGTTAAATTTCATTTGTAGTATATTATAAATTATGATGTGTTAGATTGATTGCTGCTTAATTTGTTACCAGCCAAAACCGATACCGATGCTTGTACGGCCGCCCCAGCGGCCACCATAATAGCCGCCCCAGCGATTGCCCCATCCATAGTTTAAAAATGGCGAATAAGAGTAGCCGCCATATAAGCCCCATGACGGTGAATAATCATAATATCCGTTCATGCGTTCCTCATGCCGCCACGCGCGGTTTTGGCGGCGGCGTTCCAGTTTGGCTTCATACCAATCGTAAGCTTTGTAAGTATTTTGTATGGTTACCCCGTGCAGGCTGTTCAGGGTATCGGCAACCCTGATATATTTTGCCTGGCTTTCCATGTAGCGTGGATTTTGATCGGCAACCAGCGATGCAGTTTCCTGGGCTTTTACGGCGCCACTAAACAAACCGCCTAAAAGCATCAAGCCTATCATAAAGATATTCCTTTTCATTGCGCTTAATTTAATAAGTAAAGTTACGTAAAATGCACTCCAAATATTACAGAGGCACCGGGCATAAACCGTTAAATTATGTTAATCGGGAGCATTTTTACTTAATTATGAACTGCAGTAGCACCATACAGCTTTTTCACCATGAAAATGGGCTGTATTATTATTGTCACTATCGGTCATCATGGCGCGTCATGATGATATATTCAAATACATTTATATAAAGCTAAAAGCAGAACGCACAAAGCCTAAAGCTTACATTCTGCTATTGACATTATTTAATTATTTCACGTAAATTAATTATTAGACGCTCTATCATATCATGAAAAAATCAACCTATACCCTGTTTATTATTGGCTTTGCTGCGATACTATCTGCCTCCGTTACCAACGCGCAAACCAAGCCCTTTAAACCCAAAGACCAGCAGTTATTTAACACCATCGCACACATGGATAGTGTAATGTTCAACGCCTTTAACAGCCGTGATTTAGAAGTGTTGAAAATACTGTTTGCACCCGATGTTGAATTTTATAATGACGGTAAGGGCTTAACCGGCTATGACGGCACCATGGCCGGCTTTAAAGGAATTTTCGAGAACAAACAAGCCGCCGACCTGCGCCGCGACCTGCTTAAAGAAACGCTTGAGGTTTACCCCGTGCCCGGCTTCGGCGCTATTGAAATGGGTACGCATCGTTTCACACGTACCGAAAACGGACAACCGGTAATCGGCCTAATTAAATTTGTACACATTTGGCAGTATAAGGACGGGCTGTGGAAAGTGACAAGGGTGGTAAGTGTAGGACATTAGTTATGCTAACAGATCCGTTAAGAGTTTTCAATCCCTATCCAAGCGTGGGGCTTTCGCAATATAACCCGCCAGTTCAGGCGTTCGTGCTTAAACCGGCAATCGCGCCATTTTTGATTAATCACCAAGCCTCAAATCTCTTCAATACGAGCTCACATTGCTATAGTCAACATTTGTAATGCCGCTATAATCAGGCATAAACGTATTTTCGCTGCTGATGGCCATATCAAACTCAAACGACGCCGGATAAGGTGTGTTCAACAAACTGCCTTTGGGGATGTAAGGGAACAACTCACCATAAGTCAGGATCTGACTGTGGTTAACACGGCGGTAAATATACATACGGTGCAGGTCGCAGGGTTTGCTTAAACCGGCGGCACCTATCATCTGAATGGCGCTGCTCACCGTTTGTCGGTGGAAGTTAGCCACACGTACCTTTTTATCATCCACTACCAGGCCTTTCATCAGGCTTTTATTCTGTGTAGCCACACCGGTTGGACAGGTGTTCGTATTGCATTCCAGCGCCTGGATGCAGCCAAGGGCGAACATCATACCACGGGCACTGTTGCACATATCGGCACCGAGGGCAAAATTTTTGACCAGGTCAAAACCCGTGGCTACTTTTCCCGATGCTATAAGCTTGATGTGTTTTTTAAGATCGAACCCGGTCAGTGCGTCATAAACAAAAGCCAAAGCCTCGCGCAACGGCATCCCCACCGAATTACTAAATTCCAGCGGGGCAGCGCCGGTGCCACCTTCGCCCCCATCAACAGTAATAAAATCGGGAGTAATGCCTGTTTTGACCATAGCCTTGCAAATAGCTAAAAACTCGCTTTTATGGCCAACACACAATTTAAACCCGATTGGCTTGCCGCCTGAAAGATCCCGAAGCTTTTGAATAAATACCATCAGCTCCAATGGATTGGTGAATGCGGTATGGTATGGCGGTGAAACCACATCCTCCCCCATCTCTACCAGCCTGATCCGCGCAATTTCAGGTGTGACCTTGGCAGCGGGCAATATCCCCCCATGACCAGGCTTTGCTCCTTGCGACAGCTTGATCTCGATCATTTTCACCTGTGGAAGCACCGCCCGTTCGGCAAAGGCATCGTAGTTCATAGTACCATCCTTATGGCGGCAACTGAAATAGCCGGTGCCTATTTGCCAAATGATATCGCCGCCTGGTTGCAAGTGGTAATCGCTTAAACCACCTTCGCCGGTGTTATGGGCAAAGTTATCCAGTTTTGCACCGCCGTTAAGGGCCAGGATAGCGTTCATACTCAACGAGCCAAAGCTCATGGCAGAAATATTGAATACGCTGGCCATATAAGGCTGCGTACAGGATGACCCGCCGACCTTTACGCGGGGAGCCATATTTAATTGATGGTGATCAATAGCGGCGATGCTGTGGTTAAGCCATTCGTAGCCGTTATCATATACATCAAGCTCGGTACCAAAGGGACGGGTGTCATCAACCTTTTTGGCTCGCTGGTAAATTACGCTCCTGTTTTGACGGTTAAAAGGCGTACCGTTGGTATCGCTTTCAATAAAGTACTGGTATATTTTAGGTCTTAACTCTTCCATCAAATACCTCAGGTGGCCAAACACCGGGTAATTACGCACAATACTATGTTTGGGTTGTACCATATCATAAAAGCCGATAAGATATACCGGCCCCATGAACAGGAACGACCATGCGGCGGGTGGCCAGATGACAGTCCACAAAGCAAGCATACTGAATATGATAAAGAACGAAACAACGAAGAGCTTTCTCATGGATAGTTAATTTTATATGAAGCGGCTATTAAGTTTGATAAAAATAGATTTATAATTTAAACAATAGGGCAAATTTGTGGTTAAGAAACTTACTCAATGTCGTTTTAAAGTCACAAAGTAAAAATACATGTTTAAACATCTATTTTTGTACTTATCTTTGTATCAACAAAAAAGAAATAAAAATCATGGCAACAGAAACAGCAACAAAATGGGTTATTGACCCTATGCACTCAGAAGTACAATTTAAAGTTAAACACCTGGTTATTTCAACCGTGAGTGGTTTTTTCAAAAGCTTTAACGGTGAGTTATTAACTGACAATGATGATTTTGAAAATGCTGAAATTGATTTCTCTTTAGATATCAACAGCATTGACACCAATCAGACACAACGCGACGAGCACTTGAAATCGGCCGAATTTTTTGACGCTGAAAAATATCCTCAGATCACTTTCAAATCAACTTCATTCACCAAAACTGATGATGAAGAATATGAATTGAAAGGCAACCTGACCATTAAAGATCAAACCAAACCGGTAACGCTCGACGTAGAATTTGGTGGCTCGGCTGCTGATTTTTATGGCAATACCAAAGCAGGTTTCGAAATCAGCGGTAAAATTAACCGTAAAGATTTTGGTTTAACCTGGGACGGCGTAACCGAAGCCGGTTCAATTGTAGTTGGCGAAGACATCAAATTGTTAATCAACATACAGTTTACTAAACAAGCTTAATTGTTTTAATACTGTTGCTGTGTTTTAACATTTAAAATGCCGCTGTTGTTAATGGATCCAAACAACACGGCATTGTTGAAACGGCAAACAGGTTAAAATTTAAATAACAAAGCCATTCTGATTTAATCGGGATGGCTTTGTTTTTATAAGGGAATAATATTTACAAATCGTTAATTTAGAGCTGTAGCTAAACCTTATGAAAAATTTGTTAGCATTGATAATATCACTATTTCTTATACCGGCATGTAAACCGGGGCCTCCCAAGAGTAAAGTGTATGCCAAATCAAAAAATATAAGTAGAGCTGAAAGTCCTTTCAAAGTAAATAACGATACCGTTGTTATAGACACCGAACGCGAATTTAAGTTTACTAAACACGAACTACAGGAACTTTATAAACGAGAACCCGTATTTCAAGAAAGCGAATATCCCGATGCGCCGGAGACCGCTTATAACGATCGGAAGACTCACGACTTTAATAGTGAGTTAGGAAAAGACATTTATTACACTTTATATGCCTACTTCCTGAGTAAGTCTCATTCCTCTAAAAAATACACAGTTAGGCGACAGAAGTTGATCAGAATTTACAGAGATATCAATTATATTTTTGGAGGTTTAGCGCAGGGCGGCACTTATTTCGGACATCAGCATACCCGCATTTTAGGAGATGCCGAATACTCGCTCTGTTTAGGTGATTTTTATGATTGCTACGACGAGCGAACTTATAACATAACTAAACAAAAGAAATTATATCTCAGCGCTCTTGATCAACAAATAACGGATGAATTAAGCACAAGCTACGATTTTGCTGAAAATGAAAAATCCAAATTGAAAAAAGAGTTATCTAACAAAGTAAAAGAACTCGACAATTTAATAACTGATTACTTTTACCTGGAAAGGACCCGGGCATTCCAGTACTCAAATTATTAATATCGTTCATACCAAACTTACTAAGTTCTCAGTATCATAAGATAATCATCGCAAACACATGATTTAAAGCGCGTTCAAGCCTCGTTTTTAAACCAAGTAGCGCTATATTTGTTCTTATACTTATGTTAATTAAAATATATCCCGAAAACCCCAATCCTAAAGCTATTGAGCAGGTGGTGGAGGTGTTAAAAAAAGGCGGCCTCATCATATACCCTACCGATACCATTTATGGTTTGGGTTGTGATATTACCAATCACCGCGCTATTGAGGCCATTTGCAAGATCAGGAATATCAAACCCGAAAAGGCTAATTTCTCATTCATTTGCTATGACCTGAGCCATATCTCTGACTATATCAAACCCATTGACAATACTACTTTCCGTGTGCTCAAGAAAGCGTTGCCGGGGCCATTTGCATTCATATTCAATGCCAGTCATATGGTGCCCAAAATGCTCAGCTCCAACAAAAAAACGGTTGGTATCAGGGTGCCCGACAATAATATAGCCCGCGAAATTGTGCGTGTGTTGGGCAATCCGATACTTTCTACATCTATCAGGGATGACGACGATATTATCGAGTATTCAACCGATCCGGAGCTGATCCACGAAAAATATGAAGACCTGGTTGATATTGTAATTGATGGCGGTTATGGCGATAACATCCCATCAACCATAGTTGATTGCACTACCGGCGACTTTGATATTGTGCGTGAAGGTAAAGGTGATTTGGAGTTGTATTTGTAGTTTTAATTATTATCACCCGTCATTGCGAGGTACGAAGCAATCCCAAACTTTACAGAGATACTTGCATAGCTGCTCTGCTAATCGGGGATTGCTTCGTACCTCGCAATGACGTGGTTGTAAGTTATTGATTATTAAGTATATTTTTCTTGATGGATTTTATAACATGGGCGTTGCCTGTGGCCCGGGCTTTCCGTTGCAAGTCCTCGCCTTTCCTGCCCGCAACCCTTTGCGCGCTCCGGGCTTTACACTGCAATCCCTAACGCGGCCCACGCGCAACACCGTTAAAATATATTTTACATGTCATTACATTTTTTTTCAGGGTTTCCCTGATGGATACTCGCAATGACGGGATGGAAATTGGACTTACGGCCTTATCCCCTTAACAAACCCATCAATCTTATCCATATAACCTTGCTCGCCTAAAAGTTTCACAAATTTGCTGCCTATAATTGCCCCATTGGCATAATTACATGCTTTGGCATAGCTGCTGCTATCGGTAATCCCAAAACCAATAATGGTTGGATTCTTTAGCTTCATCGCGGTAATGCGTTTGTAATATTCTTCTACACTATCACTCAGTTTCAGGTTGTAGCCGGTTATTGTTGACGACGACAGCAGATAGATAAAGCTGTTGCTCAGTTCATCAATTTTGCGGATGCGCTCTTCGGATGTTTGCGGGGTTACCAGGAATATATTGCTCAGGCCGTTATCGATAAAATATGACGAGTACATTTTTTCATATTCATAGATCGGCAGATCGGGTACAATAATACCGTCAACACCTACCTCGGCAGCCTTTTTACAAAACCGTTCAACACCATACTGTGCAATGGGATTAAAATAGCCCATGAGCAAAATAGGAATACTTACCCTGCTGCGTAGTTCGGCAAGCTCTTCAAACAAAACTTTAAGGCTCATGCCATTTTCCAATGCTACCTCTGAGCTATGCTGAATAGTTGGCCCATCAGCCACCGGATCAGAATAAGGGAAACCGATCTCCAGGAAATCGGCACCTGATTTTTCAAGGGCTTCGGCAATATCAACCGTAGTGTTTAGTGCAGGATAGCCTGCGGTAAAGTATATAGATAACAGGTTGTTATTCTTTGATGCAAAAAGCTTGTTTAAACGGTTCATGATATAGCCGGTTATTGTATTTTTATTTGTTTGTTATGGCACCCGGGCCATAAATTCTATTTTTATAATATCTGTTTCATCGTTAAAAAACGATGGTGATGTTGTTTTGGTGAACCCTATTTTAAAGTTATCACTTACCGATTGCAGATTAAGCTGATAGCCGCCAAATTCGGTTTGTACGTAGCAATCCTCTCCTTCAAGCAATTGCCCTTTAAAGTGGAATTGTCCGTTAAAACTCTGCCCCATCTGTCCACCTCCAAAACCATCCACGTTAAAATTCCTTTTAATGTCGATGCCTAATTGTGCAAAAAGCTGCTTTATCTCCTCTGGAAAAAATTCATCTCTTATGCTGTCAAAATATTGGCAATCTTCGCAACCGCAACTTTGGGTTCCGGTTACCTCTACTTTTTTATACAAAGCCTCGTTCTTAAGCCGGTCGGTCTCTAAGACCCAGTCGAGGTATTTTACTATTTCCAAATTAATAGCCGAAATAATTAATGTACGTATCCAGGTCCTTATCTCCCCTGCCCGAAATACAGATCACCACGTTATCATTAGCCTCAAACTTCATTTTCTCCAACTGTGCCAAAGCATGGGCTGTTTCAATGGCCGGGATAATTCCTTCCAGCTGACAGCAAAGTAAACCTGCCTGCAAAGCCTCCTCATCGGTAATACTTACATATTGTCCGCGGCCGGTTTTAAACAAATGTGCGTGCTGCGGCCCTATACCCGGATAATCCAGTCCCGCCGAAATTGAATAAGGCTCAACCACCTGTCCGTCTTCGGTTTGCATCAATATGGTGCGACTGCCATGCAGCACCCCTTCATCGCCCAAAGCTGTTGTAGCGGCCGATTCACCACTATTTACACCTTTGCCTGCTGCTTCAACAGCAACCAGTTTCACAGCCTCATCCTCTATAAAATGAAAAAACATCCCCATAGCGTTGCTGCCGCCGCCTACACAAGCCATCACATATTGCGGTAACTCCTTGCCGGTTTGCTCAAACAACTGCGCCTTTGTTTCCTGTGATATGATGGCCTGAAAACGGGCCACAATATCCGGGTATGGATACGGGCCAACCACCGAACCAATGATATAATGCGTATCAACCGGGTTGCCTATCCAATCGCGCAGTGCCTCGTTGGTAGCGTCTTTAAGTGTTTTACTGCCCGATGTGGCGGGTACAACCTTAGCGCCCAGCATTTTCATACGGGCCACATTTGGCGCCTGCCTTACCATGTCAATTTCGCCCATGTAAACAACGCATTCAATATTCATGAGTGCGCATACAGTAGCGGTAGCCACGCCATGCTGACCTGCGCCGGTTTCGGCAATGATACGCTTTTTACCCAGGCGTTTTGCTAACAGGATCTGCCCAATGGCATTGTTAATTTTATGCGAGCCGGTATGGTTCAGGTCTTCCCGCTTAAAAAATATGTTAGCGCCATATTTTTCCGAATACCTTTTGGCATGATATAACGGAGAAGGCCGGCCGACATAGTTTTTAAGCAGATCATCAAACTCGGCTTTAAAATCATCATCGTTTATGATATTGAGGTATTGCTCCCTTAATTCCTCTACGTTAGGGTACAACATTTCAGGGATATATGCTCCCCCAAAATCGCCATAATAACCTTGTTCGTTAACTCCGTATTTCATCTGTTGTGTTTTATTTTTGATGATTTTAAATGCCTCTTTTAATTTTTCGATATTCTTCAAGCCGGGCTCATTTTCAAACCTGCTGTTAAGGTCAACCCCATAAAATTGGGGATGTGTGATGTTTTTAACCTCTTTTATATTTTCCAGTCCCACCCCTCCAGATAAAAAGAAGGGAATGTCCAGTTTATATTGATCAAGAATAGCCCAGTCAAAAGTTTTGCCTGAGCCTCCATATTCTTTTGTTTTGGTATCGAACAGGAAAAGATCGACATTGTTGGCATAATCTTTTAACTGTTCAAAATCAAAATCTTCGTTAATACCAAAAGCTTTGATCACGGTTACCCTACCTTTAAAAGCAGCGCAAAACTCCGGACTTTCATCACCATGCAACTGAATCGCGTTAAAGCCATATTCAACGATCAGGCGATCAATATTTTCGGCGCTTTCATTTACGAAAACGCCCGTTTTTTGGATAGAGGCGGGTATAGTTGGCAACGCATCTGCCGCCAGGTTTGCCATATAACGGGGCGATTTGCCATAGAAAATAAAGCCTGCATAGTCGGGCTGCAAAGCGACAACCGCATTAATATTTTCAGGATGTTTTAAACCGCAAACCTTTATTTTCATGGTTTAGTTTTGTAATAAAGTATTAAAACTCCTCAGCGCTTTTTTGCTTAACAATGCTTCTTCGGCTTCATAAAAACAATCACCAAAAGTTTTTTCAGGGCCGATGGTTTTAATTGCCAGCGCGGCGTTAGCCAATACTACATTGTTTTGTGCCAAAGTGCCATCGCCTTTAAGTACATTGCTAAATATTGCTGCAGATGCCTCAACCGTATCGCCGCCAACAATCTCTTTAGGATCAAGCAATTCAAAACCAAGGTCTTCAACACTGTTGATCTTTTCGCCATCAGCAGAGAAAGTCTTAAAATCGCAGGTTAATGAGATTTCGTCATAGCCTTCTAGGGCGTTTATGATGGTATATTTTGTAGTTGATTTTTGGTAAAGGTAAGCGTATACCCTGGCAAGCTCCAAATTAAACACCCCCACCAGCTGATTATCTGGTTTAGCCGGGTTAACCATCGGCCCCAGCATGTTAAAGAAAGTTTTAACACCCAGCTCTCTGCGGATAGGAGCTACAGTTTTCATGGCCGGGTGGAATAACGGCGCATGCAAAAAACAGATATTCGCCTCATCGGTACTGCGTTTCAGCTTGTCAATATCGTTGGTAAACTGATAACCCAGGTACTCCATCACATTTGATGAACCGCAGCCCGATGATACCCCATAGTTACCATGCTTGGCCACTTTATACCCTGCACCCGCAACAACAAATGAAGCAAGCGTTGAAATGTTAAAAGTATCTTTACCGTCGCCCCCGGTACCACAAAGATCAATGAGGCCTTCGGTTTCCAGGTTAACAGGCAGACAAAGTTCCAGCATGGCATCGCGAAAGCCTTCCAGTTCTTCAACGGTAATGCTTCGCATACAATAGGCTGTCATGAAAGCTGCCATTTGTGCGTTATTGTACTTACCCTGCGCAATGTTTATCAAAATGCCTTTTGATTGTTCCCTGCTAAAGGTTTTGTGTTCAAAAAGATGATTAAGTATCTGTTTCATTTGCTTGCCCCCCGGCCCCCTAAAGGGGGAGTTTATTGTTAAAGTTTTTGCCCCCTTTTGCCGTTACTCCCCCCTTAGGGGGCCGGGGGGCGAAGCATAAAAAAAGGGTTGCCGTATGGCAACCCTTTTGAATATATCTTTTAAACAAACATGGAATTGCCTTACGATTACTCGTTAAGCCACCACCAATTGTTGTTTAATTTTGTCATTGTTACTTGTTGGCACAAATATGTAAATAGTTTTTATAAAAACAAACAGAACAGTACATTTATTGAATTATTGAGTTATTGAATTATTGATTTAGCTACTAAATTAGTAGAAGATCAGAGCAAGCTATAAACATTTTCTAAAAATCGATAATTCAATAACTCAATAATTCAGTAATTAGCCCTATGGCCATACATAAAGAGAAAATTAATCCCGAAGATGATCTTGGTTTTGGTACCCAGCCGGTTATTAAAAGCCAGCCGGTTATAAATAAGGATGGTACTATCAATGTAAAACGTACCGGCCTTCCGTTTTTTACTACATCAAACAACTACCACTCGCTCATTACCATGAGCTGGCGCAAGTTTTGGTTCATAGTTTTTAGCTGCTACTTTATAGTAAACATTATTTTCGCATTCATTTATTTCTCGTTAGGTCCCGATGTGCTTGACGGCAAAAGCGGCAATACCGATTTTGACCGTTTTATGGATTCCTTCTTTTTCTCAGCACAAACCATATCAACCGTAGGCTATGGCCATATCAGTCCCAGGGGCATGATTCCCAATACCATCGCCGCGCTCGAATCAATGATGGGCCTGCTGGCTTTTGCTTTGGCAACCGGTTTACTTTACGGTCGTTTTTCGCGCCCCTCGGCCAAGATCACGTATAGCCGCAATGTGCTTATCGCGCCCTATCGCGATGGCGGTAAAGGTTTGATGTTTCGCCTGGCGAACGAACGCAGAAATATCCTCATCGACCTGGAAATGGAAGTAGTTTTCAGCTATAACGACGAGGAAAACGGCAAAACCGTACGTAAATTCTTCCAGCTCGAACTGGAACGAACCCGGGTTAGTATCTTAACCCTGAACTGGACAGTAGTTCATCCGCTTGATGAAAACAGCCCGATTAAAGATATCACACCCGAGGAGCTTGAACGCAGGCAAGCCGGCCTTTCGGTAATCCTGAAAACTTTCGACGATACTTTTTCGCAAACCGTCCATTCCCGTACTTCATACCAATACGACGATTTTGTATGGGACGCTAAATTTAAACCTGCCTTTGAGCGCGACGAAACAGGCCGCGTTGTATTGGATTTGAGCAGGATCAGTGCATATGATATCATTCATTAGGTCATTGCGTCATTAAGTCATTTTTTTTGCAGCGTAAGTGCAATGACTCAATGACCCAATGAAAGAATGACTAACGAAGAAGCGGGTCCCGTTCTTTGGTGAAATGCTTATAAACCATTTTATCTAAAAATGCCGGTATAAATTTACTCAGGGCTACAGTAAGTTTGCCCTGGCCGGTGAGGGTTAATGTGCGGACCCGGTTTTCAATGCCATCAACAATATGTTTGGCTACCTCATCGCTGCTCATCATTTTTTGTTCTTCGAGGGTGCTCTCGCCTTGCTGTTTACCTTCGCTGTTCAAAGCGGTGTTGCGTATGTTTGATGCCGTAAAGCCAGGGCAGGCTGTTAATACATGTACCCCTGTTTTAAGATTTTCGATCCTCAATGAATCTAAAAAGCCGTTCATGGCAAATTTTGATGCCGAGTAACCTGAACGGCCGGGCAAACCTTTATACCCCGCTATAGATGATACGCCTACTATACTGCCTTTGGTTTTAGTAATTTCGGGCAGGGCATATTTGATGCAGTTAACCATTCCCCAAAAATTAACGTCCATCACCTGTTTTAGCACATCCACTTTTGCATCCTTAAACAGGGCGCGCATAGTGATGCCTGCGTTGTTGATCAATACGTCAATTTTACCAAAAGTAATAAGGGTTTGTTTAATAAGCTGAGCGCAATCATCTTCATTGGTTACATCACACTGTACAGCTAATGCTTTGATTTTATATTCTCGTTCCAACTGTTCGGTAAGCTGGCAAAGGGTAACATATTGCCTTGCCGCCAGTACCACATTGGCACCGCGTTTGGCGCATTCATAAGCAAGTGATTTCCCGATGCCCGACGAGGCGCCGGTGATGATTACAATCTTATCATTTAACTTCATACGAAGGAGGAATTAGCTGGGGGATGCCTTCCACCTTAAGCTCGGGCACCTTAAATAAATATTTGGAGGCGAAGATAATCATCGCCCCATAATATTCTTTAATGTGTGCCCAGCTAAATTTAACCTTGTTTTGTATGTTAAAATTGATGATATATGTTTTGGGGAAATAGTAGTTTTTAAACCCGGCAAGCCTGATCCGGTATGAATAATCGATGTCGTAGCCATAGGTATGAAAACGCTCATCCATTAATCCTACCTGGTTAAGTGCCTCTTTACGCAGCAGCATAAAGGCACCGTTGATGATATCCGATTCGGAGGTTTGAAACTCTTCAACCCAATCTTTACTTTGCGGGCTGGTAAGCCTTGATTTTGAAAAGTGTTTTGCCAGGCCGGTAAGCTTGAAAAAGGTTTCCCAGGGCTTGTTGAACCCGCGTTTTGATTCTTTCAAAAATTTACCTTCAGGAGTTATCATACGTACCCCCAAACCACCGGCGTCGGTATGCAGATCCATAAATTCAAGGGCCTTTTCTATGGTCTTCTTGCCTGTAATAGTATCCGCATTGACCAGTAAAATATACTCGCCCGTAGCCAGTTTAAGTGCATGGTTATATGCCCGGGCCATGCCCTCGTTTTTATCGCTGGCTATTATCTTTACGTCCGGAAATTCAGTATTTAACATGGCTATCGACTTATCAGCCGAAGCATTGTCGACCACAAAAACCTCGTGACTAATGTCCTGGGCAGCCCTGACCGCTGCATTCAGGGCAATTCTGAGCAGGTTGCAGGTATTATGGCTTACAACAACTATAGATAGTTTCATGCTATTTAGATAGTGAATTTTCGTACGGAACGCGGGTAGCTATGGAACGGCCCAAAGTTATCTCATCTACGTACTCTAATTCACCACCAAAAGCTATGCCACGAGCTATAGTTGTGATGGTAATATTGAAATTTTTTAATTTTTTATGAAGGTAGAATAAGGTTGTGTCACCTTCCATAGTGGCGCTGAGGGCAAAAACCACTTCTTTAACCTCGTTATCGGTGGTTGGCTTAAGACGTTCAACCAGCGTATCCACCTGCAAATCTGACGGCCCAACGCCATCCATTGGCGATATTAAGCCGCCCAGCACGTGGTAAACGCCATTAAACTGATTTGTATTTTCAATAGCCATTACATCGCGGGTATCCTCAACTACGCAAATAAGGCTGTGGTCGCGACGGTGCGATGAGCAGATCTCGCAAACCGGCTGGTCAGAGATATTATGGCAAACCCGGCAAAACTGTATTTCGTTGCGAAGTTTGGTTACCGCGGTACTGAAACGTTCAACATCCTGCTTATCCTGGTTAAGTAAATGCAGCACCAAACGAAGGGCGGTTTTTTGACCTACCCCTGGTAATTTAGCAAATTCGGCTACAGCATTTTCCAGCAATTTGGACGAAAAATTCATTGTGCGAAGGTAAATATTTTTTATGTGATTGCATTTTCCAACAATCACATCATCTCCACCGTCATTGCGAGGTACGAAGCAATCCCCGATTTGCAGAGGGCCATGTAAGGTTTCCCTGTAAAGTTCGCGATTGCTTCGTACCTCGCAATGACGGGAGCTAAAATACCCATCAAACAATAATTACCTTTTTTGAAAAAAGATTCCGACTTTAGAAAAAAACATAACACACATCTATGTCGCCCGGAGTATTATTGTCATTCATCATCGGTTATTTTTTGGTATTGCTAATCATCTCGTGGCTTACATCAAAAAAATCTTCGGATAACGACACCTTCTTTGTAGCCAACCGAAATTCCAAATGGTATTTAGTTGCCTTCGGGATGATAGGTACGGCATTGAGCGGGGTTACTTTTATCTCCGTTCCCGGTAAGGTTGGCACCGATGATTTTGCCTATTTCCAGTTTGTGCTGGGCAACGCCGCGGGCTTTTTCATCATAGCCACGGTATTGCTTCCCTTATATTACCGGCTTAAACTCACATCCATTTACAGCTACATTGAAGGCGCTTTAGGCGTTTGGAGCTATAAAACAGCTGCTGCTATATTCCTGGTAAGCCGGGTTATCGGCTCGGCATTCAGGTTATACCTGGTGGTTATCGTACTGCAGAAGTTTATTTTCGACAGCTACCATATTCCCTTTGCGGTTACGGTGCTTATTTGTTTGCTGCTCATTTGGTCGTACACCTTTAAGGGAGGATTGAAAACCATTATCATTACCGACAGCTTGCAAACATTTTTCCTGGTAACATCTGTTTTCCTGTCGATATATTTTATTTGCCAAAGCCTGCACATGAACATTTTTGAAGCTGCCGAAACCATCAAAAACAGCAGCTATTCCAAAATATTCTTCTTTAACGATTTCATGAGCAACAAGCTGCATTTAGGTAAACAGTTTTTAGGCGCCATGTTTATCACTATCGGCATGACCGGGCTTGACCAGGACCTGATGCAAAAAAACCTCAGCCTTAAAAATATCAAAGAAGCGCAAAAAAACATGTTCAGCTTTGTTGGCGTTTTCGTGATTATTAACATATTTTTCCTGAGCGTAGGCGCTTTGCTTTACATGTACGCCGCTAAAAACGGTATCAATGTTACCAAAACCGATTACCTGTACCCTACTATAGCCCTGCAATATTTAGGATTGGTTCCGGCTATGATATTTATGCTGGGTTTAACAGCCGCCACCTTTGCCACTACCGACTCTGCTCTGACAGCACTCACTACCTCTTTTTGTGTAGACTTTTTAGGTTTTAACAAGCGCAAGGATGTGAACAGCAAAAAAATGGTGGCCGTGCGCCATTGGGTACACATTGCCTTTTCGGGGCTGATGTTTTTAACCATCATCATATTTAACGCCATTAATAATGATGCTGTAGTTAGCGCCATATTCACCGTGGCATCGTATACCTATGGGCCGCTGCTTGGCCTTTATTCATTTGGCCTGTTTGTAGGCAACAGGCAGGTAATGGATAAACTGGTGCCCTTCATTTGCATACTCTCTCCTGCTATATGTTATTTTTTAAATGCCGAATCAAAATCAATTTTAGGCGGATATGTTTTTGGTAACGAACTCATCATTGTAAACGGACTAATTACATTTATTGGGCTGTGGGTTACTTCGAGTCCGAAAGTTGGGGAAGTCCGTAAGTCGGAAAGCCCGGAGATCGGGTAATTAAAAAGTAAAACAACAAATAAACCGGAATCAATTTTCTTTGTACTTTGCATTAATTAATATAGAATAAAAACTTCCGGACTTTCGGACGTTCCGACTTCCGGACTAAAAAACACTTCCGGACTTTTGGACTCCCCAACTTCCGGACTAAAAAAAGAATATGACCGGAGAAGATAAAATAAGACAAGCTTTCGAGAACAAAAACTGGCAGGAAATTAAAGTTACCGACTCCTGGCAGATCTTTAAAATAATGGCCGAATTTGTTGACGGCTTTGAAAAACTGGCCAAAATTGGCCCATGCGTATCCATCTTCGGGTCGGCACGAACGCATACCGATAACAAATACTACCAGCTGGCGGTAGAAACCGCCCGCCTGCTTACCGAGCATGGTTACGGTGTAATATCAGGCGGCGGACCCGGTATTATGGAAGCTGCCAACAAGGGCGCCTATGAAAACGGCGGTAAATCGGTAGGTTTAAATATCGAACTCCCATTTGAGCAGTTCCACAATAAATATATCGACAGGGATAAGATCATGGAGTTTGATTACTTCTTTATCCGTAAGGTTATGTTTATGAAATATTCGCAGGGTTTTATCATTTTGCCCGGCGGCTTTGGCACTATGGATGAATCGTTTGAGGCCATTACACTTATCCAAACCGGTAAAATTGCCCGTTTCCCAATCATTTTTGTTGGAGTTGAATACTGGAAAGGCCTGTTTAAATGGGTTGAAGAAAAAATGCTGAACGACCAGCACAATATCAATCCCGACGACCTGAACCTTTACCGCGTGGTTGATACCGCCGAAGAGGCTGTTGAGCACATCACCCGTTTCTATAACAAATACGTACTTAAGCCAAACTTTTAACAGGCAATACAATAAAAAATGCCGCTCCAACAGGGCGGCATTTTTGTTTTGATATAGTTTTAGGTTTGCAATCAGCTATTTCATGTTTTGTTTTGGCGTAGCAGCAACCTCCGCGGCAACCGGCGCTTTTGCCATGTCAATCATTGTGCTCACTTCATCTACCAGTCCATCAGCCGAGCCATCAAACCCCACAACCTTAAAGCGGACATTGCCGTTTTTATCGATGATGAACTTGGTTGGAATACCGGTTACTCCAAATTGTGATACCACTTTTGATTGCCTGCCATCGCTGCCTTTTTCATCTACCAGCACGTTAAAGGTGTAATTATTGTCTGCAATGAATTTCTTTACGCCATCAATATAATTATCGCCGTTTTCCCAGGTATCAATAAACAGGAATTTCACATCCTCATCATCCTTATATTTATTTACAGCCATTTGCATCCCCGGAAAAGATGCTTTACAAGGACCGCACCAGGTAGCCCAAAAATCAACTATAACAATTTTGCCTTTTAAGTCGGCCAGCGAAACTGTTTTTCCCGCAAAATCTTTAAGGGCAAATTTGGCAGCAGGCTCGTTGATCATTTGTTTAGCCACCTCCTCTTTCTTTTTGTTTTTTGCAATAGCCGATAAACCGGCCAGGTATCGATCGTAACCTGCTTCATTGCCTTTTAAGCCCACATAGGCTTTTTTTAACTCGGTTGTTAAAGCCGGGGAAACTTTAGCTGCCTTAAATGCGCCTTCAATCACGTCTTTTGATTTAGCATATTTGCCAAGGGCATTTAAAATGAGTACGTAATGCTCGTTGGTAATAGGGTCGTTATCCTTGTTGTCTGTATAAACATCTTTTTGATATTTAAGGGCCTCATCATATTTTTTCTCTTTATATAAAATGAACGCGTAACTATCAGCATACATGTTATATACATCCTTGTTTTGCTTTTGCATGCTCTTTACCGACATAAACGGCGAAGCCTCGGGATGCTTCATTTTTTCAGTAACGATGTCCAATGATTGTTTTGATAGCTTTTCAGCCTCATCAAGTCGCTCATCTTGTTGAGCCCAGCCATAAGCTATGTTGTTATAGCTGTTTGCAATGCTTGATTTATTTTGGACTTGTGCTGCATAAGCATTAAAAGCAGCAGTATTACCATCAGTCAAAAAGCCGGTAGCCAGCTGCCCCCTTATGTAATCGATCCGTGAGCCTTTATCAGTAGCCATAGCCGGGAATTTGGCTATATATGCTTTATAAAGCGAATCTTTTTTGTGTACGTCCTTCTCGCGTATCATGGCAAACTCCGCCTCGTTTTTTACGGATTCGCCGTTAGGGTACTTAGCTTTGATGATCTCTCCCAATGAATCGGCAGAGGTCTTTTTGTTGCGCCAGTTCAGGATATTAGCGGCCAGGATCAGATCTTTTTCTACCGTGCTTTTTTCAAGCGATTTAACCTTGGCGTTTAACATGGCCGAGGTAGCCGGGTCCTTTTTCTTGGCCAACAGGTAGTAATAATTAAACTGATAGGGCTTTTCGGCCTGCGGGTTAGTATCGTATTCCTTTTTAAACAAGGCCAGGCCTTCTTCAGAATCGGTTTTTATTTTGGCAAAATTACTGCCAACACCACTCGCCAATATGTAAGCTTTTGCTTCATAAGCACCCTGAACAGGTTTTTTATCTTTATAAATTAAGTATATGTACCCTTTGTCATTATTATTATCAATATCACCGTTACTAAAAATCTTTACAAAAAAGGCTTTCGCTGCGGCAGGAATGGTAAAATCGCCGGAAAGTAAAGCGCCATTAGGTTTTAGTTCGATGTCGGCCGCCGGGTTATCCTTCCCATCAATGTAATATACCTCTGCGCTGATATCCTTTTTACCGGCAACAGGCGTACCCTCCGGGTTATAAGTAATTTTAACTTTTTCAGTTGTCGATGGATAACTATCAGATAATGTAAGAGGATTATTTTGTGCAAAAACACTTTGCACAGCCAGCAGTGCCGGCAATAGTAGTATTGATTTGTGTGGTTTCATAGGTTTAACTAATTATATAGTTCAAGTTAAATACAAATTATTATAAATACAATTATTTTAACAATTATTAACGTTAATAATTTATTTTGCGCCATGGATAAGTCCGCCAAGAATAAACCCCAGGGAGCTTTAGGCTTTATATTCGTTACTTTACTGATTGATGTGGTAGGCTTAGGGATCATCATACCTGTACTACCCAAACTGATTGAAAAATTGATCCACGCCGGGTTAAGCGAAGCTTCGTTGTATGCCGGCTTTTTAACGCTGGCCTATTCGGTAATGCAGTTCCTTTTTTCGCCAATGATAGGCAACCTGAGCGATAAGTATGGCCGCCGCCCGGTTTTGCTTTGTTCCTTACTGGGTTTTGGCATTGATTATTTGTTCCTTGCCTTTGCACCATCCATATGGTGGCTATTTTTAGGCCGGGCAATTGCAGGCATTACCGGCGCCAGCTTCACCACAGCATCGGCCTATATAGCCGATGTGAGTACTCCCGAAAAGCGCGCCCAAAACTTTGGTATGATTGGCGTTGCCTTTGGTCTTGGCTTTATCATTGGTCCGGCAATTGGCGGTGTGTTAGGTAAAATGGATGTTCAATATCCATTTTTCGCTGCCGCAGGTTTGGCCTTTTTGAACGCCCTCTATGGCTTCTTCATCCTGCCCGAATCGCTGGATGAGGCGCACCGCCGCCCCTTCGATATTAAAAGGGCAAACCCGCTTGGCTCATTGCTGCAGCTTAAAAAATATCCATCGGTTATGGGGTTGGCCCTGTCGCTTTTCCTGGTATATTTTGCCGGGCAGGCCGTACAAAACGTTTGGACATATTTTACTTTCGAAAAGTTTAAATGGGGCGAGGATACCGTTGGTTATTCTCTTGCCTTTATAGGCCTGATGATAGCGCTGGTACAGGGCGGTCTGATGCGCCTGATCCTGCCCAAACTGGGCATGGAACGTTGCATTTGGGTTGGCTTGCTGCTATATAGCATCGGCCTTATTCTTTTTGCTATGGCAACCCAGGGTTGGATGATGTTTGCCTTTATGGTGCCTTATGCCCTTGGCGGTATTGCAGGCCCCGCGTTGCAGGGCATCATGACCAACCAGGTACCCGCCAATGAACAGGGCGAACTTCAGGGTGGCCTAACCAGCCTCATGAGCCTGAGCGCCATTTTTGGCCCCTGGGTAATGACCACTTTATTTTATTATTTCACCAACGATAAAAGGCCCTTCTTTTTTCCGGGAGCCCCCTTTATTTTAGGTGCAATACTGATGTTGATAAGCGCGTTGCTTGCTATCCGTAATTTCAAAAACGTGAAGAAAACCTCAGCAAAGGATGTGGATGCCCTGGCAACCTTGCATTAAAAGCCAAAAGCAGAATGCGCAAAGCTTAAAGCTTTGCTGTTGTTGGTATTGTTGTCATACGTGTTTGGAAGATGAAATTATTGGGAGATTAAACAGAAACCATGTCATTGCAAGTAGCCATCAGGGGAAATCCTGAAAAAACCGTGATGTTGTTTAAAATATATTTTAGGGGACGATGAGCGGGAGCCGCGTTAGGGATTGCAGTGAAAGCCCGGAGCGTGGATTGGGCTTGCGCGGGAAAAGCGAGGACTTGTAACGGAAAGCCCGGGCCGCAGGCAACGCCCATATTGTAAAATTGATAGATAAACACCCTCAACCTGCCGTTGTTGGTGTTGTCGCAAACAATCATGTCTTAATATCATGAATGCACTATTGCCGGTCACAAAGTTGGTGATAACAACAGCGAAGAATAGCAAAAGCGCAAGTATAAATTAAATATCAAACTGTAAAACAGCCCATAATAAAACTTTTAATCAGCTTAAACCTTTATCATTATTAATGAGCGCCAAACCTAAAAAACATACCGCCGCCTTAGGATTTATTTTCGTAACGCTTTTTATTGATGTACTTGGTTTAGGCATCATTATACCGGTAATGCCCTCACTGCTCGAGAAACTGGGCAACATGGATGTAAGTACAGCTGCGCAATATAATGGCTATTTAACGTTCACGTATGCCTCCATGCAGTTCCTGTTTTCATCACTATTGGGTAACCTGAGCGACAGGTACGGGCGCCGGCCTGTATTGTTAGGATCGCTTATTGGCTTTGGGATAGATTATATTTTTATGGCCTTTGCTCCTACTGTGGCCTGGTTATTTATCGGCCGTGCCATAGCAGGCTTTGCGGGCGCCAGTAATACCACAGCAACCGCTTACATTGCCGATATCAGTACAGGTAAAAACCGTGCGGCAAACTTCGGTTTAGTTGGGGCAGCGTCCGGGCTTGGATTTATTATTGGTATAGGCACCGGAAGCTTTTTGGGTGCATTAAATGTGCGGTTCCCTTTTATGCTGGCGGCCGGTCTGGCACTCCTGAACGCGGCGTATGGCTATTTTGTATTACCCGAATCATTAAATATCAAAAACCGCAGGCGTTTTGAATGGAAGAAGGCTAATCCCATTAGCTCATTACGCAGCCTGTCGCGCTATAAATCCTTAACCGGATTGATCGGAGCATTCTCGTTGGTTTATATCGCCCAAAAAGCTGTTGAATATGTGTTATCCTTTTACGTAACCGAAAAGTTTGACTGGTCGTTGAAAAGCATTGGCTTTTTAGGGTTCTTCATCGGCATTGTACTGGTAGCCATACAGGGAGGGCTCATCAGGTTTACCATCCCTAAATTCGGGCAGGAGAAAAATATCGTAGCCGGCTTACTATTTTACACCATCGGCTTAACCCTCATTGCTTTTGCCAACCAGGGGTGGATGATGTATGTGTTTATGGTACCTTATTGCCTTGGCGGCATTTCGGGCCCTTCACTTCAGGGTATGATTACCAGTACGGTATCAGCTAAAGAGCAGGGCGAATTGCAGGGCTCATTGACCAGTATCAGTAGTTTAGCGGTGATCATCGGCCCCCTGTTAATGAGTTCGGTGTTTCATTTGTTCACCCATCGTAATACTTCAACCTATTTTCCGGGCGCTCCGTATATTTTGGGTGCTGTATTGATGCTGATAGCTGTTTTTTTAGCGATAAGAAGTTTTAAGAAAGCCAGGGTGACAGATTCAAAACAGGTGGAGGTGTTACCGTAGGAACATGTAAACCCCACCCAAACCCTCCCCGGAAGGGAGGACTTTGAAAATTCAAAAAAGTCTCGCCTACAGGGGGAGATTTAGAGGGGGCCGGGCTGAGCTAATCCAGCCCGCTTACCCCACCTGATATCACAAATTTCATTACATCGGCAGCACTCTTATCCATTGGTTTTACCTTATCGGCAGCAATGATGATCACCTGCCCTGCAAACGAGTAGGAATACGGGAAGTATACAGCCACCTCGCCGGGCAAGCCAATCTTTGCCAGGTCTTTCTGAACCAGGAAACCTATCTTTTTTAAACCAAACTCATTAACTTCAACCAGTACCGGTTCGTTGAACTTTTTCTCTTCGCCAACAAAGGCTTCTGTCAAATCTTTTATCGACGAATACAGGAACGCGAAGATGGGCAAACGTGCAAACCACCGCTTAAACCAGGCTTTAATTGGTTCGGTGATCACATTGGTAACCAGTACCCCCATGATCATGATAACCACTACCACATTCAGGATCCCCAAACCCGGGATATACATGTGCTTTCCGGTTTTATCAACCCAAAGATCACTCAAGTTAAGCGCCTTATCAATGCTGGCCACCGCCCAGTACATCAGGAAGATGGCGGCCCCTACAGGTACAACCACCAACATTCCTTTTACAAAATACCTGAATAATACCCGCGCTAACCTGTTCATTTTAAGCCCCCGATTTCTACTCGTAAAAGTACACTCTTTTTACCCTTTGCGAAATATTGGTTAATATTTCGTAGGGGATGGTACCTATCTGCTTTGCCAGTTCTTCAATGCGCTGGTGCTCATCAAAGATGATCACCTCATCGCCTTCATGCACGTCAAGGCCGCTCACATCCAGCATGCACATATCCATTGTTATGTTGCCCACGGTAGGCACAAGCGTGCCTTTCACCAGCATTTTGCCAACGCCTTTGCCGAAGGCACGGAGGTAACCATCGGCATAGCCGATACGAACAGTAGCTATTTTACCGTCTTTAACAAGGCTCCCGCTTCGCCCGTAGCTGATTGTGTCCCCTTTTCCAATCTTTTTAACCTGGGCAACGCTTGTTTTTAAACTGGCTATAGGCTGCAAGCCCGCATCAGACTCCGGCACCGACGAGTCGATCCCATATAAACCTATCCCCAATCGAACCATATCATAGTGTGCCGAAGGCCAGCGGATAATACCGGCAGTATTGCAGATGTGCTTGATCACCTTATAACCCAGTGTGCGCTCTATTTCTTTAAAAGCCTTTTCAAAGCGCCTGATCTGCTTTTTAGTAAACTCGTCGTGTTCCGGACTTTCGCTTGCTACCAGGTGCGAAAATACCGATTGCACCCGTACGTAACGGTTGACCTCCAGCATATCGCACAGGGTTTCTATCTCGTAATTTTCAAAACCCAGGCGGTGCATACCAGTATCAATTTTAAGATGCACCGGGTAACCGGCAATGCTCTGTGCCGAAGCATAGCTCACAAAATCATCTAATAAACCAAAACTGTAAATTACAGGCTCAAGCTTATATTCGGTGAGCTTATCAAATGCCGAAGCCTCGGGGTTAAGCACTTTGATGGGCAGGTTAATCCCGGCCTGCCGTAAAGCTACCCCCTCATCAATATAGGCAACCGCCAAATAATCTACTTTATTATACTGTAGCATATTGGCCACCTCAAAAGTGCCGCTGCCATAGCTAAAAGCCTTTACCATAGCCATCACTTTTACGCCGGGCTTAAGCTTTGATTTATAAAAGTTGAGGTTATTTAGTAAGGAGTTCAGGTTGATCTCCATTACGGTTTCATGCGCTTTTTGGGCCAACGCACGGCTCACCTGCTCAAACTCAAAACTGCGCGAACCTTTGATCAGGATGGTTTCATCTTTAAAATTGAGTGCTTTTAACTGTTGCAGCAGTGTGGCTGTATCGGCATAAAAATGCTGTTGGGCTATGTCAAAATATTGCTGGTGGCTGAGCAGCGCCTCCCCTACGCCAACAAATTTATCAATCTTTTTAGCCCGGATCAATTCGGCCACCTGTTTGTACAGCACATCCTGCTGCAGGCCCGATTGATAAATATCCGACAAGATCAGCGTCTTTTTTTGATGCTGATTTTGCTGAGACAAAAAGTTAAGCGCTATCTCCAGCGATTGCAGATCTGAATTGTATGAATCATCAATAACGGAACAGTTGTTTACGCCGTTTTTTAACTCCAACCGCATACTTACCGGCGCGAGGCGCTCGATGCGCTTATCCGCCTCCACCGCACTGTAGCCTAAAGCCAGCATAGTAGCCCAACAGGTAATGGCATTTTCTACCGAGGCCTGGTCGGTAAAAGGAACGAGGCATTCTATTTCTTTACCCTGGTACCGGGCACGGAAGTAATAATTTTTAGAGATCACCGTCTCGCTGAAAACATACAGGTCAGCTTCACGGAACTTACGGCTCCAGGTAAAGGTTTCTTTAGCCGCGATGTCTTTTTCAAAGCCGATCAGCTGATCGTAATTATGGATCAGCAGCCTGCTGTTTTTGAATAGCCCAAGTTTTTCCAGGAGCTTTTGTTTGGGCGATTCAAAACCCTCGTCGTGCGCAGGGCCTATATGGGTGAGTACCCCTATTTCGGGCTTAATAATAGCCTCCAGCTTATTCATCTCGTTTACAGTGGAGATGCCCGCTTCAAAAATCCCCAGTTCGTTCCGGTCGTTGATTTGCCATACGGACAACGGCACCCCGATTTGCGAATTATAACTTTTAGGGTTTCGTACAATATTTTTATCGGCCGAAAGCAGCTGGTAAAGCCATTCCTTAACAATAGTTTTGCCGTTACTGCCCGTAATACCAATTACCTCCAGCTTAAAACGGCTGCGGTGATAGGCTGCCAGCATTTGCAGGGCAGCCAGCGGATCGGGCACGATCAAAAAGTTTGCGCCGGGCAGGTTAAACTCCGGGCCATGTTCTACCACAAAATTGCGCACACCGCCTGCATAAGCTTCGGCAACAAACTCATGGCCATTGCGCCTGCCGCTCAGGGCAAAAAACAGGCCTTCGGCAGGGTTGTTGATCCGGCGGCTATCGGTAAAAAGCGCACTGATCGAGTATTCTTCAACGATGTTTCCATCTGCCTTGATGATCTTTTTTATAGCGCTTATGGTGTACGTGTTATTTGGCATCCTGCTAATTTGGAGATATTAAAACAAATAGAATAATTTTTAACGAATTTTGGTTTTTAAATGGATCAGCCCAAATCAATTAAAATTACCGACGAAAAAGTTGCCCTTGCAAAAGCCGAGCACTTTTGCGCCTACCAGGAGCGCGCCCAGCAGGAAGTACGCGACAAACTTTACGAGTGGGGCTTATGGCCTGATGCTGTTGAACGCATTATAAGCCAATTGATAGAAGGTAATTTCCTTAACGAGGAACGCTTTGCACGGATCTATGCTAAAAGTAAATTTAACCAAAAAGTGTGGGGGCGTATTAAAATTAAACAAGGGCTTAAACTTAAACGGGTGCCTGATGTATTGATCAAAAAAGCTCTCCTCACTATCGATCCTGACGATTATTTGGCTGCTTTGACCCACTTATTACAAAAAAAAGAGGCGACCCTAACCGAGAAGAACCAGCTGAAGCGCCGGTACAAGCTGCAGCAGTACGCCATGGGCCGCGGATTTGAAGCTGCACTGATATCTGATATTTTGAAAAACAGCGAGTTATAAACTATTTTCAAAAAAATTAAATTTTTCCTTGCAGAGTATGCATTTCTGCCTATATTTGCACTCCCGCAAACGAGATAGGCAGCCAGTTAACGAAAGCCAGATCAAAGCGAGGAAAATACCAACGCGAAAGTAGCTCAGTTGGTAGAGCACGACCTTGCCAAGGTCGGGGTCGCGAGTTCGAATCTCGTCTTTCGCTCAAAGCCCTTCCTGATAAAAAGAAGGGTTTTATTTTTAAAAGGTTAGACACCTGCTCAGATGGTGGAACTGGTAGACACGCAGGACTTAAAATCCTGTTCCCGTAAACGGAGTGCGGGTTCGATTCCCGCTCTGAGTACAAAAGCAGAGTAAAATCGCTTCAAAAGCCCTTAAATCAAATGATTTAGGGGCTTTTTCTTTTAAAACCCCTCCAAAAGATTCATTCAAATCGCATGTTTTAGGGATCAAGCAGAAAAATTGTGGGGGAATTAAAAAAGTGTTTGCTTTGCAGGCAGAAATAAAAACGTCCACACTTGTCAGCTGCATACGAAACACTTGTCCGCCTTATCTTGCCTGAAGGGCTTTTGGAATACTTCGAACTTACAGATGTCCGCTCCTCAGAGAACGGCCAATTGAACATTTACCTTGAGGAAAAGAATCTTCCGCCAGCAGGCTATGACAAGCAACAACTTGAGTCGAAAGGATTCTTACCGGA
>NZ_JBNPWO010000028.1:0-63876 GCF_050433785.1 Mucilaginibacter sp. 3215
GATTGGTTAACCCTAATTTAGCCTCATAAAGAAACTAAATGGACTTGTTAAAATTAACTTCCCTGTTAGTGATCTTTAAAGCCTAAACCTTATCACAATTGAAAGATCGCGCCGTGAAAGATGGGTATTTAATTAAATCTTAAAATTACCGCTGATTTTTTTCTAACAGTACCAATAATAATCACTGCTTTAATCTGCACATTTGCACATCTGTAATTGGCATACCTGCAATGATTATATCTGTCCCGCTCCGTATTATCGACTTGCATGACGATGGTTTCCACCCGCTGGTTGAAGTTATGCTGTTTGAAAAAACTTTTATTATGGTGCTGGATACCGGCGCGTCAAAAACCGCTTTTGATCAAACGGTGCTTTCCGAAGCCAATGAAACCATGAACATCTTAGCCAGCGATAAACTCTCCACTGGCCTCGGCACTAATACCATGGAATCTTTTACAGCAACAGTCAGCGACCTGCACATCGGCGACTTGCCTATCGCCGAATTTGAAGTAGCTGTGCTTGATCTTTCCACTATTAATGTGGCCTACGGCCAAATGGGGCACCCGCAGGTATTGGGTGTTTTGGGCGGAGATATTTTAATGAAATATAAAGCCGTTATTGACTATGGGAAACGGGTACTGAAACTAAAAAAGCCTTTGTCAAGCTTACGCGGTGCCTTATATATTCGAAGGTAATTTTAATTAATCAACAAGGGTTCGCTCCAAAAATACCCATTGGGTTAAAACAAAGCTATAATTGGCATAATGGTCAAAATGACAATTATAATTTTGATATCAATCGAATAAAAAGACAATAATTCCTAAAAAGAATATTTTTTTGTTATTTTCTATTAATAAATTCATAACATTTTATTTATATATTGCGTATAAGTTAATAGCGCTGGCCGGCTGCTGAAATTAATTCTTCTTTTACATCTAAAACGTAACGAAAACAATGAAAAGAAAACTATTATTAGGGATCGGACTAAGCGTGCTTGTCGGAGTCTCTGTACTATTCTCCTGTTCAAAAGACAAGGCTGCAAAAACTACAACCACCAGCCCAACCGCTATTCCGGATGATGTACTGAAAAGTATTACAAACTTAGGCTTCAGCACCGATGAAGTGCGCCGGCAGGGCGATGGCTATCTTGTTGAAGGAGATATCCTGCTCACTAAAGCTAATTTAGCCGAAGCAAGCACCAGCCCTACCTTAAGAATTGCCGATGTTGAGCAGTACCGTACCACAAACCTGGTTAAAAATCTACCCAGGACAGTAACCGTATCAGTTACAAACCTGCCTACTGTTTACCTTAACGCGGCTACCGCGGCGGTTGCACGTTACAATGCTTTAAACCTCACGCTTAAATTTCAAATGGTTAGCAGTGGCGGCACAATCGATATCATCGGCTTTAACGAGGGCCCAAGCGGCGGTTATATCACTTTAGGTTCATCAGGCTTCCCTACTTCATCGGGCGACCCGTATAGCCAAATCCAGATGAACACCAACGAACAGGCTTATGGCACTAACCCTGATCTGGGTTATGTAACATCAGTTATTCAGCACGAGTTGGGCCATTGTATCGGTTTCCGTCATACCGACTATATGAACCGCGCGTTCAGCTGCGGCGGCCGACATGTAAACGAAGGTTCGGCAGGCATAGGCGCTATCAACATTCCGGGCACACCAACCAAGGCAGATGCCGGCTCATGGATGTTAGCCTGCTCAAGCGGTACCGACCGTACGTTTAATGCCAATGATCAGATAGCGTTAAATTATTTATACTAATAACGCCTATAGTTGTTTTTTACATTTCGACTAAATAGCTTTATCAATAAAGGGGATGCTGCAGCTCCCCTTTATTGGTTTGATCACATTACCGCCTATGACAAAAAGACTACCTGTTACCGTATTACTCCTTTTTTTATGCTTTAAAGTGTCATGGTCACAAAAACACATGAGCGACGAGGCAATTGTTTCACTTTATAAAGCAACATCTTTATCTCCGCAAAAAAGTCCCAACCAGTATTACCTTGTAAAATTTAAAGATCCGGCACATATTGATAGCCGGAAATACAATATCATCAAACGGGTCTCCTATAACTATTATGTAGTATCATCAGTCTCTGCTATCAAAAGCGATGCTAATATTATAAATAACAGCGCCGCTTCCCCCATTTGGAAAGCTTCAGATAACCTTGCAAAAAACTGGAAGCAGCATCCGGCACACACACAAGCCATTGAGGTTACAGTTACAGCTGTTAATGACACCGTTATTAAGCACATTCAACAATCCGGAGCCATTACCGGTCAAACCGGCAACTTAGTACGTCTTAAAATCAAGTTAGAAAACCTACCTGCCTTACTTCAACAGGACTATATATTATTTGCCAATGAGGTGCGCCAACCTCATGAAGAACTTGCCATTAGCGATATCGATCTCGGCTTAAATACCATATCGGCCATAGGGGCTAATTTTCCGGGTATAACCGGATCCGGCATTAACGTTTCGGTAAAAGAAGACCGCTATGATAATGATCTCGACCTGTTAGGCCGCAGCTTCACATCCTTCAAAACATCCGATATCACATCAGGACACGCTACCACCATGGCGACCCTTATAGGCGGCAATGGCAACTCATATATCAAAGGCCTGGGAGTTGCGCCTAAAGTAAATTTCACGTCATCATCTTTTGCACAACTAATGCCCGATAGCACTACCATTTTTAAATCATTCAGAATTTCGGTGCAAAACCACTCATATGGTACCGGCATTGAAAATTATTATGGTGCCGAAAGTGCCGCTTATGATGAGCAGATCCTTGAAAATGATTCGCTGGTGCATGTATTTTCATCGGGGAATATCGGCACTTCTACGCCCGAAAGCGGGGTTTACAACGGTATAAGCGGGGTAGCCAACCTCTCGGGCGACTTTAAGCAGGCTAAAAATGTATTGGTGGTTGGCGGCACCGGCAGAACGGGTGCCCCCGAACCCTTAAGCTCGGCAGGACCCGCATATGATGGCCGCATCAAGCCCGAATTGATCGCGGATGGTGAGGATGGTACGTCTGGCGCTGCAGCCCTCGTATCAGGCACGGTAGCTTTGCTGCAGCAAGCTTATAAAACACAATATAAACAACTGCCATCTGCCGCGCTTATAAAAAGTGTACTCATTAACTCGGCTGATGAAACAGGCTCATCAGGTCCCAGCCATAAAACAGGCTATGGTTCATTGAATGCATTGGAAGCACTGCGCACTATCAATGAAAAACGCACTTTTACCGGCTCGGTTAGCAATGCTACACAAACAGACTATTCCATAACGGTCCCGGCAAATTGCAGGGAGCTTAAAGTTTCATTGGCCTGGAATGACCCCGCGGCGGCCGTTAATGCGCCATGGGCATTGGTAAATGATCTCGATCTTACTGTTACCACACCATCCGGGCAGCAAATTTTACCATGGGTGCTCAGCAGCTTCCCATCTGCCGATTCGTTATCTGCCCCGCCAAAAAGACGAGTGGATACATTAAACAACACAGAACAAATAAGTTTACAAAACCCCGCGGCTGGCACATACATGGTGCATGTTAAGGGCAGAAGGGTTACTGCCGGTGTTCAAAAATTTCATGTCGCCCACCAGGAGATCATATCAAACCGGTTTGAATGGATCTACCCGTCGGCCGGCGACCAGCTTTTTGCCGGCGAGGACAATTACCTGAGATGGCAAAGCTCATTCAATACCACATCGGGTACAATAAGCGTTAGCTATGATCACGGCCAAACCTGGCAGGCCATTAATAATGCCACCCTTAAAAACCGCTATTATACCTGGACAGCGCCCGATGTTTTTACCAAAACCATGCTTAAAATGGATATCGGCGGTCAAACTTTTACCAGCGCGGAGTTCAGCATTTCAAAACCTTTAACACTTGATATAGGGTATAATTGCGCCAGCGGCACGCTCCTGCAATGGAAACCCCAACCAGGCAGCACAGGCTACAACGTTTATACTATTAAAGATAACCTGCTTCAAAAACTTGTATCAACTGCCGATACCAGCATCATTATACCCGCGCAACAACAAACTTCAACTTATTTTGCGGTGAGCCCTACAGGTAGTGGTTTTGAGGGGCTAAAAAGTTATACTATTAATGCTACCACGCAGGGGGTTGGCTGCTATGTAAAAACATTATTGGCAAATGTAGTTAACAATACCGTTGTGCTTAACCTGCAGTTGGGCAGTGTTTATAATCTTAAATCCATCACATGGGAAAAAACTACAACTGCCGGCCAATACGTTACTTTAAATACCGTCCCGGTTAGTACGGCGGTGGATTATATATATACAGACAATAATCCCCGACAAGGCAAACAATATTACCGGGCAAAACTCACCACAATCAATGGCGATATCATATACTCCAACATAGCCGATGCTGTTTATTTACAGCCCAACCAATTTGTTATATACCCCAACCCTGTTGCCGGCCAGATCAATATCATCAGCGGCGATATCAATAATTACGAATTTAAACTATACAGCATCGATGGTAAGTTAACCCTGGTTAAAAGCATCAATGAATTACAAAACACCATCCCCGTAAACCTCGTGGCAGGCATGTATGTTTATACCATCGAACTAAATGGCAAAGTAGTTTACAATGGTAAACTGATAACAAAAAAGCCCTCCGGTTAACCGAAGGGCTTCATATACTTGTTTATTGAAAATTATTGACTAACAAATTTCTTAGCGTTGATCTTACGTTCGTTTTCGTTAAGATAGATCTTACGCAAGCGGATGCTTTGCGGCGTAACCTCAATATACTCATCGGCCTGGATATATTCCATTGATTCCTCCAACGAGAACTTGATAGCCGGAGCAATCCGTACGTTGGTATCACTACCTGATGCACGCATGTTGGTTAACTGCTTGCCTTTGGTTAGGTTGATAACCAAATCGTTATCGCGAATGTGCTCACCTAAAATCTGGCCCTCATAAATATCAACTCCGGGATCAACGTGAAACCTGCCACGATCCTGTAATTTATCAATTGCGAAAGCAGTAGTTTTACCGGTATCCATTGATACCAATACACCATTTAAACGGCCCGGGATCTGACCTTTCCATGGTTCGTATGCTTTGAAACGGTGTGCCATGATAGCCTCGCCGCCTGTTGCAGTTAACACGTTGTTACGTAAACCGATGATGCCACGTGCAGGGATATCAAATTCAAGGTGTTGCAAATCGCCTTTAGGCTCCATGATCAACAAATCGCCTTTACGTTGAGTTACAAGTTCAATTACTTTACCTGCAACATCACCCGGTACGTCAACAATCAGGGTTTCAACCGGCTCACATTTAACACCGTTGATCTCTTTAATAATAACCTGCGGCTGACCAACCTGCAATTCATAACCTTCACGGCGCATAGTTTCGATCAATACCGATAAGTGAAGGATACCACGACCATAAACCAGGTATGAATCAGGCGATTCGGTTTCAACAACCTTAAGCGCCAGGTTTTTTTCCATCTCTTTGTACAAACGATCGCGCAGGTGGCGTGAAGTAACAAATTTACCTTCTTTACCAAAGAAAGGTGAAGTATTGATGGTGAACAACATGTTCATGGTTGGCTCATCAATTTTAATTACTTCCAGTTGTTCCGGGTTTTCAAAATCGGCAATGGTGTCACCAATATCAAAACCTTCAATACCAACTACGGCACAGATATCGCCCGAGCTAACTTCAGTAGCACGTACTTTACCCAAGCCTTCAAATGTATAAAGCTCTTTTATTCTTGATTTTTGGATGGTGCCGTCGCGTTTTACCAAAGATACCGGTTGGTTTTCCTTAATGGTACCACGTGCCACACGACCGATAGCGATACGACCTACGAAAGATGAATAATCTAAAGAGGTGATCTGCATTTGTAAAGTACCTTCAGCAATAGGCGCCGGAGGAATGTTTTCCAAAATAGCATCCATTAACGGGAAAATATCCGTTGTTGGTTTTTTATAATCGGTGCTCATCCAGCCTTGTTTTGATGAACCGTAGATAACCGGGAAATCCAGTTGCTCTTCAGTAGCTTCAAGGTTGAAGAATAATTCAAAAATTTGTTCGTAAACTTCTTCGGGGCGGCAGTTCTCTTTATCAACTTTATTTACAACTACAATTGGCTTAAGGCCTAAAGCCAAAGCTTTTTGAGTTACGAAACGAGTTTGAGGCATAGCGCCTTCAAAAGCGTCGCAAAGTAATAATACACCATCGGCCATTTTCAATACACGCTCAACCTCGCCACCAAAATCGGCGTGACCAGGGGTATCAATAATGTTGATCTTAACATCTTTATACCTTACAGATACGTTTTTTGAAACGATGGTGATACCACGCTCACGTTCAAGGTCATTGTTGTCAAGGATTAACTCTCCGGTTTGCTCATTGTCCCTGAAAATGGCACAGCTGTGCAGAATTTTATCAACCAAAGTAGTTTTACCGTGGTCAACGTGCGCTATAATCGCGATATTTCTTATTTTTTGCATGAAAATGCTCCCTAAAATTTGGCGCAAAGGTACGCTTAATATATGAGATTATAAAGCCGTTTACAAGTTATAGTTAATAATTAATGTAATCAAAGTATCAAAAGGCAGTTAATACCTTATTTCCAAAAGCCCAAACCAAAAACTTAGCCATTGCTTTTCCCCAGGTAGCTGTATCATGGGAACCTCCTACTACTTCAATATATTGAATTTCTTCCGGGCGTTTAAAACCTTTGCCCTCCATTTCTTTGATCAGGTCTATGGTATCGTCAATGGCATCAATAATGCCGTTTTTATTACGGTCGGTGGTTTCATCTTTGGTTCCGGTTTGCAGCCACGCATTGATGGATGGTTTGATTTTGGTTTCCCTGATCACCTGGTGCATTAATCTGTCGGCATCGGTATAACCTTTAGCAAGGTCTTTTCCCCGCCACCAAAACGAACCTGAAAAAACGCCCGCTTTATCAAATAACATCGGGTTATTCCAAACAATATCAAAAGCAGATAAACCGCCGAGCGAAAAGCCTGCAAAGGCCGTTGTATCAAATTCAGTAAGGCTGGTTAATTGTAGTAATTGAGGCAATAGTTCTTCCTTTATAAATTGTGTATATACACCTGCTTTGGCACCCCGGCCTTTAAAATCGGGTTTACCGGCAATGCCATATTCATCCAGGCGGCTATCTCCGGCATGGATAGCTACGATCAGCAGCGGCTTAAGGCGATTGGTATTATATAATGTTTCGAGCGTGGTTTTTAATCCGAGGTTCTCAAGCTCCTGTCCGTCATTAAGCAGCAGCAGGTTTAGCGGTTCGGCGATATCACTGTCTTCCGGCTTCAGGATGGTTAAGGTCACTTCCCGCTCCAGCAGTGCCGAGGTTATATTTATTTCTTGTTCGGTTATTGTCATTTCAGTATCAAGCCAGCCCGGGTACATCTCTTTCTAAATTAAAATTAAGGGCGCAAAAATAAGCTATACTTTTTACTTTTTGGCGGCTAAGGATTAATATTATCAGGCTGTTGCCTTTTTCAAACAAACCTCCTAACTTACAATCATTATAAAAACTACAAGCTTTGACCGAAAAATTTCACCGCTGGCACTCACCCAACACCAACACCGACCTCGAAATGCTGGTATTCGGCGACCGCGGTTATCCTGTGATCGTTTTCCCTACTACCAAAGGCCGCTATTATCAAAACAAAGATTTCGGCCTGATCGAGAGTGTAAAATGGTTTATTGATAATGGACTGGTGAAAATCTACTGCCCCGATACTATCGACGACCGCAGCTGGTACAATAAAGGCATCCACCCGGCCGACAGGGCCAAAACCTATGCAGGGTACGATCGCATGTTGATAAACGAGCTCATCCCCTGGGCCATGCATGAAACAGGTGTTGGCAAGGTAGCTCTCGCCGGCTGTAGTTTTGGGGGCTATCATGCCGCCAATTTCGCGTTCAAACATCCTGAAAAGGTGAGGCATTTGTTTACCATGGGCGGGGCCTTTGATATTAAAATGTTTACCGATGGTTATTATGATGATAACATTTTTTATAATAACCCGGTCGATTTTTTGCCGGGCAGTAACCATCATGACCTTTGGCAAATGAACATTGTACTTGGTACATCCGAGTATGACATATGTAAAGGTTATAACATCCAGCTCTCAAATATTTTAAAACAAAAAAACATTAAACACTGGCTGGATGTCCGCCCTTTTGCCAATCACGACTGGCCCATCTGGCGCGAAATGTTCCCGCATTATTTATCAACGATTAAATAGAAACAAGAGATCAGGATTCAAGAAACAAGAAAATAATAAGGCAAGAACTTAAGAGACAGGAAAAAAATGAAAAAATAAAGAACAAGATTTACATCAACCTGAAACCCAAAGAAAAACAAACATAAAAACATCTACTACCATGAAAAAAATCGGTATCTTATTCGGACAGGAAGATTCGTTTCCGCAGGCATTTGTTGACCGTGTAAACCAAAAAGCAGAAAAAGGCATCAGTGCCGAGTTTGTACGGCTCGATAAAGTGATGCAGGCCGAACCGCTTGACTATGCTGTGATCATCGACCGGATTTCGCAGGATGTGCCTTACTATCGCGCGGCCCTAAAAAACGCCGCTATTTGCGGTACCGCGGTAATCAACAACCCTTTTTGGTGGAGCGCCGACGAAAAGTTTTTTAACAACGCCCTTGCTGTAAAGATCGGGGTTCCGGTACCTAAAACAGTGATCCTGCCATCAAAAGAATTGCCTGATGACACCACCAGCAAGTCGTTCCGCAACCTGGCTTACCCCTTGGACTGGAACGGAATTTTCAACTATGTAGGTTTCCCGGCTTACATGAAACCCTTTGACGGAGGGGGCTGGAAAGAGGTATACAAAGTGGAAAATGAGAAAGATTTTTTCAGCAAGTACGATAAAACCAAGCAATATGTAATGATGCTGCAGGAAGAAGTTGTTTTTGATGATTACTTCCGCTGCTATTGCATTGGCGGCAAGCATGTGCGAATTATGCAGTATGAGCCGCGCAATCCTCACCACCTGCGCTATGAGCATGGTAAAGCACCTGCATCTAAAAAGCTATTGGACACCATTAAAGATTATGTGATCAAACTAAACCAATATTTAGGTTACGATTTTAATACAGTGGAGTTTGCCGTACGCGACGGCATCCCATACGCGATTGATTTTTGTAACCCCGCCCCCGATGCTGAAGTTACCAGCGTTGGCCAGGAAAACTTTGACTGGGTGGTTGAAACCGCTGCCAGTTATGCCATTGAACGGGCTAAACAACAAAAAGATGGTCTGGATAACCTTACCTGGGGCGAGTTTGTAAAAACCTCGGCAGCAAAAATGCCCTTGATAGCAGTTGCAAAAAAAGCGACTGTTAAAGCAGATGTTTCCGTGGCTGTGGTTGACCATGCTATTGAAACAGAAGGGAAAGTGAAGAAAGCCACAGTAACTAAGGCACCGGCAGCAAAAGCTGCTGCTGCGAAAGAACCGGCAGTAAAAGCGGCAGCAGTGAAAGAACCCGCCGCAAAAGCAGCCGCTGTAAAAGAAAAAGCAGTGACTAAGCCTAAAAAAGCGGCTAAGAAATAAGAAGCTCCTAAACTCCCCTCTTGAGAGGGGGCGCGGTTGGAAAGAGCGATAGCAGGGGTGTGTTGTACGAATTATAAAATCAAAGCAAAACACACCCCTCCACCCCTCTCAAGAGGGGAATCGCACAATCCCGCCCTTTTGAAAATGAAATATCATAACCCCAACCAATAATGAACGAATTTACCTTAGGCGTTGAAGAAGAATTTATGGTGATTGACCCGGTATCGCGGGAGCTAAAATCGCATGAGCAAAAAATTGTGGATGCAGCCCAAAAAATCCATGAAGACCAGGTGAAAGCCGAAATGCACCAGGCTGTAGTTGAGGTGGGTACACATATTTGCCGCAATACCCAGGAGGCCCGCAAAGAGGTAAGTAAGCTTCGTACCACGGTAGCGCAACTGGCAGGTGATATTGGTCTGCGGATTGGCGCCGCGGGTACACACCCGTTTTCGCACTGGCAGCATCAATTAATTACCGATAACCCCAGGTATTTTGAAATTGTGGATGAGATGCAGGAGGCGGCCCGTTCCAACCTCATTTTTGGTTTGCATGTGCATGTTGGCATCCAATCCCGCGATATGGCTATTCACATTGCCAACCAGGTGCGTTATTTTTTGCCGCATGTGTATGCCCTTTCAACCAATTCACCATTTTGGGAAGGGCGGAACACAGGCTTCAAATCATTCCGTACCAAGGTTTTTGATAAGTTTCCGCGCACCGGTATCCCCGATTATTTCAGCAGCATTGAGGAGTATGACCGCTACATTAAGCTGCTCGTAAAGACCAATTGCATTGATAACGCCAAAAAAATTTGGTGGGATATCCGGGTACACCCTTTCTTTGAAACCATCGAGTTCCGAATTTGCGACTGCCCTATGCTGGTTGATGAAACCATCGCGTTTACAGCTTTGTTCCAGGCTTTATGTGCCAAGTTATACAAGCTCAGGGCGCAAAACATGAAGTTCATTAACTATTCGCGCGCGCTCATTAACGAAAATAAATGGCGTGCGGCCCGGTACGGTATCGACGGCAAAATGATAGATTTTGGCAAGGAAATGGAGGTAAACACCCGTTCGCTGATTTTGGAGCTGCTTGATTTTGTAGATGATGTAGTTGATGAACTCGGCTCACGAGATGACCTGCAATATGTACACAATATCCTGGAGCACGGCACCGGCGCCGACAGGCAGCTGGCTATTTATCAGCAAAACAATAACTTTGCCGACGTGGTGGATTATATCACTTCACAAACTTTGAAGGGGTTGTAGCCCCACCCAACGGCCCTCCCAAACCCTCCCCGGGAGGGAGGGCTTAAAAATCAGTTACATGGCAGATCAAATGAGACTAGTTATTTTTTTATTTAAAAAACAAAAAGTCTCCCCTACCGGGGGAGATTTAGAGGGGGCTCGCTTATGAAACCGGAAATAAAAGTAGCCATACTTGATCTGTATGATGGGATAGCGAACGAGGGTATGCGCGGTTTCCAGGATATTTTAAAGCGATACCGAACCGAACACGATCTGAATTTAACTTACCAGATCTTTGATGTACGCCGCAAATGCGAAATGGCCGATCTCAATTTTGATATTTATATATCAAGCGGAGGGCCCGGCAATCCATTGGAAACCGAGGGTACCGAGTGGGAAAAGAAATACTTTAACCTGGTTAATAAACTGGAAGATCACAACTTATCTAATAACAGCAATAAAAAGCATGTGTTCTTCGTGTGCCATTCGTTTCAGTTAATGTGCCGTTATTATAAACTGGGCGATATTAATATGCGCCGCTCCCCTTCATTCGGAGTATTGCCGGTTAATAAAACTGGGCTTGGCTTAAACGAACCACTATTTGAAGGTTTAGCCGAACCTTTTTACGCTGTTGACTCGCGCAGCTGGCAGGTGATCAATCCTGATGAAAAACGCTTTAAAGAACTGGGCATGCAACTGGTAGCAATAGAGAAAGAACGTCCGCATGTTGATTTACCAAGGGCAATGATGGCCATCAGGTATAACGATTATTTTTTTGCTACCCAATTTCACCCCGAGGCCGATGCTGGAGGTATGAAAGGGATGCTGCTTCGCGAAGAAAAAAAGGAGGAAGTCATCAGAGAACATGGCGAGGTTAAATATAAAGAGATGCTTGAACGCCTCGACGATCCGGATAAAATAACACATACCCAGCATACGCTTATTCCTAATTTTTTGGATATGGCGGTAGAGAACGTGTTGGGTGTAGTATAAACCACTACGTCATTGCGAGCGTAGCGTGGCAATCGCACGGAGGCCAGACCGCTCTGTATAGTATGCGATTGCCACGCTACGCTCGCAATGACATCACAATATGAAAGGTAATGAATCCACCAGCCAGAAAAACATTTAACGAAACATTCAGCGAGGAAAAGTACAGTCAATTTCTGAATCTTCTTAATGAAGGTCTACGTGAACCTGTTCCCTTCCGTGTTGCGGAAACACCGGTGTTTTTGACTGCCGATTTTCGTGATAAGCTCATCGCCGCCGGTAATGATATTACTGATACAATCCTCAAGCCCAATTTCAAAGAACTTACTGAGCGGGCTATCCCCGATTTTTGGCGGGTAGCCAATGAAAATGATCACCCGCATTTTATCGCATTGGATTTTGGCATCTGTAAAGATGAGCAGGGTAATATCGTACCCAAACTCATCGAATTGCAGGGCTTCCCTTCACTTTACGGCTTCCAGGTGCACCTGGGCAATACCTACCGGGAAGTCTTTGATATTCCGGCTGATGAAACTATCTTTTTTGGAGGATTGGGTAAGGAAAGTTATCTCGATCTGCTTAAAAAAACAATCATAAGCCCTTATCAGCCTGATGAAGTTGTGCTGATGGATGTAAACGCCCCGGAGCAAAAAACAGCGGTAGATTTTTATCTCACACAAAAATATATTGGTACGCCGGTGGTGTCTTTAGGCGATCTGATCCAGGATGGTAAAAAACTTTATTATAAAGTGGGCGATCAAAAGAAACAAATTAAACGGATTTATAATCGTTTAATATTTGACGAGATAGCGGGCGATCCGGATATTTTTACCACGACGGCCGATATCAGGCAGCCCCTTGAGGTTGAATGGATCACTCATCCCAACTGGTTTTACCGGATTAGCAAATTCACCATGCCTTTTTTAACGGGCGATTACATTCCCCAAACGCAGTTTTTGCACCAATTGAAGCAAATCCCTGCTAATTTGGAAAACTATGTTCTTAAACCGTTGTTCTCCTTTGCAGGTCAGGGGGTAATTATCGATATTAGTAAGGAAGACATAGAAACCATTACAGATCCTGAAAACTGGATCTTGCAGGAAAAGGTGAATTACGAGCCTGTTGTGCAATCGCCGGAAGGCGGTGTAAAAGCCGAGATCAGGTTACTTTATCTTTGGCCCGATGGGGATGAAAAACCTACGCTTGCCATTAACCTTGCGCGTTTAAGCCGCGGAAAAATGATAGGCGTACGTTATAACAAGCATTTTAATTGGGTTGGCGGCACAGTTGCCTTTATGCCGCGTTAAACTTTACACTAATTACCCTGTCTGTACGTATATATTAAATAATGCTTAATTTTGTCTTTATGAATATGCAAATCATCATTATCGCGATACTTTTTGCAGGCGCTGTTTTTTACATCGTCCGTATGATGTACAGGGCGCTTACCACCAAAAAAAGCTGTGGCGGCAATTGCAAATGTGGTGTCGATTTTTCAGGTATTGAACCCGGAAAAACCACCAAATAATGCCCAATTCTCATTTCATACAATCTTCATAAGTAACCCATACTTTTAATAAAGTAATTTTTCTTAATGTCATCAAGCAAGCAAGTTTTTCAGGCTGATAATCCCGGTAGGTGGAACCGTTTTAAATGGTTGAGTCGTGTACTACTGGCTGCATTGATTATTGGAATAATAGCCGTTTTCGTTACTATCCGCTCAACCTACTACCCCGAGCTTCCCAACCTTAACCCTGCTCCCAAAAAAATGACCAAGGAGGAGCTTGAGCAATTAAAAAAGTCAACGAAGTTCAAATCATTCAAAATACAAAAATCTGAAATAGAAGCACTTGAAAGAGCTAAGAAATTACACCAGCTTAAACAACCTAACAATAAAGACCGTATAAACGCCGCCTTTTATCGTGCGTGGGAACCACAGGCTTATAACTCGCTGGTGGTGAATATTGGCCACCTGGATATGGTAGTGAGCGAAGGCTTTTCTATAGTACCTAAAACTGATACCGTTGTAACCAAGCTCGATACCGGGCTGATGAACCTCAATAAAAAATACAACAAACCAATTATTGTATCGCTGTCAAACTACGTAAACTACAACAACACACATGGCGGCTACGACACTAAAGATGTCGACCGTATTGTTAACAATAAAACACTCCGTAGTAATTTTATTAACAGCATAGTTAACTCGCTTACCAAAAATAAACTGAAGGGTGTCAACGTTGATTTTGATGAACTAAGGGACCGCAACAGTAAAAATTACATAGCATTTCAAAATGAGCTTTATACAACCTTGCATGCCAAAGGTTTCCTGGTTACTCAAAACGTAGTGCCGGAGGATGAAAGTTTTGATATCACAAAGCTCCAGCATGTAAACGATTTCCTGTTCATCATGGCTATTGATGAGCATTATGAAGCAACCAATGCCGGTGATCTTTCAAATCAGCGCTGGGTTGAGCAAATCCTCGATGACGTATGTTCAAAAGTGCCGTCAGAAAAAATAATCTTAACATTTGCAGGCGGCGCTTATGACTGGCCCGAAGGCAGTGTAGGTAAAACTATCGGTTATCAGCAGGCTATCAGTACTGCAGAGGAGCAAAAAAGCAAAATTACTTTTGATCCTAATTCGGCCAACCTGCACTTTACTTATATAGACAAGGACAGCCTTGACCATACCATTTACTTTACAGACGCGGCAACAAACTTTAACGTGATCCGCATGGCCGACGACTGGGCCACCGGCGGCGTGGCTTTATGGCGTTTAGGTGCCGAAGATCCGCGTTTGTGGACATTTTTCCAGAAAAACCTGTCGATAGACTCATTGAAAAAAACAGGTGTGGATATGCGGAGACTTACGTCTGTAGGTTTGAACAACCGTGTAAATGTTGACTATGATGGTGATGGCGAGGTGCTTGACCTCATTACTACTCCTACCACCGGGGTAATTGATGTAAAAATGGATACATCTACGTTTACCATCCTCGATCAGCATTATATAAAACTTCCTACTAAATATGTGATCCGCAGGTATGGTTATGCCCCCAAGAAAGTGGTTTTAACTTTTGATGACGGCCCCGACCCCGATTTTACCCCGCGTATTTTAGATATCCTCAAAGCCGAAAAGGTACCGGCAGCATTCTTTGTTGTGGGTTCTATGGCCGAAAAAAACATACAGTTATTGCGGCGCGAATACGAAGAAGGTTATGAAATAGGCAATCACACGTTCTTCCACCCCGATATTTCAACCATCAGCTTAAAAAGGGTGATCCTGGAGCTTAACTCCACGCGCAAACTTATTGAATCGGTAACCGGCCGAAGCACTATCCTTTTCCGCCCGCCATTTAATGCCGATGCCGAGCCGCAAACCCTTGCCGAAGTTATTCCGGTTGCGGAAAGCCGCCGTCAAAGCTATATCACCATCGGCGAATCTATCGATCCCTGGGATTGGCAGCCCGGCGTAACTGCCGATAGTATCATCGCCCGCACCATAAGGCAAAAAGATAACGGATCGATGATATTACTGCATGATGCAGGAGGTGATACCCGTGAAGAAACCGTTAAAGCCCTTCCTGCAATCATTCATTACTTTAAATCGCAAGGGTACCAGTTTACCACTATTGCCGATGTGCTGGGCAAAACTAAGGACGACCTGATGCCGCCGATTAAACCGGATCCAAGCACAGGCATTTTCGGGCCCGCTTATGATGTTTTTATTCATGGTTATTACTATATAAACTGGGCGCTGATTTATATATTCCTGTCGGCTATATTCCTGGCTATTGGTCGCATTGTGCTTATTGGTATTTTGGCTGTAAGGCAGCGAAGCATGGATAAAAAATCCAAAAAGCTTGATCGCAATGCCGATGTGATGCCTGCGGTGAGCATCATTGTTCCTGCCTACAACGAGGAAGTTAATGCAGTAGCAACTATACAAAGCCTGCTCAAAACCGATTATCCATCGTTCGAGATCATTTTCGTTGATGACGGATCAAAAGATAAAACATTTGAGGTTGTAGAATCCGCCTATAAAGGTAATCCGCTCATCAAGATCTTAACCAAACCAAACGGAGGTAAGGCATCAGCATTAAACTTTGGCATTACCCACGCCCAAAATGATTTTGTGGTTTGTATTGACGCCGATACCCAGCTCAAAACTGATGCTGTTTACCAGCTCATGACCTATTTTACAGATGAGGAAATTGGCGCCGTAGCCGGAACCGTTAAAGTTGGCAACGAAACCAATATCATCACCCGCTGGCAGTCGATAGAATATATCACCGCACAAAATATGGACCGCCGCGCGTTTGATCTCATTAACAGTATTACCGTTGTGCCCGGGGCTATTGGGGCATTCCGTAAATCGGCTATTTTCCGCGCAGGCGGGTTCACCTATGATACCCTTGCCGAGGATTGCGACCTTACCATGCGTATCCTGAAACAAGGCTACGTAGTGCGTAACTGCGCCGAAGCCATTGCTTATACCGAAGCGCCGGAAACGATAAACATGCTGCTTAAACAGCGTTTCCGCTGGAGTTTTGGTGTGATGCAAAGTTTCTGGAAAAACCGTGACGCATTGTTTAACAAAAAGTACAAGTTCTTTGGGATGGTGGGGATGCCAAACATCCTTATCTTCCAGATCATATTGCCGCTGTTCTCCCCTCTGGCAGACCTGATGATGCTATTCGCCCTGTTCGGTGAAAAACCCGAAAAGATGCTGCTTTATTACGTAGCATTTGTGGTGGTTGATTTTATAGTAGGCATCATCGCTTTCCGGATGGAAAAGGAAGACTACAAGAAACTCATTTATATCATTCCGCAGCGTTTTATGTGGCGGCAACTAATGTATTACGTACTGTTTAAATCACTGCGAAAAGCATTGAAAGGCGAATTGAGCGGATGGGGAGTGCTTAAACGCACCGGCAATGTGAAAGTTGATGGCTCAGGAAGCAAAAAAGCGCAGCCAATATATATGGTAATTGGCGTGGCAATAGTTGCGGTGATTGTGTATTTGTTGTATAAGCATTATAGTTAGGATTAAAAGATCGTTTAGTTACAAACTATAGTATACGGATTCGAAGTCTCTGACTTCGGACGACTATGCCCTTAGTTTGTAACTATAGAGTGCTTCCTTACTCCCTTTCAATCAAACAAACCGCATAAGCCACAACGCCTTCCTCCCTACCAATAAAACCCATTTGCTCGTTTGTGGTAGCTTTAATGGAAATATCTTCTTCGCTGATAGCCGCAGCTTCGGCTATGTAGGTTTTCATTGCCGGGATATGCGGGTTGATCTTCGGAGCCTCAAGACATACCATGGCATCGATATTGCCAATAGCAAACCCTTTTTCTTTGATCAGGGCAACAACATGCTGTAAAAGGATCAAGCTGCTGATACCTTTCCATCTGTCATCCTTATTTGAAAAGTGAAAGCCTATATCGCGCAGGTTTGCCGCCCCCAGCAGGGCATCGCAAATGGCGTGTAACAATACATCGGCGTCTGAGTGTCCGTAAGCACCGGCATGGTGCTCAAGTTTAACTCCGCCCAAAACGAAGGGGTGATTTTCTTTTAGCTGGTGTACATCAAACCCAAAACCTACCTTAATTTTACCCATTATCTTTTAGAAGCATTTGTTGTACCACCAAAATTTGCCGACAAAGTGAAGCGCAAAGTATTGGCCAGGGCACTATTTTGCTGGCTGGCTGCCAGGTACGAAAAATCAAAATCAAAAACGCTGTACTTAAACCCAATACCCATGGTAACATAATGCCTGTCGCCTTTGTTGGGGTTTTCATAAAAATAGCCTGCCCGCACAGCAAACTGTTTGTTGTACCAATATTCAACACCCGGCGAAAAGCTGATCTCTTTCAACTCTTCACTGAAACCACCCGGTGCGTCGCCAAACGATTGAAAAAGACCCGCCGGCACCGATACATTATCATCCTTGCCTTTGATGATCTTACCATCCTTGTCGCGCAGGGGCGGAGTTGGTACCAGCAGTTTGTTGATGTCGAAGGTTGCTGTAAACTCATTAACATCATCTAACTGCCAGGTGTTAGCCACCCCTAATTTCAAGTTGGCCGGCAAAAAATACTTGTTGCCCACATCGCTATAGCTGATTTTTGTACCAATGTTTGAAATGTGGGTTCCAAAAGCAAAAGTATTGCCATCACCATAAGGCGCCGTGTAGTATAGTGAAACATCTGCAGCAAAAGCATTGCCGGCTTTTGCCGCCTGGCTTGAGCCGGTGGCAAACGAAATACTTGATATATTGGAATGAATATACCGGGCAGTAAGGCCCAGTGAAAAATTATCGCCAAACTTACGGGCAAATGAAACATCTAACGAATACTCGTTTGGTGTGTAAGTACCCTGGTCGTTTGTGTTATCATCGGTAAGCTGAATGGAACCATAATTAAAATACCTGAGCGAAGCGCCTATTGTGTTCCGCTCATCAATTTTATGGGCATAGCTCAGGTATGATAAGCTGATATCAGGCACAAGATGCCTTAACCAGGGGCTATATGATACAGACAACGCATCATTACTTTCTAAAAATGCAAGCTTTGACGGATTCCAAAAATTCGCATTTACATCCGGCGACAAAGCCACCCCAGCATCCCCCATAGCCCCCGAACGCGAATCAGGTGAAATATTTAAAAAAGGGACCTCGGTGGGAATTGCATTGATATTACTTCCGTTAGGATTTGTTTGCGCAGCAGCAGCAAGTGGCAATAAAAATGGGGTAATGATAGCAAGGCCTCGAAATGTAAAAAACTTCATTTGTAGGAGTTAGGTTTTAACAATTTGTATTTTATAAACATAGGACCATGACTTGCTTCACATTTTCAAGTCCCCGCTTTTGCTGAAAGTTAAATCAAAAATTTAAATCAACGCAACTAATTTCATTAAATTTTCGTTAAAACCTCTGATAATTGTAGTATTTATTTCTAAATAATGGTTCATTAGCATAAGCACTGTATCCATTTTTTTATAAATTTACCACTTAATATAATTGTAAAAATATGAAAATACTTTTTACTAAAACTGCTCTGGGATTGTTGGCTTTAGGTGCCGTGATGAGTAGCTGCAGTAAACGTGAGCAATCGCAAAAAACGGGTATAACTTATAACGATAAAAACAACGGCGGTTATGAGCGTTTTAGGCAAAGCCATCCATCTCCAGGGCCCGGACTGGTGCCTATTGAGGGTGGTACTTTTGTTATGGGAGGCAGTGCCGACCAGGACATAACTTACGATTATAATAATGTACGCCGCAGGGTTACCGTGCCTTCTTTTTACATGGACGAAACCGAGGTATCAAATCAGGATTGGCTTGATTACCTGCATTGGATAAACATTACTTTCCCGCAGGATCGCGAGTTATATTACAATGCGGTGCCTGATACATTGGTTTGGCGTCATCCTTTATCTTATAATGAGCCATATGTAGATAACTACCTGCGTCATCCTGCTTTTCAGGATTATCCTGTTGTAGGCGTAACCTGGGACCAGGCACAGGATTATTGCTCATGGCGCACCGACCGTACCAATGAAAACATTTTACGCGAAACCGGAAAAATGGTAGCGTGGAAAGATATGGGCAAAAAAGGTGGCGGCGGTGATGCCGGCATTGCAGCGAACGGACAACCTTTTAATACTGATATTTACCTCAACGGCCAGATGACCGGAGCAGGCATCGATGGTAAAAAAATGATGCCTAACCTGAGCCCTAATGCCCAGGCAGGGACAGGAAAAGGCGGCAAAGCCGTTAGGCCTGTACGTATGGAAGACGGGATCCTTAAGCAAGCATATCGCTTACCATCAGAAGCCGAATGGGAATATGCAGCATTAGCCCTTGCAGGAAATACCCAGTTTGAAAACATCGATGATGGCAAAATATATACTTGGAACGGTATGGGAGTACGTTCGGCAAAAAGCAAAACCCGTGGCTTGATCATGGCAAACTTTAAACGCGGCAACGGTGACAACGCCGGTGTTGGCGGTTACCTGAACGATAAGGCAGACATTACCGCCCCTGTACGTTCATATGCACCTAATGATTTTGGCTTGTATAACATGGCGGGTAATGTAAACGAATGGGTTGCTGATACCTACCGCCAAACATCATTTGAGGAGTTTGAAGATTTTAACCCTTTCCGCGGTAATGAGTTTTCAAACAAACGCCTTGCAGATCCAAGCAAAGGACTTTATGCAAAAGACAAATATGGCAAGCCAATCAAAGATCCCGCACATGCTAATAAGAAGCTAAAATACAGTGAACTTTTAGCTTTACAGCAACAGAATACAGTCGCGCAAAGCGCCAATCCAAACGCGCCTCTTACAACTCCTCAAACAGGTTCATTACCAATTGATTCATTGCTGCCTAAAAACTCGGGGAAAGCTTACAACCCGGATGCGAGGGGTGAAAAAGACGAAGTTAATAAAGCTCTTTACGGAACAACCACCCTGGTTAATGATCACTCTAAAGTTTACAAAGGTGGATCATGGAACGACATGGCGTTTTGGCTAAACCCTGCTACCCGTCGTTTTATGGATCAGGACGAGGCAAGTGCCGAAGTTGGTTTCCGCTGTGCAATGACCTTAGTTGGCGCTCCCGAAATTAACCCTAATGGCAAACCACATTACCCGGTTAAAAAAGCTAAACCGTTTAAAACAAGATAATTTTTATAACAGATATTTGAAATGAGGCCTTTCAGTAATGAGAGGCCTTATTTGTTTTAAAGTAATCAAAATAGATTATCACCAATCAGCATAGATCTTGCTTCAACAATGCGTTATCCATCGATCGGCTCAACCCATTGGCTTCGCCAGGCCGGGGCTTCGAAGGGATCTGCGAAATACTGTGTTTCATGTATTACCTTATCCTCACGAAACTCCATAATGCTTACCGTGTAAGCCAGCTGCTCCTGATACTTAACGGTATATTCCGTGACCCAGGTATCGCCTTTTCCCAGAATCCTCCTGACACGAAAACCCGATGGCTTACCCGGATGATGCCCACGCAAGGCCTGCAAATTAATGCGCCCAAAAATCCGCTCGCCTGATTGAGGATAATCACAGATCACATCATCATCGTATATGTCATGTTCCGCGTTGATATCACCGGCTGCCGATGCCTGCCAATGAGCATTCAGGGCGGCAAGTATTTGTTGATCTTCCATGGTGTTTTAGGTATGTTTAATATGAGTAAACTTCAAATAGCAGCTAAACCCAATCTGGTCAGCAAATAACATCAGGTTAACTGAAAGACTTACTTAGGTTAATAAAGTAAAATCCCGGTGGTAAGCTACCACCGGGATATAAACATTTAAAAGAATACAGTTGTTATTGATATCCTTCGTTTTGCGTTAAATTAGGGTTTGCATCGCGCTCGCGTTTCGGGATTGGGAAGATCAATTTTGGCGAGTTCCACTCAAAAGTATCTGCCACATTTCCGTCTTCATCTGTAGTAACCGTGCTACCTTTGTATCGTTTTAAATCAAACAGCCTGAAACCTTCAAAAGGCAGTTCCACACGGCGTTCATTCTCTACCGCAGCACGTAACGCCTGCTTACTGCTTGCTGCAGTTGTATTGGCTAATCCGGCCCGGTTTCTTACAACATTCAAATCAGATATAGCACCTGCAAAATTAGGAGTTGTTTTTTGCGACCTGGCTTCTGATCTTATCAGGTACATTTCGGCAAGCCTTATCACAATCACATTACCAAACTTATTATTGAATTTAGCAGTATAATTATCGCCATCATTATAAAACTCATCAGCTCTTGCATCTCCCGATTCATACCTGTCAAAGTGTTGTTGATTAATTACAGTTTCTCCCCTGCCTGCAAAATCGGCACTGGCGAACACTTCGTTTAATGCATTGAAACCTGATTGGGGAGACATCTGAATAGCAAACACATCTTCACTCGAATTGAACACACGTGTTGCCTGTTCATAATTTTGGAACTCATCCTTAAACACAGGAACCAAAGAGTATAAACCCGAACTAATTACCTTAGTAGCTTCCTGTTCGGCAAGTTCAAATTTTTCCTGTGTGAGATATATCCGCGCGAGCACCGCTGAAGCATCAGGAGAGTTAGCGAATGAAGTTTTATAAGTATCCAGTTTTGCCTCGGCATCTGTAAGATCCTTTATAGCCTGTGCGTAAACTTCAGCAACTGTATTGCGTGAAGGCTTCTGAATACCAGGAATTGAAGTTGTTGGAGTTAATATTATTGGTACAGCCGGATTTGAAGCGGGCGTTCCATCATTCCATGCCTTACCAAACACCCTTGCCAAATCAAAATAGATCATGCCCCGTAAAAATTTGGCTTCACCCTCCACTCTATCCTTATTGGCAGCATCAACCAGATTTAAGTTGGCCAAAACGTTGTTGCACACGTTAATAGCATTATACCCGCTATCCCAAACACCTTCAACAAAAATATTATTAACGGTTAGCGCTTTATTTGCCAGTTCAGTATATTCTGAAAAAGTTCCGAAATATGAAAAGTCGCCATCATCAGCTAAAAAGTCTGTGGTTGATTGAAACCGGCCACCATATAACCCTCTTAAACCAGCTGCTGTATAAGCACCCACAAGTACGCCCTGAACATCTTTTGAAGTTTTAATTGCAAGATCCTGTTCAACTGAATCCTGTGGCTTTATATCCAGTTGCTTTTGGCAGCCGGAACTATACAGCATTACTATTGTGCTTAATGCTATAATTGAATATTTAGTTTTTTTCATTGTTCTTCAGCTTAAATTAAAATCCCACGTTTATACCAAAAGTTATAGTCTTAGCCTGAGGTGCGGCATAAAAGTCATACCCCTGAGTAATATTTCCTGAAAACGCATCGGAATTAAGCTCTGGGTCCCAACCTTTGTATTTTGTCCAGGTAGCCAGGTTAGTAGCCTGTGCATAAACTCTTAGGCTTGATAATTTAATTTTGCTTATCAATGCTTTAGGGAAGTTATACCCTAACACAATATTTTTCAAACGCACGTATGAACCGTCGTCCAGAAACCTTGAACTTGGGTTAACTCCGTTTCCGCCAAATAAACGGGCTTCAGGTACATTGGTAATTTGCCCGGGTTTTGTCCAGGCCAGCAGCTGATCGCGGGTTTGGTTATCAAAACCATTGTTAAAACCAACTGACATATACTGACCGGCACCGTTATAAATTTGGTTCCCATTAACTGATTGTATCAGGAAACTAAAATCTATACCCATGTAACTGATACTGTTATTTAGTCCTGCGATATATTTGGGATTTGGATTACCAACTACAACAGGAATCGCCTCATTGTAATCATTAGTTTTGGTACGGTCTCGTTTACCATTGCCTAAATCGGTATTTTTGTAATATAAGGCATCACCATTTGCAGGATCAGCGCCGGCAAACTCCGGAGCCACAAATATACCTAAGGGCTGTCCTTCCATGGCACGGTTAACAGCATCGCCGCTGCCTGTTATAACCTGTCCTTTAAGATCAGTTATTTTATTGCGATTGAATGAGATATTAAAGCTTGTATTCCAGGTTACTTTACCCACAAGATTTTTTGAATCTATCTGAATTTCCAAGCCCTTGTTCTGCAATTTACCGAGGTTTTGTGTAATGGTAGTAAATCCGGAAGTTGCCGGTACTTGTACATTCAACAGCAGATCTTTTGTTTTCTTCAAATAAACATCAAACTGGCCTGCTAAGCGGCCTCCTAAAAAAGCTATATCCAAACCTATATCTGTTTGGGCAGTAGTTTCCCACTTTAAATCGGGATTTGGTAATTGCGTAGGCCTCGCTCCGGCAACACCTGCATAACCAAATTCGGTATATAGCCCCCGCGCCGGAAAATTACCTATCTCAGAGTTACCGGTTAAACCATAGCTGCCTCTTAATTTCAAGTCAGATATCAGCTTTTGATTTTTCATGAAACCTTCTTCCGAAACTATCCACCCAACAGAACCTGCAGGGAAGAAACCATACCGGTGATCGGCACCGAACCTTGAAGACCCGTCGATACGACCGCTTAATGATAAAAGATACCTGTCATGATATTTATAATTAGCTCTTGCAAAATAAGACAGTAATGAATAAGCAGTTGACGATGACAAAGCGCTGGTGATACTTGCGGAGCTTATTAGCTTCTTATAAGCATCGCTCGGAAATTGTTCACCATTCAGTGAATTTAAGTCATTTTGCTGTCTTTGATAGGTCATACCGCCAACCGCATCAATACTGCTTTTTCCAAAATCCTTTAAGAAATGTAAAAAGTTATTGGTGTTAAAATTAATGGACGTTATTGAAGAATTAAAACCCACTCCATTATTAGTGCCCGAATTACGTGCAGTAAGGCTGCCTGAATAATTATCTTCACTTGAATTTAAAATATCTACACCTACCTCACTCCTGAAAGTTAAAGATGGCAATATCTTAATCTCTCCAAAAACATTACCAAGGTTACGATAATCCGTAGTAATGAAATAACTATTTTCAGAATTTAGCAGCGGGTTAAAATACACCGGGAAATTACTATTTGGCAAGCCGGTGGCGGGATCAAGCTGACCACTTAACAGGCCCGTACGCGGGTCAATGACAGGTGTAATAGGTGACAATGCAACGATTTGCTCGGGGGTCGAAAAAGCATTATCATTATCCAAACGATGATTTTGCGTACGCGAAACGCTCAAATTGGCACCTACTGTAAGCCAGTTGGTAGCCTGATTTTCGATATTTGTACGTAAACTGTATTGATTGATCTTGTTCTTTAGTATCCAACCTTTTTGGTCGTTATAAGTTCCGGATATGTAAAATTTTGTTTTTTCTGTACCACCCGAAAATACAAGGTTATAATTTTGAACCGGAGCGTGCTGAGTGATTTGATCTTGCCAATTGGTATTTACATTTGTATTTGCATAGTTTGCATTTCCCGCAGCATATCTGGTCAAACGGCTTTTGGCATAATCTTCCAAACCACCTGCAACTGCAGCCGATTGTACAAGTTTTAAATATTCTTTTGAATTTAGAAATTCGCGTTCACGGGTCGGCTTACTAAAACCATAATATTGATTATAGGTAATTTTTGTTGAACCTGCTTTACCTTTTTTTGTGGTAACCAAAACAACGCCATTTGATGCTCTCGAACCATATATAGCTGCCGCAGAAGCGTCCTTTAAAATATCGATAGACTCGATATCATTCTGGTTCAAATCCACAAGCGGATTAGTAGATGCTCCGTTACTTGAAAAATCATTGACAGTAATCGGCAATCCGTCCACCACGTATAATGGTTGGCTGCCGGCTGATACAGAAGATGCACCACGTACCCTAACCTGGATACCCTGCCCTAATTTACCGTTTTGAGCCTGAATGTATACGCCCGGGCTCCGGCCTTGTATAGCCGATTCAAGACTTGGTACAGGAATATTTTCTATGTCGCCGCCTTTAATCTTTGAAACAGAGCCGGTCAATGATCGCTTGCTTTGTGTACCATATCCTACAACCACAACCTCATTAAGTACTTTTGAATCTGTGGTCAACTGTGCATTTACCGCTGCTCCATTTATAGCGATTTCGCGGGGAAGGTACCCTAAAAAATTAAAAACTAAACCTTTAGCATTTGCCGGCACACTAAGTTTATAACCACCGTTAATGTCGGTTTGGGTGCCAAGCCCGGCAACTCCTTTTACAGTTACGCTTACCCCCGGTAAGGGCGAGCCGTCTTTCTGATCTGTTACTTTACCTGTAATAACCCGGTTTTGAGCAAAACCGAAGGCAATACAAGTACATAACAACAGAATTGTTAGTAGATGTTTCTTCATAAGTTAATATTGTTAATTAAGAAAGTAAGTTCGTAAAAAAAATGTGTAGAAACAACAAAAGCCTTAAAACTACGTTGCATTTGTTGCAAAAATGTTATTATCGCATATTTAGAACAATAACAATCAGTTAAAAAAGCATTAAAATCTGCCCTTTTTCAACTTTATCTCCAGGCTTTATTAATATCTTTCCAACCGTTACATTGGCGGGGGCTTTGATGATGTTCTCCATCTTCATAGCTTCAAGCACAAAGAGATTGTCACCTTTTTTAATGATATCTCCCTTATTTACAAATACTTTCAATACCAAACCTGGCATAGGGGCTTTAATTTCGCTAATCCTGGCACTGTTTAAATTACTAAAACCAAGCTTATCAAGCAGTATATCAAATTGATCCTTAGCACTAATGCTATATATATGATTATTAACTTTTATTTCAGCAGTTTTTTCGTCACCGTTAAAATTGACTACCTCGACATTGTATGAGCGGTTGTTTTCGATGACGTGGTAAATACCAGGTTGTATTGGTTTGATATCCGCATCTCTTTTAACCCCGTTAATAAGCAGTCCCGCCGCAATGGTTCTCTCAGCTTCAATATTAAAATGGCTATTAATACTTAATTTATACATAGGATTTAGATTTGGAGATAAGCGGTTTATATATTATTTGTTTAGGGGCTGGTATAAAGCTAAACATATTATTATTAACCACAAAGGTTCCATAAGCAAAATCCAATGTTTAACTACAGTATAAAGAAAATGGTGCATTGCATAATGCGCTGCGGAACAAAGAGGCAACTATTGGGTAAAGATGTATTGAATTAAATTTGCGCCCATTTTAAGGGCCTTTTGGCGGCCTTCCTGGGTATCGCCGGCATAGGTGCCATAATCTTCCCAACCGTTGCCCAAATCGCACTCATAAGTGTAAAAACAAACTAATCTGCCTTTGTATATCAATCCAAAACCCTGGGCACGCTTGCCGTCATGCTCATGAATTTTGGGTAAGCCGTTCGGGAAGTCATATTTTTGATGGTAAATAGGGTGATTAACCGGCAGTTCAACAAAATCAAGCTCAGGAAACACCTTCTTCATTTGCGGGCGAATATATTGGTCGAGCCCGTAATTATCATCGATATGCAAAAAGCCCCCGCCGGTAAGGTATTTACGCAGGTTCCGGGCTTCCTGGTCGGAAAAGATCACGTTGCCATGCCCCGTCATAAAGGTGAAAGGATAATTAAATAAAGAAGCACCGCCTGCCTCAACTACTTCATCGTCGTCATCAAAATTGGTTTTGAGGTTTTCATTACAGAATTTGATCAGGTTAGGTAACGCTGTGCGGTCGCCATACCAATCGCCGCCGCCGCTGTATTTAAGGCGGGCAATCTTATAGGCAGGGGCATTAAAGCTGCTCATTGCTATAGCCGCAAATAAAACAACCAATGCTAACCTTATCCTTTTCATTATCTGTTTAAAAAATTCACCTCAAAGCAAGCCTCCAGCGCGGCAGTTTCCGTACGCAGGCGACTTGTACCTAAAGATATTGGTTTAAACCCATTGTGCAAAGCCTTATCAATCTCAGCCGGAGCAAAATCCCCTTCCGGGCCTATCAATATTAAATAACGGCCTTGCGGGGTTATTTCGTCTTTCAGATTGAATTTCTCTCCGGGTTCACAATGGGCAATAAACTTTTGCCCCTCAAAAGGTTTATCGAATAGTTGGTTTAGCGTTAAAGGCTCATTTAATAGCGGATGGTAGGCTTTAAGGGATTGCTTGATAGCAGCGGTGATGATTTTATTTAAACGCTCCACCTTGGCCTCCTTACGCTCTGAACGCTGGGTGACGATCAGCGATACTTCATCGATACCAATCTCTGTAGCTTTTTCCAAAAACCATTCCAGGCGTTCAATATTTTTGGTTGGTGCTACCGCGATGTGTAGATAATGATTACGTTTTTCAAATTCGGTAATTACCGATGTTATTTTTAGAATGGTACGCTTAGGGTGTCCGTCATGGATGAGAGCGGTATATAAGCCTCCCCTTCCGTCAATCAGTTGCACTTCGTTGCCCGCTTCGAGGCGCAGCACACGTATAGCGTGTTTGCTTTCTTCTTCGCTCAGAAAGTATTGTGGATGCGAGGCGTCAATATCAGGCGTATAAAAAAGTTGCATTATGGATAAGCAGATTAATGTAAATCTACTGCATCTTCTTCATTTATCAGTAATTCGAGTTTAACTGATTCAATATTCTGGTCGGATTTTTTCAGTACAGTGATGTTATATCCGTTCGATTCTTTTTGCTCACCAACATCAGGGATCTTCCCGAAGATATCGCCAAGCCAGCCCGATACGGTATCGAAATCGCCATCTTCAGGTAAATCATGCGGTAAATGCTCGTTCACATCGTAAATAGATGCAAGCGCATTAACTATAAACTCACGCTCATTTACTTTTTCAACAATTGGCTTTTCTTCATCATACTCATCCTGTATCTCGCCAACAAGCTCTTCAACAATATCTTCCAATGTAACCATGCCTGCAGTACCGCCAAACTCGTCAAGTACAATAGCTATCTGGATGCGCTTTTGCTGTAGTTCGGCCATCAGATCGTTGATCTTTTTGGTTTCGGGGATGAAATACGGTTTGCGGATAATATCTTTAAGTACAATCTCCTCGTTCCGGGCCAGTAGTGGCAAAATATCCTTGGCATGTACTATACCGATGATCTTATCTATAACATCGTCATAAACCGGCATCCGCGAATAACCTTCGTTGATGATCATATCCAGCAGCTCTTCTTTGGTTGAAGCGATATCGACTCCCGAGATTTTGGTACGCGGTACCATGATGTTTTTTACCACACGCTCGTTAAAATCAAACACGTTCTGGATTAGTTCGTGCTCATTTGAGTCAAGTGCGCCGGTCTCTTTACCTTGCTCCAACAGGTATTGCAGTTCTTCCGAACTATGATGGGTTTCACCGCCTTCAACGGTGCTTATACCCAATAATTTCAGAATGAAATTTGCAAAATTATTAAGTACCCATATAAATGGCCTGAAAACCACAAAGAAGAACCTGAGCGGCAATGAAACAGCCATTACAGTACGTACCGATTTTTGGATAGCCAACGATTTAGGCGCAAGCTCACCAAAAACAATGTGCATAATGGTGATAAAGCTGAAAGCCAGGATATGACTGGCAGTAATATAACCCGGAGAAAGGGTTATGCCCACGCTCAGGAAAGCGCGGATCACGATGTTGGTGGCAACCTCCTCACCCACAACGCCGAGCGCCAGCGAAGCAATGGTAATACCCAGCTGTGTGGCAGCCAGGTAACCATCTAAATTATGCAATATGCCTCGGGCAACTTTGGCTACGCCGCTGCCGCCTTTGGCCCTAATTTCAATTTGCGAACCCCGAACCCTTACCATGGCAAACTCCGCGGCTACGAAAAAGCCATTGAGTAAAACCAAAAATATGGTAGCGAAAATGTAAAATAAACTAATCTCGTAATGTGCGGGGTCCATTTATTTATGATTGATACACAGGGAACTTAGACTTGTACAGCTCCAAACTCTCGGTTATCACTTTATGGGCATAACGTACACCTAACAAATGTTCGATGGTAACGTTTTTGCCTTCTAATTTTTTGTAGTCTTTAAAAAAGCGAACAATTTCGGTCATGGCATGTGGCGGCAGCTCATTTAAATCGTTGATGTAATTTACCGACATATCATTTTTTGCTACAGCTATGATCTTATCATCCTGCTCACCGTTATCAACCATGTGCATTACACCTACTACCTTAGCCTCAATGATAGACATTGGGAAAACATCAATTGAGCAAAGTACAAGGATATCCAAAGGATCTTTATCATCGCAATAGGTTTGAGGGATAAAGCCGTAGTTAGCCGGGTACATTACAGATGAAAATAACACACGATCGAGCTTTAGCAAGCCCGACTCTTTATCAATTTCATATTTCGCTTTTGATCCTTTTGGAATTTCAATAATAGCATTTACTATTTCAGGGATATTATCACCTGGTGAAACCTGGTGCCATGGATGCAGAGTACTCATTTATCTTTATTATATAGTATATAAAATTATTAACTAATCTATTTTTTCGTTTTTTTCACGAAGTTTCTTTTTAACATAAGCAATAACCAGCGGAATTGTTGTAATTACAATCAATCCCAGTACAATGTATTGCAGATAATCCTGCAGTTGAGGGAACCTTCGCCCTAAAAAAAAACCGCCCAGCGTAAATACACATACCCAGGCCACGCTGCCAATAAGGTTATAAACCGAAAATCTTCTAATATCAACCTTAACAACACCTGCAAATATAGGAGCAAATGTTCTAACAATAGGGAAAAATCTCCCTAAAATAAGCGCCATTCCCCCATGTTTGTTGTAAAACTCACTGGCCAGTACTACGTACCGCCGCTTAAAAAATAGTGAGTCGTTTTTATTGAATAATACCGGCCCCGTTCGGTAACCAAACCAATACCCGGTAAAATTGCCTAATACTCCGGCGCCTATCAATGACAATACCAGCGTAGTTATAGAAACATCAACTTTACCAGCGGCACATAATAAACCAGCCATAAACAGCAGGTAATCGCCGGGCAGAAAGAAACCAAAGAATAAACCGGTTTCGGCAAAAACAACAATAAGCAAGAGATAAAAACCACCCCTGCTTATTATGGATTGTGCGTCAGTTAAATTTTGAAGGTATTCCCAGAAACTTTCCATTCACTATATCTGTAAAACTACAAATATTATATCAATTTGCAGTTATCAATACCGATTATATGAAACGGGCTATAACATCGGGATAAACACCAATAAGGATTGTAGCGAGAGCAGAAAGTGCAAATACTACTTTATAATAAACCGGCACTGTAAGCTCTGCGCGTTCGTCGGTACGGAAATACATGGCGATGATGACCCTGAAATAGTAAAAGATACTAATGATAGCGTTAATCACAGCTATAATAACTAAACCGATATGATAACGGCTTACCGCTCCCGAAAACATGAAGAATTTACCGATGAAGCCTGCAGTAAGCGGAATCCCCGCCAATGAAAGCATGGCTACAGTTAATACAAAGGCAAGGAACGGGTTCTTCTTACCCAGGCCGTTAAAGCTTTCAAAATTGTCGCTTCCGTTTTGTTGCTGTACTAATATCAAGCCGCCAAACGCGATAATTGAAGCAATTGAATATGCTGTAGCATATACAAACACCGAATTGCCTGAAGCAGCGCCTAATGACACGATTGCAAATAACAGGTAGCCGGCGTGAGAGATACTTGAAAATGCAAGCATCCTCTTAAAGCTTTGCTGATACAACGCGGTGATATTGCCTATAAATAAGGTAATAATAGTGATTACAAGTATTATTGGTGTCCAGAAGTCAGACAATGGCTGGAAACAGGCTGAAAATAAACGCAGGAAAGCTGCAAACCCCGCTGTTTTAACTACAGTCGACATGAAAGCCGTGATCAGCGTAGGCGCACCTTCGTATACATCCGGTGTCCAGAAATGAAAGGGGGCTGCACCAACTTTAAAACATAAACCTACAATGATCAGGGCTATGCCGGTATAAAACATTGGATCGATATGCGGATGATTAATTACATATTCCCTGATTGCATCGATATTGAATGAACCGGATGATCCGTATAACAGGGCCATACCAAACAGCAGGAAGCCGGTTGAAAAAGCACCCATTAAAAAGTATTTCAAAGCAGCTTCATTTGAAGCGAAATCGCTCTTTTTAATGCCGGCCAGGATGTACAAGCTAACTGACATGATCTCGATGCCGATAAACAGCATCACCAGGTTATTGAATGATACCATCACAATGATACCTGCCAGCGAAAACAAGATAATGGCATAATACTCGGCGGTATGCCTGCTGATCCGCTCAAAGTATCCTTTTGACAGTAACAGGATCAGTATGGTAGATATAATGGTAACACTTGAAAATACAACAGAGAAATTGTTGAACAGCAGCATGCCGGTATAAAGCGGCTCGGCTGTATCTTTTGAAGTCCATTGGCAAATTGCAAAACCTAAAGCAGCCAGTAAGCCTATAACGGTAACGGGTAACAAAGCTTTTTGCGCTTTATACAACCCTAAATACAGCAGCACTATAGGTAAAACAGATATGATGATTATAGTATTCATTCTTTTCTTTAAAATCTTAAACCTACATTGTAAACTTTGAACCTATCTGATTTACCAGTTGCGTTACCGCAGCTTCAGAAATATGCAGAATAGGCTGAGGATAAATACCTAATACAATAACCAGGGCACAAATGATACACAACGTTAGCTTTTCAGTGCCGCTAACATCAGCAAAAGTAGCTGTAAGCGGGTTGGTTTCGCCCTGCATTACATTTTTATAAAGGCGTAACATGTAAACCGCGCCAAATATGATGGTAAGGCCCGCAACAGCAGCCAATACCAGGTTTACATAATGCTGTACGCTAAAATCAAATACACCTTTCAGCAACAGGAACTCACCAATAAAACCATTGGTAAGCGGTAAGCCTACTGTACCTAATAATATGATCAGGAAACCTATTGCGAATTTAGGGGCTACTTTAGCAATACCGCCCAGTTGACTAATCTCACGGGTGTTCAGCCTGCGGCTGATGATGTCCCAGATAAAGAACATACCAACAACGTTAATACCGTGGTTAAGCATCTGAATCATGGCGCCCTGAACGCCAGCAATATTCCAGGCAAAAATACCCGCAGCAATCAGGCCAACGTGTGCTATTGATGAATAGGCCACCAGGCGTTTTCCGTCTTTTTGTTTAAAGGCGATAATAGAAGCATATACTACACCTATAACCCCAAGGATCATGGCCAACGCCTGGAAATGATAAAAGCCAAGCGGGGCATTAGGAATCATCCAGCGGATAGCACCGTAAATACCCATTTTAAGCATTATACCTGATAACATCATGGTACCGCCAGATGGAGCTTCGGTATAAGTATCCGGCTGCCAGGTATGGAAAGGGAACAAAGGCATTTTAATGGCGAAAGCCAGGAAAAACGCCCAGAAGATCCAGCTCTGATGTTTAACATCCAAAGTCATTTTATAGAAATTGTGGATGTCGAAAGTTTTGTCGGGAGATTGGAGGTACAGGTAAATGATACCTACCAGCATGAACAGTGAACCTGCAAAGGTGTAAATGAAAAACTTAATAGTAACACGGATGCGGTTTTCGCCTCCCCAAAGGGCACAAATGAAGTAAATTGGAATCAATGCCGCTTCCCATCCAACGTAAAACAAAAATCCGTCGAGGGCGGTAAATACAACCAGCATGCCAGCTTGCATAAACAGAATGAGACCATAAAAGGCACCTTCGTTTTTATATTGATGCTGATAGGTTGTTAAAATAATTAATGGTACAAGCACAGTGGTCAACAAAACCAGGATCATACTGATCCCGTCGATACCGGCACTGAAATAAATTCCAAAACTGCTGATCCATGGCACATCAATAACAAACTGGGTTGATGCATCCGGAACAAACTTGCTTAAAAATATAAGCGCTATTACCAGTTGGGCAACAGAGAAAAATAATGCAGCATGTTTAGCTATCCCGTTTTTAAGCAGGGCAACTATCAGGGCGGCAACTATTGGCAAAAAAAGTAATATACTAACGGTCATTTTTATGTTGCTAAACGCTTATCGTTTATATTTTAGTTAATCCAAATACACTATACACTAATACCGCGATAATTCCCAGTACCATTACAAATATGTAGAACCCTACGTTACCGGTTTGCAGCAGGCGCAGGCCTTTACTGGTTTCAATCGTTCCTCTGCCAATCCCATTCACCAAACCATCGATACCTAAACGCTCTATGATGTTATAGAAGAAGGTTGAAAGCCAGTCGAGTGGTTTACGAACGATCAGGTCATAAAGCTCATCCAGGTAAAACTTGTGGTATGACAGACTTGTAAGTGCCGGGCGCTCTTCAGTATCAGCAACAGGTACACTGCCATTTTTAGCATATTTCATATAGGCATAAGCCATAGCAGCTAAAGCCAATGCTACCGAAGTGCCCATTAACGCGTATTCAAGTGATTCGGACAAATGATGCTCGCCCAAAATTTCGTTTGATTTATGGAAAACAGGCTCAAGGAAATGTGCCAGTTCATGATGTCCGTGTAATACTTCCGGCACACCGATCCAACCACCTACAATAGAAAGGATAGCTAATACAATAAGCGGAATAGTCATGGTTGGAGGCGATTCATGTAAATGATGCTCCTGCTCATGAGTACCACGGAATTTTCCGTAAAATGTAAGGTACATCATCCTGAACATGTAGAATGAGGTTAGCATAGCAGTTAATACACCTATAGCCCAAAATATAGGGCTATGCGCATAAGCATGTGCCAGGATCTCATCTTTTGAAAAGAAACCTGCCAAAGGAGGGATACCGGCGATAGCTACAGTACCAATCATCATGGTGGTGAACGTAGTTTTGATCTTGCCTTTTAAGCCGCCCATTTTACGCATATCCTGCTCACCACTCATGGCGTGGATCACTGACCCTGCACCAAGGAATAATAAAGCTTTAAAGAAAGCGTGTGTTAACACGTGGAAGAAAGCACCTGTATAAGCACCAACACCCAGGCCTAAAAACATATACCCCAATTGAGATACTGTTGAATAAGCCAATACCTTTTTAATATCTGTTTGCGTTAACGCGATAAGAGCCGCGATAAGCGCCGTGGCCAAACCTACATAAGCAATGATCTCCATTGTATCCGGAGATAAAGTATAGAATATGTTTGAGCGGGCAATCATATAGATACCGGCTGTAACCATGGTGGCAGCGTGGATCAAAGCCGAAACCGGAGTTGGGCCGGCCATCGCATCTGGCAACCAGGTAAACAACGGCAACTGCGCAGATTTACCGCAAGCACCAATGAATAGTAAAATGGTAATGATAAACAGTGGACCAGCGCCTGATTTCATAACAGCTGCCTTCGGGAAGATCTCTGCAAACTGGATGCTACCGAAAACATAGATAATGGTGAAGATGCCTAATAGGAAACCAAGGTCACCGATACGGTTCATTACAAACGCTTTCTTCGCTGCATCTGCATAATCAGGGTTGGTAAACCAAAAACCGATCAGCAGGTATGAGCACAAGCCTACGCCCTCCCATCCAATAAACATGATGAGGTAGTTTGAACCTAAAACCAGCAGCAGCATGAAGAAAACGAACAGGTTGAGGTAAGCGAAAAATTTCCCGAAACCTTCGTCGTCATGCATATAACCAATAGAATACAGGTGGATCAGGAAGCCAACGCCTGTTATGATCAGCAGCATGATAGCGCTTAACTGATCAATAAGAAATGCGAAAGGAAATTTTAATGCCCCTACCGCAAACCAGGTAAAGTAGTTAACATTAATAGGAACCCCGGTTGATTTTACCTGGAAAAAAGCTGCAATGCTTAAACCAAATGATACCATTACAAGCAAACTGCCAATAAAGCCAATTACACTTTTTGATAATGAATTACGGCCAAGTCCGTTTATAACAAAACCGGCTAACGGTAGTATAGGAATAAGCCAGATATATTTATCCATGTTCGATGTTGTACGTTTTACGCGTTACGTTATACGTTTTTAATTATCTAATCGCTATTGCTGGAAAGAGGCAACAACGTTTGTTTTATTACTAATCAGCTATTACAATTCCGAAATTGAAACTCCGAAATCCGAAATACCTGTTACCATTTCAACCTGTTCAGTACGTTGATATCAATTGAATTAGTATTACGATAGATCATCACGATAATAGCCAAACCAACTGCAACTTCGGCAGCGGCCAGCGCCATGATAAAAAACACGAATACCTGCCCGGTTGCATCACCCCTGTATACCGAAAACGCGGTAAGCAGCAGGTTAACCGAGTTAAGCATCAACTCGACTGACATGAAGATCACGATAGCATTACGGCGGATCAATACGCCCATTACGCCTATAGCAAAAATGATTGTGCTTAACAATATGTAATGATTAAGCGGCACGGCGTGCATAGTATTTGTTAAACTTTCCATTATGCTGCTTTAGGTTCTTTTTCTTTAGTGGCCAATAATACCGCACCTACCATAGCTGATAAAAGCAATACAGATGACACTTCAAATGGCAATAAAAATTCGTTGAACAATACTTTACCTAAGTTTTTTACAAGGCCCAGATCAGGGTTTTGTAACAATACCGGGTTTGATGCGCCCATCAGTTTAAGTGAAGATGCAACAGCTACAGCCAAGATGCCTCCGCCAAAAACACCGGCTATTTTAACCATGAAAGGCTTTACAGGCTCCGACTCCTTATTAAGGTTGATGAGCATCAGCGTATACAGGAACAATACCAATATAGCGCCCATGTACACGATGAAGTTTACAATCGCCAAAAATTGAGCGTTAAGCAAAATGTAGTGGATGGTGAAAGTAAAAAAGGTAAGGATCAGATAAAGGATACTATGTACCGGATTTTTGGCCGAGATTACCAATATCGAAAAGAATATGGACAAAAATGCGATGAAGTAAAATGTACTCATGTTTTTATTTACAAAATACCTTTACCCTTTTAGGCAGGGCAAAGGTATAAAACTTCTTTATTGATTTAAGGGTGCTTCTACTAATTTGTCTTTACCGTAAATAAAATCCTTCCTTAAATAGTCGGCAGGCACAATATCACCATCAAGATAAATAGCTTCTTTAGGGCAGGCCTCTTCGCATAAACCGCAAAAAATGCAGCGTAGCATGTTGATTTCATAAACAGCAGCGTATTTCTCTTCCCGGTACAGGTGCTCCTCGCCGTTCTGACGTTCGGCAGCTGTCATGGTAATAGCTTCTGCCGGGCATGATAATGCGCAAAGGCCGCAGGCTGTGCAACGTTCCCTGCCATCTTCATCACGTTTAAGCGAATGCATGCCGCGGAAATTCTCTGAAAATTCACGCTTTTCTTCAGGATAGCTGATGGTTACCGGCTTTTTGAAAAAGTGTTTCATTGTAGTGGATAAACCGCCCACAATGGCCGGCAGGTAAGCACGCTCTAAAAAATTGAGTGGCTTAACTTCCAGTACTTTTCGTTTATTGCTTAATGATTCCATTTGATTAATATCCAAAGTGTGTAAGTAATGTACTGCCTACGCCTGTAAGCACAATGTTGGCAATAGCCAATGGTATTAATATTTTCCAGCCAAGGTCCATCAACTGATCATAACGGAAACGCGGGATTGTCCACCGTACCCACATGAAGAAGAAGATAGAGAAGAAGATCTTACCAAATAATACAACAACACCAATAATAGGCGCTATAGTAGGGCCGGCATGAGCGGCAACCCAATCCATACCTGGATAGTTATAACCACCCCAATATAAAGTAGCCATTACCGCCGATGATATGAACATGTTGATATACTCAGCAAACAGGTAAAAACCTAATTTCATTGATGAGTATTCGGTATGATAACCACCTACAAGCTCGGTTTCGCACTCAGGTAAATCGAATGGTGAGCGGTTGGTTTCGGCAAAAGCACAAACCAGGAAAAGGATAAAACCAAGTGGTTGTCTCCAAACGTTCCAGGCAAAACCATGTTGTTGTTCGGCAATTTCTTTAAGGCTTAATGTACCGGTAAGCATCAGCAACGCTATGATGGATAAACCCATTGAAATTTCATAGCTGATATTTTGAGATGCAGCGCGGATGGCACCTAATAACGAATATTTATTGTTTGATGCCCAGCCACCAATCATGATGCCATAAACACCTAATGATACTACGCCAAAAATGTAAAGTACACCTACGTTGATATCGGTAACCTGTAAATCAAAAGTACGACCGCCAATTTGAATAGCTGATCCCCATGGAATAACAGCCGAACCAATACAAGCAGTTAAAATAGCCAGCGAAGGGCCAACAATGAACAGAAAACCAGTTGCATTGGTAGGGATGATCTCTTCTTTCAAAAACATCTTACCGCCATCGGCAAGGGGCTGTAAAATACCCCATGGACCTGCACGGTTAGGGCCTATCCTATCCTGGAAAAATGCGGCAACTTTACGCTCGGCGTACGTTGAATACATAGCCACGACCAGGCTGATTGCAAAAATCACAACGATCAGTACGATCCTGAATATTAAATCTGCGGTTTCCATTATAAGCGGGTCTCCCTTTCAAATTGTTCTTTATTGGCTTCCATCAGTACCGGGTTAGTTTTAACAACCGGCAGTGGCGTAAACTCGTAATGGTTAGCGCTGATCACTGATTGGTGCGATACCTTACGTGGGCCTTCAATAACCCAATCGGCAGTTTTCTTTTTATCGAATCGGCAGGTATTGCAGATAAATTCCTCAACTTCCCCATAAACATCTTTACGGCCAGTTACCCTGATCACATCCTCGCCTTTGTACCATAAGGTAACTTTACCACAGCATTTATCGCAATCGCGGTGTGCTTCAACAGGTTTGGTGAACCAAACTCGGTTTTTAAAGCGGAAAGTTTTATCAGTTAATGCACCTACAGGGCAAACGTCAATCATGTTACCCGAAAAATCGTTATCAACCGCTTTGCTGATGTAAGTAGAGATTTCTGAATGATCGCCTCTATTCAGGATGCCATGTAAACGGGTGTTGGTGATTTGATCGGCAGTAAACACACAACGGTAGCAAAGGATGCAACGGGTCATGTGCAGCTGAATTTTGTCACCTATGTCTATCTTTTCAAACGTACGGCGGTCAAATTCATAGCGCGTTTTAGCTGCGCCATGCTCAAAGCCCAGATCCTGCAAGTGGCATTCGCCGGCCTGGTCGCAAACAGGGCAATCAAGCGGGTGATTGATCAGCAGCATTTCTACCACGCCTTTACGGGCTTCAATAACTTCTGGCGAAGTAATGTTTTGTACCTCCATCCCATCCATAACACCGGTGCGGCATGAAGCCACCAGTTTAGGCATAGGGCGCGGATCTTTTTCTGATCCTTTGGTAACCTTAACCAAACAGGTACGGCATTTACCGCCGCTACCCTGCAGCTTAGAGTAATAGCACATTGCAGGCGGAACAATATCACCTCCTATTTGCCTTGCAGCGTTCAGGATGCTTGTTCCGGGTTCTACATCAACGGTTATTCCGTCTATTGTTACTTTCATTGACATTTAATAATAACGTCGTTTGTTAATTTCTAAAATCTCTGTTTTCAAACCTGAACCTGAAAACTGCCGTCATTGCGAGGTACGAAGCAATCCCCCGATTTGCAGGTACGCCCTGTATAGTTAGGGATTGCTTCGTACCTCGCAATGACGTTCTTTATCTATTACGCAGTCTCAACAACCTTCAACGGATCAGCGTAATGTGCCAAACCGTAGTTTCTTGAAGTTGCTTCGCTCGCGTTAGTTACGTGCCATTCAAACTCATCCCTGAAATGGCGGATAGCACTGGCCACAGGCCATGCTGCCGCGTCACCCAGCGGACAAATGGTATTTCCTTCTATTTTCTTAGATACATCTACCAGCAGGTCCATGTCGCTCATTTTGCCATGACCATACTCGAGGCGATGTAATACTTTTTCCATCCAGCCGGTACCTTCACGGCAAGGCGAACATTGTCCGCAGCTTTCGTGATGATAAAAACGGGCGAAATTCCAGGTATTACGTACAATACAGGCATCTTCATCATAAGCGATAAAGCCACCCGAACCCAACATGGTACCGCTTACGAAACCACCATCTGATAATGACTCATAGCTCATCAAACGAGCTTCGTTATTGATAGTTTTCAGGATCAGGTTAGCCGGTAAAATTGGCACTGATGAGCCACCGGCAACAACAGCTTTCAGGCGTTTGCCATTGGCGATACCACCGCAATACTCATCCGAATAAATAAATTCTTCAACAGGTACACCGAGTTCAATTTCATAAACCCCCGGTTTTTTCAGGTTACCACCAGCTGAGATCAGTTTTGTACCTGTACTGCGGCCGATACCTATTTTAGCATATTCGTCGCCCCCCTCGTTAATGATAGGTACAACCGCTGCTATAGATTCAACATTGTTTACCACTGTAGGGCAACCATATAAACCGGCAATAGCCGGGAATGGTGGTTTGATGCGCGGGTTACCACGTTTGCCTTCCAATGATTCCAGTAAAGCAGTTTCTTCACCGCAGATATAAGCACCACCACCTGGTTGAACATAAAGTTCAAGATCGTAACCGGTACCTAAGATATTTTTTCCTAAGAAACCTTTCGCTTTTGCTTCAGCGATGGCTCTTTCCAGGATCCTTACCTGTGGCATCATTTCGCCGCGCAGGTAGATGTATGATGTATTAGCACCAAGCGCAAAACTCGATACAATCATGCCCTCAATCAGTAAGTGAGGGATATAAGTCATCAGGTAGCGGTCTTTAAAAGTACCGGGCTCCGATTCGTCACCATTACAAACCAGGTAACGCGCAACGCCTTCGGGCTTAGCCAAAAAGCTCCATTTCATACCGGTAGGGAAACCCGCACCGCCACGACCGCGTAAGCCCGATTTTTTAACCTCTTCAACAATCGCCTCAGGCGACATGGTTTTCAATGCTTTCTCCACAGAAGCATAGCCACCTTTTGAACGGTAAACATCAAATGTATTGATGCCGGGTACGTTTATATGTTCTAAAAGTAATTTCCGTCCCATAACTTAATTCTTAGCTTTCGCTTTTAAATCACTGATCAATTTATCTACCGACTCGTTGGTCAGGTTTTCATAAAAAGTATATTCAGGGCCAATTTGCAATACGGGGCCAAAACCACAGGCGGCAAGGCACTCTACCCCTCTCCAGCTGAATAAGCCGTCGGGAGTAACTTCACCTTCTTTTACACCAAGGGTTTCCTCTATATGATTCATGATCTTTTCGGCACCTACCAGGCAGCAGCCGCTTGTGCGGCAAACTTCCAGTACGTACTTGCCCTGCGGGCGTAAAAAGTACATGGTATAAAATGTAGCAACCTCGTATACCTCAATAGGCAGGATGCTTAAATATTCGGCAACCTTATCCATTGCTGGCGCACTTACCCAGCCAAACTCAGCCTGTACCAGGTGAAGGATCGGCAATAAGCCCGATTTTTGTTTTCCCTGCGGATAACGGCTAACTATTTCATCAAATTTGCTGATCAGTGCCGGCGAAAATTCAACCGGTTCCTGAGCTTCGTCAACTCTAAGCATCTAACTCTCCGGCTATAACGTTTAAACTACTCATGTTAATAATAGCATCTGATAATAACATACCGCGGCTCATTGGCGCATACATCTGGTAATTGATGAAGCTTGGCCTGCGGAAATGTAAACGGTACGGTGAGCGGCCACCATCATTAACCAGGTAAAAGCCCAACTCGCCGTTAGCACCCTCAACCGAATGATAAACTTCAGTAGTTGGTGTTGGAATTTCGCCCATCACAATTTTAAAGTGATAGATCAAAGCTTCCATGTTATTATATACTTCCTCTTTTGGAGGCAGGTAAAATTCAGGTACATCAGCGTGGAAAATATCGTTTGGCTCTTTATCAAGTTTGGCTAAGGCCTGTTCAATGATCCTTAAACTCTGCCACATCTCTTCGTTACGAACCAAAAAGCGGCTGTATACGTCGCCATTATCACCAACGGGTACTTCAAATTCGAAGTCCTCATATGATGAATATGGGTTCATAGCCCTTACGTCGTAATCAACACCGGCAGCACGTAAAAGCGGCCCGGTCCAGCTGTAGCTCAAAGCAGTTTCAGCGCTAACAGCAGCTACGTCTCTGGTACGGTCAACAAAGATCCTGTTACGGTTAAACAGGCTTTCAAACTCTTTAAGGGTTTTAGGAAAGTTCTTTAAAAATGCACGCAGCTTATCAAAGGCACGGCTGTTGAAGTTACGCTCAAAACCACCGATACGGCCAATGTTGGTTGTAAGGCGCGATCCGCAAACTTCTTCATATATTTCATAAATAGCCTCGCGGTGCTCCATCATATACAGGAAGCCCGTAAAAGCACCGGTATCTACCCCAAGTACACCGTTACAAATGATATGATCGGCTATACGGGCGAGCTCCATCACAATTACACGCAGATAATCAACGCGCTTTGGAGTTTGGATATTCAGGAGTTTTTCAACCGTCATGTGCCAACCCATATTATTTATAGGCGATGAACAGTAGTTTAAACGGTCGGTAAGCGGGGTGATCTGGTAAAAAGGCCTGTGTTCGGCAATTTTTTCAAATGCGCGGTGGATATAACCAATGGTTGATACACCGCTAACGATACGCTCGCCATCAAGCTGGAGCACATTTTGAAACACCCCATGGGTAGCAGGGTGAGTTGGCCCCAGGTTAAGGGTTGATAGCTCGCTTTGCGGATCGTTATCTGTATATACAGGATGATTTTGCATCAGTATTGTTAATTAGAGTCAAGAATCAGGAAGACAAGAATCAAGATGACTTGTTCTGGCTTCTTAATTCTGTATTTCCTGGTTCTTAATTCTCAATTTCTTGAGTCTATATTATGTTATCTTCCGAAATAGAAATCCTTCTTGTCAACACGGTTGGGGTCTTCCAACGGAAACTCCTTACGCATTGGGAAAGCAGTCATATCATCTACGTTCAAAATCCTGCGCAAATCCGGGTGACCGTCAAATAGTACCCCAAAAAGGTCATAAGTTTCGCGCTCCATCCAGTTTGCACCATCCCAAAGCACAGTAGCAGTTGGGATATGCACATCAGCATCTGCCAAAAACACCTTGATCCTGATACGGGTATTGGTAGTGAGGCTATGCAGGTGATAAATTACGCCTATCGGCTTTTCCTGTTCAGGGTAATGGATACCTGTAATATCTGTCAGAAAAATGAACTTAAGAGCCGGATCCGTTTTCAGGAATGTAAGCAGATCGATGATTGTTTCGCGGCCGGTTTCAACAGTAAGCAGTTCATACGGTTCACCAATAACCGTTACTGAAGTATCAAATTTATCGGCTATAGCTTTAATAAGCTCTTCGTTAGGTATTTTAGCCATTATTGAATTCCGTATTTAGCTAATAACTCCTGGTACTTAGGCTCGCTCCTGCGCCGCAGGGATTCCGTTTTTACCAGCTCCTGAATATTCATAAAACCATCTATAATAGCCTCTGGCCTCGGCGGGCAACCAGGTACGTAAACGTCAACCGGGATAACTTCGTCAATACCTTGCAAAACGGAGTAAGTATCAAATATACCACCGCTTGAAGCGCAGGCACCCACAGCCATTACCCAACGGGGCTCGGCCATTTGCAGGTATACCTGGCGCAGTACAGGAGCCATTTTCTTGGCTATGGTACCCATAACCATTAACAAATCGGCCTGTCGTGGTGAAAAACTCAAACGCTCGGCACCAAAACGTGAAAGATCATAGTGAGATGCCATGGTGGCCATAAACTCAATGCCGCAGCATGAAGTAGCAAATGGTAAAGGCCATAATGAATTTGAGCGTGCTATGCCTATTACTTTATCAAGCGAGGTAGCAAAAAACCCGGCGCCTTCAACTCCGGCAGGGGCATCAACTAATTGAATATCACTCATTGAACTAAATTGATAGAAAAACCATCACCACTAAATGTGGATAATAGCAGCAAATTTACAATAATAACGATGTAAAAAGTACACTACGGGTATAGAGGGGGTATATTTAGAATCAATCTAAACTTAATCCCAGTCTAAAGCTCCCTTTTTTATTACGTAGATAAAACCCAGCAGAAGTGTCGCCATGAAAATAAACATTTCAATAAGACCGGTAGTACCTAATGCCTTGAAATTTACCGCCCAGGGGTACATAAAAATAACCTCCACATCAAACAGCACAAACAAAATGGCTACCAGGAAATATTTAATGGAGATTGGTGTACGGGCATTACCCACCACCTCAATACCCGACTCAAAAGGGGTAAGCTTATCTTTTGTTTTTCTTTTGGGCCCTATTTTGTGTGTTACAAACATTGTTGTTACCACAAACCCTAAAGCAACCACCATTTGAAATATGATGGGTAAATAATTAACCGGTAAACTTTGTGCTTCCATGCTGCAAATATACTAATGCCTTAATAATAAAAAAGTGTGATTTATAAGGTTGTTAATCATTTCTGCAATTCGTTATTAATATTGATTACAAATCGCCGTCATTAATCAATTTCTCAAACCGGAATAAAAAAAGGGCCTCTTTTTAGGAGACCCTTCATATCTGTTAATTTATAATGTTATTTGCCTTTTCCAGCACCACCTTTGTGTTGAAAGTAAGCTGCGGCACTTTTGTTAGCAGGATCCAGTTCGCGCGCTTTAGCAAAGTTTTCGGATGCTTTAGCGTCGTCTTTCTCTTTATACTGGTAAATCGTGCCAAGATAAGCATAGGCTTCCGCTAAACTTTTCTTGGTTTTTTCGTCAGGGGCACCCTTTGCATTAACTACTTCGATATACTTTTCGTAGTATGGCTTCGCGTATCCTGAAATGTTATTACGGTCTTTTTCTTTTAGGTCGTTAACACGTGCACGATATAAAAATGCATCCGGAAACGGACTGGTAGCTGTTTTGGCAATTACATAGCTAAATGCACTGTCGGCGCGTGTAAGCAGTGAATCGTTAGGAGCTTTTGTATCGTAACCATAATAATAGCTGATACCTTCGTAAAAATAGTCGGTTAATTTAACGCTGTGACCACCTTTAAGAGTAACTTCCCTGTAAGCATCACCAGCTTGAGCATATTTCTTTTGGCGGAAATATGATTTAGCTATCTCAGCATACACATCAGTTTGGGTGCTATCAAGTGTTAAAGCTTTCTTAAGAGTAAGTATACCTACCGAGTCCTGATTAAGGGCAACCTGTAAACGGCCTTGATACAAGTAGTCGCGTGGGATGATACGTTTCGGATCAGCTTTCTGGAACCAGGTGTTGATTGCAGTTAAACCATTTTGATAATCTTTGTTTTCGTAAGCCGCATAAGCCAGGTAACGATAAACCCTTGCATTGGTACTTGCTGATTTTGACAAATCAGTAGCTACCTGTTGTAAAGTTTTATAATCACCTGCAAGAATCAGGAAGTCGGCATAACGCATTTGAGATTCTACTGACTGATCAGTTAAGCTCAGGTATTGTTTGTAATGATCAACTGCCTCTTTAATTTTAGCCGAAGCCATTTTGGGGTCGGTTAATGACCAGCGCAGGTCGGTTTCAGCCCACTCGCGGTAAGCAGGGCCATAGTTGGCATTAATAGCCAATGCGTCTTTAAATTGCTGCTCAGAGCCATCAAAGTTATTAGCAAATTTATACAATACACCGGTTGCTACTTTAGCAGCAGGGTTTTTAGGATCAAGTGTAGAAGCGTCAGAATAGTTTGAGTACGCTTCGTTACTTTTTAACACAGAGCGGTAAGCATCACCTAAAGCGATAAGCAAATCAACATCTTTCGCATTAATAGCTTTTCCTTTAGTCAGTACTGCAATAGCAGCATCTGCATCCGCGGGCGCAACTTTTTTATCGGTAGTAGTAGGCAGCAAATATGATAAACCTACATACGTGTAAGGTTTTGCGTCCTTACCTGCCAAAGCTACAGCCTGATTAAAGTTAGTTGTTGCACCGGAATTATCCTTATCCAAACGGGCAACAGCACCTAAACCGGCATAATTTAATGCTGATTTTGGATTTGCAGCAATACCTTTATTGAAAACGACTTTCGCCGAGTCAGAATAGTCCTGTTTAATGTACACCCAGCCCAGATAAAAAAAGTTTTCATCTTTAGTTGGCTGAGTTGTAGTAAGCGTTTTGAGCATCGACTCTGCTTTCTGATATTGTTCGGCGTCAATAGCTTTTTTGGCGTCGGCAAGACTTTGCGCAAAAACTGATGATGAACCTAAAAATACCAGTCCTAATGAAGCCTTAGCTATTTTACTGATCATTTTCATCTTTATTTAGTTATAGTTTACTTTTTTAAAATTATCTCTCTCGGGGGAATTGAATCAGGTAGTAAACCCGATTTCAATATTATCCGTTGCCCCACATCACTGGCCAGGAACGTAACAAATCCCGCTGCTAAACCATTCTTACTTGAGCAATTGATCAAATATAAACTCCTGCTCAAGGGATACTGTTTTAAGACAAGCGATTCTTGCGAAGGTTTAAAATATTCGTTAGGATACTGTTTGTTTCCTTCATCTCTAACTCCCACAACTTTCACTTTTTCAACGTAATCCGCATACTCTTTTTCTGGGTTATTAATCCAGCTAAAACCTATAATGCCTAATGCATCAGGATGTTCGCTTACATACTTAATAACCTCGATATTTGATTTAAGCGCATATATATTCTTCTGCTTAAACTCCTTAGTACCAGAGAAATCCTTCAAATACCTTACCAAACTTGAGTTCGGGTTATCAAAAACTATAGTTTTATTTCCGTTCCCCTGGCCTTTAAGCTCCTTTTTTAATTGAGCGACAGTAATAGCGGTATCATTCGATGCCTTATTAACTATCAATGTAATTGCATCAACTGCAAACGGTACAACCTCTACACTCAACGTACGGCGCGTTATTATATTACGCTCCGTGGTATCAAGCGTACGCGATAATACCGCAAGCCTAACACTGTCGTTTAACAACATATTTACAGCCTGGTTTTCTGTTTTATAAATAAATACCGGGTCGGCGTTGGGGTACCGGCTTCTGTAAACATATTCTTCCTGTGCTACTATAGGCGAAAAAGATTCATCGGCTACGAAAGTTGCTCTTCCGGCGTTGAAGCTGTCGGTTGGTACGGATTTTACTTGTTTTTGCTTACAGGCCTGTAAACCGGCTATTAAAACAATTAAAACCAATACATATACAACCCCTAATTTAATCTTCATACTGATCCTTCTTAAACAATCTCGAAAACCTCAAAATCGCGTATCCTATAATAAACGCACCGAAAAGTAAACGTTGATAATGTTGCAGTTGCAGCGGGAGCGCATCCCAAAACATGATCATGAGACCTAAAACCACAAAGCAAATAAATGCAGCGGTTCCTAAAATAAGCAAAAACCGCCTTTTGGGCGATTTTTGCTCTTTATTGTAATTAAATGGCATTACTTATTCTTCAGATGCTAAAGTAAAGCTGATTGGAACACTGTATTGTACACGAACCGGACGACCGTTTTGTATACCAGGTTTCCATTTTGGTGAATTTTTCAATACACGAACTGCTTCTTCGTCGCAACCGCTGCCGATGCCTCTTACAACCTTAATATCGGTTAAAGAACCATCTTTTTCCACAACGAATGTACAAATTACACGTCCTTGTGTATTGTTTTCGCGGGCTACGGCCGGATACCTGATGTTTTTGCTCAAATACTGACCAAATTTCTCCAAACCGCCGGCAAATTCAGGAACTTGCTCAACAGAAGTAAAGATCTGGTTAGGATCGGCTTCCACAACCTGCTTAACGTCTGAGTTACCTACCGGCTCATCAATTCTAATGTCTGCGTTAGGATCACCTTTTTGGTCTTTTTGACCCGGATCGGCAACAGCAAGCTCTTTTACTGTTGGCGGATCCTTCTCCTTAACCTCGTTATCTGGTTTTACAACCGGAGGAGGGAAACGTACCTGGTCTACCTTTGGTTTTGGCGGTTCAGGTGGCGGCGGAGGTGGTTTTTTGGTTTGGTCAACCGGTGGCGGAGGCAACAGAACCACGTCTGTTATCTTCACCTTTTCGTCTTTCGCTGGGATAAGACCTTTGATCTTGTTGATGATAGTTGGCAAAGAAACTATAAATACAAAAACCACAATAGCAATGATCAACGACTTGCTGGTGTTTTTTGAATTCTCTTTCCTTAACTCGTAAGCGCCATAGGCTTTATTACGATTACTAAAAACAACGTCGATCCATTCCTGCTTTAGTATGTCTAATTTTGATCCTAACATCTGTTAAGGCTTTAATGGAAGTTTATAACGTTATTTAATACTATTTATTATCGTTGTACAAGCCGTCTTTTTTAAGCAACTCAATCTCCGGTGCTGAAATATCAACAATACCATAGCTCTGGATATTGGCGATATTGATCTCATCAAGCGTGCTAACCATATTTTTATATTTTGATTTATCGCTTGGTTTAATCACAACAAACATGTATTTGCCTGTTTTTTGCTGTACTTCTTTGCTTTTTTCAATTAACGTTTTACGTAACCCAGTAGGGCCAAAATTGTCAATTGTGGGCGCTGATTTTCCCGGCTCGCCGATGTACCACTCCAATTTATCGTCGCTTCCCAATAAAATGGTCATTGAACGTGAAGCGGCAATATCCATCTGATCTTTTGTTTTCTCATCCTTATCAGGCATGGCCAAGTCCATCGCTTTTGGTTTAGCGAGTGTAGTGGTCATGATGAAGAAGGTGATCAACAAGAAAGCCAGGTCAACCATCGCGGTTAAATCTACACGGGTTGATTGCTTCTTACTGCGAACCTTACCGCCTTTATGTTTGCCTCCCCCGGAGGTATCTAATTCTGCCATGGTCTTTTATTTTTTTGGAGCACCACCGGCGCTGCCCAAATCCGTAATTAAACTAAACTTGTTAACTTTTTGCTTTTGCAAAATACCGATAACATCCTTTATAACCGGATATTCTTCTTTGCTATCACCTTTAATAGCCAAACGAAGCTCCTTGTTATGTAAGGCTTTGGTAGCTATACGGGCCTGGCGAATCCAGTTGGTAAGCTCGGCCGAAACCGAGTCTCTCGGGATACCCGGCTGTGCATATTTCTTTTGCTGATCAGCAGATAAAGCGATAAACTGTTTCAACTGGTTCATTGGCACGCCAAATGAATTGATAGATGAAAAACGGGTTTGCTCTTCAGGGGTAAAGGTCATATGATATATTGAACCCATCTGGTTCAAAGTTTCCTTACGGATATCAACACCTTCAACACCAAAGAAAGCTTTTTGATCACCTACAGATACTGTAGCAAAATCAGACTCAGGCACTGGCTGCTGGATTGAAGACTTCGGTATATCAATAGGTACCGGATCTTCGGTTTTTACTTTTGCGGTCATGATGAAGAAAGTAAGCAGCAGAAACGCCACGTCGCACATAGCGGTCATGTCAATTGCGGTGCTCTTTCTTGGAACTTTTATCCTTGCCATGTTAAATTTCTTAAAAATATATAGTGTTTCAGTATTAACTATCTTGCCCCTAACTTATTGTGCATGAGGCATAGCACTAATATATTCTTATTTGTTTTTGTGAGATGAAGCAAATGTTTGTACAATGCTAAATCCTGTTTCGTCAATAGCGTAAGTCAACTTATCAATTTTTGACGTAAATACGTTGTACATAACAATTGAAATAGCTGAAGTACTGATACCAAATGCAGTGTTGATCAAGGCTTCAGAAATGTGAGCTGATAATTCAACCTGGTTAGGTACACCGGCAGTTGCTAATGAAGAGAACGCTTTGATCATACCCACAACCGTACCTAACAGACCGGTTAACGTACCGATAGATACCAAAGTAGCGATGATAGTTAAGTTTTGCTCAAGCATTGGCATTTCTAAAGCAGTAGCTTCTTCGATATCTTTTTGGATAGCTAAAGTTTTTTGATCAACGTCAAGGTTTGGTTCAGCTTCCATTTCGCCGTATTTTTTCAGTGCTGATTTGATAACGTTAGCAACAGAACCTTTTTGTTTGTCGCACTCTGCAGAAGCACCTGCAATGTTACCGGCATTTAAAAGAGATTGGATTTTCCTTACGAAGCTATCAACACTACCAGTACCTGAAGCTTTGCTGATAACAATGAAACGCTCGATAGAGAAAACGATAACCATTAATAAGAAACCCATGATCACCGGTACGATAACACCACCACTGTGAACTGTGCCGAAAATGTCTGTTGGGTAAGCGTTAACATCACCACCTTTAAAGTGGCTTGGATCACCTAAAATGAATATAAAGATACAAGTTGTAACAATAAGACAGATTGGAATGGTTAAAGAAGCAAACATGCCAGATGCACTTGAGCTTTCTTTCTTAACAGGAGTAGTTGGTTTTGTTGGTGCGTTTGCCATTACTTTTGAATTTTTAGTTTTTGTTTTTGTTTATTTTATAAGTTAGTTAAAATGCGCTGTTTGTTGGGAATAACAAAAATAGAATTTTATTGAATTAAAAAAACCATTTATGTTATTCTTTACAATTTTTTAATACAGAATATCATTCTGTGTATTGTTGGTGAATATAAACGCAACATTACAATTTTATTGTGTGTTACCAACACAATTATATGCAATGAAAACCATTTTTTTTAAAAATAGCAAGTGATAACACATAAAATTTGTGTTACCAAGCTAAAAATGGCCCGTTTTTTTAAGTTTATAAAAGGTTTCTGTACCTTTTAACTATGATGCAAGCTTTGTAACAGATAGTTGTGCACTTTGTTTAAAAATCCTTCTTTCAAATAAGTTTGTTAAACTACCGGTTTATAATTGTTTATTTTTTCCAGATCACCCGCCGGCTTTTTTAGCTTTATACCCGTCGGTTTGTAATAATACCATTATTTTATCCCTGAAATCGCCCTGGATCAGTATTTCGCCATCTTTAACCGAACCTCCAACCCCGCATTTTGATTTTAGCTTTTTTCCCAAAGCTTCCAGATCAGCATCGGCACCAATAAACCCGGCAATGCGGGTAACCAGTTTGCTGCCTCCTTTACGGTCAAGATATATTTTAAGATTTTGCTGCTGTGGCGGCAATGTTTCGGCCCCTCCCCCACTGGTTTCCTGGTATTGAAAATCGGGGTCGGTTGAGTAAACTACGCCTGTAAAATTTTTCTTAGCCATATTGATCAATTTTTAAATGACGGGCCAACTATAACTTTTAATGATTTTGGCAATATAGTAATATCTATGCCCGTACCCGCCACCCGGGGTTCGCCATCCAGGTGAATAGGGCCGGTATGCTCCCTTTTTATCAGGATTTGCTTACCACGGATAATTTCTACGTATTTTGAGCTTTCGGTCGCTTTAATCAGCATGCGCATGCTCATCTCCGGAAACCTCCACAAGGGAAAAGGCTTTATCACACAAACATCCAGCAAACCATCCTGCAGGCTTGCTTTGGGCGATATATGTACATTATTGCCGTATTGCGAAGAATTGGCTATACTGAGCATAAATGCCTTATAATCATATCTCTTTCCGTCGATATCAAGATGATAGTTTTGCGGCTGGTAGCCAACTACCTCCTTTATCGACGATTTTATATAACTGATAAAACCGCGCTTTTTACCATGCGAAAAGATCTCGCTGATGTGAGCGTCAAATCCCATGCCTGCCATATTAAAAAACGGTTGCCCGTTAATCCTGGCCGAATCAATAATTTCGGTACGGCCCGAGGCGAGGTTCTTAATAGCATCCCTTGTATCCATTGGGATTCCTAAAAACCTCGAAAGCCCGTTACCTGAGCCAAATGGAACTATACCAAGCGATGTATCTGTATCCACAATGGCCGATGCTACTTCATTAACTGTACCATCACCCCCAACTGCAACCACTATATCAAATTTGCCAATGGCTTCGGATGCGATAACCCTTGCATGTGCCACGCCGTCACTAAAAGCGATAACCGGCTCCATTACACCGGCATCAATAGTATCTTTAATCAGTTCAGGCACCCCGTCCTTCTTCTTCCCCCCCGAAATTGGGTTTATTATAAATAACGCTTTCCGTTTCAACTATATATATTATTTCAATCTTCAAAAGTAAATGTATTTTCGGCTTTGTGAAATTTGTTTTATTTTTACCGCCCGAATGTGGACTGATTTAATGCTCCTTTTTACACCGGAGCCGGATTGCAACCACGTAAAAAAGTGCTAAAACCATGCTTCTTTTTACCGCTCGATCCGTCTTAAGCCCCTCCCAGTCGATTTTAATTTTACTTATTTAAAATTTTATGTCATATTTATTTACTTCAGAGTCCGTATCAGAAGGTCACCCGGATAAAGTGGCCGATCAGATCTCGGACGCGCTGATTGATCATTTTTTAGCATTTGATGCCGAATCGAAAGTTGCCTGCGAAACGCTGGTAACCACAGGCCAGGTTTTTTTAGCCGGCGAAGTAAAATCAAAAGCCTATCTGGACGTACAGAAGATTGCCCGCGAGGTGATCAACAAGATCGGGTACACCAAAGGCGAATATATGTTTGACGGCAGTTCATGCGGTGTGCTATCGGCCATCCACGAACAATCGCCCGATATTAATCAGGGGGTTGACCGCACCGCCAAAGAAGAACAAGGTGCCGGCGACCAGGGCATGATGTTCGGTTATGCAACCGTTGAAACCGACAACTATATGCCGCTTGCCCTTGATATAGCCCACGCTTTATTAATTGAGCTTGCAGCTATCCGCCGCGAAAACAATGAGATCAAATATCTTCGCCCGGATGCAAAATCGCAGGTTACGCTTGAGTACAGTGACGACAACAAACCGCAACGTATTGATGCCATCGTTATATCAACCCAGCACGATGATTTTGACGACGAACCGGCCATGCTTGCCAAAATCAGCGCCGATATTATCAGTATCCTGATTCCGCGTGTTAAAGCTAAATACCCTAAATACGCCCACTTCTTTAATGACGATATTAAATACCATATCAACCCAACCGGTAAATTTGTTATCGGCGGTCCGCATGGCGATACCGGCTTAACCGGCCGCAAAATTATTGTGGATACCTACGGTGGTAAAGGTGCACATGGTGGCGGCGCTTTCTCTGGTAAAGATCCTTCAAAGGTCGACCGCTCGGCTGCTTACGCTACCCGCCACATCGCTAAAAACCTGGTTGCCGCCGGTTTGTGCGATGAAGTGCTTGTGCAGGTATCATACGCTATCGGCGTTGCACAGCCAATGGGTATTTACGTAAATACTTACGGCACCGCTAAGGTCGACCTGCACGACGGTGACATTGCCAAAAAAGTAGAAGGCATTTTCAATATGACCCCATACGCCATTGAAACCCGCTTTAAACTGCGTAACCCTATTTACAGCGAAACCGCGGCTTACGGCCATTTCGGCAGGCCTAACGAAATAGTTACCAAAACTTTTGTTGGCCACGACGGCAGCAAATTGGAGCGCCAGGTTGAGCTGTTCACCTGGGAAAAGCTTGATCATGTTGATAAGGTTAAAGCAGCCTTCGGGTTGTAATTAACTACACCTATATAATACGCGGCAATAGCGACGGGCTTACCTGTCGCTATTGTTGTTTAAGCCCCCTCTATATCTCCCCGGTTGGGGTGAATTGAAGCCCTCTCCCCCCGAGAAGGATTTAGGGTGAGCTCTTTCCTAATTAAATTATAAATACATACATTTATAACCCAAAATCCCCGAGCCTGATTTAAATGCCTGCTAACACCCGAAACGCCATAACCGCCATCATAAACTTTGCCGCATCAGTCATGATAACCGCATGGTTCATTGAACAAAAGTTTGGGTACGTGGTTACGCCCGAAGCCATATTGTTATCCAACCTTGTTGCTTGCGGTAAATGGGTTGTGATGGTTATAGCGGCTATCATATTGCTCGAAACCAACAAATGGGTCTTCATCAGGCGTATGAGCTTTGCCAGCCTGGCTGGCAGCTGCGCCATGTTTTCTGTGTATGTGTTCAGGTATATACCGGTGAGCAGCTGGGAGCAGTTTACCTATGCTACAGTATTAGCAGTGCTGATGATGATCATATTCTTTTTTAAGGCCGTTGTAAACACCCGGCTATCACTTAAATGGTTTGCCGGATGGATGATTATCCTGATCATCAGTATACTGCTGCAAATTAAAGTAGTATTCCATTTGCACCCCGGAATTGTAACAAATGAGGTGTCCCATTTTTTTGATTCCCGAAAAAAAAATGAAATTTCCTGATCTCTTCTTTTTTTAAAAAACCGGGTGTTCCATTTTTTGAAAGCCGAAACGCGAAACAGTCATTTTCTGAAACACCTTAAAAATCAACAGTTTAACATTTTTGGTGAAACATGTCTAAATAGTTGATTATCAACAATTAAAGCTTTTTACCGGTAAATTTAACCGCTCATTAAAGCAGCAGTTCAACCGCGTTTTTCATCTTCTATTTTTTTCATTTTTTTGCTGTTTTTTGGGCATTTTTATTTGAACCCTCCATTTTACCGGCAGGTACTGACAAAACAGCGCCACCAATATTGCAAAGACCTACAGCTAAATTTGGCCTTCACCCAACCCTCTCCTTTGGAGAGGGCTTATGAAAATTTCCCGGGGGCAATTAAGTCAGGAGTACTAAGCCGGAAGCCATAAGTCGGGGTCCTTCCCGTTATGCAGTAAATGTTGGAAGATTTTTAATTCCCTCCCGGGGGAGGGAATCGCGCAATCCCTCTTTTTTTATTTCTTCCGAACACTTCTCCGCTACCCGGGCCTTATGGTTTGGCCTAAAAGATCAAGCATTAATTTATCAACGACATAACACTATGATTCAAAAAAATGGACGACCACTGGTTGTGGAAATGATCCGCGCCGATGTGCGCGAGGCGGCGCGAAGAGACGCTAAAAGAAGGATCCGCCCGAGGGTTTATGACCCTGACGCTATCCCTCCCGATGCTTTTATTATTCACCAGGCCAGTACATGGATGGAGATGGAACGCGAACGCCAAACGCCCCGGATGCTGTTCGGCGAGTTTTGGCTCGAGGGCGAACTGTGCATCCTGTTTGCCGATACCAATATGGGCAAAAGTTTACTGGCCGTACAACTGGGCGACAGCATTACCCGCGGCAAAGCCATCACACCTTTTAAAATGGATGCCGAACCCAGCCCGGTTCTCTACATTGATTTTGAACTCACCGGCAAACAATTTGAACAACGCTATACCGACGGCAGCATCACCCACACCTTCCACGAAAATTTTTACCGGGGCGAGTTTGATCAGATGACCGGCCTGCCGCAAGATTTTAAAACTTTTGATGAATTTATTACCCACGCGCTTAGCCGCGCTATTAAACGTACCGATGCCAGGGTGCTGATTATTGATAATATTACCTGCCTCCGCAACGGCACCGAACGCAGCAGCCAGGCGCTCTCGCTCATGAAACAGCTCAAACTGCTTAAAACCCGGCATGGCCTCAGCATCCTGGTGCTGGCTCACACCCCTAAGCGCAACCCTTCACTGCCTATTACCCGTAACGACCTGCAGGGCAGCAAAATGCTCATCAACTTTGCCGACAGCGCTTTCGCCATGGCCGAAAGCCAAACCCTGCCCGGTTACCGCTATTTTAAACAGGTAAAACAACGCAGCACCGCCGAAATGTACGGCAGCCATAACGTATGCCTCGGTCGGCTGGAGAGGCAAAACGGCTTTTTACAATTTGTATTTTCCCATACCGATAATGAGGTTAAACACCTGCGCCGCTACAGCCAAATCGAGCGCCAACGCCGGGCCGCAGATGTGCTCGCGCTTCATAAACAGGATTTGAGCCAAAGGCAAATTGCCGGCAGGCTGGAAATGAGCTTATCGGCGGTGAACAGGGTGTTGGGGGGGGGTGGGGGGATAAAGTGGTTTGGGATATTGCAGCAAAGGTATTCTCGTTAATCGATATCATTAACAAATACTTACTATAAAACTACAATATTTTAGCAAAATCCATGGTAGCGCATAGGTAATACCATTTTAATGCCTTTCCTTAATAGGCTCCATGTGCATAAATAAAAATATTAAATATTCTTTAATTTATTATTTAGTTATTATCTTACCTAAAGACAATCTACTAAAATAATGAATCAACCTAAACCGGCTTTTAAAAAGCTACTACTTCTATGTGCGCCTATCACGCTCATCGCCGTAATTATCGGCAGTTGTAAAAAAGATAGCCATGTGACTACGCCGCCTGCTGCAAATCCTGCCGCTGTCAACGAAGCAAAAAGTTGGTACGAAAAATCTTATCCTGCCAACACCAAACTCTCTGTGCAGGCAGCATCTGTCGGCCAAGATTGGAGCCAAGGTGTAAAGCCTGATTGGAACAATGGTGCAACATATACACGCTTCGATGACGAGGTGCTCGAAATGCCGATAGACGCAGTGACCTCGGGAAGCTTGCCCTTGGCATAAAAGAACAAACCACCGGGACGGAATACAAAGCAGCGAACAGTAAAAGCTCATTTCTCTTGATAAAATCGCTTGGCGTCTATCAAGCCTACATTATGACTATTATCGGCGACCCGTCATATCTCAAAGGTGACCTCACGAAGCTTGATAACAACAAATACAACAAGCGGGACAGCGACTTTACCGGGATCGTATACTACAGTACCCCGAAAGGAGCATTTGTTAACGCGTGGACATACCAAAGTGGGAAGGTAATGGCGAAAATCTCACCAAACGCGGCATCTACGGGGTCTGCTGAAACAAACAACAGTATTCAAATAGACGCGATAAAGACCAACCTAATAGGAATAACGGTGTGCTATGCGTGGACGCAAACCACCACGTATGAAGGACATACCTACCCGCCAGTGACGCTCGATAGCTATTGTGTCACCACGTACGCGGGCGGCATGGGTGGTGGCCCGGATAACAACGGCGGCTCAGGTAGCACCGGCGGTGACGGGGGAGGCGGAGGAACAGGTAGTACTCCTGGTACTCCACCTGCGCCCAAAGACGATCCATGCGCGCCAAAAGGCGGAGCTGTTGAGAGCATCGGCAAAACGGTCAGCGTAAATGGACTACAAACAAACACATATCAACCGCCTGCCACACCAGTTGATCCAGGCGGGGGCTTTCCGCCACCAGATGGAAACGTGCCGTGTGCAACCGTTGTAACATCAACTCAGGTTACCATTCCCAATGCAGACATACGAGATAGTATTAGTACGAACTACCAATGCGCCCGGGCATTGGTGGCGCAGTTGACCACTCTCAATACCAATATTGCAAGGATACTGTATCAAGCCTTCGGCACGACAAGCAGTAAAAGCATCACGTTTGTTGATGGCCCTGCTGCTGATTTTACCGGCAATAATGCAACTGAAGATGGACATACGATCGGCTACAAGGTATATCTCAACCCCTTTGTTCTTGCCAATTCATCGAACGAATACCGGCTCGTAACGCTTTATCATGAGGCCATTCACGCTTATTTGAACTTGGAACACAAGACGCTTGGTGATGCTGGTTTCAGAGCCAAGTATCCGATGGTAAAAGTTGTTGCTCACTCCAATTTCACAAGCGTAGTCGGCGCTGACCCATACGATTATTGGATCGACCCCGGAGCCGGATACGAAACCAAGGTCGTAACAGGCGGTCACATAACTATGGCTGAATATTTCATTGGACAGCTTAAAGATGCGATATTAGCATATAATCCTTCTTTTCCTGCTGATAAGGCGCTGGCTCTTGCAAAAGGAGGAATCGTGGATGATAGCAGCATTAAATATGCCAACGACTCGGAACGAGATGTCAGAAAAGGCAACTCAGTTGGAACAAAATGTCCTTAATATAATTGATTATGAAACAAATTATCATCTCGCTTGCGTTCTTTTTATCGTCCGCATTGTCAATAAAAGCCCAGTCTAAATTAAATATTTACGGAGGAAAAAAACACGATCAGTTTTTAGGATGTGTCACGTGTACAAAAGATGATCCTAATTCCATCTGGAACACCCTGGGGAGATATGGATCCACCCACGAGACTAACTCAATATGGAACCCGAATGGCGTGTACGGAAGTACTAAGAGTGATTATTCCCCTTTCAATAAAAAAGCGAAATGTCCGCCGATTATACTTGACGAAAATGGTAAGTCTAAAGGATATATGACCGTAAATAGAAAGAATCCGAAACGGTCATGGGAACCGTTTGTAAATGCGGTGAGCGAAGAACGGCAGCAAATAGTTAAGGATATACCTAAATATTATAACGACAATTTTCACGACTTTCGTAATTGAACGACAATTTCAGTATATAAATAGCATGAAAAACCTGAAAATAGTCGTACTCTTAATTATCATTATTGCTTGCACTGCAAAAGCTCAAAGCAAGCTAAATATTTATGGAGGCAAAAATCACGATCAATTTTTAGGCTGCATGAACTATGACAATGAACAGCCGCATTCAATTTGAAGCCCATTCACCGATTATGGTTCTACCTCAGCTACCGCAAGCAACCTAACAGAAGTAAGGGCTATCTTTATGATTCTGAAAAGGATGTTCACAGGAGTAATTCTATAGGTACAAAGTAGATACAATAAAACTCTTATGAGGAAATTAGCGCTAATACTTTTCTTAACTGTCATAAGTTCCATTGCAGCAAATGCTCAAGGCCTAACGAAAATTTATGGAGGTAAACACTACGACCAGTTCCTGGGCTGCTTTGATTGCGATAGTCAAACGCCAAAGTCTATATGGAGTTTCTTTTCCGATTATGGTTCTGCTCATAGTCCAAAGTCAATTTGGAACGAACGAGGCAGGTACGGTTCTGTGACCAGTAATTATTCACCCTATAATCCCAAGGCAAAATATCCGCCGCGCGTTGTCGACGGCAGCGGGAAGCTTTTGGGATACTTAACCGTTAACAAAGACAATCCTAACCGGTTGCAAGGGTCAATTGCAGATCTGATATGCTTTAGCAGGGCAATGGTGCTAAAAGATGGTGTTGAAACTTATGGGGAAATCTTCGAGAAGGTAAGATAGCCCCTGCTACCGCAAACCAAATTCAATACTCAGCACATTCACCACAAGGCACAGCCTTGCGGTAGCGAAAGAAGCATCCAACAAAAAAGGCTAATCATTTCTGATCAGCCTTTTCACATAATTACCCGTTTAACTTATTATTTTTAACATTCATTTTCATTTGTACTGTGCGCAACAAAAAAACCGCATAATGCACTTGCGCTTAATGCCAATAATAACGTAATCATAGTGTTTAATTTTAGGTGAATAATTAATTAATACTATAATTAGTACGTATAAAACTGGCTATGGTTTTATTAAATAGTCGTTTTTTGATACCGAGGAGGCACTTTTACAATTATTATTTCTTTCAGGTTAAAAAATTAGGATATTATTAGCAATAAGCCCCAACACGCAACAAAATCAAAATAACTTTACCATTATTTGTGCAGTAAAATACAGCGTATTCGGCGCTTTATATAAATCTTTCGCGTTTGCTGCCGTGTTATGCATGTTATCAAGCTCATCGCTTTTTGCAAAAAGTCCTGAATTTTACCTTTGTTGGCTTTTAAAACGCTGCCAAGCATATCCCACGTGGCCTAGCCTTAATTTAATCTCCTCCTGTTGTGCATTATCTTGTTACAAAACCGTTCTTTAAAACATATTATCTTTGCGATACCGGTTTAACCATTACGCCAAAAACATTGTTAAAGGCCAAAGCATGATACACGGAAAAAACAGTAAACCCATACGTTCATCACTAAGTTTGATGATGATGGTGATTTTCCTGGTGCTTGGCTACTGCCCGGTAAGGAATACTTTGTGTTCGCTCGCCAGCCATTCGTCTCAAAATAAAGAACAAAAGGCCCCGCGCGATATCAAAGCTATTGTTGATGACGTATGTAACGCATATAATAGCGGCGATAAAACTATACCATACCAGGAAGTTGTATCAAAAACAACAATCCCCTTGCTCCTGGCAATTGTTGTAGCAGCCGTATTTTTTGGGGGCATAGCCCTGTTAAAAAAGCTTGTTGTTTTATACCCCAACCCCGCTGCCCGGGGTTTAAATTCCATTCCGCTTTATTTGGCAAACAGGTCGTTATTGATCTGAACCTTTCCCGCCCATTTTATGCTTCTCGCCATGCAACAATTAAGTTGTGCGTTTAATTTAAGCATTGTCCACTAACGCCTTACGGCTCTTTGTATTCAATTTTTTAATGATCACCGGCTTTTCTGTTATTGATGTTGCTATCTGCAGCGGCATCTGTATACACGGCCTAAATGATCATTGCATATCAATTTTTTTTAAAATCATGATCAAACATATTTTTTCAATAACCGGTAAAAATTACCGGCAACCCGCTCCCCTGTTTCTGCGGCTGACTATCGGCTTCGGCTTTATGGCACATGGCTGGGCAAAATTAATTAAAGGTCCCGAAGCCTTCGGAAACCTGCTGGCCCAGATACATGTCCCTTTCCCGCATGCTATGGCATGGATGTCAACCTTAACAGAACTGGTTGGCGGCCTGGCCATGTTTGCCGGGTTTATGGTAAGCTTAACCGCCTTGCCACTTATCGGCATTATGCTTGTAGCCATGTTCGGTATTCAAATTCATTATGGTTTCAGTTCGGTAAAAACCATTGGTTTAACTCCCAATGGACCAATTTTCGGTCCGCCGGGATATGAGATCAATTTATTGTTTATCGCCGGGCTTATCACACTGCTTATTTCGGGTGGTGGTATATTCTCTGTCGATTCCATCCTGTCATCGAAACGAAGCCCAACTAAGTCGTAATAAAAAATAATAACAACCTATTGATCATTAAGCCTCCCGGCAAATGATCAATAGGTTTAATACACATTGATATGTACACTGTTTTTCTTTACATTTTTATCATAAGTTTTATTGCTACACTGGTGCGGTCGACCTTTGGTTTTGGCGAATCGCTGGTTGCTGTACCGCTGCTAAGCATATTTATCCCTCTTGGCGTTGCCGTTCCGCTTTCGGTACTCATTTCTGTTTTGATTGCTCTGGTGGTGGTGATACAGGATCATAGCAGCATCCAGTTTAACAGCGCAAAATGGCTTATCATTTTTGCTATACCGGGTATCCCCATTGGCTTACTGATTTTGATTTACGGTAACGAGTTTTGGGTAAAAACAGGGCTGGGTGCCCTCATCATCCTTTACTCATTATATGCCATATTTGGCAAAAACAGCTTTCAGCTTAAGTATGATAGTAAATTCTGGTTGTTTATCTGCGGATTTCTCTCGGGCGTTTTAGGAGGCGCTTACGGGGTTAACGGGCCACCGCTGGTTGTTTATGGTAACATGCGTAAATGGAGCGCTAAAAATTTCAGGGCCACACTGCAGGGGTACTTTTTACCGGCAAGCTTAATTGGTGTAGCAGGCTATATTTTTAAAGGGCTAATTACCAGGGAAGTATTGAAATATTTTATCATGTCGCTACCGGCTGTTTTCCCCGCTATTTTTTTAGGACGATATCTTAATCACAAGCTAAATAGCGCTTCATTTTTCAGGTATGTATATTGGGGCTTACTGCTTATCGGGCTATTTTTAATTGTATTTTGCCTGTTCAACATAAAAACCTGATGTACAAGCCATCAACAAAAACCCTATCTTTAAAATGGTTAAATTCACCTGAACTTATCTGCCTATATGGAACCTATTGCACAAGCTCAAACTATCGACCAGATTATTGAACAGTTAGAAGCCATTATTGCCGATGCAATAAAAACCGATAGCCGCGCCGGATATTTTGCGGCCCTATATCATAAAGTTACCTGAAAGGTAAGGGAAGGCATCCAAAACGGTGAGTTTGAAAACCCTGCCCGTATGGAACAACTGGACGTGATCTTTGCCAACAGGTACATCACGGCCTATCGCAGCTGGCAACAAAAGCAGCCTTGCTCCAACTGCTGGCAACTGGCGTTCGGCATCTTTAGTAAATCGTCAAAGCTGGTATTACAGCATCTGCTCATCGGCATGAATGCGCATATCAACCTCGATTTGGGTGTTGCCATTGTTGAAGTAGCCAACAAGCTCAACCAGCCGCTAACCGAAGTTCATAATGATTTTAATTCCATCAATACTATACTATCGGCGCTTACCTACGAGGTGATCAGCGAGTTGAACCAGATCTCGCCGCTGCTGTCATTAGCCGGCCTGCATGCGCAAAATAATTCTATCCTCATCCAGTTTGCCCTTAGCAACGCCCGTGATGGTGCCTGGTGCTTTGCCGAAGACCTGTTTACCCGTACCGGGGATGCTTATCCTAAGCAGATAGCCAGCAGGGATAATGACATCAACAAGTTGGGTTTAGGCATTGTTAACCCTGTTGGGATGCTGCGTATTACCGTATGGATCATTCACCTGTTTGAAAAACGTGATCCATCCAAAATAACTGAGATTTTGAGCACTTATAAAAAGACTTATTTAAAGGTGAATCCAACGGCTGCAACCTGATAAGCGCTATTCATGATTACCCTTACCTGGATATGGTCAGTGTCAAAAAGCTCCGGCCTGCATAACATAATTTATTATGTGCCTCACCATTCTCTCCATTCGCTGGCTATTCCTTCGCCGCCGCCAAAATCCTTAGGGTTAAGGCCACAGGCAATAGTAATTTGATCTACCAGTGCACAAAGATCTTCACGCTCCCCGGTTTCAATCAGGCTACTGTCTTCCGCATTTATATTATTTAATAACAATACTGCCCTTTTAAAAACTTCCACTTTGTCAGTACTTGGCGATTGCTCTCCAAGCTTTGTTAAATCGCTGATCAAACGATCAAAAACAGCCTTAAATCTACCGCAATTCTCCTCAGTGTACTGTTCAAATCCCTGATCAAATGCTTCGCGCCACCGCGCAAACGGATAACCTGCTTTGCAGCTTTGTAATTTTTTTCCGTAAGTAATATTGGCTAAACTTTTTGGGGCACTGGTTACATGGCCCGTAGCTGTTTTGATTTTAACTCCAGTTGTATTTGAACTGCAATTGCATAATAGCGGGATTATAGTTAGCAAAGCGAAGACTTTTATTGTTTGTGCAGGCAATTTGAAAGATTTTAGGTAATACATAATTAGGGAAATATAAGCTATTATGCAAACCCGTAATAAATAGTTAAGCCAATTAATGGCTATTTTATGAACGATGTGCAGATAAACGGGCCAACTTTCCGACTCATCAAAATTCATTATCTTTGCCGCTCAACCGGTGATAATCACAACAATCCGTGAAATCATCAAAAGGAAAGCAAAGTGGAACAGCAAACAATAACAACCTGGGAAAAAGGCTACAACAACTACGGGCCATGGCTTAAGGAAAAATACAAAGGCCATCGCGTGTTTAAAGTAATTGTTGATGGTGGTTTTACCTGCCCCAACCGCGATGGCTCAAAAGGCTACGGCGGTTGCACTTATTGTAATGTTGATTCCTTTACGCCTTCTGTCAGCCGCAACGCCCCTACTGTAAGGCAGCAGGTTGAGGAAGGTATGGAACGCGCGCGTAAAGGCAATAAGGCCGATAAGTTTATTATTTACTTTCAGCCCAATACCAATACCTACGCCCCGGCGCATTATTTGAAAATGCTGTACGATGAAGCCCTAAGCTACGGTACCGAAGATATTGTAGGCCTCTCGGTAGGTACCCGGCCCGATTGTATTGACGCCGAAAAGATTGCCCTGTTGGAAAGCTATACCGATCGTTTTGATGTTGATTTGGAAATGGGTATGGAAAGCATCTATAACGAAACCCTGAACCAAATCAACCGCGGCTGCAGCCATGAAGAACTGGTGAAAGCCCTGAGCCTGGTGGAAAACTCAAAACTGGATATTTGCGTACATACTATTTTCGGTTTCCCCTGGGAAACTAAAGAAATGATGCTGAAATATGCCGACGAGATCAACCGTTTTAAACAGATCAAGTTTGTAAAATTCCATCACCTGCATATTGTTGAAGGCTCGGTAATGGGCGTAAAATACAAACGCGACCCCTTCCACCTGTTTGGCATTGATGAATATGCCGATTTTCTGTGCGAGCTGTTACCACTTATTCGCCCTGATATCGTGATCCAGCGCCTCTTCGGCCTCAGCGACCGCGAACTGCTCATCGCCCCCAACTGGGGATTGAAAAAATCAGAGATTCAGTATTACATTGATCAGAAAATTTTAAGCAGAGGTGTGGTGCAGGGAAGCCGTCTGAACCTTGATTTATAGGATTTGCCGGATTACTCTGCCGTTGTTGATGTTGTCACCAACAACATTTACCCTCGGCTATCAATGGTAAAGCAATTAAGAATATGGTGTATTGAACAAATAGAAGTTGTTGGTGACAACACCATATCCGTTAACCTAAGGGATTGAATATGTCGTAAACAATCTCAAAGGCTGCTTTTTTCCGTTTCTTAGGTTCAATG
>NZ_JBNPWO010000029.1:0-54703 GCF_050433785.1 Mucilaginibacter sp. 3215
AGTCATTTATATATTATAACTTTATATAATCTATTACCACGCTTTTTAGGACTTTTTGCCTTTCTGTAGCAGATTTTCATCATAGGAGATTTCTCAGCCTTGCCTTCACAATTTCCATCCTTCCAGGCTTCGAAACGACATCATTTAAAGCACGCAGGGCGATGGGAATCGCTATAACTAAAAAAAGCCGATTTATTCGGCTTTTTTTGTTGCTTTTTTAGCTTTTGCTTTTGAAGTTGTTGGCTCGGCTTCCGGTTCAGCAGTTACTGCTTCGGCAACCGGTTCTTCTGCAACCGGGGCGGGTGCCTGGGTTGGATCGGCCTCTTCAAAAATTGGAAGGGGCTTTAATATCTGGAACCAGGATATTACCTTTTTAATGTCTGATGAGTAAACTTTTTCTTCATCATGATCTGGCGCTACTTCATAAAAGAAGGTACGCAACGCTTTACCGTCGGCTTTAACGTCAGGTATGTTTGATGCTGACTTCATGCGCTCAAGCACATCAGTTAACCTGATATCATCCTCAACACCAAAAATGGTGATCTCACTTAAAGCAGCTAATTTGGCTGTAGAAAGGTTGGCTATCAGTTTTGTTTTCTGTGCATCTAAACTTTCCAGCACATAGCCGGTTTTATTTTGTGCCAAAGCTTTCCATAAACCCGGTTTTCCTGATACCGATACAATTCCCTGTAAATTCATATATTTTTTGTTAGTAGGATTGATGAGGCGAATGATTTACGTAATAACAGGTAAATCACCCGCCCTATCAACTATTCACTTAATCCTCTATAACTTCGATTCCTAAAATTTTATCTCCCTGGCGAATAGCGTCAACAACGTCAACATTTTCAATCACTTTACCAAAAACGGTGTGGTTACGGTCAAGGTGGGCAGTGTTTGTGCGATTGTGGCAGATGAAAAACTGTGAACCACCAGTGTTGCGGCCTGCATGTGCCATTGAAAGCACACCACGGTCATGGTATTGGTTGTTGCCGGTAAGCTCGCAATCAATTTTGTAGCCTGGGCCACCAGCACCGGTACCGGTTGGATCGCCGCCCTGAATCATAAAATTAGGGATAACACGGTGAAAGATCACGTTATCATAAAAGTTTGATTTTGCTAATTTTTTAAAGTTAGCAACGGTATTAGGGGCATCCTGATCGTAAAACTCTACGGTCATGTCGCCTTTTTCGGTTTTGATTATTGCTTTGCTCATGTTTTTGTTTTTTAGAAAACAGTTGGCAAAGGTAATAAAATTGAGGATTAAAGAAAAAGGTTAAAGGCGAAAGGTTAAAGGTGAAAGGTTTGAATATTTATTAATTACCAGGGTGTAAAAGTCATGGTAAGTAATCTTTGTTTTGGCGAATAACTAATCTCGCCTTTTCTTTTTGAATCAAACATTTTAATTTCCGAAAGCGGCTTTTTATAATCTTTACCCAATTCGGCCAGTTGGGCAAAAAACCAGTCGAGTCCTTCCTGATCACCCAAAGTATTGGCAAACCAGGCCAGTTTTTGCAGTTCGGCAAGGTTCACTTTTTCGTCGGCGGTAAAAACGTAAGTCCATTTAACTATTGCCAGCTCATCGGGCTTGCCAATTAGCTGGGCCCGGCTTCCATTGGCATCTGTGGCGACAAAATTTGGCAGCAGGCTGATATCTGTGTCCTGCTTAAAAACAAGACTGCTGTCGGCTTCTGTAAGCTTTTTAATCAACGCATCACGATTGAGGCGCATACCCGAACTTCCGTTCTGCGCGTGCGCGGCCAAACAGGATATTAATAAAACACCGACAAGGAAAATATTTCTGACAATAACAGATAAACTCATTTAAGGCCCAGATTTAACAACGCCATAAAGCTAAAACAACATGCATAAAGCCAGAAGCCCTTATGTGTTAAAAATGGTTAAAATACATTAGCCCTTTATTCGTTACATTTGATAACCCGGCAGTAAACAAATTAACAAGGATCGTGAATAATTCATCAGGCAATAACTTTTCACCTCTTACATTTCGTCTATTACTTATAAAGCTAAAGTTCCTTTTACCTTTCGCCTTTTACCTTTTACCTTTAACGTCGCGGGCTGCATCTATCTTAATCCCTATGGATGATGAGCAAAAGGACCATCTGAAATCGTACGGGATAGCTTTCTGGGTGCTCAAAAACGGCGAAGAAGTCGACTGGCTGCTCAACTATCGTGGTGGCAGTTTCATGATGAAGTACGGGCAAAAAGTTGAGGAAGAGTGCAAGATCCGCGGGGTAAGCTACGAAGTTATTGCCGATGCCAAAGCCACCGAAATTATTACCGAAGTAAGCGATCCATCGGTAAATATGGACCTGGTTAAACTGGAGAAAGCCCCCCGCATGGCGGTTTACTCCCCCAAAAACAAGCTGCCCTGGGATGATGCAGTTACCTTGGTTTTAAAATATGCCGAAATTCCGTACGACGTAGTTTACGACGAAGAGGTGATCCACGGCGAACTGCCTAAGTATGATTGGCTGCACCTGCACCACGAGGATTTTACAGGGCAATACAGCAAGTTTTATGGCGCCTTCCGTTACGCGCAATGGTATACCGATGATATCAAAATCCAGGAGACCATGGCCCATAAACTGGGCTTTAGCAAGGTATCAAAAATGAAGCTGGCCGTAGCCCAAAACATCCGAGATTTTTGCGCAGGCGGCGGCTTCCTGTTTGCCATGTGCTCAGGTACCGATACTTTTGACATTGCACTATCGGCTGCTAATACAGATATCTGCGAACGTATGTTCGACGGTGATGCTGCCGACCAGGACGCGCAATCCAAACTCGATTTTAGTCAAACGTTCGCCTTTCAGAATTTTACGCTGGATATGAACCCCATTTCGCATTCCTTCAGCAATATCGACGTTACCACCACCCGCCAGGTTGATCGTACCCGGGATTTCTTTACGTTGTTTGATTTTTCGGCCAAATGGGATGTTGTGCCGAGCATGCTTACGCAGGATCATGACAAAGTAATAAAAGGTTTTATGGGCTTAACCACGGCCTACAACAAAAGCATGCTCAAACCCGGCGTTACCATCATGGGCGAAATGAAAACCGCCAATGAAGCCCGTTACATTCACGGCGAATACGGCAAGGGCCAATGGACCTTTTACGGCGGCCACGACCCTGAAGATTACCAGCATGCTGTAAATGATCCGCCGACAGATTTGAAACTTCATCCCAACTCCCCCGGCTACAGGCTGATATTAAACAATGTGCTGTTCCCAGCTGCTAAGAAGAAAAAGCAGAAAACGTGATTGCTTTTAAAAGATGTATAATAAAAATGTCATTGCGAGCGAAGCGTGGCAACCGCACGGAGGCATAGCCGCTCTGTATAGCATGCGATTGCTTCGTCGTTCCTCCTCGCAATGACATGTTTTTTTAACTGGTATTCATAATAAACTCACGTCATAAACAGATGCAAGTTCAAAAAAGACCTGCCTGCGGGAATTTTTGCTGGTCTATATAATTAAACTGCTTCTTAAAATAAACCCGGGGTACTTTGCTTAAAAACGTTTCTATTATCTTATCATATAATAGCGAAGGCACTGTAAATTTGGTAATGAGTATCTTTTTATCATCAATGGTATAAATCACCATATAATCATACTTCCCAAACTTACCCATATCCTTTTGCTCATACAGCTCAACCCTAACAAGATCAGCCCTGTTTAATACAAGGGTTTGATCCTGATATATTAAAGTGGCCACTTCTCTGCCGTCACTTATAATTAACTGTTTCCCTCGATCATATTCATTAAACTGATTTATCACCCTAACAACATAAACCTGGAAGTAAAGAAACGTTGCCGGCAAAAGTGCTAAAAACAGCGCAATTAATGGATGCTGGTAAACTTTGATAACAATGAAAATAATTAAAGCAACATTAACGGCCATAATAATCACCTCACCTGTAAGCTTATTATTTTTAAAAGTGTATACCTTGGGTTGCTTCATTTATCCATAAATATACCATAACGACCTTAAACAAAAAAGAGGCTGTATCATAAATCAATTTCGCGAAGACGTAGGTCGGCCTCAAAATGGAATGAAAAAAGGGCAATTTTCAAATCGAAAATTGCCCTTTTTGATAAGTAACTGACCGGTATCAAAATTTTATCCTGATCTCGCTCGTTTGCAACGAGTGTGTAACCTGGGCTTGCGTTTATAACGCACGAGCGATGCAATTGCCAAATCATATTAAGTGCTCATTGCAAACGAGCGCAAGGTTAAAGAAGCAGAAAACGTGATTTTAACAATTGCTTATTGCACCACATCAAAATGAAACTCCTGCACCAATGGTGGGTTTTCGGGTGTAAGTGTAAAACTCACTTTGATATTTCCAGTTTCACATTTGATAATAAAATAGCCACGTAATTGATTTTCGGGCACCACATTGCCTGTGCTTATTATTCTGCCTGTTTTTGCAAAAGCTTCAGTTGCGGCTGCTTGAAGTTTATCGGGGAAATAATCCATAAAAAAGTTATCAGCAAAAATGCCGCTTTCTTTAGCCTTGCTCCAATCAGCAATAACTTTAAGCAGATCATTTTTACGTTGCTCTAATATGGCTGATGCCGGCAATTGCCGTGGTTTTATACCCGAAAGAGCCAGTAAAGTATCCAGAGCCTGGTTATTGGGATAACCAGCACGGGCATAGGTCAGGTTGGCAAATGAAACAACGCCCACACCGTACTCCGGCAAGATATTCCACTGACTGCCGAAACCCGGTAAGCCCCCTGTATGACCAATGTATACGCGGTTGTCACAATCCTTTGCCCAACGTAGGCCGTAGGCATAGGCACTGACATTGGGGCATGGTCTGCCCGTGGTTGTTTTGGCATTTACAGTTAAATAATTCACATCCCAGGGGTACTGCATTTCCCGGATAGAACTACGTTTTACTGGCAGGGCTTCGGCATCATCGCGCGGGGGCCAGGCATCCATATGCACAGCCATGTATTTGCTAAAATCCTCAATAGTGGTTATCAGGCCGCCCATCGCACCGTAAGCCCCGTCATGCAGCAGAGGCTGTTCAACCCATTTACCATCAAGCCAGCGGTAACCATGCGCCAGTTTATCTTTGGGTACTTTAGTATATTCCCAATAGGTATGTATCATACCTAACGGTTTAAGGATATTATCTGTGATGTATTGCTCGTAAGTTTTGCCCGATACTTTTTTGATGATATATCCCAGCGTAGCAAAACCAAGGTTGCTGTACTCATAGCCCTGACCAGGATTATTGGAAAACGAAATGCCTTTTTTGTATAGCGCCAGGAGTTCATCATCACTAACTCCAAGTTGCCTGTCGCCCCATGGGTTATCTTCCGGGTAACCTGCTGTATGCATAAGCAGGTGCCTTATGGTTACAGGGACCGCATCTTTGGTCAAATATTTCAACCCCTTCATCTCGGGGATGTACAGGTAAGCCGGATCATCAAGTTTTAGCTTGCTCTCATCCCTTAGTTTTAGGATAGCCATAGCGGTAAGGCTTTTGGTCATGGAGGCGATCCGAAAATCCGACGATGAATCGGCCTTGATCCTGGCATCAATATCGGTATATCCTAAGCCACCGGTATGTACCAGCTTACCATCAACCACAATGCCATACACCAATCCCGGCCAGTGATTATCTTCAGCATATTTTTTATAAAGCTGGTCAATTACCGGAAAAGTAGCCTGGATCTTTTTTAACCTGTCGGGATCAGTAAACATTGCGGGCTTGTAGGGTTGGGCAGTGGAGGTGTAACTTACTGTAGCCAACAAGAGGGCAAAGGCGGATTTAAGTAGATTTTTGACCATATACATAGATACGGAAAAATTGTCTGAATCTGAATTGCAGAATCCGTATCGCTTTGAGCTATTTCATCTATTTGAATACTGTTAATAAAATATGTCATTGCGAACGCAGCGTGGCTATCGCACGGAGGCATAACCGCACTGTATAGCATGCGATTGCTTCGTCGTTCCTCCTCAATGACATGTTTTTTGAGATTTAAGAAGTAATCATCTTAAACTAAAAAATCCCGGCCAAACATGACCGGGATTTTCAAATATTATAAAGCTTAATGCTTTCGGCTTTCCGCCTTAAGCATTAAGCTAACTTAGCCAGTTCTTCAGCCATGGCAGCGCCAATTTCAGCAGGCGACTCAACTACGCGAATCCCGCACTCGGCCATGATCTTCATTTTAGCAGCAGCTGTATCATCAGCACCACCTACTATAGCACCTGCGTGACCCATACGGCGGCCCGGAGGCGCAGTTTGACCAGCAATGAAACCTACTACAGGTTTAGTACCGTTCGCTTTGATCCAGCGGGCAGCATCGGCTTCCATATTTCCGCCAATTTCACCAATCATGATTATACCATGAGTTTCAGGATCGTTCATTAATAATTCAACAGCTTCTTTGGTTGGTGTACCAATAATTGGGTCGCCACCGATACCGATAGCTGTAGTGATACCCAAACCGGCTTTAACCACCTGGTCAACCGCTTCATAAGTTAAAGTACCTGATTTTGAAACCACGCCAACGTTACCTTTTTTGAAGATAAAGCCAGGCATGATACCAATTTTGCTTTCATCGGCAGTGATGATACCAGGGCAGTTAGGACCAATCAGGCGCGCGTCCTTATCGGTAAGATATTCTTTTACCGCGATCATATCCTTTGTAGGGATCCCTTCAGTGATACAAACAATAACCTTAATGCCGGCTTCAGCAGCTTCCATAATAGCATCTGCACCAAAAGCAGGGGGTACAAAAATGATGGATACATCGGCACCGGTTGCCACAACGGCATCTTTAACCGTGTTAAAAACCGGCCTGTCTAAATGGGTTTGACCACCTTTGCCTGGTGTAACACCACCAACTAACTGAGTGCCATAAGCAATCATTTGCTCGGCATGGTATGAACCCTCTTTACCGGTGAAACCTTGTACAATAACTTTTGAATCTTTATTTACGAGTACACTCATTGGTTTTTTCGTTTTAGTACGGCAAAGCTAAAGTTTTTGCCCGAATGTCAAACCCTATTGTAATCTAAATTTATATGTTAACATAAAAGTGACTTTTAAGGGGATTGGATGTGGTTATAGGGTGTTTATGTGTTTTAAATTTTTTATGATTATAAAGTTCCCGTTGAATAAAACTGCCAATTGAAAACTATCTACTGTAAACTAAAAATAGGGCGTTGCCTGCGGCCCAGGCTATTCGCTCATACGCCTGCAGGCATTACGCTCATTGGCCGGTATCCGCTACTATCCTTAACGCATTTGTCTGAATCAGAATTTTCAGGATTTGAGAATTTACAGAATGAAAAGCCAATTCAATAAAGTCTAACAATTCGTTTAATTCGGGTTCAGACAAAATCGGCGTAATCAAAAATCAATCGGTGTAATCCCAATAAAAAAATCCGAAATCGAACATCCGAAATCCGAAATCATTCCTGTTCAACAAACTCCCCCTCACTCTTCGCAATCACAATTGTCGCCACACCATTGCCAATTACATTGGTAATGGCCCGCGCTTCCGACATAAACCTGTCAACACCTATCAATATCGCCAAACCTTCTACCGGGATTATTTTGATGGCTGTGAGCGTGCTGGTGAGCACAATAAAACCGCTTCCGGTTACACCTGCCGCTCCCTTGGAGGTGATCATCAGGATGCCAATTATGGTTAGCTCCTGCCCCAGCGAAAGCGGAATATTAAACACCTGCGCCAAAAATATCACGCACATGGAAAGATAAATGGTAGTGCCATCCAAATTAAAAGAATACCCCGTGGGGATCACCAAACCTACCACCGATTTGGAACAGCCAAACTTTTCCATTTTCTCCATCATGGCCGGTAATGCCGATTCGGACGAGGATGTACCAAGCACGATCAGGATCTCTTGCCTGATATATTTCAGGTATTCCCAAAGACTGAATTTAAACAGCCGGCAAATAATATTCAATACCACAAATATGAACAGGAACATGGTCAGGTAAACCGAGCCCATCAACAGGGCCAATGGTTTTAGTGTTTGGATGCCATATTTGCTCACCGTAAAGGCCATCCCTGCAAAAGCCCCTATCGGCGCCACCTTCATCACTATCTTCATGATATTAAAAAACACTTTCGAAAGCTTATCAAATAGCTGAATAACCGCTTCGCCACTTTTACCCATCCGGCTTAACCCAAAACCAAACAGTATCGCAAAAAAAAGGATCTGCAAAATATCCCCTTTGGCAAAAGCATCAAACATGTTTGAGGGGACTATATGGGCAATAAAATCGCCCCAGTGCATTTCGGCGGCAGCTTTTTCGTATACGGCTAATTTGCCGGTATCCATTTTTGCAGCATGGTTTTCAAAGCCGGCACCCGGTTTAATAATATTGGCTACGGTAACACCGATTACAAGTGCGAACGTGGTTACGATCTCAAAATACAACAAAGCTTTACCGCCTACCCTGCCCACTTTTTTCATATCGTTCATGCCGGCTATGCCCAGCACAATAGTTAAAAATATGATGGGCGCAATCAGCATGGTGATCAGACTGATGAACGTTTTGCTGATGAGCTCGGCAGTCGGGGCAAAGCCTTTAACGTATAAGCCGGCTACTACCCCAAGGGCAATGGCAATAAGTACCTGGAAAGTTAGGTTTGATAGGAGGCGTTTCATGATTGATCCCCCCGGCGCCCTAAAGGGGGAGCAACAGGTTGGGACGGCAATATAATAAGTTATTGTTTCAGGCACAAAAAAGCCCCGTACCGGAAACCGGCACAGGGCATAATTGATTGATTGAAAGATCGTGATTATGCAGGTGTTGATTTACCGGTTAGTAAATCAATTAAGAAAATTTTATTAAGGAAAGTCAGCTTTGCCTTGTGGTTGCCCAGGAAAACAATGGTGCCGCTGTAATCCCAGCCGCCGCCGTTTGTTTTTCCTTCCGAACGGAAAGTAGCTGTGCCGCTGCTGATATCAAACTTGTCGTTGCCATGTACATACAGGTTAGTGAACACGTAGGTATTATGCACCCTGCTAAACGTTTTGTATTTAGTGTATTCGTTATCAACATAGGCTTTCATCGGGCCATCAAGCGAGAAGTTTGAGTTATTGGTGTTAAGACCTCTAACCTTATATTTCTGCACAATATTGTAAACGAATGAATAACCCGGACCACTGCCTACCGTGTTTAATGAATCAACCGAATCATAACCAACAGTTTTGTTGCCGTCACAAATAAAATAATATTTGGTACCGCCTGTTTTGGTTGCTTTTAAAGTATCACCTTGATTAAATACACGGTTCAGGCTGGTATCAATATAAAAACCGCAACTATAAGTACTCTGTACTTTAAGCTTTGATGAGGCATTGATTGAGGGGGTAACACCGTCGTTAAGGCTGGCCCCTCCAAATGAACCGGCCAACGATTTTGCCAGGTTATCTGCAATTGCCGAACTGGCTACATTATCGCTTGCTTTTACAGTTGACGGATCGGATTTTACATTAATTCCTGTTTTTGTACAGGCTGAATAAAGAACTGCCACACCTGCTAATAAAGGTAATACACTGCGTAGATTTAGTTTCATAAACGTATAAGATAAAGTTTAGATCTCTTTGCCTCAATTGGCAATAAGCATACCACAGGTAAAAAAATTCGCCAAAAACGCCCGTGATGCCTATTTTTTAGGCTTATTTTCCTTTTTAATAAAACAGTAAAGATTTATACTTGCTGATAGCAATGGAACACAAAACACACCCGCTGCCTGCTTTCCCCGTTTCGAGGAAAGATATGTAGAAAATATTCCCCGTTTTTTTATCAAATCCACAGGCGATAAAATGTATGCCGTATTAAAAAACCATAGCATACAAAAAGCCCTGCATCCGGTTAGGGGGCAGGGCTCCTCACATATTTTAAAACGAATTTAGTTAACTTCCCCGGTCATCAGATCGGCAGTGTAAACAGTACCGTCGATAGTAATTTTAGCTTTGTGCCCTCCTAAAAACGTTATGGTTCCTTTATAGTTCCAGACATTTTTTCCAATACTTCCTTTACTCGAAAAGGTAGCACTTCCGCTTAAAATAAAATCGGGATCTTTTGTTGGATCAACAACAATTGATTTAAAATTATAGTTAAACGTGCCTTCAACATTTGGCTGGTCTGTTGTAGGTTTGGTGTAGTTAACCCTGGCATAATAATTCACAGGGCCATCAAAAGAGTATTGTGCGTGTTCAACACCCGGATTAAGGCTTCTGAGTACCAGGTTTTCACCCATTCTTAAAACCATTGTAAAACCGCTGCCTACCATAGTCATATTTAAACTATCATTAGCGGTAACACCTGAAGGCACTCCATTGGTACAGGTAAGCTCATATTTAACTTTAGCCCAGATATCAATTTTAGAAGTATCACTTTGATCTAAATTAAATGCTATCGTGGTATCCATTTTGGCGCCGCATTGTGGCTGAGGATCAACAGATTGTACTTTGATCTTACCTTTTTTGTTCAGAGATAGATCGGTTGGCATACTTAAACCGCTCTTAAAATCAAACCCGCCGTTTTCGGGGTTAAAAATACCAACAAGGCTCTGCGCAACTTGCACACTCGCTTCTTTTTTACTTACTGTGCTTTGATTGTTCGGCGCCATGTTAAGCTTATGGCACGAGGTGTAAATGGCAGTAATACCGGCAAGCAGCAATACTATAATTTTGTACTTGTGTTTCATGTTTAGGATTTTAATTCCGCACAAATTTAACTTATTATCAATTAATTAAAGAAATTTTGAAAATATTTAGGAGCAGAAAAACTATAATGTTGTTCATACCCATTTTGAACGATGAATAAGGGCAAAAGGTTAGCCAATGTTTCGCCCACGATTTGGAGACTCCGCTGGAGCCCGCCATTCCTTAAATTTTCTATTACTACCAGACCTATCTGAGACCGAATGGCAGGCGAGCCTGTTTGGGGCGCCTGCCATTCGGCTGCGTCAACCATGAGACTTATAATTTCACATCAATCTCTCCACTTTTATTCTCTATTATTTCTTCCTGCAGCTTAACCTTATCAAAACCATGCAAAACAAATCTCAACTGCATAAACCTCGATTTAAATGAGCCTTCAACTGATGACAAACTAAGGCTATTTTCTATGGGATTGAAACTGATAACACGTTTATAATAAACACCCTGCTCATAATCATATGATACGCCATCATCTTCGTAATAAATAAAACTATTTGCTTCCCTGCCATTCCAGATGTGAATTTGTAAAATACCGTCACCTTTTTCATTGGTGCTTTGTACAACACTTTGCATAGGGATAATGCCGCCTGCCTTTACAAATACCGGCAGATCGGTCAATGGCGCTTGAACATTAACAATCTGTTCTCCCTCATAAAACCTATCGCTGCTTAACCTATACCATGAGCCCTGGGGCAGGTAAACATCTTCGGTTAGTTTAGTGCTTTCAACAGGAGCAACCAGTATCGCGTCGCCAAACATAAATTCATTTTGAAAACGCTCATCAAAAACATTCTCGTCAAAACTGTGCTCAATAGCTAATGTGCGGCTTACCGGCAGGCCGGTTTGGGTTGATTGATAAAAGCTGCTGTACAGGTAGGGAAGGAGTTTATACCGTTGTTCAATGTCCTTCTTAATAATCTGTTCATTATCCTTGCCCCATTCCCATGGTTCGCGCATTTTACTGCCTTGTATGGCATGATTGCGAAACATTGGGGTATATACACCCAGTGAGTTCCAGCGTACCATGAGCTCAGGCGTAGGATTGCCGCTGAAGCCGCCGATATCCACCCCGATAAAACTCATACCTGTAATACCCAAACTATTTACCAGCCGTTGTCCTAAAAGCATATGGGCATCGGTGCCGGTGTTATCGCCCGTCCACACGGCCGAATAGCGCTGCGTGCCCGAATAGGCGGCGCGGGTAAGTACGAACGGCCGTTTGTTTCCCATGATCTTTCTTGTGCCATCATAAGTGGCGCGGGCCATTTGCATGCCATAGGCATTACGCATTTCCGGCATAAACTTATCTCCAAACTTTACTATCCAGGGGATATTTTGCCCCCAGGCGGCGGGTTCGTTCATATCGTTCCAGAAACCTTCAACGCCGGGTTGGGTAAGAGCGGTAAATGCTGCTCCCCACCATTCGCGTACCTCTTCCCTGAAAAAATTGGGAAAATGACAGCGGCCCGGCCACACATAGCCGGTATAATTTTCACCGTCGGGATATTTGGCAAAATAATCCTGCTCAATACCCTCATCGTATTCCTTATAACCTTCTTCAACCTTAATCCCCGGATCAACAATGGTAACCAGCCTAAAGTCCATCGCCTTTAGTTTATCAAGCATTTGCTTGGGCTTAGGGAAAGTTTTTTTGTTCCAGGTGAAGATCTTGAAATCGTCCATATAGTCGATATCGCAGTACACTACATCGGCAGGGATCTGTTTTTTGCGGAAGGTTTGGGCGATGTTCAACACTTCATCGGCACTCATATAACTCCATCGGCATTGCTGATAGCCCAGGCTCCAGAGCGGCGGCATTTCCATCCTGCCGGTAAGCCAGGTATAATCTTCAATTATTTTGGCAACACCTTGTGCCCCAAAAAAGTAGTAATTCAAATCGCCGCCATCGGCACCGAACCAGCTTGTTTCATCATCTGTGGATGCACCAAAGTCGAAGTAGCTTTTATGGGTATTGTCGAGCAACAAACCATAAGTTAACCCGCTATGCAATCCTATAAAAAAAGGAAAGGTCTTATACAACGGATCGGATTCGGGCGTGTGGTTTGGCGCATCGGTATTCCAGTTTACGTAGGCCGCGCCACGCCTGTCGAGGTTACCAGTTTTTTCTCCCAGGCCAATAAACCTTTCACCCTCAAACAACCGGCGATAACAAATCACTCGTTCGCCCTGCCAGTTGGTACCAAAGCGGGCGTCATCCTCGCTTAATGAAATACCATCTGCAGTAAAGAAGTTGAACCGTAGTGGCGATTTCCGGATGCTGAGCCTTAAGGCGGATGTAGTAATATCAATATTGGCCGATGATTCGTCAAAATCGAAATCGGCCAGCGGCTGCCTGATTACCGCAAAGGATGGATCATCCGGGTTGAAATTTTTACTGATGCTTACCCTGATAATTGTAGGGCTATAGATATAAACCCTCGCTTCGGCTTCGGCGGTTTTAATTGTTAACACGCCCTCCTGTTGTTTAAAGCCCTGTACGTTACCTGCAATTTCTAAATTCATGCCTTTGATGTACCCGGATAGATCTGGTACTTAAAGGCAACGCCGTTTGTTATGCTTGGTTTTGTAAAATGTGAGTTTGAGATAAACGTCAACGGATTTTCCTCTTTCATTTAACTCTCGCTCGTTTGTAACCATAGGTATTGGGAAGGGGAAAGTTGCTTTGGAAAACAAATAGAAACAATGTCATTGCGCAGCTCGGCAATCTCGTAGCCAATGCAAGTCCGATCTGTATAGCTACGAGATTGCCACGTCGCTCCAGGGGCTTCTTCCCGTGCGGCTCCTCGCAACGACATGGTTGTTAATTGAGCTTCAAAAACGTTGCATGGGTTTTTCTATTTCATCCCCGAAAACGACCAACCCGCTTTCCTGCCCGATCAACACCCTTTAATTTTCGACCAACTTGTAAAATACTGATAATTAGTGCGTTTTTGGTGTTTGCCGAATGCTTTTGGGTATTGGTCTATATCTTTTCGGTGCTGGTATAACACTTTTTAGCAGTTAAAATTAATGTTGTTCATTTGATCATTGAAAATAACAAACACAAAATATTTAACATACTTAAAAGCTCAAAATCATGAAAACTTCAATAAAATTATCAGCATTATTCTTCTTATTAAGCGCAGGTGTATTTGCTACTACAGCAGCTAAAGCCGCCGATGTAACCCCTAAAGCTAAAGAGGTTGTTACCTTTAAAGCCCTTGACCACGACCGCGGTATTAAGTTAACGCTTGCAAAATCAGAAAACGGCCGTTCATTCGTACGCGTTTACAGCAAACAAAATGAACTTTTGCTAAAAGATGTTGTATCAACCAAAACCGATGTTGAAAGGGGTTATGTTTTAACCAATCTTGAAGATGGTGATTACATTATGGAAATTAAAACCAATAACCAGGTGGTTAAGAAAACCCTGCATGTTTACGAAGACGGCGATCAAAAAACATTCTTTATTTACCAGGACTAATTTAGTCCGGTCATATCAAACAAAAAGCTCCCGTTCGGTTGGAACGGGAGCTTTTTGTTTAAAGAGCAAATATTTTATTCCCAAAGTTTTTCGGGATAAACACCGTTAGCTACCAGGTCAGATATGCTTTTTTGAACGATAGGTTTGTCTTCTTTATACGTAACACCAAACCATTTTGAGCCGGTTGGGATTACTTTAAAAGAGGCTGTACCATTTTTGATCAGCTGATCAGCGGCCAGCGGAATAAAGAATTCTGATTTGGGGTTGTTTTCGTTTGCAGCCACAAAGTCTACAAACATCTGCTCGCTTTGCTTAAAGATAGCCGGTGTAAAGCCCCAGAAATTCATTGATACACGGGTATCGTTAGGAAGCGCATGCTCACCCGTAGCATCCTTGTAAGCTACGCTGCCATCTTCTTTAAAATAAACCTCGGTACGCTCATTAATCTCCACCATGTTACCATTATCATCAACCTTACAAACGCCGCGTGATACTGAGCCATAGTCGGACAGGGTACGGTCAATCTGGTAACCTACCAGTGAATACAGATCGTCTTTAACTTCGGTGGTTAAAAATTTAGCCATTTTTTCAAATGCATCATAACCATAGTAATCATCGGCATTGATCACACAAAAAGGCTCGTTTACTTGATTACGTGCAGCAAGTACGGCATGAGCGGTACCCCATGGTTTGGCGCGTTCAATCTCTTTATCGATGCCAAATGGTTTAAGATCAAAGCTTTGAAATACATAATCTGTTTCAATGCGGCCGGCAAGTTTAGGCTCAAAAATCGCCTTGAAGTTTTCGGCAAACTCTTCGCGTATAATAAAACTCACTTTGCCAAAGCCTGCTTTTATAGCATCATATATTGAATAATCAATAATTGTTTCGCCATTGGGGCCAAAGCCATCAACTTGTTTCATACTGCCGTAACGGCTGGCCATCCCTGCGGCCAATATCAGTAAGGTTGGTTTCATAGATAGTATCGGGGGTATTTGTTAAAAGCTATTTTAAGAGTAATTATTATAGGTGAATGGATTTTTGCCCGGATTGTTTTATATGCTATATAAACTTTTTGTTATTTAATATACCTGAAGTCCTGACCGGCCTGGATGTTTAGCAAAGACTCGTATATCAAACGGATCACGTTATCAACGTCCTCTTTGTGGATCATCTCGACGGTGGTATGCATATAACGTAAAGGTAATGAGATTAATGCCGATGGTACGCCATCATTTGAGTAAGCAAAGGCATCGGTATCGGTCCCTGTTGACCGTGATGATGCCTGACGCTGGAACGGTATGCCCGCTTTTTGAGCACTTTCAATAAGCCGCTTATTCAGGTTGTTTTGTACTGCCGGGGCATATGACACAACAGGGCCTTTACCGCAGGCTAAGTCGCCCTGGGTAATTTTGTTGATCATTGGCGTTTGGGTATCATGCGTAACATCAGTAACAATAGCCACATTGGGTTTAATTTTATGCGCTATCATTTCGGCGCCACGTAAACCTATCTCCTCCTGCACTGCGTTAACTATATATAAACCGAAAGGAAGTTTTACATTGTTTTCTTTAAGTAAACGCGCTACCTCGGCAATCATGAAGCCGCCTGCACGGTTATCAAGCGCGCGGCCAACATAATAGCGGTCGTTAAGCACCATAAATTCATCCTCGTAAGTGATAACACAACCTACATGAATGCCCAGTTTTTCAACTTCTTCTTTTGAGGTGCAGCCGCAATCTAAAAAGATATTTTTAAGAGTAGGCGCTTCTTCTTTATCACCGCCCAGGCGCGTGTGGATAGCAGGCCAACCGAAAACAGCTTTAACCACGCCATTATCGGTATGAATATTTACACGTTTTGAAGGCGCTATCTGATGATCGGAACCGCCATTGCGGATAACATATATCAAGCCATCGTTAGTGATATAGTTCACAAACCATGAAATTTCATCGGCATGAGCTTCAATAACCACTTTGTAATCGGCTTTTGGATTGATGATACCAACCGCGGTGCCGTAATTATCAACATAATGGGTGTCAATATAGGGCTTCAGGTATTCGAGCCAAAGCTCCTGGCCTTTCCATTCAAAACCTGTAGGTGAGGGGTTGTTGATATATTTTTCAAAAAAAGCGAGTGAAGTTTCGTTTACAACAGACGTATGCTGTGGGGCGTCAGATTTCTTTTTGGCCATATTGAATTAATGTTTTCAATCTAAATGTAGTAATACAGCAAATATAATAAAGCTCATGACATTGCACTAAAATTAAGCCGCATATAAGCAGTAAATCAATTATATAAAATCAATATTAAACGTTTTTGAAAATATTTAGTCACAATAAAAGCGTTGTTTTGTTTTGATACAAAAATGACCGGTTATTTCATAAAGCATTCATGCTTATGTTATACCTTTCCGCGATATTTAATTTTTAATAAGGTGAAACTATTCAGGCTAACTTGTATCTTATTTGCAGCTTGTTTTTTAGCAGCATGCAGCGTACCTCAATATGTAAATGTTCCGGTTGATTACGCGCCGAAGCTGAATTTTAACAGAGCAAAAACAACCATCGTGGTCATTAACCACTACATGCCCGATTCGACCCGTAACCGCAATAAACGCGTATTAACTACATTTAAAGCCGCCGCTTATACCGCTATAAACAATGCAGCTGTACAGCTGCATGCGCTGCCCGGTGTAAAAGTTGTACAACTGGTTGATTCGGTTAACTTTACAGCCAATACCGATTCGGTGAAGTTTCTGGCAAAAAAATACAACGCTTCTTACGTGCTCGCGTTCGAGGATTTTAAAGGCGAAACCAAATTACAGCAGGATTATTACAACGGCGTACCGTCTGTTTACCGGGTATCGGTGGTTAAAACCAGTTTTACCCTTTATGAAGCCAATGGCATCTACTTTAAAAAGCTAAACGGCGAAGCTGAAATAAATGACAATAATGCTTATGGCAATGCATCCAGCTTACTTGCCCACGGCGGGCCTTTATTTGATGCTATCCGTAATTCGGCATTGGATGCGCTTAAGGATTACCTGCCGTATACCGATTACCACGACAGGCCCCTGTATACCAATGGCGATCAGTTGAGCAGCTCGGTAGAACTGATCAAAGCCGGAAAATTTGATCAGGCTTTCAAGATACTAAACCCGCTTATCGACGGGCCCGACCTAAAACTGGCCAGCAGAGCTGCTTACAACCTTGCGGTGGTTTATGAAGCGCAGGGAGATATTGACGCCGCACTTGAGGTGGCTAAGGTCTCAAACCAAAAGCAACCGAATGATTTTGCCAAAGCTATTATTGTTGATTTGATGAAAGAGTAAAGTCCTCAAAACTTAAACCAACCTTATTACAAATACCTTGAAAAACTTATTTGCCATTTGTGTGCTCGTTGCCATGGGTTTGCCAGCCTGCAGTGTAAATTATGAAATTACAGTACCGGTTAATTACGCCCCTAAATTGGAATTGGGGCATAACGAAACCAAAATTGTAGTAGTAAACAGGTTTACTGTTGACTCGGTAGCTAATAAAAATAAACGCAAACGCGCTGTACTTAAAGGCAGCGCTTACAGCGCTATTGCAACGGTAGCCAAACAGCTTGATATGCTGCCCCGCATCCAAACAACAGTACTCGCCGACTCCGTTAATTTGATTGCAGATACCACGCCAATAAAAACACTTGCCGAAAAATACAATGCCAACTATGTTTTAACGCTTGACTCGCTTAGTGCCGATATCCCCGTAGAGCTTGTTGATACCATGGAAGTATATACCACGGTGGTTAATACAAGCTTTACTTTATACGAAAGCAACGGCAAGTATTTTAAAGTTCTTAGAGGGAAAGCGAAGGATTTTCATTCAGAGAGCCGTTATTACGGTATAATTGCTGCCTTGCTTGTACATCCTACGGTAAAAGGCAATGGTGCGGCCATAAGCCAGTCGGCAGGTAATGCGGCTATTGACGCGATAAAGGATTATCTGCCATCTACATTAACCAATCAGCGGCAATTATATGCTGATAACGACAGCTTGAAGGTTGCTATTAACCACATGACAGCAAAGCGATATAATGAGGCCTTTAAAATACTGAATCCTATTATTGATGGGCCCGATCTTAAACTGGCCAGCCACGCGGCTTACAATTTGGCAGTGTTATATGAAGCACAGGGCGACATTGAAGAAGCTTTAAAGGCAGCAAAATTATCGAACGAAAAACAACAAAACGTTAAGGCGACTGCAATTATTCCTGATTTAGAGAAGGAGTAAGTTCTTTTTCGAGGATCTCATAATCGAAACCATTTTTTGAAAAGAAATTACCTGTGTGAATAAAACCTGCTTTGAGGTAAAATGGAATGGCCGATAACCTTGCGTTACACCACAGGCGGGTCCCCCCGCTTACAAGGACAAAATCGGTAATATACTGCAATACCGCACGGCCTATTCCCATGTTTTGCATGGTTTCATCAACAGCAAATTTGCGAAACTGCCAATCGTTCCCTTTATTAAAGAGGGATACTACCGCTATGATATGATTATCTTTAAAAGCAGCAAAGTGATAGCCGTGATTATCCTCTTCCATCTCCATTTCATAAAGCTTGCTTTCGGGATATAAGATACGTTGCCTTAACCGCCAGGTAAGCTCCGGACGGATTTGTTCGATAGAGATTTCAGCCATTTTTTAGAGGTGAAAGGTAAAAGACGAAAGGTAAAAGGTTTTTTTCAAATTCGCCAAACGCAAAGCTTTTAATGGCAGCGGATAGGCTAAAAGGCACAAGTAATCCCTGCACTGGCAGCCCTACAATACTTGCGCCAGAAAAAACGGGCATGCACACCTTTGCCCTTTTACCGTTCGCCTTTAACCTACAAAGGAATATTCCCGTGCTTCTTCCTTGGGTTATTTACCACTTTATTCTCCAGCATTTTAAATGCCGCGATCAGCTTAATTCGCGTTTCGGCGGGTTCAATTACTTCGTCGATAAATCCGCGTTCGGCAGCGCGGTAGGGATTGGCAAAGGTATCGGAATACAGTTGTTCCATCTCCAGCCACTTGGCTTCATGGTCTTCAGCCTTCGTGATCTCCCGTTTAAAAATGATTTCGGCGGCCCCTTTGGCACCCATTACCGCAATCTCGGCCGATGGCCAGGCGAAATTCATATCGGCACCAATATGTTTGGAGTTCATCACATCATAAGCGCCTCCATAAGCCTTGCGCGTAATTACAGTAACACGCGGAACGGTGGCTTCGCAAAAAGCGTACAGCAGTTTAGCTCCATTGGTAATAATGGCATTCCATTCCTGGTCGGTGCCGGGCAAAAAGCCGGGAACATCTTCAAACACCAGCAGCGGAATGTTGAAGGAATCGCAAAAGCGCACAAAACGGGCGGCCTTGGTTGATGAATGGATATCCAGAACCCCGGCCAAAAAAGCGGGCTGATTGGCGACTATGCCAATACTGCGGCCAGCCAGGCGCGCGAAGCCCACCACAATGTTTTCGGCAAAATCTTTATGCACTTCCAAAAACGAAGCTTTATCGATAATGTGATCAATAACCTCACGGATATCATAGGGTTGCGAGGCGATGGACGGCAGGATGGTGTTTAACTCGGACCTAAGCTCGTCGCCATTTTCGTAGGGAGCGGCAGGAGCTTTATCCTCACAATTCTGAGGCATATAGCTCAGCAGGCTTTTGATATGCTGAATGGCGGCTATTTCATTGGCACAGGCAAAATGAGTAACGCCCGATTTGCTGGCGTGGGTGTTAGCGCCGCCCAGTTCTTCGGAGGTTACCACTTCATGCGTAACCGTTTTTACTACGTTAGGCCCGGTAACAAACATGTATGAGGTATGCTCAACCATTAAAATAAAATCGGTAATGGCTGGTGAGTAAACCGCACCGCCTGCACATGGCCCCATAATGGCCGAGATTTGCGGAATAACGCCGGATGCCATGGTATTGCGGTAAAAAATGTCGGCATAACCGCCAAGGGATACCACACCTTCCTGGATGCGCGCACCGCCCGAATCATTAAGGCCGATAAGGGGGGCGCCATTCTTAAGGGCGAGATCCATGATCTTGCAGATCTTTTCGGCATGGGTTTCGGAAAGCGAGCCGCCGAAAACCGTAAAATCCTGGGAAAACACGTAGGTAAGCCGCCCGTTTATGGTGCCATAACCTGTAACAACACCGTCGCCGGGATATTTTTCTTTCTCCATGCCAAAATCAATGGAGCGATGGGTAACCAGCATGCCTATCTCCTGGAACGAGCCTTCATCCAATAAAAAATGCAAACGCTCACGTGCCGTTAATTTTCCTTTTTTATGCTGACTTTCAATACGTACCGGGCCTCCGCCCTGCATGGCTTCATGACGTTTTAGCCTTAACAGATCAAGCTTTTTATCCACAATTCAGGTTGTTAGTAATTGTCTAAAAATAGTAATTATATTGTAAGAATAGCTTTTGCTTACTTATTCTGGTGGTTTAATAACGGATTTTTATATATTTGTGTTGATGAAGATCAGGAATAATAAAATATGGGTAGTGGCGCTGTTCATGACCGTCTTTGTAATAAAGATGGGCATTTCGCTTGCACCTGTTTTTTTATATCTTGATAATAAAACGGTAAGCGCGGTGATCCTTCAGCTGGAGCAGGAAAGCAAAACTGAAAAAGACAGCCCCGAGAAAGACCTTGTGAAGGAGAAAAAAATCTTTGATGAGTATGATCTTCATACCATAAACTTCATCACATTTATTACCGAAACCAAAGTTCTCCATAACCAGGAAAACGCCTTATATAAGCAGGTATATCACCCTGTGGTCCCCACGCCGCCACCCAACGTTTAAAATGATTAACCGGATACTTCCCTATCCGGATAGCAATGCTATTTAATTCATTTTAAAGTTTTACTCAATCTTTCATTCTTATGCAAATCAAGCAAGGTGAGGCTGCTATGGGCAATCTCAACCTAAAAAAATATTTTCTGCCCAAAAATTTAAAAAGGGATATTCCTTCAAGTGTCGTTGTATTCCTGGTGGCTTTGCCGCTATGTTTAGGTATAGCGCTGGCATCAGGCGCGCCGCTCTTCGCAGGCGTATTAACAGGCATTATTGGCGGCATAGTAGTAGGTACGCTTAGCGGCTCGCAACTGAGTGTGGCCGGTCCTGCGGCCGGTTTAACGGTAATTGTACTTAATGCCATTACTACACTTGGCGCTTACGAAACCTTTTTAATGGCCCTGGTACTGGCGGGTGTCTTCCAGATCATACTTGGAATTGTTAAAGCCGGCACCATTGCCAATTACTTCCCGTCATCGGTTATTGAGGGGATGCTGGCAGCGATAGGTATTATTTTGATCATGAAGCAGTTTCCGCACGCGGTTGGCTATGATGCCGATTTTGAGGGAGATGAGGGCTTCAGCCAGATTGATGAACACAATACCTTTTCAGGTATAACGAGGGCTTTTGCCCGGATCAATTATGGCGCGGTGATCATCAGCGTGGTATCCCTGGCATTCATGATTTACTGGCCTAAGTTTAAAAAGCTGGCTGTTGTTCCGGCGCCATTGCTGGTGGTGCTGGCCGGGATAGGTTTAAGCCTGGCCTTTAACGGCACAAGCTTCGCCTTGCTTGATAAGCAGTTTGTACGCATACCGCTGGTGAACAGCAGTGCCGAATTTTTTGCACTGTTTAAATCGGCAGATTTTAGCCAGATAGGCAACAAGCAGGTTTGGATAACGGCTTTCACCATTGCGGTGGTTGCCAGTTTAGAAACACTGCTGAGCCTGGAGGCTGTAGATAAAATAGATCCTATCAAACGTATCTCGCCCACTAACCGCGAACTGCTTGCACAGGGAACGGCCAATATCGTTAGCGGTATGCTTGGTGGCTTACCCATGACGGCAGTAATTGTGCGTTCGTCGGCAAACGTAAATGCCGGTGCCCGCACTAAAGTGAGCGCCATACTGCATGGTATATTGTTACTGGTTGCTTTACTGGCGATACCGTCTTTAATTAACCATATCCCGCTGTCGTGTTTGGCAGCGATCCTGCTTATGACTGGGTATAAACTGGCCCGGATAAGCCTTTTCAAGCACATGTGGCACCAGGGCTTGAGCCAGTTTATCCCTTTCGTAGTTACCATTGTGGCCGTTGTTATGACCGATTTGCTTATTGGTGTAGGCATAGGTATGCTGGTGGGGATCTTTTATATTCTGCGTACAAACCTGCGTAATCCCTACTTCTATCACATTGAAAAAAATGGCAGCAAAAAAGTTATTAAGATTAAGCTGGCCGAGGAAGTATCCTTCCTGAACAAGGCTGCCATACAAGTAACGCTTACCAGCTTGCCACAAGGCGCCGAAGTGGTGATCGACGGAGCGAACTCAAGGTACATCGATCCGGATGTGCTGGAGATCATCCACAATTACAAGCACAATGCCTATACCAAGGGCATTATTGTGCAACTGAACGAAGTAAAGGACAAGTACGATGTACCTCCCTTAAAAGAACTGGTTTATAACCCTAACTAAAAAATCGAAAAACAATGTCAACACAAGAAAAAACAAACGGCAAAGCCGTAATAGATACAAACAATATTAAACTGGCCCAGTCAAGCAGTTACAGTACTTTAATTAAAAACAACGCCGCCTGGGTTGAGCGTAAACTTGCCGAGGATGGTGAGTATTTTAAGAACCTGGCCAAAGGTCAGAGCCCTGAAGTACTGTGGATAGGCTGCTCAGACAGTCGTGTTCCGGCTAATGAAGTTACCGGTACCAAACCCGGCGAAGTGTTTGTGCACCGCAATATTGCCAACGTATGCGTACACTCGGACATGAACATGCTGAGCGTACTTGACTATGCCGTTAACGTACTAAAAGTAAAACATGTTATTGTTGCCGGGCACTATGGTTGCGGCGGTGTTGCCGCTGCTATGAGCAGCAAACAATTTGGCTTAATTGATAACTGGCTGCGCCATATTAAAGATGTTTATCGCTTACACAGCCATGAATTAGACCGTATAACTGACGAAACTACGAAAGTTAACCGCCTGGTTGAGCTTAACGTTACCGAGCAGGTATATAACCTGTGTAAAACCACCATTATCCAAAACGCGTGGAAAGAACGCCATGACCTTGAAGTACACGGTTGGGTAATTGACCTGGGCAGCGGATTGGTGAAGGATCTTAAAGTAAGCAGCAGCAGTCCGCATAATTTAGGCTACGTATACGAGCTTGACGTTGAAGCTGTAGCTGCACACTAAAATATAATTTGATCAGTGCTTCCGACGCTGTAAGGGGCGTAGGGAGGTTTGATTGTTAAGTTGATCCCGGCTCTTAGGAAGTGGCCGGGATTTTTTTTGCCAGCCCCACCCAAACCCTTTAGTAAAAATTGTCATTTCGAGAGAGCAGCGCGGGAATTGAGCGCAGGGGCGAAAGAGAAATCTTCTACGCCCTGCAAAACCAACTTGCATAGTTCAACATGCCTCACGTAGAAGATTTCTCCTCACTCCTCTCGCTTTTCCCCTGCACATTGTTCGTCGAAATGACAATTTTTATATTTATTCCCAATCTTGTTAAAATATTATCCGTTGCATCAAACAAGCTTATATAAACTTGGTTAAGGTTTTGTAAATTGTAACTGAACCCCTGCCGTGAAATATCTATGCTCAAAACAATAAAAGAACAACGTACCCTTAAAGAAAACCTGATGCTGGCCTCATCCACGGCATTTGTAGCAGGCGTTACCAATGTGGCGGGCATGCTGGCTTTTTTGGCTTTTACCTCAAATATTACCGGGCATGTGGCTAACCTCGCCAAACACATTATTGAACAAAACTACCGCCAGATGATCATCTTTTTAATTTGGCTGCTGATGTTCTTTGCCGGGGCTTTTGTATCCAGTTTTATTGTACGTTCATTTGATGATAAAAGCAGGTGGCGGGCAAACTCCACCCCAATGGTAATTGAAGCTGTTATTTTACTGGGAGTTGCCATTTACGGGCATAATTTTTACCGGGAAACACAGATGGAGCGCGAAATTGTGATCAGCGCTATTTTGTTTTCGATGGGATTGCAGAACAGCCTGGTTTCCAATATCTCGGGCGGACTGATCAAATCGAGTCATTTAACCGGTTTATTTACAGACCTGGGCAGTGAGGTGGCCGAATGGTTCCATCCGCGTACCAAAAATACGGAAGCCGCCGGTAATAAAATACTGATCAGGTTTACGGTGCTTGGCTTTTACCTGTTTGGTGCACTGGCAGGCGGATACTTTTTTAACCTGTATGAGTTTGCCATTTTTTATTTTATCCCCGTTATTTTGCTCACCATTATGTATTATGATATTTCGCCGCTTGCTTTGCATAAACTTAGCCGTATGTTTGCATCGGGCAGAAAACGTCAAACCGCATCTTAAAACATCAATTTTTTAAATATATGTGTGCTCAAATTCATGATACCAGTCATATCACCTACGAAGGCTTACTGGAAGGAAACAAAAAATTTATTGAAGGTGCTTTAGCCGAAGATCCGCAATATTTTGATAAACTGGCTAACGGGCAAAAGCCCCCTATACTTTGGATAGGCTGCGCCGACAGTCGCGTGCCTGCCAACCAGATCACCAATACCGCCCCGGGCGAGATCTTTGTGCACCGTAACATTGCCAACATGGTTATTCACTCGGACATGAACATGCTGAGCGTGCTTGACTATGCCGTGAACGTATTGAAAGTAAAACACGTAATTGTAACCGGTCACTACGGTTGTGGTGGTGTTAATGCCGCTATGAGTAACAACCAATTCGGCCTGATTGATAACTGGCTGCGCCACATTAAAGACGTTTACCGGTTACATGCCGATGAGCTTGATGCTATTACCGATGAAACTGAGCGCAGTAACCGCCTGGTTGAACTGAATGTGATAGAAAACGTGAACAACCTTTGCAAAACATCTATCGTGCAAAATGCCTGGAAAAACGGCCAGGAACTTGCGGTACACGGCTGGGTTTACAGCCTCAGCACCGGCCTTATCAACGATATGAAAGTAAGCACATCCAGCAATGAAAATATGGATGCTGTGTTTAAGTTCAAGTGAGAATAGAAGCAAGAGGTCAAGAGTCAGGAATCGAGAATATAGATTCAAGAAGTCAAGAGTCAGGAATCAAGACCGGAAGATTCAATAGCTTATAAGAAAACAAGAAAGAGTCGAAAAATCGGGTTTTAACATTTCCGATCTTCGACTCTTTTTATTTCTAAGCTATGACCTAAAGGTTCTTAAACCAGCTTCTTCTTGTCTCTTGAATCTTGGTTTCTTGACTCTCTTCTCAACTACACTTCCTTCGCCAAAAACGGGTACCTGTAATCCTTTGGCGGATCAAAGGTTTCTTTGATGGTGCGTGGCGATACCCAGCGAAGCAGGTTGATCATCGATCCGGCTTTATCGTTAGTGCCCGATCCCCTGGCGCCGCCAAATGGCTGCTGACCAACTACCGCACCTGTAGGTTTATCATTAATGTAAAAGTTACCTGCCGCGTTGCGTAAACGGGTGGTAGCTTTTTCAATAGCATACCTGTCCTGCGAGATAATCGAGCCTGTAAGCGCGTAGATGGAAGTTTTATCTACAACCTCAAGGATCTCATCAAATTTATCATCTTCGTAAACATATACGGTTAGTACCGGGCCAAAAAGCTCCTCGCACATGGTTACGTAATACGGGTCTTCAACTTTTAGCACAGTTGGCTCAATGAACCAGCCTTTGCTTTTATCGTAGTTGCCACCGGCAACAATTTCAACACCTTCGTCGGCTTTAGCAGCGTCAATGTATTTGGCCAGTTTATCAAACGATACTTCGGTGATCACGGCATTGATGAAGTTTTCAAAATCTTCTACCGGGCCAATTTTAAACGAAGTAATGTCGCGCTGCATGTTTGCTTTTACCGCAGGCCACAATGAAGCCGGGATATAAGCCCTTGAAGCAGCCGAACATTTTTGTCCCTGGTATTCAAAAGCGCCGCGAACAAGGGCAGTACTTACTACATCGGCATTGGCACTCGGGTGGGCAAGTACAAAATCTTTACCACCGGTTTCGCCTACAATGCGCGGATATGTTTTGTATTTGTGGATGTTGGTGCCAATAGTTTGCCAGATGTTCTGGAATACTTTGGTTGAACCGGTGAAGTGGATCCCTGCGAAATCAGGGTGGTTAAAGATCACTTCGCCTGCAACAGGGCCATCAACATAAATCAGGTTAATAACGCCATCAGGTACGCCGGCTTCTTTAAAAATCTTCATGATCACGTTAGCAGCGTAGATTTGCGTATAAGCAGGTTTCCAAACCACTACATTGCCCATCATGGCTGCAGATGCAGGCAGGTTACCGGCAATAGCAGTAAAGTTAAACGGTGTTAATGCAAACACGAACCCTTCTAAGGGACGTTGTTCCACACGGTTCCAAACACCTTTGCCTGATACCGGCGGCTGTTGTTTGTAAATCTCGGTCATGTACTCCACGTTGAAACGCAGGAAGTCGATCAACTCACAAGCCGAATCGATCTCGGCCTGGTAAGCGTTCTTTGACTGACCAAGCATGGTGGCTGCGTTGATTTCGGCACGGTATGGGCCGGCAATCAGTTCGGCAGCTTTCAGAAATATGGCAGCACGTTGTTCCCAGGCCAGGTTTTCCCAGTCGGCTTTAGCTGCGAGGGCAGCATCAATCGCTGCGGTAACGTGGCTTGCATCACCTTCGCTGAAGGTAGCCAGCAAATGTTTATGATCATGCGGCGGACGAATTTCCAACTTGGTGTTGGTACGTACTTCCTTGCCGCCAATGTACATAGGTATATCTAATTGTTGGGCACGACCGGCTTCTAAAGCTGCCTTAAGCGCCACACGCTCCAAACTCCGCGGACCGTAATTTAAAACGGGCTCATTTACCGGTGCCGGAACATTAAAAAATCCTTTAAGCATAGATGATAATTTATGTTGCCGCAAAGATAGGGATTTTGCAGGGGAAGGTTGGGTAGGCGAATGTCAAAATAATGGTGGAGGAAACATATTAAATGAGTGAATTGGGTGCAAAAAAGGAGTTTTATAAATTGAATATTTATTATTAATATTGACTAATAACCGATATCACAATATTAACCTAATGAACAATTATAAATACAACCCAATACAAGAGGTTGAGGATGATGGCCTAACGATACCTGAAGTTGGAGAATGGGGAAAAGAAAAATACAATCTCTTGGGATATTATGCTGAATTGTTTACAAAATCGATGCGGGATAAGTGGGGCAATCTGGTTTACATAGATCTTTTCGCTTCGAGTGGCTATTGTAAGATTAAGTCGACGGGGAAAATTATTAAATCAGGGGCATTGATAGCTTTATCTACCCCAATTCACTTTGATAAGTATATTTTTTGTGAAGAAGATAAAGATTTAATAGCATCCTTAGAGAAACGAATAGAACGAGATTTTCCGAAGGAAAGAGCTAAATCAGTATTCATACAAGGAAGTTGTAATGAGAAGATCGACGAGATAATCAAAAATATACCTCGATATTCTGTTAATAATACAGTATTAAATTTTTGTTTTATCGACCCCTTTAACCTGGGTATACATTTCAATACGGTGGCACGATTAGGAGCTTATCAATTAGACATGTTAATGTTGATAGCAACGGGAATGGCTGCGACTCGTAATGAAAAAAAATATCAAAGCCCATCTAACGATACAATTTCCTTATTTTTAAACGATTCGAGTTGGCGCAGTGACTTTTCTGGTGATGCAGATATGAAGAATCAATCTTTTACGCAATTTTTAAGTAAAAGATACAAGAGTAATATGATAAAGCTTGGTTATACTCAAGTCGCAGATTTTCACGATGTCCGATATAAACATAATAATAAAAATGTTTTATTATATCATTTGGCATTTTTCTCTAAAAATCCGTTGGGTAATAAATTTTGGAATATTATAAGAAAACAATATACTGGGGATCAGCAGGCATTATTTTAACTAAATTTTTTAGTATTTTTGCATATGGCTGAATCAAGTATTGAATGGACAGAATTAACTTGGAATCCGGTTACTGGTTGTAAAAAGATTAGTCCCGGATGTAAATTCTGTTATGCAGAAGTGATGACCAGGCGCTTAAAAGCAATGGGGCAAGAAAAATATAAAGACGGCTTTAAAGTTATTAAAACACATCCTGAATCTTTAAATATTCCATTCACTTGGAAAAGACCCAAAGTGGTTTTTGTAAACTCTATGAGCGATTTATTTCACGATGAAATCCCATTAGATTATATTAAAGCGGTATTTTTAGTGATGAATCAGACTCCTCAACATATATATCAGGTTTTAACCAAAAGATCAGATAGATTATTGAAGGTTGCTAATCAGCTAAATTGGACGCCTAATATTTGGATGGGGGTGTCTGTTGAAAATGATAAATATCTTTACCGTGTTGACGACCTACAGAAAGTGCCAGCGAAAACAAGATTTTTGTCTATTGAACCATTACTTGGACCTGTAGCTGATTTGACCCTTGAAGGTATAAATTGGGTCATAGTCGGTGGAGAATCGGGCCATGGCGCACGGCCACTAAAGTACGAATGGATAGAATCAATTAGAGTCAATTGTGAAGGAAATTCTGTTCCTTTTTTCTTTAAACAATGGGGGAAGCCTAAATTTAATATTGACCCTAACGATCCAACCATTGATAAATTGCATCCTAAACACGCAAAAGGGGGGTGCCAACTTAACGGCAAAATCTATCGAGAATTACCGAATTGAGAGTTTATGCAGCTCTCCCAAATCGACACATTCTACTTAACCAAAGATGAACCAAATCACAGTTGTCTTCTTGCCCTGCGCGATATCATCATGGCACAGGATCCCGGTATCACTGCCGAATGGAAATATAACATGCCCTTCTTTTGTTATAAAGGGTTGTAATTAACAAAACAATGATTTGTCAGTGAGCGAGCAAGGTTGCGCGCAGGTGCGAAACAGAAATCTTGTACGCCATGCAAATCCGGTAAGCATGGTGGTTGATCATTTTCATTTAATTTAAAGAGACCGGAAACCATCCCATTCCCTTTAACCTTTTACATTTGCCCCTATGCAATCCCTACTCTACGAAGATCAAACTTTTACCAAAATAACCGCCGGTCAACTCACCGGCACCACTTACGAAAACTGCAAATTCATCAGCTGCGATTTTTCCCACGCCCGGTTTGCGGGGATCACTTTTGTTGATTGCCTGTTTGATACCTGCAACCTGCTCCTTGCCGAATTAGGCAATACCGGTTTGCAGAACATTCGTTTTAAGCACTGCAAAATAAGCGGCGTAAACTTTGGCAAGGCTAACGACTTTTTGTTCGAGGTACATTTTGAGGATTGTATTTTAGACAATGCCGTATTTTATAAAAAGAAGAACAAGAAGGCTACCTACGCCGATTGTTCCATGATGGAAACCGACTTGACCGAGGCCGACCTGAGCGATTGTAAATTCATTAACTGTAATCTTAAAAACGCTTTCTTCAGTCGTACCATCCTTAAAAACGCCGACCTGAGCACATCCTATAACTTCATCATCGATCCGGATGATAACATCATCAAAAAAGCAAAGTTCTCGCTTCATGGCTTACCAGGATTGCTTAACAAATATGATATCCGGATAGGATAATATTTTGGCGACTTATTAGTTAATATCAAAAGCATAAAATTAAGAATCGTCATTGCGAGTAACCATCAGGGAAGCCCTGAAAAAAACCTAATGACATGTAAAATATATTTTAGCGGTGTTGCGCGTGGGCCGCGTTAGGGATTGCAGTGTAAAGCCCGCAGCGTGTAGAGAAGTTGCGGGCAGGAAAGGCGAGGACTTGCAACGGAAAGCCCGGGCCGCAGGCAACGCCCATGTTATACAACCGATCGAAAAAAATACACTTAATAATCAATAACTTACAATCACGTCATTATAAGGAACGAAGACAACCGAGCGAAGGGAGCTCATTAATACCTATAAAAAACAAATTATAGATATTAATAATCGCGAACTATACAGAGCGGATCTGCTAATCGGGGATTGCTTCGTTCCTCGCAATGACGCGTTGAAATCTTGAAACTACTTACTGACCACAAACCTTATGCAAAAACTTGTCCTGTTTTTTTCTTTTCTGTTGATAAGCACCGGGGCTTTAGCTCAGGCCGACACTTCTGCGTTTACCAAATTCAATGATTTTAATAACCTGGTTTTAAACGGTGGTGTCAAAAAACCGGAAGCTCAAAAGCAATTTGAAACCCTGTTAAAACGAATTAACATACTGGAAATGATCCGTGCCGAGCGGATCATTCCAAAAACGCAATGGGTATTCCCCTTAAAGGGCTATAAAAGCAACGTCATAGGCGGTACACATGGTAATGGTTATTTTGATAAAGGATACCGTTACCTTGACGGCAACAAGCATGGCGCCCATCCTGCACATGACATTTTTATTAATGATAAAAACCAGGATTGTATCGATGACCGTACCAGTAAGCCTGTTGAGGTAGTTAGTGTAGATGACGGCTGGGTAATAGCCTGTACCAATCAATGGGAACCCAACAGCAATATGCGGGGAGGCAAATTTATCTGGATCTATCATCCGGCAACTCATATTTTTACGTACTATGCGCACAATAACCAGATTTTCGTAAAACCGGGTGACTACGTTACGCAAGGCCAAAAAATAGCCGAAGTAGGCCGCAGCGGCTATAACGCCTACAAAAAACGTTCGCCTACCCACCTCCATTTTTCGGCATTTAAACTGGCAGAGGGCATCCCTGTACCTTATAACCCTTATGAACAGCTAAAAAAAGCCAAAACGTTATGAAAATCCTGATCACCTGCCTGCTCTTGCTTTTGAATATTAACATTGCTCCTCCAGATAACGTGATTAAAAGATTCGCGGTACCGGCAGGCTATCAGCGTATAACAGCGTCGCCCGGCAGTTTTGGGGCATGGCTGCAGGCTTTACCTTTAAAGCCGGCAGGCACACCAACCAAAACTTATAGAGGCGATATTGCCCGTACCGATGTTTACACCGCTGCGGTTATTGATATGAGCGTGGGCAACCAGGACCTGCAACAATGTGCCGACGCGGTGATGCGCCTCCGTGCCGAATACCTCTATCAGCAAAAAAAATACAGCGAAATTTCTTTCAACTTTACCAGTGGTTTTAAATGCGACTATGCTCATTATGCCAAGGGCTATCGCTACAAAAATGATCGTTGGGTATTAAAAGCCAAACCTGATTATTCATACAAAACATTCTTAAATTACATGAACCTGGTGTTTAGCTATGCAGGTACCTTATCTCTGCAAAAAGAATTAAAAACCGTAACTAACCCCAGTGACGTTAAGCCAGGTGACGTGTTTATCCGCGGCGGCTCGCCCGGGCATTGTTTTATTGTGCTCGATGTTGTAGAAAATGCCGCTCATCAAAAGCAGTTTTTGTTAGCGCAAAGTTTTATGCCGGCCCAAAATATCCAGGTGCTAAAATATGATTCACCCTGGTTTGCTATGGACCAGCACAGCGGGATCATGTATGGCGAGCTGATCAGTAAAAATTATTTGAAGCGGTTTGATTAAAGTACCCTGTCCGGGATACATGTTGATGTGCCCAAAAACGAACCGGGATCACTTACCCATTTTTACTGCTTATCACCGGGTTCTAATATGGCCTTATCTATTACTATATTAAAATGCGGCATCATATTCCCGGTCACCGATATTGATTTTAACACCCCGCCTATCCTGAATAATTTACCATCATAACTTTTAAACTCGTCTATAGTAACGGGATGGGCTGGCACTATACTTTCAGAAGTATATAAATCTGTTCCCTTCCTGTTGGTGCAGGATGAGGCGAGTGTATCCGTTTTATTATCAGAACTTACAATGCGGTTAAGCCCATATTTCAGCGAAGTATATCGGGATGGGGAAAAAATAGTATGACCGATATAACCCGAAACATTTTTCAATGCCTCAGTTTTGGTTAATTTACCCATGTACTTTAAACCGGCCTCGGATATAATATGCATGTACCTGATAACAGCCGGTGCATCATCGTCTTGCTTGTTTCCGGGAATTTTCTTTAAAATAGCTTCGGATAGTTTGGCGGCCTCAGGCCAGTTCTCCTCATTTAAAAAGCCGATGAGTGTTGAGAACTGAGCATCGGGAACCAACTCCTGGGCATGTGATCTTGTAAAAGCTACCGATAAGATAAATAGCAGAATGAGGAATTTTTTCATAAAGTTTAGGCGGGCTCTTTCTTATTGTTCCCGCCTAAATTTACATCAAAAAATATATAAATGAAATGAGCGCTACCTTTTTTCAACCCTGTCATAAAACCCACCGAAACTGTTCATTTTCACGGCATCCTCATTAAAAAAATCGCCGGGGAAACCTAATTCAATAGCGCTTACTTCATTCAGCTTTTTAAAATGCTCAGGGGTTAATTTGGTGTCGATGGCTTTGAGGTTATCGTTTAGCTGGTCAATTTTGGTAGCGCCCACAATGGGGATACAGCTAAAATCCCTGTCCATCATCCATTGCAGGGCAACATGACTTTCGGATACCCCTAATTCAGCGGCGATGCCAACAACCACTTCAGTAATAGTTTTAGCCCTGTCGTTACGGCGGTTACTTTCCGGTTTTACACGTCCCGGTTCGCCGCGCAGGTATTTGCCGGTTAATGCACCACCTGCCAACGGGGCCCATGGGGTAACCGTCATGCCATAATGTTTTGCCATCGGGATCAGCTCCCGCTCGGCAGTCCGGGCCAGCAGGCTGTACTCCACCTGTAAGGCAATGAACTGGCTCCAGCCCATCAGCTCGGCAAGGGTATTCCCTTTTGATACTACCCACGCGGGCGTATCACTGATAGCGGCATAGGTTACTTTGCCCTGTTTTATCAGGTCGTCCAGCCCGCGCAGCACCTCATCAATAGGTGTAATATTATCCCAGATGTGCAGGTACAGCACGTCAATAAAATCAGTTTTGAGGCGTTTAAGGCTTTCTTCCACGCTCCGCATCATGTTTTTGCGGTTATTGCCCGATGCATTAGGATTGGTGGTATTATCTTTGAGCGTGTACTTGGTAGCCAGCACAAAATAATCGCGGTCATGATTGCCCAGGTATTCGCCAATAATCTTCTCGCTTGTACCCAGTTTATACACATTGGCGGTATCAATAAAATTGCCGCCAGCATTGGCAAAGGCATCCATAATGGCAAAGCTGGCATCTTTTTCGGCGCCCCAGCCGCCTTCGGTACCGAAGCCCATAGTGCCCAGGCATAATTCAGAAACTTTAAGGCCCGAGCGGCCTAATAATTTGTAGTTCATATATGGTAATGTTTTGTGTAACGTTTTAAAATATGTCATTGGCGAAGCGCGGCAATCGTGTAACCTACATGTACAATTTACAAGGTTGGCTGAGCATAGCTACGCGGTTCCCGCGCTATCGCTTATAATGACCGGATTGTAGTCATTGATATTAAGTGTGTATTTTTATTCTTTTTTTATAACATGGGCGTTGCCTGCGGCCCGGGCTTTCCGTTGCAAGTCCTCGCTTTTCCCGCCCACAATCCCTATACGCGCTGCGGGCTTTACACTGCAATCCCTAACGCGGCCCCCGCACCACCCTGTTGGCAATGACACCGTTGATTTTAAGAATTTATAAAACCATCCGGGAAAATACTTTCCAAACAATCCCTCCTTCAACTTTGTACTAATTAATACATCGCTAATATACCAAATTATGAAAATCATCACCCTCCATACCAATACCGACATCAACCAGTTATACCAGTTACTGCACGAAAAACTTAACCCGCTGTTTCATGAGCAACGAAAAAGCGAATTAAATTTCACCGTTGAGCGCAAAGGCGGGGCGGTTGAAATTTCGTTGCCTGCTGTTTATGAAGGCGCCCTGTTCAGCATCGCGATTAACGGTAACGAACTTTGGATCACCCGGAATGAACATTATGTTGATGACGTAAATTCGCTCACCGTCGAATCGATCCTGAACGATCTGTTCAGCAAAATTGCCGGTAATTTGGGAACCGATCTGGTGCAGGAAGGGTAAAAAGTTTTGATTTACCGAAGAATCATACGTTAAAAAGAGAGACGACGAAGTAATCGCTTGTTATACAATGCGCTATTCATGTGCGGTTACTTCGTTCGCAAAAAATATGGTTTCTGTTTCCTTTGTTAAGCAGGAGATAGTCCTAAGCAATACACAGCTTAAAAATGCAAAATATTCATTGCCGTTGGTTTTAACCAAACGGTAAAAAAGCTAAAAAGTCCTGGCTTTAGCCCCAGTTAGGCAAGCGGATTTAGGCTGAAGCCCTCTACCGCTACTCATTATTCCGTTGGTTAAAACCAACGGCAATGAAGTTTTATCTATCTGTAAACGATATTCACCCACTTTAAACAGCTTCTTATTTCCGCCAAATATTTTTTAGCTTTAACAGAAAAACATCCCTATGCCTAAAATTTATAGCCTGCTCATCCTTTTTCTGTTTGCTGCATTTACTACACAGGCACAAAAACTCCCTGAACAAAAAGGCGAACCGGTGATCATTAACCGGGATACCCTGGTTAAATTTTATGCCCCGCAGGGATTGTTTGATCCTAAAGAGCGCGCCGGGATTGTTACCCAACGCATTAAGGCCCTGATGAGCCGAATAGATTTTAACCCGGATTCGTTAACGCTTAAAAACGATACGTCCATATCGGTAATAACTTACAACGGCCAGATGATCATGGGGGTTAATAATACCGATGCCTCTTACTCCGAACTGAACCGGCCGCAGCTGGCAGCAAGCTATCTGTCTATATTAAAAAATAAGCTCGGCAACGTTTTTGAAAGCAACAGCCCTAAACAACTAATTACAAACGTACTTGAGGCAGTCGCGGTTATTATACTGCTTATTGTGCTGATCTGGATTGTTAATAAAGGTTTTAGGTGGATAAAACTTAAAATTATACTGGGATGGGAAAACCGTGTTAAAAAGCTGGCAGAAAAAGGAGCTCCAATAGCCTATGCCTCGCGGCTACTTCCGTTTATCAGTGGACTGATAAATATTGCGCGCCTGTTCATTATCCTGTTGCTGGTTTACCTGGCCTTACCGGTATTGTTTTATATTTTCCCTTCCTCGCAGCCTATCGCCACACAGTTGATCGGCTTTGTGGTTAACCCGTTGAAAAGTATCCTGCTGGCCATTGTCCGTTTTATACCCAACCTGCTTACCATAACAGTTATTTACCTGGTTACCCGCTACATTGTAAAACTGGTAAAATTTATAGCTACCGAAATAGCAAACGGGGCTATCGCTTTAAAAGGCTTTTACCCTGAATGGGCCATCCCAACTTACAATATCATCCGGGTACTGATGTACGCGTTTATGTTTGTGGTGATATTTCCTTACTTGCCGGGATCGCAGTCTAAAGTGTTCCAGGGGGTTACCGTGTTTATAGGCGTATTATTTTCGTTAGGTTCCTCCTCGGCTATTGCCAATATGGTATCGGGCATTGTGCTTACCTATATGCGCCCCTTTAAAATTGGCGACCGCATCAAAGTTGGCGAAATTATGGGCGATGTGATTGAGAAAAACCTGCTGGTTACCCGTGTGCGTACCATTAAAAACGAAGATGTAACCGTGCCCAACGCTACCATTTTAAGCGGTGCTACGGTTAACTATACTTCATCATCAAAAACTTTGGGTTTGATACTGAATACCAGTGTTACTATTGGTTACGATGCCCCCTGGGAAACCATTCATAACCTGCTCATCAGCGCGGCTGAAGCAACAGAAGGCATTCTTGCCAACCCAAAACCGTTTGTACTGCAAACCGCTTTGAATGATTTTAATGTGAGTTACCAGATAAATGCTTATACCGATCAGCCAGGCAAAATGGCCATGATCTATTCGGTATTGTATCAAAACATACAGGATAAATTTAATGAAGCCGGCATGGAGATCATGTCGCCGCATTTTACAGCTGTACGCGATGGAAGCCACATCCAGATCCCCGAAAACTACGTTGCCGATGGATATAAAAAACCGGGGTATAAGATAGAACGGGAAGAAAGCTAAAAGCCATTAATAAGCCGAAGGCTTAAAGCCGAAAGCTATAGGAAAGAAGCTAAAAGCTTAAAGCAGAAAGCTATGAAAAAGAAGCTTACCAAACCCGATTGCAAAGCAAAGCTTTAAGCCTTCGACTTTCCGCTTTAAGCTAAAATCAACCGTTAATCCAGGTAAACTTATACTCCAGCATTGGGTTTTTCATGCGCTCGGCTACACGCAGTAAGCGGGCCGGAAGGTTTACCACGTAATCGCGGGCCTTTTCGCCGGCTTCGTCCAAACCTGTGATACTTTCGATGTGCCAGTCGGTCAAAAGCTCTTTCAGGATATCCACATAGTCGATAGCGGTATAAATACCCAAACGCTGTGCGGCATCGGTGAAGTGACCAAAAGTTTGACCAACCTTTAAACCAACCTCGCGCAGGAAGTGGGCAGGCATTACAATCTTTTTACGCATCATATCCTCAAAAGCTACCATAGCCTCGCTTGGATCTACCTCAAATATTTTTTCGATAAAGTATTTGTAAGCTTTAGCATGGCGGGCTTCATCAGATGCGATAACACCACACATTTTTGAAAGCAGCGGATCGCCGTATTTTTTTGCCTGCGAGGCTACACGACGGTGCGATACATTGGTTGCCAGCTCCTGGAAAGAGGTATATATAAAGTTACGGTAAGGATCATGACCGGTACCGATGTCAAAACCATCGGCTATCAGGTATTGGGTGGAGATTTCCATCATGCGCATATTAACGCGGCCCGACAGGTATAGGTATTTGTTAAGCAAATCGCCGTGACGGTTTTCTTCGCCTGTCCAATGGCGTGTCCAACGCATCCAGCCTCCTTCTTCATCATCTGATACACCCTGCACCATGGTTAACCACGATTCATAAGTTGGCAAAGCCTCTTCGGTAATGGTATCGCCAATTAAAACGGCAATCAGGTCATAAGATAACCCTGCGGCACTTTCCTGTAGTTCTTTAATCTCGCTAAAAAACGACTCTCTTGAAGAATCGGGCAAAAAATCAGATGGCTGCCAGATAGTATCAATGGGCTTTAAATATTCATGTATTTTTTCTAACATGAACTTTTCAATGTGCACCATTACTTCTCTGCGCTTTTCTACAAAAAATTCCATAAAACAGGTATATTAATCAGCAAAGGTAACTAAAATTGTAACATTATGTTTTAAAATTTCACTGTACAGCGCTAATTGCGTCTTTCCTACACAAGGGTAAATTTTCCATCGCCGGCTTGCCATTAAACAGCGAAAAACTACCGTTAAATTCCCAAAGCATGCCAGTGATATCAAGCTCTTTTAAACCCTTGCGTACAGACTTATTATAACGGCAGCGACTATCTGCATCGGCATATTTGTTTTAAACGCCTTACGCACCGCAAATGATGAGCACATCATATTTCGGGGCCCGTTTTTACAATTTGCAGTTTATCCTTTATAAATTGTTCGTTGTCATCGCGCAGCTAACTCCGGTAATTACTTTCGCCGGGGGTGTTTTTTTGCTTTTGGATTAAGTGCAGGAAAATTTTCCGCATTGTATGGAAATGATACCCCGATGGTTGAAACCTGGTTGCCTACCCGGCTTGCACCCTGGCGAATAAAAAAGAAAGGCTCGTAAAAGTGAAAACGGTAAACATATTTTTATCGGCCAGCCTTACCAACCTGCTTAGCTCATAGATACTGTATAGTTTGATGCACTTACAATCAGGGTTCGTTGTTTATCAATTCTACGGATAAGCGTAACAATATTATACGCGGCAACTTTCCACAGTTTGGGGTTAATATGGGGCAGCTCATTATAATTCCCAAAAAACAAGTTACTATAATCTGCGTTTTTATACCTTTTAGTTAATTTTACGCACAAATCATTTGTTGCGGTGTTTCTGTGAGATAATTATTGTCGCCTAACCTGCCATAATGATAATCTGTCACCAGCCTCAACTCAATAAATATTGCATCGCTTAGCAACTTTATTCACATTAGGTAAATAGCCGCGCTGTTGTTTTAAGGCCAAAAGGAAGTAAAAGCCATAGGAGGCCTGATACTTTTAAAGCCCAGCTTTTTGCACAGCAGAAAATCGGATTTTTTAATGGCGTTTAGGCCGCTCAGCTTTCGTTCCGGATTTGCTCAAGTCATAAAATACTGGTGCCCTTGCTTAAACTTTGGCCCGATTTAAAAGCAAGCGCCCGAACTTGCCGGGGAATTGGACGGCTTTTTGCAACGGCAATTATTACTGTTGGCAACAGTAACAACAAACCTGTTTAAATTATCGTATAACGAATATTTTTGTCTATCAAATATTTAACGGAGTTAATTTAAACAGCGGCCTTAATTTTTAATTACAATTCAAGATAACAAATAATGTTTGTTCAAATTACCAACGAAGAATTAATTAAAGAGACCTCCAAAAAAGCATGGTATCAAACCAATAATATAATCTGGACAATTATATTCCTGTACCCTCTTTTTAGTATTGTTGATTTTATTTACGCTACAAACTACTGGCTGCAGTTTTTTATTATCCGCATTATCACTATCCTTATTATATACGGCCTGTTCAGTTATTTTCAGCATAAACAATTTAGTTACCGCATATTATTGCATATCAGTTTCTTTATGCTTTCGGTAACGGCAGCTATTTTATGCAACCTGGTAAACATTCAGTTCCTGACCATTTATTTTATGCTGTTTGCTACCACCCTGCTGTTTTTTAACCTGCAGGTTTTTTGGGAGCCCTTAAACTCCATCATCCAAACCTTAATGGCGCTATTGTTACTGGCCATCTTCTTTAACCTGCTAAGCGAATACAATCTCGACCTGGTTTTAAGTAACGGCGGGCAGATCTTTTTTATCATCTCGGGCATCTCCTGCTTAATACCCGGGGCACGTTACAAGGTGATCCAGCGTGAAGTACGCGCGCAGATCATGATCGAAAAATCAAACGAGCAGCTTAAACAGCAAAACAAGGATATCAACGAAAAAAATAACCTCATCGATCATCAGTATGAGCAGCTCCGCAAGCTCGACAGCCAAAAGAATAGCTTTATCAATATTGCCGGGCACGACCTTAAAAACCTCATCGGCTCTATTATAATGAGCAACAACATGATCAGGGAAGAGGATTTCAGGCTCAGCACCGATCAGAAAGAATTTGTGGGCTACATCGCCGAATCGGCTGATAAGATGCAGTATATGCTTAACAAGCTCATGGATGTTAAGGAGATCGAATCGCCGGATATGAAATTCAACATGGAGATCTTTGACATCAACGTTGAAGTAATGCATGTTTTTAAAGGCCTGTACGAAACTGCCCTCATGAAAAACATCCACCTGGTTGATAATATCCTGAAGCTGCCCCTCAACGTGCGGCTTGACAAGGTATTTGCCGGCCAGGTGTTTCAAAACCTGTTATCAAACGCCATCAAATTTTCGCAAACCAATAACAGCATTAAGGTAGTAACCAGCCTGCAGCGCCAGCGTTTTGTTTTCGAGATCATTGACGAAGGTATAGCCATAGGCCAGCAGGAACTGGACATGATGTTCAACAAGCTTAAAACCCTTAACGATACGCACGGCGTTAGTGAAAGCCGCCTGGGTTTGGGCTTATCAATTGCCAAGCTGATGACCCAGGAAATGGGCGGCGAGCTCAGCTACCGCAGCGATGACAACGGCAATTATTTCAGAGTAGAATTTTACGTAATAAATTAACATTTATATCAATGAATAAGTTTTTTACCTTATTAGCCTTTATCCTATTATTCAACACGGCTTCGCAGGCTCAGGGCAACAGCATTGCATCCTTTAAAGCCTACGGCCATGACGATGACGTGGTATACGGCATGAGCGGCGCTATTTCATTTTACTTCAAGATCACCCCTTTGATTGAAATGAATGGCAGTAAACTGGTTTTATTTTTTGAACCGTCGCAGGCATTGATAAAATCGCATTCGTACATTAACCTGGTTATTAATAACAAACCGGCATACAGCAGCCACCTGGGCCCCGATTCTATCCAGAAGATCACCCTTAACCTGAGCCGTGCCGATCTGAGCCCCGATAAGTTCCTCAAGATCCAGATCAAAACCCTGCTCACCATCACCGATGATCAGTGTAAAGACCTCGATAACCCGGCTATGTGGTTAAGGATCAAAAACTACTCATACCTGTCGCTGGTTAAAAGCAATAAAAACTTTTTTGATAACGTAAATATCAGCAACTGCTTCGACTCTAAAAAAGCTATCGTTTACCCGTCAAACCCAAGCCTGCATGACCTTAAAGCTGTAGCCTGGGCTTATTCAAGATTAAAAAAGACCCAAACCCGTTCAATTGCAGTTTATGAAGAAAGCAAACTGCCCGACAGCGTTCGTAATTACATCAGGGTAGGTGCCATTGATAAATTACCTGCTGATGCACGCGCATTGGTAAAAGTTACCCCGCAAAACACGCAGGGTTTATTCTACCTGCATAAATCGGTAAGCCTGCTCACTGATACCATTGTGCACATGGTTGATGTAAAAGGCCGGTTTGTGCCGGTTAAAACCGTAACGCAGGAGCAATCGCCTAAAGAGGTATTGTTTGTTACCGGCGGCGATGATACCGGTTATGAAAAAGCCATCACCGCCCTTGGCAATATGAACATCCTTAACTCAACCTATGGCGATTACCTGCTGATCAACAAGGCCGAGAACACTTTCTTTAAAACTATCGACGAAAACCGTTCAAAACTATCTTTAAAGCAAATTGGCGGCGTGAGCGACTTCCTGTCGGGCATTGGCTCGTTGAAAAGCGCTTACAGCTTTAAAAACAGTGATTTCAGCTTCACCCCTAAAGAAGTAGAGATCCGTTTTATTGCCAATTACAGCGGCCTTGCCCCCGGCGACCGTGGTTTCTTCAACATATACCTTAACGGCTTACTTATCAGCAGCGAAAAGCTGGATGCATCGGGCAAGCTGAACAGCTCTATCACCATTAACCGCTATCAGCACCATAAATACAACACGCTGGAGGCCGAATTCAGGTTTTACCCTACCAATGGCAACTGCCGCAACAGCTTTACCAACTTTTTTGCCGAAGTTGACGTTGACAAATCATACCTCGAGTCAAAAAACCCCTTCATCACCAGCGACCTGAGCTTTTACCAGTATCCCGAGGCTTTTAACAACGGCACTACCAAAATTGTAGTAAGCGAGGAATACGCCAAATATGCCGCCGGCGCTATGGGCGAGATCATTTATGAGCTTAACAATAACATCAACGCCAATAACTTCCCCGAGTTTGTTTACTCGAAAGATTTGAAACCAACTGACTTCAAGCAATACAATATCATAGCCCTGCTGTCAAAAGATGATAAAATACTTAAGGAGTTTCGCGATGCCCCTATCCAATTCGACAGGAACTTCCGGCTGTACAACACCGATAATAATACCCCGGTTTACGCGCTTTCGGATACGGTATCAAACGGCCTGGCGCAAATCTTTTACGGCGTAAGCAACAATGCTACCCTGGTGCTTACCGCTACCGGCACGCATGTTTCTGAAGCTTTTTTGGCGGTATCCAAATCCATTACCGAGCAGCTTTCAACCCTGTCGAGCAATGTTTGTATCTCGGATGTTAACTCCAACAAGTACCTGTTCAACATCAACAAATCCAGCGAAAACCTGGAGTACATCGATACCAAGAGCGGCCTTACCCGTTTCTGGGACAGCTATAACCTGTACATTTTGCTGGGCATCCTGATCCTGATCCTGCTTTCGTTCCTGTATGTGCGGTCAAAAGTTCAAAAATCGCAGGATCTGTTTAACGATTAGTACCTCACCCTGCCCTCTCCAACGGAGAGGGTTGTGAGAAAATGACGCTAAGGCATCATCATAAATACAATGACAAACCGCCTGCCCTCTCCAAAGGAGAAGGCTTAAAAAAAGCTCCCTCTCCTTTGGAGAGGGCGGGGGGTGAGGTTATAAAACACCTAATATGGATACATTGAGTATTTCTGTTCCTGAAATTTTGGTTGCCCACGGATTTATTTCGCCGGCCGACCAGGAAAAGATCCATGCTTTTTCGGAAAGATCGGGTATGTCATACCTCAAAATAGCCCTTAACTTCGGCTATGTTTCCCGCAAAAACTATGAACGCGCCTTGGGCAACGCAGGCTACCACTTTGCCGAGATCCGCCAGGAAGCCTTCGACCAAAAAATCCTCGACCAGGTTGACCTTAAATTTGCCAACGATCAGCTGGGCCTCCCCCTTCGCATCGAAAACAATAAAGTGGTTACCGTTATGGCCGACCCAGGCAATGAACTTTTCCTTGATTTTGTAAGGTTTACCTATGACCTGGAACCCGAAGTTATCGTAGCATCCGATTTGGAGATCACCTGGCTAAGCCACAAGCTTACCGGGCAAAAATATGTTAAGGCATCGGTTTTCGAGCTCCTTAAGCGCGACCCTAAAAGCTCGGCCTCAACAACGTTCACCACATCACAGTTGGTTTTCATTTTTGCTTTGTGGGGCATTACCGCCATCGGCCTGTTCCTCAACTTTAAAAACGTATCCATCTCCATTAACTTAGTCATCAGTTCGTTTTTCCTCATCGCCATTATCTTCAAACTGTTTTTGGCGCTGGTAGGCTCCCGGTTCGAGCTGCACCAGGCCGTCACCAAAGATGATTTGCGCGCTATCGTAAACGAGGAGCTGCCGGTATACACCATCCTGCTGCCTGTTTACAAGGAAGATAAGCTGATCAAAAAACTCATCTGGAACCTGCAAAGCCTCGACTATCCGCGCCAGCAGCTGGATATCAAACTGCTTATTGAAGAAGATGATGATAAAACATTAAACGCCGTAAAAAACCTCGATTTCCCCGCTGTGTTTGAAGTTATTGTGGTGCCTTTCCACATGCCTAAAACCAAGCCCAAGGCTTGCAACTACGGTCTGCATTTTTCGCGGGGCGAATACCTCACCATTTATGATGCCGAGGATATTCCCGATACCGATCAGCTTAAAAAAGTGGTGGCCCTGTTTAACAAGCTGCCCGAAAACTATATCTGCATCCAAAGCGCCTTAAACTACTTTAACCGTAATGAGAACTTCCTTACCCGGATGTTCACCCTCGAGTATTCGTACTGGTTTGATTATATGCTGCCCGGTTTGGATACGCTGGATATCCCCATCCCGCTTGGCGGCACCAGCAATCACTTTAAAATGGACGCGCTGATTGAGCTTGGCGCCTGGGACCCCTTTAACGTAACCGAAGATGCCGACCTTGGCGTACGCGCCTATGCCAAAGGCTACAAGGTGGCCATAGTAAACTCCACCACGTATGAAGAAGCCAATAACAACTTCTGGAACTGGATCCGCCAGCGCTCGCGCTGGATCAAGGGCTACATGCAAACCTACCTGGTGCACATGCGCAACCCGCCGGCCCTCATCCGTAAAATAGGCTTTCGCGGTTTCCTGGGTTTTAACTTTTTCATCGGCGCCACATCAGCCACCTTTTTAATTTACCCGGTGCTGCTCATCATCTTTATCTGTTACCTCATATTTGATTTTTCAACCATCCGCAATTTGTTTCCGGACTGGGTACTGTTCATGTCGATATTTAACCTCATGGTAGGCAATATCCTCATGATCTATATCAACATGATGGCCGTATTTAAACGCCGCTATTTCGAGCTCATATTGTTTGCCATAGCCAACCCGGTTTACTGGCTCATGCACTCCGTAGCAGCCTATATGGGCCTGTACCAGCTTATCACCAATCCGTTTTACTGGGAAAAAACCAACCACGGTTTAAGTAAGGTTAATAACCCCACAAACGTTATTAAATGAAAACTGCCAAAAGTACATACCTGTTTATATTTACCCTGGTGCTGGCAGCCTGGTACCTGGTTATCGGCATATACCTTAACCACTTAGGCTATTATAACCAGGAAAGCCTTTTTTATATCGAAAAAACAAAGATCGTGTTTGAGGGGCTGGGCAACCGCCTCAAGGTAATGGGCTTAACCGCCCCGCTGCTGCCCTTTTACTCCTCGCTCGTATTTTCGTCAATAAACAGTTCCTTCGCCCCGGTCATCGCATCGGCACTGGGTACGGCAGGCTTCTTCTATCTTATTTCGCGCTCGTTTGTTATCAGGGTGAAGGACGATTTTTACCTCATCATGGTAGCCCTGCTATTTTTGCTGCATCCCGGTATCATTTACATGGCCTGCTCGGGCAAAGCCATTTACCTGGTAGTGATCTTCGTATACCTGTTTTTCCTTAACCTGCTTAAGTTTTACCGCTCAAACACCACGTTCCACGTATCCATAGCCAGTATGTGTTTGGTATTGCTCATTTTTTGCGATTACCGCTTCATCTGGCTCACGTTGTTCTTTATTCCGCTGGTGCTGTCCATCACGCTGGCCAGCCTAAACCTGGGCGAAAAGGAATCCATTTTCAGGCTGTTCATGAGCTTTAACAGTCCGTCGTTAAGGCGTAAGCTTATTAATAAAACTTTTGCCATTTACGTGATCCTGTTTATCCTGCCCGTGGTATCCCTCGTTTGCTATAAGCTGCTTAACCAAACCCACGCCAGCGACTATAACTACTTTATGGAAAGCCCCCTGGCCACCTGGAATGTACTGGTCGACAAGCTGAATTATGACACCGCCGCCACTGCCGTAAACTACCAGCTGCCCGAACTCAGCATCTTGGTATCATTAAGGGTGATATATTTTTGTCCGCTGATACTGTTTGGCCTGTACCTGCTGCGCGAAAGCACTTATCATGTGCTAACCGTACTCACCCTGTTTGCCTTTGTGGAGTTTTTGCACATTAAGTACGATAAGCTGTTCCTCACCTACCAGTACTACCTTATATTTTTATTTGTGGCGCTGCTGTGTATCATATTTAAGGTGCGTACCATTAAAAATATGCTGCCCCTTAAACTGGGCCTGGCCTTTGTAATGGTACTGCAGCTGTATACCGGCTACACCTTTTTAACCAACTCGCTCATTACCGACGAGCGCCGCTTCATCACCACTCTTAGCCGGCTGGAGCCCAATACCGATCAAAACGAAAGCAAAGAAATAGCAGCCTATATCAACAGCCTGCCCGATAATACGCACATCCTCATGGACGATGCCGTATCATACCCTATTGTGGCCTTTACCAACAATATCAAAAAACTAACCCTGCCCTACCAGCTCAACTCGTTCCTGTCGGCCATTGAAACCCCATACAAATACGACGACTATATCCTGATAGCCACCCCCAAAAACCCCTTCACCGGTTACACCCAGCTTAGCGACCGGTACATCCCCGAAATCCGCCGCCTCAACAGCGGTGTAAACTATAAACGCGCCTACGAAACCGAAGGCTGGATTTTGTACAAGGTAGTAACGTTGCAATAATCAGTGGGCAGTTTTTGGTGGGCAGTTTGCAGTTAGTTTTTTAGTGGCAGTAGCAGCAGCAGTTGCAGTGATAGCGGCCTGTCACCCTGAGCCTGTCGAAGGGTCGCGCGCAGAGGCCTCACCCACCATGCTTTGAGAACCTACCCATGACATAATAAAATTAAGGTCATGCTGAGTAAATTAAATCCGGAGCGGATTCCGAAGGTGAAATGACATCTCCGCCATCCGTCATGCTGAACTTGTTTCAGCACCTCACATGCTAAGTATACTTCATGCGGCTTGTCCTGTGGGTTCCCGAAACAAGTTCGGGATGACGTCATTTTATAAACTTGTCATGGGTAACTTGTTTCAGCACCCCACTCGCTAAGCAACCATGCTAATCAAATTTGCCACTTTTCTTGTGAGGTGCCGAAACAAGTTCGGCATGACTAAGAAGAGATGTCATACTACCTTCAGAGACCACGGATTTAAACACTCAGCATGCCCCCCGTTTTAATGTTGTCAACCCGAGTGCAAAGGCCTGTCACCATGAGCCTGTCGAAGGGTCGCGCGCAGAGGCCCTTCGACGGGCTACCCATGACAAGATAAAAAATGTGGTTTTTCGCAGCAGATCAGCTTCGGGTGAAAACGAGCAGAACGATGCTGGGCGGTGCGGCTGCAGGGGCATAGCAAGTTTTTGCAGAAGCGGAGGCATTGCGTGCGAATCGGGGCAAAATAATTGCAGCCCGTGGTTCTGTTCGTTTTGCAGGGTGAAGGCCGCGCCGATGGCTATGGGGCCAGGTTGTGCGCAAAGAAGCCTCTCTGCTGCAAGCCTTTTTGGTTACTTTTGTGGCAAGACAAACGGCGGAGCCTTCTTGAGCACCTTAAAAAATGAACAAATAGCGAAAAACGTAACTGGCCCCGCGCGGCCAGGAGCGCGACGATGTAAGTCAAATACTTATGAAGCCCCTTACCAACCTGTCGGGGATTACTTCATTCCTTACAGCAATGACGTGACGCAGATGTCATTTCACCTTCAGAGGCCACGGATTTAAACACTCAGCATAACACCCGTTTCTTAATGCCTTAAATCCGAAATTGAAAATCCCAATTCCGAAATCAAAATAATGGCGTTGCCTGCGGCCCGGGCTTTACGCTGCAAATCCTCGCCTTGGCCCCTGCGCGAAGGCCTGCACAAGGCTGTGGGTTTTCCGCTGCAATCCCTAACGCGGCCGGGGCGCGGGGGCATCAGCTATTTTATTAGGCAATGTTATAGTAATTGAAAAAAATATATTAATTTATTCCTGCTTAATTTAAACGGGGTATTATATTATACAATATATTTATAGTTATTTTCTAAACCGACCCTAAATGACTATAGATATCAGCGAGCTTCAGGCCAGCATTGATCGGGCTTATCGTCTCATTAGCCCGCTTCGTAAGGATATTGACCTGTTTAAAAAGAACCTGCAAAATCTTTTAAACTTAATTGATGAAAAAGAAAGTGAGGAGAATGTTAAAGGTCACTTAACAGACTTTTTAAAGACTACTTTCTATCATCCTGATTATTTGGTCGCTACAAAGGGGAAAGCCGATTTTGTTATTCACTTAGGTAAAGATGCCACTACCCCGGTTGGTGTATTGTTTGAAGTTAAGCGGCCCAGTAATAAGGCAGATATGGTCACTCAAACCAATCTGAATACGAAGGCTATGCATGAGCTTATTCTTTATTTTTTTAGAGAAAGGACAAAAGCGAAAAATAACTCATTAACCCATTTAGTAATAACCAACATTTACGAGTGGTTTATTTTTGATGCACAACAGTTTGAGAGAATATTTACAAAAAACACACAGCTACAAAAAGCATATCGCGAATGGGAAAATAAGCAAAAGGTAAGCAGCACCACAGACTTATTTTATAACGAAATTATAAAGCCGTTTTTAGTTGAATTTGATAAAGAAATCAGCTTTACTTATTTTAATCTCAAAAAATATATTCCATTATTAAAAAGCGAAAACACAAAGGACAACGCTTTAATACCACTTTATAAGTTCTTTACTCCGGTACATCTACTTAAACTCCCATTTTTAAACGATAGTAACACACTTAATAAAGGTTTTTTCGCCGAACTGTTGCATATTATAGGATTAGAGGAATACAAAGAAAGCGGTCGAAAAATTATTCGTCGGTTACCTGAGGGTAAACGCAATCCGGCATCCTTTATTGAGAATACAATTGAGTTTCTTGAAACGGAAGATGCTCTTTATAAAATTCCTTCATCGCTGTTACAGGGAAACACTCGCGATGAACAATTATTTAATGTCGGTCTTGAACTAAGCATTACATGGATTAACCGCATACTTTTTTTAAAGTTATTGGAAGCACAATTGGTTAAATACCATCAGGGAGATCGCAAATATCGTTTCCTTAACCAGCAGATAATTCCTAATTATAATGAGTTATATAAACTCTTTTTCCAGGTGCTTGCCAAAGAACATACTGATCGCAGCGCTGCCATTAAAGCCAAATACGCACATATTCCATATCTCAATAGTTCCCTGTTTGAATTTTCTGACCTCGAAGAACTTACTATCAAGGTAAATGCCCTTGATGACAACCTCAACATTGATATCTATCCCGGTTCGGTACTTAAAAAAGCTGTTAATTATAAATATGCCGATACTCAAAATACACTACATTATCTATTTGATTTTTTGGATGCCTATAATTTCGCTTCGATAGGCAAAGAAGAAGTACAGGAAGAAAATAAAACAATTATTAATGCTGCCGTTTTAGGTCTGGTGTTTGAAAAAATCAACGGATATAAAGACGGATCAATTTATACTCCAGGGGCAATAACTACTTTCTTATGCCGTGAAACAATAAGGAAAGCGGTTGTACAAAAGTTTAACGAAGAAAATGGATGGCAATGCGAAACTATTGGCGACGTGAAAAATTACCTCACAGATAGGCGCAATGCAAAAGACATTTTGAAATTCAACAACCAAATTGAAACAGTTCGCATAGCCGACCCTGCAGTTGGCTCCGGTCACTTTTTAGTATCAAGCCTTAACGAAATTATAAGTATAAAATCTGAATTGGGCATATTGGCCGATGTTAACGGCACCCGCCTCTCAGAAATTGAGGTTGGTATAGCTAACGATGAATTGGTGATCACATATCACGATACTAAAGCATTTTTTGATTATACCATCAAATCCTCTACCCCTACCGCTAACATTGTGTCAGAAAAAGAGCAGCGTATCCAAAGCACTCTATTTGAGGAAAAGCGGAAAATCATAGAAAACTGCCTTTTCGGTGTGGATATAAACCCTAACTCTGTAAAAATCTGTCGTCTGCGTTTATGGATAGAGTTGCTCAAACACACTTATTATAAGCCAGATACAGAATACACACAGCTTGAAACATTACCTAATATTGATATCAATATAAAACGTGGTAATTCGCTCCTCAGCAAGTTTTCACTTACCGAAGACCTTTCCGATGTTTTTAAGAAACAGAAGTTTAGTGTTAGTGACTACCAGTTGGCAGTTGAAGCTTATAAAGAAGAATCGAAAAAAGAAGCCAAGGAAGAGTTCAAAAATTTCATTAAGGATATCAAAAATCAGTTTCATGAAACTGTAAGCCGTCGCGATCCGCGGCGCAAACGCTTATCCGAATTAAGGGGGCAACACGCGCTTGCACAGAACAACATTGATCTTTTTGGTGAAAAAAAGCGAAGCCAAAAGGATATGGAACTGGAAATAAGACGTATTGTACTTAGTATAGAAAAAATAGAAACTGAAATAAAGGAGATTGAAAATAACGCTATATACCGCAATGCCTTTGAGTGGCGCTTTGAATTCCCTGAAGTATTGAATGCCAAAGGAGACTTTGATGGTTTTGAAGTTCTTATTGGCAATCCACCTTATATACAATTGCAAAAGATGGGTGCCGAAGCTGATGCATTACAAAAAAGCGGATATGAGACCTTTGTTCGTACAGGAGACATATATTGCCTTTTTTATGAATTAGCCCAAAAGCTGTTAAAACCCAATTACTTTTTCGGTTATATAACTTCAAATAAATGGATGCGGGCTAATTATGGAGAAGCCATGCGCCGCTTCTTTTTAGAGAAAACCAACCCGTTGTTATTAGTTGACTTTGGTGGTTATCAGGTATTTGAATCAGCAACGGTTGACGCTAATATGTTAATCGCCCAAAACTCTCCATATGATGGTGAAATAGCTACATGCCTGTTAGATAAAAGCCTCGGTAGTTTAGAAAAAATGAGCGTTTTTATTAATCAATACACCACAGTTCAAAATGGATTTTCAAATGATGGCTGGGTTATCCTATCTCCAATTGAAATGTCTATAAAAAGAAAGGTAGAAAAGGCCGGTACACCATTGAAAGACTGGGATATCAATATTTATCGAGGTATACTAACCGGGTATAACGAAGCTTTTATTATTGACGAGCATAAAAAAGATGAGCTAATTAGATCTTCGCCTAAAAATATCGAAATTATTCGTCCGATTCTTCGTGGCAAGGACATATATAGATACGCTATAAGTGGCAGTAAATTGTGGATTATACATGCTCATAATGGCATTAAAAGTAAGAATGTGCCAAGAGTTTCTTTAGAATTGGAGTATCCAGAACTTTATAAGCATTTAGAAGGATTCAAAGAAATGTTAGAAAGGCGTTCAGATAAGGGTGATCATTGGTCAAATCTTCGTAACTGTGCTTACATAGATGATTTTAGCAAAAGCAAAATTATTTACCCTGAAATAACAAAATTCATTAACTTCTTCTTAGACGAAAATGGCGATTATTTAGTGAATAATAAATGCTTCATAATGATCGGACAGTATTTGGCATATTTGACTGCTTTTTTCAATTCATCAATATTTAAGTATTGTTTTCTCAATAATTTTCCAGAACTAATGGGGGGCACTCGAGAATTAAGAAAGATATTCTTTGATTTGATACCTGTGAAAATGATCAACGAAGAAATTAACAACACGTTTAATTTAAAGGTTGAAAAAATACAACATCTAAAAAGAGAGAATTTGAATACTCATGTTCTCGAAAAGGAAATTGATGAAATGCTTTTTAATTTATATGAGTTAACCATTGAAGAACGAGAGACTATAGGTTTTATTCAAATTATTTGATTACCTAATATTATTGAAATATTCTCTTTCATTTTCTGTTAAATCGTAAAGATCGTAAACCAAATTATTTATTTCATCTTCTATACATTTAGTGTCCATCTTTTCCTTTTTTGAACTTAATACCTTATTAATCAGGGACTCAAAATCAGGTGTATTCTTAACAATTGGCGGTATAGGGAAGTTTACGACGTACTGACTGAACATTCTATATTGCCTTTGTTGCAATTGCGAAGTGTAATTTTTAATGAGAAACTTACCAACTCTTGAATTTAGAATTGCCAGTAAGTATTTAAGGACCTTGGTGTCTGCGGTGATAAAGTATGCTGTATTTAATAATAGTTCTCCGTTTTCTGAATAAGAAAAAGAAGGGAATTCATATCCATCAACTTCGTTATCAGTCATTATGTCGATATAAACAATTTTATCCTTTTGAAACTCATCAAAATAAGTCGCAGCACATCTTTGCAAAGCGTACCATTCATATCTAATTCCAGTCTCGGCTTGATTCCGTTTTTCTAAGGTGCCTTTAAAGGTATTTAGATGGTTATAAATATTAGAATATCGATTCGCAAATTGTTTTTCCGCTTCAATTGAATTTCCTTTTACATTATCATCGTTTTGCAAAGGAAAATGCCATGGAACGTATATCAACCATTTATTCGCAAAATCTATGGTGTATTTTTTTATATCTCTGCCACGAATAATCGGACGAATAATTTCGGCAGATTCTGGTGATTTCTCTATTAATTCAGCTTTTTTATGTTCGTCAATAATAAACGCCTCATTGAAACCAGTTTTTATTCCATAATTTATTTGTATATCCCAACCTTTTAGCGGAGTACCTAACATCTCTATTTTTGCCTTTATTTCCTCCTCGATACCCGTCAAAACCACCCAACTATCTTCATTTGAAAATCCATTTTGAACTGTGGTGTATTGATTAATAAAAACGCTCCTATTACTATTTCTTAATTTATCGATATTAAGAGTATTAGTAATTTAATTTTAGCATCATTAGAATAAACTTTTAATACATATAAATTCATCACTATGAAATACGGCTATATCCGCATTAGTACCGATAAACAAACAACCGAAAATCAACGCTTCGAAATTTTAAAATTTGCACTATTAAAAAACATTGTTGTAGACGAATGGATTGAAGAAACTATCAGCTCAACTAAACGCCTTGACGTTCGTAAGTTTGGCAACTTGCTTCAACGTATGCAAAAAGGTGATGTATTAATAGTTTCTGAACTTTCTCGAATGGGACGTAATTTAATGCAAATCATGAAAATACTTCATGATTGTATGGAAAAGGATGTAATGGTTTACACAGTTAAAGAGAATTATGAATTAGGCAACAATATCAATTCAAAAGTACTGGCCTTTGCATTCGGCTTATCAGCAGAGATTGAACGTAATCTTATCTCCCAACGCACTAAAGAAGCCCTTGCCAGGCGTAAAGCTGAGGGACAAACCTTAGGTCGCCCTAAAGGTAGTCGTTCACAGATTCGTAAATTAACTGGTAAGGAAAACGAAATACAGGCGCTCATCAATAAAAAAATATCATACAGCGCAATAGGACGGATATTAGGTGTTCATCGGTTAACAGTATCTGCATTTGTAAAAGATAAAGTTGCTTAAAGGTTCACCATAACCCCATCTCCCATCGGCGCGGGTACATAGCTCTATCAAAAGCCTAAGTACTCGTGCCCTTTTAAGGGATTTAAAATGTATTGTTCAGCATCCTATTCACACTTCCCACACTCAGCCCGAGCCGCTCCGCCACCTGCCGCTGGCTTAAACCTTCATCGCTTAATTTGTTAGCCTCCCGGTGCATCCGTTCGCGTTCTTGCCGGGAGGCGTCGCGCAGGTGGTTTTTCTCGCAGTCATGTCCCGTAAAAACAAACTTTAAAAAGCCGCTATGCCGCTCCAGTTGGGCAAGGCATATGTTATCGACGCCATAAGTTTCGGCAGTGCTGCGCTGCTTAATCTGCTTTAAATAGCGCTGGCCGGGCATGGAGTGGCTTTCGCCCATGGCAAAGGCACTGTCGCAAAAATTGATGAGCATTTTACTCCCCTGCAAATCATTGCGGCTCAGCGGCAGCCGCGGGTTACGCTTAGGCGTATGGGCCAATACCAGGATACTCACCCCATGGCGGGTTTTAAGCTTTTTCAGTTCCTTCATCAGCAACAGGGCAGCCCCGGCGCTCTCGGTTCCGTTGCGCAGGCAGGTAATATTATCAATGATGAGCACCCGGGCGTCGGTACGCTTAATGCCCCGCGTTAAAGCTTCAATCACATACCTGTCCAGCTTTTGATAATGCGAGCTTGCACGGTTAAACTGGTTGTATTCGCCGCGGTAAAACTCGGTGGCAAACTGGTAACGGTTTTGGCCGTCGGTATAGCGTTGTTCAAACTGCTTACCGGTAAGTTCAAAATCAATATACAACACCGGCGAGGCTTCGGCCCCAAGCGTAAAGGGAGCAATGGGTTCGCCCCGGGTAATGCTGTCGGCCAGCTGCACAGCCAGCAGGCTTTTGCCCATATTGGTATCGGCAAACAGGATGCAAAGCTCGCCCTCCAGCCAAAAGTTGCCAAACAGCATTTGGGGCGTTACGTGTTCAGTTTCCATGGCCATCCACTCATTGGCCGGGTAAATATCAAACAGCTCAACCACAGCATCCGGGTCGGAGATCATAACCTCTCCTTTTCGCCCAAGCTTAGCCGCCGCTTCCCGCACCTCATTTTGAATCATTTGAATAACCAGGGGTTTTTCTGCAGTATGGTCCATAATTTGTCGCGCCCCTGTCCGGCAGCTCAAAAGCCCGAAACATCCATCGTTATTTGCCGCCAACCCGCCGGCAATCATGAAAGGCACTCAAATTTACCCACTAAAAAGCCCCCCAATGGTGACAGCATTTTGTCAGTGTTCAATTTTTAAAAACCGGGTGTTCAACGTTCAAAAACCAATTTACATAAACAACTGATTATCAAATACAAGTTGTTCAAATTGCTATTTTGAACAAATTTACCAATTTACAACACACTGATTATCAGTCGTTCAATTTTACAATAAAACACCAGGTGTTTACACTTTCAAAAATTGAACAGTACAATACAGGTAAGCGCCAATGCTCCGAAACCACCATTGCCCCCACGACCGGACACCCTAACAAACAAAAAAGGCCCGCCAAACCTGGCAGACCTTTTAAATTCTTCTACAAAACCAATCCCTTATTCCCTGCTCTTCTTCTTAGCAGGTTCAACATATTTTTCACCAAGGGCTTCAAGCGCAGCGATGAGTTTTTTGCGTTCTACGGCATTGTCGGGCACGGTAGCCAGCTTCTCGCGGCGGGCTTCCTCCACCTTGCGGATCTTCTCGTCAAAAGCCCTGTTGATTTTATCAAGCTCGGGCGTGGTATCCAGTTTTGCTATTTCTGCTTTAATTTGGGCTGCTAATTTTTCAAATTCCATGGGGCTATTTTTGGAAGCGCAAACATAAAAAAATCATTGTAAGTTACTATTACCGCAATAAAAAGTATGTGTGTTAATTTGTATTTTCCGTTAGCGCCGAAGCGCGCTATGGAGAATATGACAGGCCTATGAAACGGATAATAACGCAAAAAGCCTTAGTAATTAGCTAAGGCTTTTGCGATGTAGCACTATTGAAAGTGATAAAGGGTGGCACCGACCTACTCTCCCACGTTTTACCGCAGTACCATCGGCTCTGGCGGGCTTGACTTCTCTGTTCGGAA
>NZ_JBNPWO010000030.1:0-50267 GCF_050433785.1 Mucilaginibacter sp. 3215
TCTTGATTTAAAGTGTTTGTTCTTAGTTGTTTACTTTAATCTACAACCTTTTTTTCAAGAACTCTTCTTTAACTGTTTCATGCATACGATCTTATCTGCCCTGTATGGCCCTTGGCAGGGTATAGAATTTCTCTGTGACCCCAACGCACAAATCATTCCGTGCTCCATCGATGACATCCTGAAAATTCTAATCACATTCTAATTTCTTTCTTAAACCGTTTTAATGCCTGGTACCGACTATTGTATCAACAAACAGTAGTAAACACAAAAAAGGTATCATCATGAAAACATTAAACATTATCATCCCGTCTGATTTCACCTTATCATCATTAAACATTATACCTGTTTTAGCAGAGCGCTATCCGGATCAAAAGCTCAATATATCGCTCGTTCATTTCCTGCAATTGTCCGACTCTATATCCGATCTGCTATTATTATCCCGCAGAAGCAGGGAATATCAGCTCATCAGCGATGAATTTTACGCCGGTTGTACTATGCTGAAGAATGACTATGCAGACCGGATAGAAAACATCACCCCCGATTTTTTTTATGGCAACACGGTGGCTGTATTTAAAAACTATCTCGAAGAAAAAGAGACAGGCCTGATTGCCATGCCCGAAAATCACAGCTATGCAAGGTTAACACCCAATAGTTTTGACCCTACTATATTGATGCAACGGAGCGGGTATAAAATAATTACCCTTAAAGCTGAGGTTAAACAGCCTTTAATCATAGTTAATGCCGAAGCAGAGCATGAGCTGCTGGAGGTTTAATATTTATTAAAATCATTTAAAACAACTATCTATGTTACTAAAAGAAAATATCCCGGTAAAATATGTGGTAGGCAAAATAAAGAATGAATTGTTACTGGTTGCCGTGTATGCTGTAGCTATAGCCTTATTCCATCGTTTTTTGCCTGAATACCGCATTTCAATCCCAATTGCTGTGCCGGCCATACTGGCTACCATCATATCCTTGCTGCTGGCATTTCGTTCAAACCAGGCCTACGACCGCTGGTGGGAAGCCCGGAGTATTTGGGGAGCTATAGTGAACGATTCAAGATCGCTGGTGCGCGAGTTGATCACTTTCTTAGATGGCGATAACGCTGTATGTGAAGAAATAGAAGGATTCAAAAAACGGTTTGTTTACAGGCAGATAGCATGGTGCCATGGCTTAAGCCAATCATTACGCAAGCAAGATCCATATGCCAAAGCCACTCACCTGCTGGTTGACGAAGAGGTGAAATTTACTCATCGTTTTACAAACATGCCCAACAGTTTGCTAAAACTGCACGGGCTTGACCTAAAACTGGCTTATAAAAATGGATGGCTTAATGATTACCAGCAAGTGCAGATAGATGGCACGCTTAACCGCCTGTGTGATGCTATGGGAAAATGCGAACGGATCAAGAACACGGTATTTCCGGTTACCTACAGCTTATACATCCATTTTTGCCTGTACCTGTTTATCTTATTGCTGCCATTTGGCCTCATCGAATTCTTCGGCATGTTTGAAGTACCTTTGATCATAGCTATAGCAGCAGCATTTTTACTGGTAGAGAAAATGGCCATCCACCTGCAGGACCCATTTGAGAATAAACCGACAGACACCCCAACAACTGCCATATCGCAAACCATTGAACGCGACTTAAAGCAGATGCTTAACGATAAACATGAGAGTGAAAAGGCGCCGGTGCAAGCTGCCGCCGCTAAAGCAAACGTATATTATATATTGTAAGCTTTACACCCCTGTGCGGGAAGGCACAGGGGTTCACTTATTTTATTCCCTAAAGCCTAAACCTTCTTCTTTCATCTTCTCCTTCACTATCGGCACCGAACTTTTGCCGACACCATGCAAATGCAAAAACTCTTTCTCGGTAAGTTTTGATAATTCAAGCAATGATGTAATCCCGGCATTAGCCAATGCGCGCCGTGCAGGATTGCCCAGTTTGCCAAATGGGGTATTTAATTCTTCTGTCTTCATAATGAACAGTTTTATTGATGATCAAATTTAATATCAAATTCCGTTTTGTATGCGGGGTATTTGCGACTATTGAGGGGGGACTTGAGCTTATTCCTTGCGCTCGTTTGCAACTTTATAAAACAGAGAAAAACATGTCATTGCGCAGCGCGGCAATCGCACGGAAGCATAGCGGCCCTGTATAGCATGCGATTGCTTCGTCGTTCCTCCTCGCAATGACATGGAGTTGATGTAAAACAACAAGAGCCGCCTTTTCGGGCAGCTCTTGCTATCAACAAATGGATTGAATATTATTCATTAACCACACCCATTGAGCAGAATTTATCAATACGCTCTGTTACAAGCTCATCGATATTACGCTCTTTAAGGGTTTTCAGGTCTTTTAACAATTGTTTTTTCAGAATCCCGGCCATAGCAACCGGATCTTGATGGGCACCACCAAGCGGTTCTTTAATCACCCCGTCAATTAGCTTGTTCTTAAACATTTCTGTCGAGGTTAGTTTAAGTACTTCAGCGGCACGCTCTTTATTTTCCCAGGTTTTCCAAAGAATGGTTGAGCAGTTTTCGGGAGAGATCACCGAATACCATGAGTTATCCAGCATCAGCACCCTATCGCCAATACCAATACCCAATGCGCCGCCCGATGCGCCTTCGCCAATAATAACACAGATCACCGGCACTTTCAGCACTGCCATTTCGAGCAGGTTACGGGCAATGGCTTCACCTTGTCCGCGCTCTTCGGCCTCTAAACCCGGATAAGCTCCCGGAGTATCAATTAAAGTAACAACGGGCTTGTTGAATTTTTCGGCCATTTTCATCAGCCTTAAGGCTTTACGGTAGCCTTCCGGATTAGCCATACCGAAGTTACGGTACTGGCGCTCTTTAGTGTTACGACCCTTTTGATGACCGATAAACATTACTGTTTGGCCATTCAGCGTACCAAAACCACCAATAATAGCTTTGTCATCGCCAACGGTACGGTCGCCATGCAGTTCAATAAAATCATCGCACATCAGCTCGATGTACTGCAAGGTGTAAGGCCTTTCGGGGTGACGTGAAATTTGTACTTTTTGCCAGCCTGTGAGGTTGCTGTATATATTTTTTTTGGCTTCTTCCAGCTTTCCTTCCAGCTCGGCAACAGTTGCCGACATGTCGAGTTTGTTTTTTTCCTCAACCTGCTTTACCTTCTCTATTTGCTGCTGTAACTCAGCCAGTGGTTTTTCAAAATCAAACGTAATCTTCATACACTTTATTTGGAGGCGCTAAATTAAGCAAATCAAACGGGATATTTTCAATTATGAGCAGTGAGTGTTTCCAACTTCGTGATTTGCTGAGGGGCCAATGCATTGCCGGTGCTTAAACAGGCTTGCAAAATGGCATTCCTGAGCTCTCCGTAATACAAACCCGAGCGGTTGGCGTAAAAGATAATGCTGCCATTATCCGTCCCTTTTCTCATCAGTTTATCAAGTGTGGTTTCGTTGGTAACTATAAAATTGCCCATCTCTACACGTTTGCGGTGCAGTTCGGCAGCAATGGCCGTAATTTTGGTCAGCTGAACCGGGCTCAGGCTTAGTTCTTTTTTAAACTTCAGCGCTGCATCGGGCATGGGGTAATGATTAAGCCGGGCAACCTGTTCAATATCGTCAAATAAATACTCACCGGTAATCAGTTGGGTAAACTTTTTGTCGCTCAGGGTTTTTATGGGCGATTTTTTCAGCGTACTATCGGCTTGCTGGGCTTTGGCAGTAATGCTGAGCATTAAGGTTATGAGGAGGGGAAGGATGGTTTTTACCATAAGGGGGATTTAGTATCTTATGTTTGAATAAAATATTCATTACCGTTGGTTTTAACCAACGGTAAAAAAGCTAAAAGTTCCTGGCTTTAGCCAAACTATGTAAGCGATTTGGGCTGAAGCCCCTTTTGTGCTACCTATTATCCCGTTGGTTAAAACCAACGGCAATGAACTGTCTACCTGCAAACTGTATTTATCAAATTTAAAAATATTTTATGTAGAGACACATAATTAAGTCTCCAGTAAGATAAAACGCTTTGAATGAAAGGAATATTAACACTACTCCACCTTCACAACTTTTGTCCTCACCGAAATTCCATTTTCATTAAACGCTTCTATCTGAAAATAGTATGGCAGGCTTTTATCCATCCCATTAAAATAGTATTCGTTACGGCCGTAAACCATCATATTGTTGTACAATTTATCGGGCGCTATGCCGAAGTAAATGGTGTAGCCGGTGGCATTATCGTTTGGCTTCCATTTAAGCCAGGCATTGCGGCGTTCGCTGTCGCCACGCAGTATAATCAGGTTTTGCACGGTATCGGGTTTTGCACCTACACCTTTACCAAACACCCTTAAGCCAGATATTGCAAATTTGCCTGTAGGCATGTGCAGATTAACCATTTTTATGTAACGCGCTTTGACAGGGCTTTTAAGCTCGATATAATCGTGCGGCACATCTTTACGGTTTTTGCTTTTGTCGATAAGGGGCTGCCAGGTTTTGCCGTTAACCGACGAATAAACGATATACTGATGATACACACCTAATGATTTGCCCATAAACATGGCATCCTGATCGGCATAGTTAATTTGGATGGCATTTACAGTGCTGATTCCGCCGAGATCAGTTTTAAGCCATTCTCTTTTATTGGCTGTTTTGGCGCTCCAATAAGTTTTAATGTCTTCATCAACAGCATTATTGGCGGCATAAGCGCCCAGGGTTGATGAAACCTCTACAGGTTTATTATAATTAAGGATCATCCAGCCGGTAAAATTACTTTTCAGATGGTCTTCGGGGCCGCTGGATAAATAATGCGGATAATCGCCATAAGCGGTATTGCTGTACAGTACGCCATCCTTATCAAACCCGGCAGGCCAGAAGCCAATGCGACGTTCAAAGTTGTTTTTCACCGAGATGCCCATTGTGCTGATATGCCAGTAATTGCCATATTTATCGGCCCAGGTAGCGCCGTGACCCGCGCCTTTAGCAAAGCCACCCGGCTTGTATGAGAAAGGATTATGCTTTTGATAGGTGAAAGGCCCAAGCGGGTGATCGCCCACAAAAACGCCATCGCCGTAGCCGCTTTGCTCGGTACCGGGAGCACCGAACTGCAGGTAGTATTTGCCTTTATACTTGTTCATCCACGAACCTTCAATAAAGGGCAGCAGGAACACATTATCGTTATGTTCGCCAAAGCGTTCCCAGCCATGTTCTTCGGGGTTAAGCTTTACCATTTCCTTTTTAGGGCCTATGGGCTCAAAGGTATGCCTGTCAATTTCCTGCCCGTAAAGTGGCAATGTATTGCTGGAGCCATGGTAAATATAAACGCGTCCGTCATCGTCGGCAAACATACCCGGGTCCCATGCGCCTACTTTAAAATAATCTTTGGCGGCTTTCCAATCGTCATGTGTAGGATTAGTGCTCATCCACAGGGTAAAATCTTTATTATAGGTAGATCCGATCACCAGCAGGGTATCGCCCAAAACCAGCGTTGCAGGAGCACAAAGTTCATCGCCTTTAACTTCATTGTACGGACGGACAAATTTGCGGTACACAAAATTCCAGTTCAGCATGTCGTCGCTCCACCAATAGCCAAACTGATTGGTAGAGAACAAATAATACTTACCTTTAAACAAAGTCATGGTCGGATCGGCAGTGGCGCGGTGTTTGCCCCAGCTCGCAAATGTTTCGAAAGGGGTGTAACCATAATCGAGGTTAAGCGGGTTGCAGTAGGTAAGGCGTTTTTGCTGAGCATGGGCGCTCATTGCGCAGCAAAATATCAAGACGAGCAGATAACGGATAACTGTTTTCATAAGGAAATACTAACAGGTTATAATGGTATTACAACAGGGGGCTAATATCAGTTTTTAAATAGCAATAAAAGTTTTGTGTACTACTACATCTGTTTCACATCGTAAAATATTTTAACATTGTGTGTTAAAAACACAATTAATTCGTACTTTCATCAGCACAAGCCAGTTGTCCTAAATATCGCTTTTATGAACAAGAAATCCCTGCTGCTCTTCATGATGCAATTACTTTTTATTGCATCTGCTTTCGCGCAATATCCTAAAATGGATAAGCTGCTTTACGGCGTAGCTTATTATGATGAGTACATGCCTTACGAACGACTGGATAAGGACGTGCAAATGATGAAAGCCTGCGGCATTAACGTGGTGCGCATTGCCGAATCAACCTGGAGCACGGAAGAGCCACAGGATGGCGTTTTCGATTTTACCCATATCGACAGGGTTTTAAACGCTATGCAAAAAGCAGGGATCCATGTTATTATAGGTACGCCAACCTATGCTGTGCCTACCTGGATGGTAAAAAAACATCCCGAGATCTTAGCTATTACCCCATCGGGCCAAAACCAGTACGGGCCACGGCAAAACATGGATATCACTAATAAAGATTACCGTTTTTATGCCGAGCGTGTTATCCGCAAAATAATGGAGCATGTGAAGGATAACAAGGCCGTAATCGGTTACCAGGTAGATAACGAAACCAAATCGTACGGCACAGCCGGACCAAACGTACAGGCGCTGTTTGTTAACTACATGAAGGCTAAATATAAAACGCTTGATAACATCAACCACATTTTCGGGCTCGATTACTGGAGCAACCGCATCAATAACTGGGACGATTTTCCGTCGATGGTTAATACCATTAATGGTAGCCTTTCATCGGAGTTTGCCAAATTTCAGCGGCAGCTGGTTACTGATTATTTAGCATGGCAGGCAGCCATAGTGCGCGAATATAAACGTCCCGATCAATTCATCACCCAAAACTTCGACCTGGAATGGCACGGCTATTCGTTCGGCATTCAGCCCGATGTTGATCATTTTGCAGCGGCAAAAGCTTTGGATATTGCGGGCATAGATATTTATCACCCCAGCCAGGATAAACTTACCGGCGTGGAGATCTCCTTTGGGGGCGATGTGGCCCGATCAATGAAAGGCGGCAAAAACTACCTTACCATCGAAACAGAGGCGCAGGGCTTTCCGCAATGGGTACCATATCCGGGGCAGCTGAGGCTGCAGGCCTTTAGTCACCTGGCGTCGGGCGCCAATATGGTGAGCTACTGGCCGTGGCACTCTATCCATAACTCGGCCGAAACCTACTGGAAAGGTTTGTTAAGCCATGATTTTGAACCCAACCCGGTTTATGAAGAGGCTAAAACCATCGGCAAAGATTTCGACAGGCTAAGCAGCAAACTCATCAACCTGAAAAAGAAAAACGACGTAGCCATCCTGTTCAGTAACGAAGCCCTTACCGGCTTTAAAGCTTTTGGCTTTGGCTGGGGCGTACGTACCGGCTATAATGATGTATTGCGCCAGTTTTACGACGGCTTGTACCATATGAACGTAGGCTGTGATTTTGTTGATCCGACAAGTAAAAATATTGAAGATTATAAACTGCTGATAGTTCCCCTGCTATACGCGGCGCCGGATAGTTTGTTAAAGCGCTTAAATACATATGTTAAAAACGGCGGGCACATCATTTATACCTTCAAAAGCGGTTTCGCCGACGAAAATGTGAAAGTACGTACCACCCATCAGCCGGGAATTATTGAAGAAGCCTGCGGAATTTACTACAGCCAGTTCACCGAACCCAGCAATGTATCATTAAAAGCCGATGACTGGAACCTGAAACCCGAAGATAAAAAGCTTAATACCTGGATGGAGCTCATTACCCCTACTACCGCTAGAGTATTAGCTTACTATGATCACCCGGTTTGGGGCAAGTATGCCGCCATTACCGAAAACACTTACGGCAAGGGCCAGGCAACATACATTGGCAGCTTAACCAGCAGCGCCGTTACCGACAAATTATTGGCCGATGCCGTAAAAAAAGTTGGCCTCTGGGGTGCCGATCAGCAGATAGCCTGGCCGGTTATCACCAAACAAGGTGTAAACCAGGGCGGCAAAACGGTTCATTATTATTTTAATTATTCGGCAAAAGAAACCAATCTGACTTATCCTTATAATAATGGCAAAGAGTTGTTATCAGGCGATAATGTCAGCAAAAACAGCGATTTAAAACTGGAGCCATGGGGCGTTAAGATCATTGAGGTTAATTAATTATGATTGGTCTTCCTGGTTCTCCGTAAAAGGATGAGCGCTATAAGACCGATAAAGCTGAATACCCCAAGGATCCAATACCCGCTTATCTGCGATGGGTTTACTGCTTTCTGATCGGTACTTTGCTTTACGCCGGCATCGCCGCTGGGTACGCTGGCTTTGTCACTGTCCTGCAATGTGCCCGTTCCGGTGCCTGATACGGTAGCTACGCCCGGAGCACCCTGGCTCGACCCGTTCCCGGCGCCTGCCCCATTAGCCTTGGTAGTTGATGATGAAGTATCTTTGGATGATTGCGCCAGCAAGGGCGCGGTAGCGCCCAATGTTAATCCCAGCAGCATGACGGCCAGTTTTATTTTAAATGCTTTCATGGTGTTTAGTTTTGATGCAGATTGATTAAAACAATAGCTGTGCCAGTGATGGGGTAATCTTAATAAAATTCAATGTTGAAATAAAATGATAAACAAACGGTTGAGAGCTGGCGGGAAAAAGAAATCTCTTGCGCCATGCTTAATTCGTTTTGCAATGCCTATAAAACACACAATACCCTCACGGGTTCGTTGGTGGCAAAAAGTATTATTTAATTTTATAAACAGGTAGCATCACCCTGATCTCGGTACCTTCGCCCTCTTTAGAAACGATACCGATATTGCCCTTATGCAGCCTTACAATGTTTAGTGCAAGAGGCAGACCTACGCCGTGCCCCTCATATTTGCCGGTATTTGAAGCGCGGAAGAATGGCTCAAATATGTGTTGCACATCGCTTTCGGGGATGCCAATGCCCTGGTCCTTTACGCTGAAAATAATACTGTTATTCTCGGCATATACTTTAAGTACTACCGGTTTATTCTCCGAGTATTTACAGGCATTAAGGCATATGTTACTTATAGCCAGTTTGAGGAGGTTGATGTTCCCCTCTGTCACTAAGCTATCTACATCATCGGGCAGTGATGAAAAATCAATACTAAGATTATTTGTTGGGTTAATATGATCAACGGCTTCTTTAACCATAAACGCCATTTCATCGGCACGGATCTGTTCCCAGTTTTGCTTTTTGCCATCGAAACCGCTCTGTGCCAGTCCCAATAAGCTGGTAATAATATCTTGCAGACTTTGGGTGCCGGTTAATATCTCCTGCAGGTTTTTATGCAGATCTGCCCCTGGTTGATCCAGATTTTTGAGGGAAAGTTCGGCTTCGCCTTTAATGATGGCCAGGGGGGTACGCAGCTCATGCGAGGCATTGCTGATAAAGTTGTTCTGGGTTTCAAAGGCGGTCTCCAGCCTGTCGAGCATGTTGTTGAAAGTTTGGGTAAGCTCGGCTATTTCGTCTTTCCCGTTGTAATCCTCCAAACGCAAATGCAGGTTGCTGGCGGTAATGGTATTTACCTTTTTTATGATGCTGCGTACCGGTTTAAAGGTATGGTATGAAAACCGGCGACCAATAATATACACGATCAATATCGAAATCAGGAAACTGATTATCAGCACCTGCTCAAGATCATTCAGCTCACTAAGGCCCGATGGATTGGTTGCCGAAACCACAATGATAGCATCCCCCTCGGGAAAGTGGAAGATATTGCCGGCGTAAAATACATTATCGGCTTTAAACCTCGATTTACCGTTGGCGATGATGTTATTTATTAATTGGCGCGGAACACCTGTCACCGTTTTGCCTTTTGTGTAAATATCAGGTTTAATGATGTATTGCTTTTCGGCTATGAGGCGTTCCAGATAGCGCTGGCGAATTTCACGGTACATGCCGAGGCTGTCGCGATCATTCAGATGATGGATCTGAGAGGAGATATTTACACGGGTCTCAAGCCGTTTATAAAAATCATCGAAGGTAAACTGGTGTACAAAATAAAAAATGGCGCTGCTGAATATCAATATTACCGACACTGTTAGCACCAGGAACAACAACGCTACTTTTTTCTGGATGCTCATTTAGGCTGCGTTATTTTTTAAAATATAGCCCATGCCAATAACCGTGTGGATCAATTTGTTGTCAAAATCTTTATCCACCTTTTTGCGCAGGTAGTTAATATATACATCAACCACGTTGGTTCCCATATTAAAATCAATGTTCCAAACATGCTCCAATATCTCAATGCGACTAAGCATGTGGTTTTTATTTTTAGCCAGAAACTCCAGCAGGCGATATTCCGTAGCTGTCAGGTCGATGGTTTTATCGCCGCGCTTAACCGATTTTTCGTCGCCGTTAATTACCAGGTCGGCAATTTGTATCACGTTTGGCGGCTGTGCAAGATTGGTATTGCGGCGGGCTAACGTCCGGATGCGGGCGTTAAGCTCGGCCAGGCTGAAGGGTTTAACCATATAATCATCGGCACCGCTGTCGAGGCCTACTACTACGTTTTCGGTAGTACCGAGTGCCGTAAGCATTAATATAGCAGCATTTTGATTGGCCTGCCGTAAGCGGCGACAAACCTCAATGCCATTAATACCCGGCAACATGATATCAAGGATGATCAATTGAAAATCCATTTTCATAGCCATTTCCAACCCGGTTGTACCATCAAGGGCAACGCTTATTTCGTGGCCTTCGGCAGTTAGGTCGCGCTGGATAATGGATACCAGTTTGGGTTCATCTTCTATGAGCAGGATCTTCATTGTGGCAAATATATATTACGCTTAGTATAAACAATAAATAACCATGATGTTTTGGTTAAACTCCACAGGAATATCGGTAAATTAAAGAAATAATAATTGTAAGCCCTGTCACCGGTCGAAGTTTAGCGTCAGCGTAACTTCGACCTAAAATCGCGGAAGCATCCTGCTTCCGCGACTCAGGTTAACATGCTCGCTTTAATTCTTTTAGGCAAGGACATTCAAGCTGAAAGCTTGAGCTGTTTTAGGTCGAAGTTACGCTGACGCTAAACTTCGACCAGCTCTCGTGTAGATAAAAAAAATGCCCTCCTCACCGGTGGGCATTTTCAAAAATTGAAAAGGAGACTTACTTTTTTCCCGTCACCCCAAATTTCTTTTCAAAGCCGCTCAGCTGCGTGCTGAATTTATTGAATAGTTGCGGCTGCTTGTATTGCTTGCTAAACTCAACCAAGCCACCTAATATCTGCATGGAATATTGCAGGTCACGGTTTTCGAGGTTGGTTTCGCCTTTTTGGAATAGTGCGTAGCTGTAATCAAGCTGATTGCTTACATAGTCATCAACCAGGTTAGCCAGTTTGTTGCCAAGCTGAATATCGTTTAAACGATAAGCGTTTTCAATCATATAATATTTACGTACCGCTATCTCTAATGAGTTAATAGTGGTTGGCATTACCTCATCATATTTTTTAAGTACTTTACGGGCCGAATCAGGTTTGCCGGCTTTGGCCAGGTCATCGGCCAGGGTTGAATAAAGCCTGGTGATAAGCGGGTAAAACATCGTCATTGATTCGTGATCAAGATAGCTGGCGTTTTTCATGTTGCCCCATTTGTATTTGGTCATCATGTTTTCATACATCTTACCGATGTTGCTGGCTTCAAGCGGCCCAACGGCTGTATCCGGTTTTAATGGCAGTAAACGGTAAGCGAAGCCTTCGTTATACATATATTTATCCAGGCCGATCATATTACTGTTAGGTACAGTAACCGAAAAATAAATCGGCCGCTTCCAGTTGTTATGGCTCAGGATATCCATCATCGCCAGTACATCCTTGGTAACGTAACGACCGTTAAATGTCCAGTCCATTTCCGGGGCTATTTTATCTTTATCGGCAGTTGGTACAGTGCCGGTTTTAATAACCTCATCAGCGTTAACCGTTAGTTTGAATTTATTGGTTGGCAGGTAATTGGCAACATCGCCATTGTTATACTCAACCATGGCTTCTTTTTTATCAGAGGTGATGAAATCGAAAACATCTTTCAGCTCGGTAGCCCCCGGGATTTTCTGATCGCTAAAGTAGATCACATCACGTACGCCCGGTTTAAATTTATCGTTTGTCATGCTGATCGGCAGTGGCTCCGACTCATTCATTTTGTTTTTCATACCGCGGATGTACCAGTCGGTGCCCAGCAAGCTCAGGTTCACGATACGCACATCGGGGCGTACATTTTCCACCTCCTGTATATACCAAAGCGGGTAAGTATCATTATCGCCATAGGTAAACAAAATAGCATTTGGCGCACATGAGTTCAGGTAGTTATAAGCCATATCATGCGGGGTAAGCTTGGTTGAGCGGTCATGATCGTCCCATTCCTGGTTGGCCATTAATAAAGGAGCGGCCAGTAAACAAACCACTGTAGAGATAATGGCGCTAATCTTTGCATTCAGCTTTTTGCTTAACACATCGGCAATGCCTATCACGCCCAGGCCTATCCATATGGCAAAGGCATAAAAAGAACCGGCGTAGGCATAATCACGTTCGCGTGGCTGCAGTGGGTCCTGGTTAAGGTAAAGTACAATAGCCAAACCGGTGCAAACGAAAAGGATGGCTACAACACCGGCTTCACGTTGGTTGCGCGCAAAATGAAATACCGCGCCAAACAAGCCTATGATAAGCGGTAAAAAGAACAGGCGGTTATAACTTTTGCTTTCGGTAACCGAATACGGAAGGGGCTTGTTAAAGTTCCATCCGCTGATCCATTCGCCGTCGGCACCTGAATTTAAACTCTGACCGTCAAGATCATTAGCCCTGCCGGCAAAGTTCCACAGGAAATAGCGGGTATACATTTGATTGATCTGCCATTTGGCAAAAAAACTGATGTTTGAGCCAAAGGTTGGGTGTTCGCTTTCCCCGAGACCAGTCCACTCACGGTAAAACTCCGGATGGCCGGGCTTATCGCTAAACATCCGCGGGAATATGGTATTACGGTCATAAACGGTATTCAATTTTTTACCGGCAACTTCGTATTTGGTTGCCCCGCGGCGGTAAATATTAGCACCTTCGGTTTGAGCCGTAGCTTCCGAATCAAAAAACTGCCCGTATAATAACGGGGTATCGCCGTATTGGTCACGGTTAAGGTAGCTGTTTAGGGCAAAGGCATTTTCCGGGTCGCTGTTATTCAGGTTAGGGTTAGCCTTTGCACGTACCACGATCATTACAAATGAACTGTAGCCAAACAGGATAAACAGCAGGCAGATCAAAAAGCTGTTGAGCGCGAAGCGTTTTTCGCGGATCTTTACTACATACTCTAACAAGGCTAAAACTGCTCCGCTTACTATCAGGCCAATAATGCCACCGCTTATGCCTAATATCAATACAAAGCATACGGCCGCTAAAATAATGGCAGGTTTAACAGGATTTATAGTATAGTAAATGCCTGCAACAATGGTAATAATGAGCAGTACAAAAAACACTACTGCCCCGCTGCCAAAACTCATGCCCAGGGTGTTTACAAAAAGCAGGTCGGAAAAAGCCGCGCCTTTTACGGTGTATTGTATCACTCCCCAAAGTACAAAGGCCAGGGCCACCACGCTTGCCAAAAAGGTAAGCAACGTTCCCTTTGTAGTAACATTTTTTACCCTGCGGAAATAGATCACCAAACCGATAGCCGGGATCACCAGTAAGTTTAATAAGTGAATACCGATGGAAAGGCCCATTACATAGGCGATGAAAACTATCCACCTGTCGGCATGAGGCTCATCGGCATGGGCATCCCATTTTAATATCGCCCAAAATACTACTGCAGTACAAAGTGATGATTGTGCGTAAACTTCCGATTCAACAGCCGAAAACCAAAAGGTATCCGACCATGCATAGGCTAATGCGCCTACAAGGCCCGAACCTATGATCAGGACGAGGTTGGTAACATTAAGCTGTTCCTGTGTTTTAACCAATAGTTTTTTAGCAAGGGCTGTAATGGTCCAGAACAGGAACATGATGGTAGCGCCGCTGGCCAGGGCCGATGCCATATTGGCCCAATAAGCAACTTTGGTATTATCGCCCATGGATAGCAGGGTAAATACCTTGCCAATGATGGTAAACAGGGGCGCGCCGGGTTGGTGGGCTACCTGTAAGCGATAGATACAGGCTATAAATTCGCCGCAATCCCAAAAGCTTGATGATGGCTCAAGGGTTAAAATGTAAGTTACCGTGGCAATGATAAAGGCCACCCAGCCAAATATATTGTTGAGTTTTTTGTAATTCATGTTCGGATGCTATCTAAAAAACAGGTTTAAAGCAGCCGAAAATAATAAAACTATTGGGATGTTGCCATTAAAAGAGGCGTTTTGAGGCGCATTTGTATTTTATTTTACTGTGTTTGAGTTGATAATAAACTTTTTTAAAATTCTATTTTGAGAATCAAATATTCGCGCTATATTTGCATTCCTTTTCGGGGAGTAAAACAAACCAAAGGAGATTGCCTGATAGTATAATGGTAGTACGACGGTTTTTGGTACCGTTTGTCTAGGTTCGAATCCTGGTCGGGCAACAATAAAATTCGGATTTCGGATTTTCAATTTCGGATTTATTCTGATTGGAAAACTTGAAATCCGAATTGTGTTTTATAACGGTTGTATTTGTAAAAGATCAACGGTGAAGGACAGGTAAAATCCGAAATCGAACATCCCAAATTCAAAATCAAAATGCCCTTACAATTTAACCCGGTTAAATTATTTTCAGGATCAGGTTCGCAGGAACTTGCGCATCTTATAGCTGATGCTTATGGTCGTGAGTTAGGCGAAGTTGTGATATCGCGTTTTAGCGATGGCGAATACCAGCCGCATTTTAATGAATCTGTAAGAGGATGTGATGTTTTCCTGATCCAGTCTACCCACCAGCCTACCGATAATTTAATGGAATTACTCATGATGATTGATGCCGCCCGCCGCGCTTCAGCACATTATGTAAACGCCGTTATACCTTATTTTGGTTTGGCGCGCCAGGACAGGAAAGATAAACCACGTGTTGCCATTGGTGCAAAACTGGTAGCCAACCTGTTAGTTGCAGCCGGTATTAACCGCATCATGACCATGGATTTGCACGCAGCGCAGATTCAGGGATTTTTTGATGTTCCGGTTGATCACCTGGATGCCTCTATCATTTTCGTACCTTATATTAAAAGCCTTGGTTTAGGTCACCTTACTATTGCATCGCCTGATATGGGCGGTTCATACAGGGCCCGCAGCTTTGCCAAGTTCTTTAATGCCGAAGTGGTAATTTGCGACAAACGCCGTAAACGTGCTAACGAAATTGAAGCCATGACGCTGATAGGTGATGTTACTGATCAGGACATTGTACTCATTGACGACATTTGTGATACCGCAGGTACGTTAGCAAAAGCAGCCGGACTGATCATGGAACGTGGCGCACGCAGCGTTCGCGCGGTTTGTACACACCCGGTATTATCAGGTAAAGCTTATGAAACTATCGAAAACTCGGCATTAACCGAACTGATAGTTACAGATACGATCCCGCTTAAACACAGCAGCCCTAAAATAAGGGTGCTTTCAACCGCCGAACTGTTTGCTAAAGCGATAAGCAACGTAAACGAACACGGTTCGATTAGTACCTTGTTTAAGGTGGATTAAGAGTTTATAGATCATGGTTGATGGTTCATAGTAAATTGCCAACCGTGAGATAAAAACGAATAAAGATTTTATGGGAAAATAGGCCATGAACAATGATCTATCAACCATGAACTAAATAATAAACAAATAAATAAAAATGAAATCAATTGCTATTAGCGGTTCTCCAAGAGAGAACGTAGGGAAAAGAGACGCGAAAGAGCTGCGTTACAATGGCCTGGTGCCTGCAGTGCTTTATGGTGGTGCTACCCAGACCCACTTTTCTGTGTCCGCAGCTGATTTGAGGGCCGTTGTTTATACTCCGGTTGTTCATTTCATCGATCTTGAAATTGCCGGTGTTAAATCACAAGCTATCATCCAGGACATCCAGTTCCACCCACTAACTGAAAAAATCACTCACGTTGACTTTTTATTGTTAGATGAGAAAAAACCTATCACTATCGAGATCCCGGTAAAATTAACCGGTACTTCTCCAGGTGTTAAAGTAGGTGGTAAACTGGTTCAAAAATTAAGGAAACTGCGTATCAAAGCGCTTCCTAAAGATCATCTTGATGCTATTGAAGTAAGCATCGAATCTCTTGAAGTAGGTAAATCAGTAAAAGTATCTGATATTAAATTAGATAACTTAACTATCACTAATGCTAAAGAAGATACCATTGTTTCTGTAACTACCTCACGTGCATTGCGTCAGGCTGAACAAGAAGCAGCTTCAGGTAAAAAATAGGCTCCCTAACCCTCTGAAGGAGGAACAAGAGGTGAAATTAAAAACAGCGGTAGAGTACTTCTATCGCTGTTTTTGTTTGAGCAATAAATAATATCTTCGCATAAAAATTTAATTAATTACTCGGAGCATTTCTGAAAAGATAACCATCACGTCATTGCGAGGTACGAAGCAATCCCCGATTAGGAGGTCCGTCCTGTACAGTTTGCGATTGCTTCGTACCTCGCAATGACGATTGTATTATTGGTTTGGATAGCTTCATAACTCCCCCTTTAGGGGGTCAGGGGGCATGAAATATTTAATTGTAGGTTTAGGAAATATTGGTCCGGAGTATGCAGATACCCGGCATAATATAGGTTTTATGGTGTTGGATGAACTGGCCAGGCAAGAGGGAGCGAGGTTCCAAAACTCGCGGCTGGCTTATTATACCGAGATATCCTTCAAGAGCCGTACGCTTTGCCTTATTAAACCTACTACCTACATGAACCTGAGCGGAAAAGCCCTGAGCTACTGGATGAAAGACCTGAAAATTCCGGTGGAGAATGTTTTGGTTATTGTAGATGACCTTGCTTTACCGCTGGGTACCTTGCGCTTAAAACCCAAAGGCAGTGCCGCCGGGCATAACGGCCTTAAAAATATTGAACAGGTGCTTGGCAACAATAACTATGCACGCCTGCGTTTTGGCATTGGCGATAATTACCCCAAAGGCCGCCAGGTTGATTTTGTGCTGAGCCCGTTTGATAAAGATGAACAGCCCGAATTGCCTGCACTGATCGACCGCTCGATAGAGATGTTAAAGAGTTTTGCCACTATTGGAACCGAACTTACCATGACCCGTTATAATAAGTAACAACGTCGTTACAAACTAATATTTTAGTTAAAATTCCGTTCAAATCGTAATTCGTGTTGTAACACACGGGTGTGTACTTACGTCTTGTAAACCTAAATAACCTTATGAAACAAATCCTGCTAACGGTACTTTGCTGTTACTTTTCTACGCTTCTACTTGCTCAAACAAAGGCTCCGGCTGCACCGGCGGTTCCTGCTATTATTGTAAAAGGTATTATCATTGATTCAGCTAATAACAAGCCTATGGGGTATGTTACTGTTGCACTCCAGGATGCCGCCACCAAAGCTCCGGTAAAAAGCACGCTGGCGAAAGACGACGGCAGCTTTGAACTGAAAGCGCCCGAAGGTAAAACTTACCAGTTGGTTGCTGTTTTTATTGGTTACGCTACCAAATCCATCCCGGTAAAACTAACAGGGAATATATTTAACGCAGGCCGGATCCTGCTTTCGGCATCGAGCAAGCAATTGAAGGAGGTTACCGTAACCGCGGTAAGGCCGGTAATGAAACAGGAGGTCGACCGCCTGAGCTATGATGTAACTGCCGACCCGGAAAGTAAATCGATCACCGCTTTGGATATGATCCGTAAAGTACCTTTGTTATCTGTTGATGGCAACGATGCTATCAAGCTACGGGGTAACGACAATTACAAGATCCTGATCAATGGAAAAGAATCGGCCATGATGGCCAAGAACCCATCGGATGTCCTGAAATCCATGCCTGCTGCCAATATCGAAAAGATAGAGGTGATCACCACACCACCCGCAAAATATGATGCCGAAGGTCTTGCGGGGATCATCAATATCATCACCAAAAAAAATGCCGACCAGGGCTATAATGTAAGTATCAATACAGGCTATAACAATGTTTTTGGCGAACGCGCCAATGTGAACTTAACCGTAAAGCAGGGTAAATTTGGTTTTAGCGGCTATGCAGGTTATAACTACAGGCCCTTGCGTACGTCATCGTTCGAGAACATGACTACTTTTTTTAAGCCACAGTCAACCGATCCGCAGTCAACACTTAGTCAAACAGGTACAAGAGGCAACACTGGTAAAAACCTGTATGGCAGCGGCGAGTTAAGTTATGAGGTAGATACCCTGAACCTGATTACCGGTATGTTTGATTTTTATCATGGCAAAAGCAATCAGCATAATTATCAGGTTACCACCCAACGCGATAGCGCCGATGCTGTTACGCAATTTTACCGTTTGTTTAACAATGGCACAGGCGAATTTAAAGGATCAGATGTGGGGCTGAATTACCAATTAGGCTTTAAAAAAAACAAGGAGCAGTTGCTTACCGTATCTTATAAATACAATTATAACAACAATCTTCAAACCAGCGAGGCCACAAAAGGAGACGGTGCTACCGGCAAAGGTATCCCCAATGATTACAGGCAATATAATAACTCAGGTTCAAAGCAGCATGCTTTTCAGTTAGATTATATCCAGCCTGCCAAAATTCTTACTGTTGAGGCCGGTGGTAAAGCAACTCTGCGTAATAACTATAGCCAGTTTAATACCGACGTAAAAAGCGACGTTGATAATGAGTATCACGCCGATACAGCGCAGGTGAATAATTTTACCTATAAACAAAATATTTATGGTGTATACAACTCCTATTCCGTTAAGTTAACCAAATGGGCTTTTAAAGGCGGTATGCGGTTGGAACATACCACGGTTAACGCCGATTTCGCGGTAGGGAAACCAACCGTTAACCAAAACTATGATAATTTTGTGCCCTCGGTATCGGTACAACGGAGCCTGAAAAGCAGCAGTCTCACGCTTGGTTTTACCCAACGCATCCAACGCCCCGGTATTTACCAGCTTAACCCATATACTGATCAATCCAACCCGCAATACCGTAACGTTGGTAATCCTAACCTAAGGGCCGCGGTAACCAATAATTTTGAGCTGGGTTATAGCAATTTTGCCAAAGGCTCCATCAACCTGAGCACCAATTACTCATTTGCCAATAACACGGTACAAAATTTAGCCTCGGTTGATACCGCAGGAGTTACTACTACCACTTACGCTAATGTGGGCTCGAACAAAAACTGGGGCTTTGATCTGAATGTGAATTATCCCATCACCAAAAAACTGAACGTGAATATAAATGCCGAATTACTGTTTGTTTGGCTGAAGGGCTATTACAACGGCTCGCTTTTCAGCAACAGTGGTAACCAGGGACACATTTTTACTTATACCAGCTACAAATTTGATGGCGGCTATCGCGCCGGCTTAAACATTGGGTATGACAGCCGTTATGTATTGTTGCAGGGAAAGGACAATTATTTCTTTTTCAGTTCCATCAGCGGAACCAAAACGATGTTTAACGAAAAGGTATCATTATCATTAAACGTTAACAATCCTTTCAAAAAATTCAACAAGCTCGACTTTTATACCAAAGGTGATGGCTTTGAAACTTACACAGCCAATAACAACTTTTATCGCACTATTAACGTGAGCCTGAGCTACAAGTTTGGCAGGCTTAACAGCAGCATAAAGAAAAATCAACGTGGTATTAACAATGATGATACCAGCAGCGGAAGCCGCAATTAACAACTTCAGTAACTAATCCGTTACCCGGCAGTGGCAAACGTTAAAAAGTGTTAAACGCATACTTTTTACTGTCACACCCGGTTATCTTAAACGTCTTATGACCAAAATCGCAATTATGAAACAATTTCTACTAACAGTGATCTGCTGTTTTGTCACGGGCATGGTTATGGCCCAGGCTGCCGCACCGGTTCCTGTTCAAAATATAACTGTTAAAGGTACCGTGATCGATTCGGTAACCAACAAACCATTGGGGTATGGTACGGTGGCACTGCAGGATGCCGCTACCAAAACCCCGGTAAAAAGTACGCTTGCCAAAGATGACGGGAGCTTTGAACTGAAAGCCCCCGAAGGTAAAACCTATCAGTTAGTAGTAGCTTCTGTTGGATATGCAACAAAAGTACTCCCGGTGAAAATAACCGATAAAACGTTTGATGCGGGGCGGATCCTGGTAGCAGCATCAAGCAAACAGCTGAACGAGGTAACCATTACCGCTGTAAAGCCGGTTATGAAACAAGAGGTTGACCGCCTAAGCTACGATGTAACTGCCGACCCCGAAAGCAAAGCGGTTTCTGCATTGGACATGATGCGTAAAGTACCGCTTTTAGCCGTGGATGGCGACGATAACATCAAGTTAAAAGGCAGCGGCAAATACAAGATCCTGATCAACGGGAAAGAATCGGCACTGATGGCTAAAAACCCGTCAGACGTATTAAAGGCAATGCCGGCCACCAACATCGAAAAGATTGAGGTGATCACTACGCCGCCTGCAAAATACGATGCCGAGGGTTTGGCAGGTATAATTAACATCATCACTAAAAAGAACGCCGATCAGGGGTATAACGGCAGCGTCAACATGCGCTATAATAGTGTATGGGGCCCTGGCTATAACCTGAACATGACTGCCAAGCAGGGTAAGTTCGGAGTTTCGGGTTATGCAGGTTTTGGTAACCAGAAGCGTAATACCAATACATCAACCACCAAACAAACTTTTTTTGATCCTGAATCAAGCATCCTGCAAACAGGCAATAATTCATTTGGCGGCAAATATCGCTATGCTAATGCAGAGCTGAGCTATGAGATTGATACGCTAAACCTGCTTACCGGTTCATTCGAGTTTTTTCATGGCGAATTTGATCAGGACGGCTCACAACGATCGGCCCAGACGAATGCGGCCGGTGATCTGACCCAGGGTTATAGGCTGTCGAGCAACGGTTACAATCATGATCAGGGTCTCGACGCGTCTATCAACTACCAGTTAGGCTTTAAAGGGCATAAAGATGAATTGCTAACATTATCCTACAAATACAGCTACGGACCGAGCAAAAATTTCACCGATAACCAGTTTTCGGAAAGGGTTAATTATTACAATGCCCTCCAACCCGATTTCAGGCAATATAATAATGCAGGTAACCGTGAGCATACTTTCCAGTTAGATTATGCTTATCCATTGAAGAAAATCAGTATTGAGGCCGGCGGTAAAGTGATTCTGCGGAACAATTTCAGCGACTACAGACGCGAAGACAAAGATTCAACCAGTTCGGTATATAACGTCAATGCAGGACAAACCGGCGAGTTCGACTATCACCAGGATGTGTACAGTGCTTATAACTCATACCAGTTAAAGATGGATAAATGGACAGGCAAGGCGGGTTTACGTTTAGAGCATACCCAGGTAAATGCCGTGTTTACAGGCACGCCGCTTGATAAAAGCTATAATAACTTTATTCCATCGGTATCTGTTCAGCGCTCTATGAAAAGCAGCAGCATCAGTTTGGGCTTTACCCAGCGCATTCAAAGGCCGGGCATTTACCAGTTAAATCCATTTATTGATAAATCGAACCCTAAATTCATCAGTACCGGTAATCCCGATCTGAAACCCGAGCTGAACAATACTTTTGAGTTGAACTATAGTAATTTCTCAAAAGGATCAATCAATGTTGGTTTGAGCTATGCGTTCTCCAACAATGCTATCCAAAACGTAACCAGCCTGATTCAAAACAACATGGGTGATCATATTGATACGGTTACGTTTACTACGTACCAAAATTTGGGTAGCAACCGTTCACTTGGCTTAAACTTGAATACCAATTACTCAATCACTAAAAAGTTTACGGTTAACATCAACGGGCAAATTTCGCATGTATGGTTAAAAGGTACTTATAATGGTCAGTTTTACAAAAACGATGGTTACACCGGCAACGCTTTTGCCAATATTGGTTACAAGTTTGATGGTGGCTACCGTTTAGGGCTTGATGCCGGTTTCTTTAGCGGTGATGTTACCTTACAAGGTAAATCGAGCAATTTTATTTTTAACTCCTACGTACTATCTAAAGAGTTCCTGAACAAAAAGCTAACCATATCAGCGGTAGCCAACAACCCATACAGTAGATACCGTACATTCAGATCGACCACACATACAGTTGATTTTGACCAGGAATCATTATACCATAACCGCTACAGGAATTTTGCCGTGAGATTAAACTTTAAGTTTGGTAAATTGAATGGCGATATCAAAAAGAACCAGCGTGGCATTAATAACGATGATACCAAAGGCGGAGGAAAAAGCAATGGCGGCGGCAATGGTTAATTGCTGATAGATATTTGTTAGGAGAGGCGCGTAATGGCGCCTCTTTTTGTTTCGTATCGTCTCATTGTAAAAGAACAGGTGAGTTGCCATAGCATCTGCCTATGATACCTCTAAATCCGTAAATTTACCCCATGAAAGTTTACGGAATTACCAATTGCAATACAGTAAAAAAAGCCCTCGACTGGCTTAAAGAAAATAAAGTAGCTTACGATTTCCAGGATTTCAAAAAGCTGGGTGTAAGTACCGAAAAGCTGCAGGAATGGGACAGCAAAGCGGGCTATGAGAAATTTTTGAATAAACAGGGCCTCACCTGGAAACAGCTTGACCCCGCGGTTAAAGAAAGCATCAAAACCAATGTCGACGCGATGCAATTATTACAACAAAAAACCAGCATGATCAAACGCCCGGTTATTGAGGATAATGGTTTCCTTTTCTTCGGTTTTGATGAGAAGGTTTATGCCGATCATTTTTTGGGGAAGTAAGGGATTTCGACGACTTACGAGGCTTAGGGCTTCGTAAGTTTTAGTTAGCTTTCGAATTCATCGGGGTTTCGTTTGGTATGAAAAATTGAGATAATAAAAGCAGTATCAAGGTCTTTATCGTGCCAGTAAACTATTATATATGGGAATTTCTGTAGCGGGGCGAAGTGAAGATCTATATCATATCTTTTTGAATACAGTTCGGGATGGAGTTTTATAATACCTAAAACCCCTTTGAGCTCTTCCTAAGATATTTTGATAGGCCTTTTTGTTGTTCTTCATACCAGTTACAGGCATCAATAAATTCAAGCTCGGCCCTCCTTAAAAGTTTAATTGTAGGCACTGTTCAGGTCTTCTTCTATATCATCCCAATTTCGGGCGGTTGTTTTTCCTTCTAAAAAGTCCTTTTTTGATTTGAGTAAGCCTTCGATATCTTTTTTTGAAAAAGAGAACTCATTTTCTATATCGATAGTATACGTTAAACCAAAACGATTTAATATCTCCTGTAATACAGGTAAATCGCTTTCATTAGTTATGTTCACAGTTAGCGTGGTCATATTCAAATTTACAAAAGAAATTTGGTTTATGAATATAAGCCTTTAAAGTTCCACCGTTGTTGGTATGACAACTCCCAACAATGGTGGAAATAAATATGTTATCGCGAGGAACGAAGCGATCGTACGGAGGTAGGCCGCCCTGTATAACATGCGATTGCCGCGCTACGCTCGCAATGACATGATATTTTCGAAATGCTTATTTCAATATTTATCCCAATCCACCTGATATATAGCTACTAAGCATGAATTTAATTATTTAATAAATCCGTAACAATCGTTTTACCGATCTTTTGCTTCTGCCTAATTTGTAGTATACTTGTTCCTTTACGCAATTTATTTGACTGAACATGAAACTAAAACTGATGGCAGGTTGCAGCCTTGCCTTTATGTTGGCCGCAGGGATGAGTTATGCCCAGCAGCCAGCGCCTACCACCACACTCCCCGCTGGTTCTGTTTACGATTATCACGAAACTTTCGGTCCCGGGTTTTACACTAAGAATGGTACTGAGTTCCGCGCGGCAAGCGGTGAGCCGGGATATAAATACTGGCAAAACCGTGCCGACTATCAGTTGGCTGCCAAGCTGAACGATCAAACCAACGAAATTACCGGCTCGGAAGTTTTAACGTATACCAATAACAGTCCGCAAACATTGGGCTTTATGTGGATGCAGCTTGATCAGAACCTGTTTAAGCTCGATTCAAGAGGCACAGCTATCGTTCCGCCTGCGGGTAGCCGTAACTGGGGCCGCGGTGAAGCATTTGATGCTGGTTATAAAATTAAATCGGTAAAAGTTGCCGGTACGAAAGGCGAATATGTCGACGTTAAATTCCTGATCACCGACACCAGGATGCAGGTTTTCCTTCCAAAGGAAATTGCCGCGAACGGCGGACAGGCTAAACTGAAAATTGAATACTCATTTGTGTCGCCAAATTATGGATCAGACCGTATGGGCTATCTGCAAACCAAAAATGGTAAAGTTTATACTATTGCACAGTGGTACCCGCGCGTATGTGTGTATGACGACGTAATGGGCTGGAACACCCTGCCGTATAGCGGCCCGGGTGAGTTTTACCTGGAATATGGTGATTTTGACCTGAGCATCACTGCTCCTGCAAACCATATCGTAGTAGCATCCGGCGAATTATTAAACCCGCAGGATGTATATACCCCTGAGCAATTGAAACGCTGGGCAGCCGCCGAAAAAAGCGAAAGCACAGTGATCATCCGTTCGGCTGCTGAGGTTACCGATCCAAAATCGCGCCCTGCCGGTAAAACCCAGTTAACCTGGCACTTTAAAATCAAGAATGCCCGTGATGCTTCATGGGCTTCATCTGCAGCATTTATTATCGATGCTGCCAAGATGGACCTGCCAAGCGGTAAAAAATCAACTGCTATATCTGCCTACCCGGTTGAAAGTGATGGCAACGATGCCTGGGGCCGTTCAACAGAGTACGTTAAAAAATCTATTGAGTATAACTCATCAAAATGGTTCGAGTTCCCTTATCCTGCTGCTACTGCGGTTGCAGGTATAGTGGGTGGTATGGAATATCCAGGCATTGTTTTCTGCGGAGCTAAAGCCAAAAAAGCAAGCCTTTGGGGTGTAAACGATCACGAATTTGGGCATACCTGGTTTCCGATGATCGTAGGCTCAAACGAGCGCATGTACGGCTGGATGGACGAGGGTTTTAATACGTTCATCAATACGCTATCGACAGCTAACTTTAATAACGGCGAATACAAAAGCACCCGCGTGCCGGATATGCACACTATCGGTGCTTTCTTTACCAGGCCCGACCTTGAGCCTGTTATGAGCCAGCCGGCCAACCTTAAAGAAAAAAATACCGGCACCCTGCTTTATTCAAAACCAAGTGCCGGTTTAGTATTGCTGCGCGAGCAGATCTTAGGTCCTGAGCGTTTTGATTTCGCCTTTAAAACCTACATTAACCGCTGGGCATTTAAACACCCAACTCCCGACGACTTTTTCCGCACGATGGAAAATGCAAGCGGCGAAAACCTGCAATGGTTTTGGAGAGGCTGGTTCCTGAACGACTGGCGTTTGGATGTTGCTGTAAGCGATGTAAAATATGTTGATAATGATCCAACCAAAGGCTCGCTGATCACTTTAGATAACCTGGGTAAAATGGCAATGCCGGTTATCCTGGAAGTTAAAACCAAAGGTGGTAAAGTTGACCGCGTAAAACTGCCGGTTGAAATTTGGGAGCGTTATGCGTCATGGACATTTAAATATCCATCAACCGAAGAAATTGAATCGGTTACTTACGATCCTGATAAAGTATTACCGGATTACAATCCTGAAAATAACGTTTGGAAAAAATAACCTTATAAATCTCTCCTGAAGGGGAGATCAGTGAACGGCGACAAGATATCTTGTCGCCGTTTTTGCATTAAGCGTCCCTTGCCTGATCTCCAATAGCGATAAGTGCCCCTGCTTACAAAGCTAAACACCATACCCAGGAACGACCAGTTTTAAACTTGTTTTTTAGTCATATAGCCTCTGCAGTTTTTTGTAAATTGCATATTAATAAACGGAAGCCTATGGGACAGATTGTAATTGTTGCTTATAAACCTAAATCGGGCAAACAGGAAGCATTAAAACAGTTAATGAAAACGCATATACCGCGCCTGAAACAGGAAGGACTGGTAACCGACCGTGAATCCATCATTATGGAAGCTGCCGACGGCGCCATTATTGAAGTTTTTGAATGGCTGAGTGCCGAAGCCATTGCAAATGCCCATCATAATAAAGCAGTGCAGCAAATGTGGGGCGAATATGCTGAAGTTTGTGATTATGTTCCGCTTAATACACTGAAGGAGGCCGGAAACATGTTTGCGGGCTTTGTGCCCGTTAATTAAAGAAGGATTCCCGTGCCCATTACTTTAAATACAGATCAAAAATCTGCTTTCAAGGCAATCCAAAAATTTCTTGACCATCCGGCTGCCGATGTTTTTGTGCTGAAAGGATATGCCGGTACCGGTAAAACCTTTTTGATGCAGCACATTGCGCAATGGCTTAAAGAAAAGGAAAAGAAGTTTTGCATGCTGGCGGCAACGGGCAGAGCCGCCACAGTTTTAAGGGGTAAAACGGGTTTCTCCGCCACAACAGTTCATGGCGAATTATATAATTTTGATAAGATAGATGGCCTTGACGAGGAAACACTGGCCGAAAGTTCGGCACCACGTATGGCCGGACAAATGACCATGCAGTTTTCAACCCGCACTGCCGATGCCGAAACCACCATTTATATTGTTGATGAGGCTTCGATGCTTTCAGGCACGTTGACTGAGGGCAATGGCTTCGCGGTTTTTGGCTCGGGAATTCTGCTTCAGGATTTTTTCCAGGTAGCTAACAAGAGCAAGATTATTTTTGTCGGCGACCCCTGCCAGTTGCCACCCGTAGGGCAAAGCTTTAGCCCCGCGCTTGATACAGACTGGCTGGCTAAAAATCAGCGTTTCCCGGTATCTGTTAAGCTTTCAAAAATAGAACGTAATAAAGATGACAACGATATTCTGGTTTTGGCAGGAGCTATCCGCACGATGAGCGAAAGCCGGGAGCGCACCAAATTTCCAAAGATCCCGGCATCAAACCTCAACAATGTAAAACTTCACGCTACAGACGATGTTATGTTTAACCTGTACGCGGCAAATTATAAGGCGGCCGGACCCAATAGCTGCCTGGCTATAGCACGCAGCAATAAAAAAGTTCAAATGATAAACCGGGATATGCGACGCGAACTTTTTGGTTCGGGATATGTGCCCCTGCAGGTAGGCGATGTGCTGCTGGTAACACAAAATAATTATTCGGTACCACTCACCAACGGCGATTTTGTAATTGTAAATGAGCTTGAAGAAACCGAACAAAAGCTGGGCATGAAATTTCAAAAAGTGTTGGTCACCGCGCTGGCTTCGGGGAAGGAGTTTAAGATGCTGCTTTCTTTAGATACGCTTGAAAGCTTAAAGGGAAATCTCACTAACGATCAATCCAAAGCGCTGATCATCGATTTTAATGACCAGATGAAGGCAAAAGGCATTTCTCAAAAAAGTGAACAGTATAGGGAAGCCATGCGCGAAGACCCTTATCTCAACTGCCTTAAAGTTTCGTACGGCTATGCCGTAACCTGTCATAAAGCCCAGGGTGGCGAGTGGAACAATGTTTACCTCTTTTTAGATAAAAGCATGTACGGTTCACCATACTATGAACTTTGCAAATGGTGGTACACTGCCGTTACCCGTGCAAAAGATGAATTGAATTTGGTAAATGACTGGTGGGTTGCGTGAGTTTAAAAAAAGTTATTGCGAGTATCCATTAGGGAAACCCTAAAAAAAATGTAATGACATGTAAAATATATTTTAACGGTGTTGCGCGCGGGCCGCATTAGGGATTGCAGTGTAAAGCCCGGAGCGCGTAAAGGGGTTGCGGGCGGGAAAGGCGAGGACTTGCAACGGAAAGCCCGGGCCGCAGGCAATGCCCATGTTATAAAATCCATCAAGAAAAATACACTTAATAATCAATGACTTACAATCATGAGCTCCCTGCGGTCGGTTGTCTTCGTACCTGGCAATGACGCTTTTATTATTAATAGAATTTTAAGACACTTCACCCCATCTGCAACCGCTCACTCTTCAACTTTTTCTGAACGTCCTGCTTATAGTTGCGACCGATAGGCAGTTCATGTCCGGCAACATCCATGCTATAGGCATAAAAAGAATCTATTTTGTTCAACGCAACTATAAACGACCGGTGGATGCGTACAAACCTGTTCTCAGGAAGCATTTCTTCGAGCAGGCTGATCTTTTGCCTGGTAATGTGGACGTGGTTATTTACGGCCACTACTTTAACATAATCGCGCAGGCTTTCTATCCATAAAATATCATTGATATTAACCTTAATTGTTTTACGGTCTACTTTAAGATAAATGAACGTATGGGTATCACTTACAGGCTCTTCATGGGTAATCAGGAGTTTGCCCTTATGCTCGTTTAGCTGATAAATCTTGTCGACCGCCCGCAGGAAACGCTCAAAGGAGATAGGCTTTAAAAGGTAATCAACCGCATTCAAGTCAAAACCATCAAGGGCGTATTCGCTGTAGGCGGTGGTGAAAATTACTTTAGGTGGGTTCTTGAGGCTTTTCAGCAGGTCGGTACCTTTTATTCCCGGCATCTGAATATCCAGGAACATCAAATCGATAGGTTTTTGTTGCAAGAGGCGAAAGGCTTCAATACCGTCATTACAGGTAGCGGTAACCTCCATCTCGCTGAAGCGCGCAAGATAGTTTTTCAATACCTCAATGGCATGTGGCTCATCGTCGACTATAAGTGTGCGGATTTTCATGCGGTTACCATTTGTTGTACAGCAGCGTGTTTTATGATTTTCAGGTCGAGGTCAAGCGCCACAAAAAAGGTATCTTCTTCGTTCACGATCTTCAGGCGTGAGGTATGAGGGTACAGCAGGTTGAGCCTTTTGGTTACGTTCTTTAGTCCGATATGCCCCGGTGTATAGCCTTCTTCAACAGGATGTTCGGGTTTGCTGTTGGCTACTTTTAACTTGAAGTGGTTTAGTGTAACGCTGATATCAATATTGATCCAGGTAGCGCCAACCTGCTCGCTGGTGCCGTGTTTAAAAGCATTTTCGATAAAAGGTAAAATGAGCAGCGGGGCTATAGTTTTATCTTTCAAATTACCGGTAATGGTAAAGTTAATGTCGATGCGGTCTTCATAGCGAAGTTTTTCGAGCTTTACATATTGCTGCATCATAAATACTTCCTTCTCCAAAAGCACTTCATTATCTGAGCATTCATAGAGCATATAGCGCAGCAGGTCCGACAGGCCAATTATAGCCTGCGGCGATTTGGGCGAATTATTAAGACTTAACGAATAAAGGTTATTAAGTGTATTAAATAAAAAATGCGGATGTACCTGGGCTTTCAACGCGTTGAGTTCGGCTTCTAATGCCGCCTGCTTGCGCTCATACCACATTTTAAAAAGTTTAATAGCAAGTACAAACCCGGTAAACAGGTTAGTCCCTTTAAATGAATTTACCAGGCTTTGCCCATCTGTTAATTGCTCAAAAAACGGACGTTGGGTTGAGGCGATATAACCGGCATCTGTTACGTGCATCACCCTGATCAGGTAGGGCGCAACAAAAAGGATTCCGATGGTACGGCTGATAAACATACATGCAAAAACAAGCGGTATCAGCATCATGAAAAACATCACATATCGTTTTTCAAAAACGTATTTGGGCACCAGCCAGTAAGCAATGGCATAGTAATACGCTATTTGTATGGGCATGTACAAAAGGTTATTGCGTAAGGATACCCAAAAATTGGTCTGGAACGAATAAAGCGTCGTGATGAAAAACGATACAATTACCCAAAATATCAGGTGCTGCCAAAAGCGCGGCAGCTTTATATTATTGAGCAGGAGATCGAAGCCGGTATTCATATAGCTAATTTACTGTAAAACAGTTTAATTGGGCGGCTTTTAGGATAAAAGTGCGACAAACTGCAATCATTTGATGACGAACTACCTGGAGTAAGGCTGCTTCGGTACGTTTTTCAGGTTGGATGTTTATTTGTCGTATTAAAATGCAGTTAATCGTAACTGGCGGGTTGTGTGCCTACGCTATTTTCATGCCATTTTACGAGCCCTTAATTTTAGTTTATATTAAAAATAACACCATGAAAAAGTTAATTATCACAGTTTGTATCCTGGCATTTGCAGCAGTTGCGGTGCAGGCTCAAAATAAAATAACAAACGTACACGGTTTTTGGGTAGTTGAACACAAGATTAATTTGCCCCGCGTGCAAACCATTAAGTTTTATAACGATAACAATAAGCTGATATACGAGGAAACAGTTTACAGCAAACTCAACATTAAAAAGAAAAAGACCCGCCTGGCGCTTGATCAGGTCCTTGACAGGTTGAACGAGCGCACCGCCTATGTTGAAAGTAAAAACCTGGTAATGCTGAGCCTTGATTTAAGGCATTAAGATCTTTTTAAATATACGTTTAAAAACCGGTGGTCAACGCGAGGTATGGCGCCGGTTTATTTTTAAGAAAATTCTTTTCCTTCCCGTCAGCGGGTAAGCTTCGGGCGAAAGCGGGCAGAACAATGCCGGCCTGTGCTGCTGTTGGGGCATAGCAAGTTTTTGCAGAAGCGGGGACAACGAGCGAGCGAAGCAGGGCAAAATAATTGCAGCCCGTGGTTATGCCCGGTTTGCAGGGCAAAGGCCTTGAGCGCAAAGAAGCCTATCTGCTGACTTGATTTTTGGTTACTTTTGTGTCAAGACAGACGGCGAAGCCCTCTTGAGCACCTTAAAAAAACAAACAACAGCGAAAAACGTAACAGCCAACCCGCGGCGATTGAGCGGGCCGATGATGTCATATACAACTAAATCACGTTGCTAACCTTAGAACGTTTAATTGAAGATTAATACTCCAAATACTTCTCAATCCTTACCGCTACCAAATCTCCCTCGATATATTTCCCGGTTTCCTCGCTCAAGACCCGTACGGTTATATCTTCGTGCTGAAGGATCAGATCCTCATAAAAACCTTTAAATAGCACCTGCTTAACAACCCAGCTTTTGGTTGCCGCTATCAATTTAATTTTGATTTGCTCAGGATAAACAACCGCATATTCTTTGGTTATGTCAATGCCGCAAAAACGGGCTTCATGAGCGGTTAGTACGTTGCAATTGGTGAGCAGTTGGGCCGTATAAAGAAATTTGGGATGTTTGTATAGAGCCTTGGGATTGCCATGCTCAACAATTTCTCCTTTGTTTATAACAATGAGCTCATCTGCCATCGATAGCACTTCGGCAGGGTCATGGGATACCATGATCACCGTTAATCCGATTTCTTTAACTATCTGCCTGATATCATGCTGTAAGCCTTCCCTAAATGAAGTATCGACCTGGTTAAAGGGCTCATCGAGCAGCAATACCTGGGGATGGGTAACAATAGCGCGGGCAATGGCTACGCGTTGCTTTTCGCCGCCGCTTAGGTCGGCCACACGCTTATCGGCCATGGCAAACATATTGAGCTGTTTAAGCACCCTTTCGGTTTTCTCCTGTTTGGCTTTGAGATCTGTTGCCGGCAGCATAGCCGCCACGTTATCCCAAACTTTGGCAAACAGGTTAAGATCATCGGTATGCTGGGTTACCATTTTCATGGCATCATGACCGGGGATCAGCTTTTCTTCGGGTCCCCAAATGCGTTCGCCCTTAAAGTAAACAGTGCCTTCATCGGGCGAGAGCAAACCATATAACAATCTCAGTAAAGTACTTTTACCACTGCCGCTTTCGCCGATAATGGCGGTGATTTTGCCCGGTTCAATAACGAGCCCGGTTTTTTTTACACCGGCCTGCTGCTTTCCCGGGTATATTTTACTTATGGCAACCGCCTGCAAAAAAGGAATCTCTGACATCAGTGGCAAAGATAAACGTTTGAGTCATGATTCTGAACCATGATTTACCTGATTTAAGGATTACAGGATGGCAAGTCATCCATCTATCATGGCCATCCTGTAATCCTTAAAATCATGGTTCTGTTTAGAAGCCAAAAGTCAATCCGAATGAGAAGTTCCTTAACCCTTTTTGATCCGGGCTGTTTTCAAACATATCGTTGAAGTAATATTTGGCATATAAGCCCATGATACCGTATCCCATGCGTACAAATACGCCTTTGCGCAGTTTGGCAAAATGATAATCGTCATTAAATTTTTGCTTGCCATTTTCCTCGCTGATCTGTTTTACGCGACCATTAAGCAAGATCCCAATCTCCGGACCGGCAACCAATCTGAAGTAGTTGCCCCTGTCGTCCTCATGGCTGCGGTAGTAAAATGATAGGGGGATTCGCAAATAGCTTGATGAGAAACGGTTTTTGCTGTAGTGGATGCTATCCTGCACGTACGTAAGTACCGGCGCGTTACGCTGGATAGTAATATCGTTGCGCAGCCGGATATGTGTCCAGTCAAAACCGCCGGATACATAAATTTTGAAGGCACTGTTAAAGCGATAGCCAAATTGCAGCACATCAAAACCGAAGTTGCTTGTTTTCCACTGGCGGTAGCTTAAAAACTTGTTTTTGTCAGATAGGGTAAAGCTGCCGTTGTCGATCAGCGTAGCAAAACCCAGGTCGATCCTTGAAAAGGTTACCCCAAAGGAAAAGCCGGGCGCTTTGTGTGCGTGGTAGGCGGTATCAGGCTCATCATTGTTAATATTCACCTGGGTTACATCTTCGCCAAAACCCAGTTTTACCTTAACATGCTTTTTAAGGGTGGTGGTATCTGACGTGTTTTGGGTGGAATCGGCAGGTGTGCTTTGAGCGAAAACAAAGCTCGCGGCAAGGCATATTGTGATGGTGAAAATAAGGCGTTTCATATGTTGTGGTATATCTATCTTTCGCTAAAATATTATTTCTCTTTCTCTTTTTTTACTTTAATAAAGCCCAGGTTCAGGCCTGTAATGGTGGCGTCGTCTTCATCGGTATTACTGAATTCAATTACTTTGTCTTTACGTTTATCAACAGCGGCTATCACCACGTTAAAAACATCGCCAAGGCTACGGATACGATGTTTTTTTACAGGTTTGGCTGCAATTACATGAGCGTCATGCGACGGTACCCGGGCTATTAATGCCGCCTGTGTGTTGTCACTTGCAATGATGGTTAATTTCGGGCTGATTCCCGTTGCTGTATCCGGAACCACGGCGTTAACAACAGGATAATCTGCGGCGGGGGCATTTGCTAATAATGGTTCATCTGTATGGGCTGTTACAGGTGAGGGGATAGGATTTACCGGCTGTGATACAGATGGTGTCAAATTGCTTTTTGTTTTATTAACATGCGCTATAGTATTAACAGGTGCTATAACCGGATTTGCAGGTACTTTGTTTTGGGCCGTGGTTGGACGTACCACGGGTTTAACTGTAACTGCCATAGGTTGTGTTACCGGTTGATGGGTTTTAACTATTTCTGTTGGATGGTCATGATGTTTAGCCCTTTGTTTCGGGATGAACAGGATACCTGCGGTGATCAGTAATATTACACCTGCTGCCGCGCTTAGCAGAGGCGATAAAATTCCTTTACGCCTGCCGAGGTTTAATTCGGCGTTGATGCCCTGCCATACATGGGCCGATGGTTGTATTTCCAGGTCATCAAGCTTTTGTTGAAACAGCCTGTCCAGTTCCTTATCCTGCATATCCATAACTTTTGCCCTCCATTTTAGCAATTTGTTCTTTCAGTATTGTACGAGCCCTTGATAGCTGCGATTTAGAGGCACCCTCGGTAATGCCCACAATCTCCGCTATCTCTTTGTGCGAATAACCTTCCAGCGCGTAAAGGTTAAACACTATCCGGTAACCCGGTGCCAATTGCTGTATCATGCCCATCAGCACTTTTGCATCCAGGTTGGCCGCAGCTAATGGATTAACCGATGGCTCATGCCCTGCCTCGTCAATATCAATTACCTGCATCATTTTATGATGTTTGCGATAGTATTCAATTGAACTGTGAACCATGATGCGCCTAACCCAGCCCTCAAATGAACCATCGCCCCGGTAATCATCCATTTTGTGGAAAACCCTTATAAAACCATTCTGCAACATGTCTTCGGCCTCCATGCGGTCGGTGGCATAGCGCATACACACCCCCAGCATTTTTGAGGCAAACTGTTTATAAAGCAGTTCCTGCGCCTTCCGCTCGCCGGCCCGGCAGCGGTCTATCAGTTGGTGAATGGTATATTTAGGTTCCAAAAACATCATTTATAAGTAAGATGGCGGAGTGATGTAAATGGTTGCATGGGGATGTAAATATTTTGATGAATAGTTTAAGAAGATGAATGATGATGATTTGTTGTAACTTCGGTTTACAGCTTTTTGAGAAGCGCCAATAGATAAAATCATGGAATTAATCCTAAAATCAGATAACAAGCAAAGCATCGCGAAGATAATCGCTTTGGCTAAAGAGCTTAATGTTATTGTAGAAGAAAAAAGTGCAGAAACTGAGAGTATAAGCCGCGAAGCGCTCAAAGAGCGGATTTTGAATTTCAGGGCTGCTTCTGAATCTTCATTTGGGGATCCGGTAGAATGGCAAAGAGCTCAAAGGGGAGATCATGAATTAGATATATCTGCGATTTTAGAAAATCAAAAGAAGTTGCTTGAACTGGAGGGGAAAATAGCTTGACGATGAGGCTTTTAGATAAATATTAAAATCAGCTGATTATTTCTTCTCCCTATATCTTTTATAAATCTTCACGGCTATCATCAGTATCACAGCCAGCGATACCAAGCCAACAACACCAAAGATCCAATTCAAAGCGCTCTTAAGCACCACAAGAAAAACAATGGCGAACAGAAAAATGGTAGCAACTTCATTCCACAAACGTAGTTGAATGGATGTCCATTTGAACACGCCGTTACGCATCTGTTTTATTTTATTTTGGCAGATGAAATGATAGATCACTAAAGCCACAACAAAGGTTAGCTTGATATGCATCCATCCAAATTGAAGCCAAATTGGCTTGAGGATAAGCATCGTTGCGCCCGCTGCTATAGTAAGGTACATTGAGGGGATAGTTATGATATTCCATAACTTGCGTTCAATGATTTCGAATTGTTTAGACAATATAGTACGATCCGGCTCGGGCTTATCCTGGGCTTCGGTATGATAAATAAATAAACGTACGCTATAAAATAACCCCGCCATCCAGCAGACCACAAAAATGATATGTATAGCTTTTACGTAATCGTACATGTCAATTAATACATGTCATTGCGAGGAACGAAGCAATCGCGAACTTTACAGAGCGACTTGCATAGTTCGGGATTGCCACGCTATCGCTCGCAATGACATGTTGGCTTTATTATTAGTTTCTGTATTCTTTTATCACTTCTACCGCGTACTTCACATTATCAAACGGGATATCAGGCATAATGCCATGGCCCAGGTTAAAGATGAAGCCGTTTTCGCCTTTCATTCGGTCGAACAAACGGTAGATGCGTTCTTTAATTACTTTTTTATCAGCATAAAGAATATGCGGATCAAGGTTGCCCTGTACCGCTATACCTGCCGGTAAACGTTTTTTGATATCTAACAGATCAACATTCCAGTCGATAGAGATCACATCCGGTTTAGCCTCGGCCATTAGCGGTGCAAAAACCGAGCTGCCTTTACAGAAAGAAATCACCGGGATATCTTTACGGTTTAGTTTGCTGATGATCTCTGCAATATAACGGTGACTAAATTCTTTATAATCATCCCATGCCAAAGCCTGTGCCCAGCTGTCAAAGATCTGTACAGCGTTTACGCCGGCGGCGATCTGCATGTTCAAGTAATCAGCCGTAACGGTGGCAATTTTTGATAACAGCTGATGGGCCATTTCCGGCTCATTGTGCAGCATCAGTTTGGTACGTTTAAAATCTTTTGATGATCCGCCTTCAACCAAATAGCTCATTACGGTAAACGGCGCACCTGCAAAACCAATTAACGGGATGCGGCCGGCAAGGCGTTGCTGAATTACTTTAATGGCATCGGCGACATATTGCAGCTTATCCAATACATCAGTTTGCAGGTTGTCTATATCGGCCTGTGTACGTACCGGATTGGCAAACAGCGGACCAACACCCGCGTTGAAACTCAGGTCGCCTCCCATGGCTTCACCCGTTACCAGGATATCTGAAAATAAAATGGCGCCGTCAATCCCTAACAGGTCAACCGGTAGCATGGTAACATCGGCAGCGATCTCCGGTGTTTTACACATTTCGAGGAACGAGTATTTGTTTTTAATATCCCAATACTCTTTCATAAAGCGGCCTGCCTGCCTCATCATCCAAACCGGCGGGCGTTCTGTCTGCTCCGAAAATGCCGCTTTTATTAATAACGAATCTCTCATATTTTATGTTAGAAGCAAGAAAGTGGATAGAAGCAAGAGGTCAAGAATCAAGAGACAAGAAAGAAATTTAATCCTGTCTTGATTCTTGCTGCCTCGTCTCTTTATTCTTTCTGTCCCGACTCTTGCTTTTCTTTTCTTATTTTCTTAAATCTCGACTCTTGCCGTCTTGCCTCTTTTTCTTGTTTCTTGACTCTTACAGTCTTGATTCTGTCTTAAGCTCCTGCTGAAGGCGGCTTATCACGTCCTTCATTTTAGCAGTTATTTTATCCTTATGCTTTTCGGTTAATTGAAGATAGGCTTGGGCTTTTTCAATATTACCGCGCCTGATGCTGATATTGGCTACGCTAACCAATGCTGCTACGTGGTCATTAACCGAACGCAATGGATATTGCGCTGCAATTTCATAGTGTTTTTCAGCCTCTTCAAAATCCTGCCTTTGCAAACAAAGGCCACCGTATATAAATTCATAATAACCCCGGCGGTTTTTGCTGAGCCACTCGGGTTTCGCGATCTCGTTTAACGAGGCCGCTGTTTTGTCATAATCCTTTACATGAAAGTGTTTGGATGCAACAATTAACGTACCCTGCCTAAAATAATCCCAAATGAGCAGGATGATCATCATTGCTGCCACTACCGCAAGTTCGTAAATACGAAAATACACCAACACCCCTAACGACAGCAGAAATACAAAGGCAATGAATATACGTACCCTGTTACTGAACATTAATGCTGGTTATCGGTAAATTTATAGCCTACACCACGGATAGAGTGAAAATAAACCGGGTTTTTAGGATCTGGTTCAAAATACTTACGGAAGGTTAAGATGAAGTTATCGATAGTACGTGTTGACGGATAAACGTCATAGTTCCATACGGTTTCCAGGATCTGCTCGCGTGATACGGCGTCGTTACGGCGCTCAATCAACAGTTTAAGCAGCATCGTTTCCTTTTTGGTAAGGGCGGTAATGGAGCCATCTTCATTAACCAGCTCAAATGAGTTAAAGTGAATGGTTTTATCACCTATTTTATAGCTGTTAAACTCTTTCAGGTCTTCGCCTTTTAAGCTGCGTTTTACCAGGTTATTCACCCTTAAAATAAGCTCTTCAAGGTTAAATGGTTTGGTAAGATAATCATCAGCACCTTTTTTTAAACCCGAGATCTTGTCCTCGTTGGTGTTTTTAGCCGTAAGGAACATGATAGGTACTTCGGTATTTTCAAGCCTGATGGTTTCGGCGACAACAAAGCCGTCAATTTCGGGCATCATTACGTCCAGTATCACCAGGTTAAAACGTTCTTCCTTAAATAGCTGTAAAGCTTTTTTGCCGTTTTTAGCCGGAGTTACCTTATAGCCTTCCAGCTCAAGGTTAAGCTTAATTGCTTCTAACAAATGCTCTTCGTCTTCGGCCAATAAAATCCTTTTTTTGTTTGGCATATTATTCATTGTCTTAATTTAGGTTAGTCCAAATGTAACTTCAAAAATGCTACCAGCAGGGCGGTTATCTTTAACCCTGATGCTGGCCTGGTGCTTATCTAACACCTCCTTAACAATGTAAAGGCCCAGTCCGGTACCTTTGGTGTTACGGGTTTCTTCGCTGCCCACGCGGTAAAAGCGGTCGAAAATTCGGGTCTTTTCCTCGTCGGTTATGCCGATACCATGATCAGATACCTGCAAATAAACTTTATCATCTTTCGAAAACAGCTTTACGCCAACAGATGAGCAGGGGCTTGAATATTTTACAGCGTTTTCTATCAAATTGGTCACTACCGATGTAAGGGCAAACTTATCGCCAACTATTTCCACCTTAGGTTCTATCTCGGCCTCGATGATCTGCTGGTTGCAATCGCATTTGGAGATCTGTAGGCGGTTAACAATACTGTCAACCAAAACCGAAAGGTTAAAGCTGGCCTTAGGGAAACTGTATGAACGGTTTTCGATCTTAGATGCCAGAAGCATATTCTCAACCATGTCATCCAAACGCTCAACATCGTTCAATGATTTTTCAATAAAATCAAGCAGCTGTTCTTTAGTTAGATGACGCTTTTGGATAGTTTGCAGCAGGATCTTGATTGATGCCAGCGGCGATTTCAATTCATGCGTTACCGAAAGCAGGAAGTTCTTTTTCTGCTCCTGTAACCTCCGTTCTTTATTAAACGAGCGGTGCAGGTTAATGGCGCCAATTAAAAATACGGCCACAAACATGGCCCCTTCGCCCAGGATCATACCGGTGCGGCGCGGTTGCAGCGTAACCAGCATGTAGCCCCACCATACCAGTTCGGCAACGGCATAGGTTATGAGTGCGTAAAAAATAACAAATGACTTTTTCATATCAACCTCCTCTAAATCTCCTCCAAAGGAGGAGACTTCAAGATTTTATTTTTTTAAGCCCTCTCCTTCCGGGAGGGTTTGGGTGGGGTTATTTCCCGTTAAATACTAAATCCAAACTATCAAATATAGCACGTTTTGTTTTCTCCAGGTCTGTCTTGGTATGTGCCGATGATATAAAGCCAACCTCATACCCCGACGGACCTAAATAAATACCCCTGTTCAGCAGCTCACGGTGGAACTTTTTGAATTTTTCCATGCTTGATGCATCAATATCTTCGGCTTTACGAATATACTCTTTATCTGTAAAAGCAAACCAAAATATGGAGCCTATGCCAAACACCTTAAACTTATAATTGCGGGCGGTAGCAAAACGCTGGATAGCTTCTACGAACTCTTCTGTTTTATTGTTCAGGTCGCGGTAAAAGCCTGTGCGTAACAGTTCGCTCAACTGGGCAATACCGGCGCCCATGGCAACCGGGTTGCCTGATAAGGTACCTGCCTGGTAAACCGAACCTTCTGGAGAAATATTACTCATGATTGCTGCTGATGAGCCATAAGCACCAACAGGCATACCACCACCGATAATTTTACCATAAGTGATAATATCAGGTTTAATTTGGTAGTAACCGGCAGCGCCTTCAAAGCCTACACGGAAACCCGAGATCACCTCATCAAATATCAGCATGGTGCCGTTTTGTGTACAGATGTCGCGCAGGTATTGCAGATATTCTTTTTCTTGCAAAAGCAGGCCGTTATTGGCGGGCACCGGCTCAATGATTACTGCCGCAATCTGGTTTTTAAATTCTTCAAAAGCTTTGGCTAATGCTTCTTTATCATTAAGCGCTACAACGATAGTTTCGTCGGCAACTGATTTTGGTACACCGGCTGATGAAGTTTCACCAAAGGTAACCAGGCCCGAACCTGCTTTTACCAACAGGGCATCGGCGTGGCCATGGTAGCAGCCTTCAAATTTTAAGATCTTATCGCGTTTGGTATACCCCCTGGCCAACCTGATAGCCGACATTACAGCCTCGGTGCCAGAACTCACAAAACGGATCTTTTCAATAAACTTGTTGTTTTTCAGGATCAGCTCGGCCAGTTCATTCTCTAATGCGGTAGGCGCGCCGAAGCTCATACCATTTTGCATTACCTCGATAACTTTTTCCCTTACTTTAGCATTGTTATGGCCCAGGATCAGTGGTCCCCAAGAGCAGCAGTAATCGATAAACTCGTTACCATCAGCATCCCAGATATGACTGCCATCACCTTTTTGAATAAACAGCGGCGTGCCATAAACAGATTTAAAAGCCCTTACCGGCGAGTTAACCCCACCCGGAAAATAGGTTTGCGCCTTAGCATACAATTCGGCCGATTTTTCACGACTGATATCGGGCTTGCCCGTAGTATTTACCGGTTCATCCTCTGCAGAAAACATCTTTTTTATTGAATCGAACATTGTTATTTATAAGCTTAAAGCTATCTTTTTAAAGCCGTCATTGCGAGGTACGAAGCAATCGCGAACTACACAGGGTTAACCTGCTAAGCGGGGATTGCTTCGTACCTCGCAATGACGGTTGTTTTATATTTTTATTTCCTAACCTCTTATTTCCAACCTCTAATCACTACCCTATAACCACTTATTCTCCAAAACCTCTTTGGCATGGTAGGTTAAAATAGCAGTTGCACCGGCACGGCGGATGCTGGTAAGCACCTCGGTAATGGCACGCTGCTCGTTTAACCAGCCGCGTTGTATGGCAGCTTTGATCATGGCATATTCGCCGCTTACGTTGTAGGCTGCAACAGGCAATTCGGTATTGTCTTTTATCAGTTTAATAACGTCAAGGTAGGGTAGGGCCGGTTTCACCATCAGGAAATCTGCACCTTCCAGTTCATCCAGTTCAGCCTCTATCAAAGCTTCGCGCTGATTGGCCGGGTTCATCTGGTAGGTTTTTTTATCGCCGAATTTTGGTGCCGAGTTCAATGCATCCCTGAACGGGCCATAAAAAGCGCTGGCATATTTAGCCGAGTACGACATGATAGATACATTGGTAAAACCATTGTCATCCAATACATTGCGGATATAACCCACGCGACCGTCCATCATATCTGAAGGGGCAATAATATCAGCACCGGATTGCGCGTGCGCTAAAGCCATTTTACCCAAAACGTCAAGCGTTTCATCGTTCAGGATCACGCCATTTTCCACAATGCCGTCATGGCCGTCGCTGCTGTAGGGATCCATGGCAACGTCGGTGATAACGCAAGCTTCCGGGAAGTTCTTTTTTACCTCGCGGATAGCGCGCAGATACAAACTCTCGTCGCGGTAGCTTTCGGTAGCAAATTTATCCTTCAGTTCTTCGGCGATATTTGGGAACAGGTCGAAAGAGTTAAGCCCAAGTTTAAGGCAGCTTTCAATTTCGCGCAGCAGGTTATCGATAGAATAACGGAAAATTCCCGGCATTGATGCCACTTCACTTTTCTGGTTTACGCCATCAATAATAAACAGCGGAAAAATCAGGTTAGCAGCGCTAACATGCGTTTCCTGAACCATCTGGCGTATCACTTCACTTTTTCGGTTCCTTCTTGGTCGTTGTAACATAACTTTTAGTTCATGGTTCATAGTTGATGGTTCATGGTGGCTTCAGCAACTATAGCCAATTATTGTTTATAGCTCACATTGACGATTTACAGATAGCTATGATCTATGAACCATCAACCATGAACTAACCTATAATCCAAACACTGCCTCTGCCAGTCCAACTTCGTCGGGCGAGTAGGGGAGTGTGTATTTTACACCCATTTCGTCAAATTTTTTGCCGGTTGATTTGCCTATGGCCACAACTTTTTGGTATGGGTCGAGCAGGTTATCGGCAAAGTAGGCTTCTACGTTTGACGGGCTGGTAAACACCATTACATCCGCGCCGCTTGCCTCCACATCTTCTTCCAGCATAGTTTCGTAAACCGGTAAATCGATGATCTTGGTATCGGCAGACAGGCCTTGCTGTATGCTCCTCATCGGGTTTTCGGCACCGGGGAACAGTACAATTTTACCGTTAGCCAGTTTTGCAAATTCTTCAGCAACTTCGGCAGTATCGGTACCCTCGCCAACATAATCGGTAAAGTGACCTTTGCGGCGCAGCATTTCTTCGCTGCCGCTGCCCATTACCCCAAATTTTACTTTTTTAGGGAATTGTGGGTTCAGCTGGAAAAAATATTCAACAGCGTTTTTGCTGGAGAAAAACACCCAGTCGATATTTTTTAATATGTATGAGTCAAAGCGGGTAATCACCGGCACCGTACGGATCAATGAGCGATCTTCTATCTGGATGCCATGTTTTTCAAGCGCTTTGCGGAAGTAGCTTTGTTCGCTAAGCTCGCGCGAAATAAATACACTTGACGGATGCTTACGGTTTTTGGCAAATTTGGCTACTACTTTTTCTGCCAGGCCTTCGGTAGTTGGAGCTTCTAAAAACAATCTGTCCGGAAAATCATCCCCTTCGTTAGCCTTTGAAGTAAATACCTGGAAAAGGCCATCTTCCCTGCGGCAATAACAACCCAAAGGCAGGTGACAGCCACCGCCAAATAATTTTAATACGGTACGCTCAACAGCCAGTTCTTCGGCTACATCGGTATGATGTAAGGCCTGCAGGGCTTCAAAAAGTTCATGATCTGTTTCGCGGATCTGGATAGCCAATGCGCCCTGTGCAGGGGCCGGGATCATTTCAACCGGAGTTATTTCTTCCACATGAAACTCGCTCAGGTCGAGGCCTAAACGGGTAACGCCGGCTTTGGCCAGCATAATGGCATCATATTTTTCATCGCGCAGCTTACCGATACGGGTAGGCACGTTACCGCGAAGTTCTTCAATTTCAAGATCGGGACGGTGGGCCAGGAGCTGGGCTTTGCGCCGGTTTGACGAGGTGCCAACGATAGCACCATATTTAACAGATAGCTTTTGGTGCACATCAACGCAGTCTTTCAAGATCAACAACAGTTCAGCCGGGTCTTCCCGTTCTGAAACTGCTGCGATGATGAGTCCCGGAGGATTTTCGGTAGGCAGGTCCTTATGCGAATGGACCGCAATATCAATGGTGCCGGCTATTAATTCTTCTTCTAATTCTTTGGTAAAAAAGCCTTTACCTTCCAACTTATCAAAGCTGAGGTTAAGGATGCGGTCGCCCTGGGTTTTAATGATCTTTAACTCGGCGGTAATATTAATGGCAGCAAGGCTGTCTTTAACGAAATTGGCCTGCCATAAAGCCAATTCACTGCCACGGGTTCCTATAATCAGTTTTCTGTCCAAAAGAATGAATGTTTGCAGCTGCAAATTTAATTTTTTATGCCGATGATAAGGTACATCAATATAATGAATTATTGTTAATTGCAACAAAATGACGGTAATGTGTACGATTAGCGCCACGTAAAACCGGCAGGCTGGCAACCGGGCTGCAAGCCGGGAGGCTTGCGACGGCGACGATTTTATAATAGCAGCATTTGTGTAACAAACAGGCTGTCCCAATTTTTTGATTCCCCAAAAAAAATGAAAAAAGCCCCGTGTTTCTTTTTCTTAAAAAATGGATATGTTCCATTTTTTAAGAGTGAAACAGTGAAACGGGTTTTATAAGTTATCGATTGATAGTCAGCGCTTTAATGTTTTGTATGGAACATTGTTAAATTATTGATAATCAACGTTTAAAACTTTATGGAATGTTTATTGAGTGTTTCACGGTTGTTGAAGATAAAGCTGATTTTTTAATCTTTTTTCCCATTTTTTTTCATTTTTTTAAGGTGAAACCGGTTGGTTGAATTTGATACTGACAAAGTATTGCCACCAGTAGTTAAAGAATGTAATATTAGCTTTGTGCCCTTCTCTCTATATCTGACGAAGCGTAGCTTCGTCAGATAGCTATTGCAGGCGCATATAACAGATTTTAACTTCGGCCGGCTAATGAAAAGTGGAACATAACGCCGCGGAATCACAAACCTGACCTTGTATCCTCAAACAATAATGGTGACCCATATCCGCACAACCAAACGTCCGTTTTTATTACAATAATTGCCTCTTGTAAAATTGTAATCGCTATATTTCAGTAAGTTATAAAGTTGGAATAACCTTTGACGCAATTGGGCAACTTGACTGCATTCATTTTCCATATTACCCCTTATGATTTTGCATTTTTAGCAACGATATTTATCGGGCTGACTTTTAGCCTGCTCTTATGGTTTACCCCCAATATTAATCGCGCTGCAAACCGTTTTCTGGCCCTGGCGATGCTAATCATAGTTTTATGGATGGTCCGGGTATTGGGACAAAGCATTGGATTGGGCACTTACTTTCCGCATTGGAGCCGGCTGCCGCTTCAATTTTCACTTGCGCCTGGTCCGCTCATTTATTTTTACGTACTTATGATAACCCGGCCAGAGTATAAATTACGCCGCGCGGATCTGCTGCACTTTATCCCCTTGTTGCTGCAACAGGGCATTTTTGTATTGGAGATTGGGCAAAGCGTCAGCACCGGCACGGCAACTTATGATACACCGATCTTTCGGCAAGCGAATCCGGTACTCAATATGGTGGCCTTCATTTCGGTGGTTGCCTACCTGTATATTTCTTTCAGGCTGATAGAAAGTTATTACCGGGAGTTAAAATTCAATAGCGTAAACGACCGCTACTGCAACCAAATGCGCTGGCTGCATCGGTTAATTAAGGCTTTGGGCCTTTTATGGTTATTATGGCTGCCGTTTGCCGCTGCGGATTATTTTTATTTCCACTACCGGTTGGGTATTAACGCGTATTACCCCTTGTACTTGCTGTTAGCAGGAATGATGATCTGGATAGCGGCGACAGTCCATTCAAAACCAGGAAGCACTATTATTGCGCAGGCTCCCGCGGTTTCGAGAACACCGGTTCCGGCAGTGCTGCGGCAAAAGGGGGCCTGGCTCAGGCGGGTTATGGAAGACAAGCGGTATTACGAGGACGCGGAGTTGAGTTTGACCTCGCTCGCTGACAAGCTTGGGCTCACAGTGCATGAATTATCCCGGATCATTAATATTGCTCTCAAAAAAAACTTTAACGATTTTATTAACGAATATCGCGTTGCGGAAGTAGTCCGGAAAATGCAGGATCCTGCTTTTGCTCATATAACCCTGCTTGGCATAGCACTGGATTCCGGTTTTAACTCAAAATCATCCTTCAACCGCATTTTTAAACAAATAACCGGCAAAAGCCCGGCGGAATATAAAAATGAACCTCAAAAAGAGTTCCCAGGTTATAACTTAAGACGACGTACTCAGTTTGCAAGGGTAATTTCGGACCATGAAGCCGCGATCATGTGGTCTTCCCGAAAATTAAACCGCAGCTATATGTTCAAAAATTATTTTAAGATCGCGTGGCGTAATATCACCCGTCACAAAAGTTACTCGGCCATTAATGTAGCCGGGCTGGCGGTGGGCATTGCGGCCTGCCTGCTGATATTTGTAGTTGTTCAATATGAGTTGAGCTTTGACACCTATCAACCCGGTTATAAAAGCACGTATCGCATTGTTACAAAAAAAGAGCGGGAAGGTAATATCAGGTATAGTGCCGGGATCTCAACGCCTGCGATAGATGCTTTTCGTCTTTATTTCCCACAGGCTACCATTGCAGGTATCAACGCCATTTATGGCAGCCAGATCGTAGCCCCGGCGGCTAACGGTAACCCCGCCGGCGATAAAAAATTTATAGAGAACACCGGCATCATGTTCGCCCAACCTCAGCTTTTCGATATTTTTTCAGCAACCTGGCTTGCCGGCAGCGCGTTGGCTTTAAAAGATCCTAACATGGTGGTGATTGATAAAAGCAGCGCCATAAAATATTTTGGTAACTGGCAAACGGCAGTAGGAAAAACGCTCAGGATGGATAACCTGCTGACGCTAAAAGTGGCGGGTGTGATACAGGATGTTCCCCCAAATACCGACCTGCCGCTCAAAGTGTTGATTTCGTACATCACCTGGAAGAACAACCCCAAAAGCTACCATTACGCATATACCTGGGATGAAACCAGCAGCGACTGCCAGGTGTATATAAAATTTCCTGCAAATGTATTGCAAAGCAGCATCGAAAGTCAAATGCTCAGTTTTTCCGAAAAACAATTTAATAGTGATAGTAAACGCGCTGCCAGGAAAAGATATGCTGTAGCGCAACCCTTATCGGCAATCCATTTTGACACCAGTTTTGGCGGCACGCTGGGCGATCATGTAACCGGCAAGTCCACGCTGCGTACCTTGTCGTTTATCGCGGTGCTGATCATCGTTATGGCATCCATCAATTTCATTAACCTTTCAACCGCGCAATCTGTTGGCCGCTCCAAAGAGGTAGGCATCCGCAAAGTGCTGGGCAGCAGCCGCGGGCAATTGGTAGGCCTGGTAATGTGCGAAACGGCCATTATCGTACTAATTTCGGCCGGCCTTGCAATTTGCATAGCCGAAATTGCTTTACCGTTACTCAAACATATCGCCAGCGTTCCGGATACCATTGGTTTGTTCAATCCTGGCATATTGCTTTGCCTGGCCTGTGTAATAGTTGCAGTGATACTGCTTTCAGGAGTATATCCGGCAATTATCGTATCGGGATTTAAACCTGTTGATGCGCTGAAAAATAAGATTAATTCGGCAGCTGTTGGTGGTTTATCGCTCCGCCGTGTGCTGGTAGTTACCCAGTTTACCATTTCACAGTTGCTGATCATTGGAACGGCTATCGCCGTTAAACAAATGGATTTTGTAAACAATGCCGACCTCGGGTTTAATAAAGAAGCCGTATTGGCCATACCATGTCCTGCCGATAGCATCGGTTTATCACGAATGAACAGCTTTAAACAGCAGGTACTTACCTTGCAGGGTGTAAAGGCAGCCAGTTTTTCGGCTGACGCGCCATCGTCATCGCATAATAATTCAAGCAATTTCTACTTCAATCATTCAGATAAAGATCCTGGCTTTGATATTTTCATGAAAGTGGCCGACGCGGATTACTTTAAAACTTTTGGCCTCAGGTTTATAGCAGGCAAAAGCTATGAACCCAGCGATACCGCACGCGAACTGGTGGTTAATGAAACTTTTATACACAAATTGGGTATTAAACGTGCAAATGATGCTTTAGGCAAAACCCTTACCTTTGATAGTTACGGAAATCTGCCCATAGCAGGCGTTGTTGCCGACTTTAAAACAAACTCCATGCGCGAGGAAGTTAAGCCGCTGGTGATGTATCCCTCAAAACAATCGGAACAGCAAATAGCAATCAAAATTGAAGGCCGAAAGTTTGCCAAAACGGTAGCACTGGTGCAAAGTACCTGGGAAAAGAAATATCCGGAATATGCTTACACCGGCTTTTTTGTTGACGATAGCATTGCCAAATTTTACGAACAGGAAAACCAGCTCGAACTGATCTATAAAGTATTCGCGCTCATCGCTATTTTTATCTCCTGCCTTGGTTTGTACGGCCTGGTATCATTTATGGCGGTACAGCGCACCAGGGAGGTAGGCATCCGAAAGATTTTAGGTGCATCGGTAAGCAGTATTGTGTACTTGTTTTCGAAGGAGTTTTTAGCGCTCATTGTTGTGGCATTTGTAATTGGCGCCCCCCTTGCATGGTACCTGATGAACGGATGGCTGCAAACTTTCGCCTATCGTATTTCGCCGGGCTTATGGATTTTTGTCGCAGCTATTACAACATCCTTATTGATAGGCTGGTTTACTGTAGGTTACAAAGCTTTAAAAGCGGCGCTGGCAAATCCTGTAAAGAGCTTGAGAACAGAATAATTAAGTGGCCATTAGTAAGGTTTAGGTCAAATTAACGTCCCATCAGGGTCTCTCGCAGAGGACCCTGATGTATACGCCATGCTGATTCGATGTTTCAGCGAGCCTCAGGTACTTTGGGAGAGACCCTGATGGGAACAGGTGTTTGTTTCTCAGAATCGTCTTACCGCAGCATGGCCAGCATTTCACCATTAGGCAGCTCGTGTGAAGTATAATGCAAGCTGAGTTCATGATTACTGTTTTTCTTTTCCAGCTGTAACAGTTCTTTCACCGGCACCGTCATAGCAAAATCCGAAGCATCAGCAAAGGCCCATTTTTTCAATGTGTTTCCTTTTTCATCCTGTAGGGTAAGGCTGCGGCCGGTGCCGGGGCCTTTCATCCGGCAGTGGGTATACTTAATGCGCAACTCGTCGCCTTCATTTGCTTTATCCAGTTTCAGCACCCTTAAACTTATTGGTTGGTTCACATACTGCTTTAGGATGAGTTTGTTGTTTAAATAGATCTCGTATCCGTCCAGCCCGAATTTGTTGGTGAAACCCAATGCGGTGAAGCTTAGGGTGATCAGCGTAAATAATCCTATAAACGCATGATGAAATTTGATGTGTTTCATGATCATAATTTTTAAATGAAATCCTCTGTTGTTTGTAAGTGCAATATTAAACGGATTGAAAATCAGTCAGAAAAATAGTAGACCAATAACCGGAATAATAGATATCAGCTTTTTTATCCTTATCTTCCTCTACTATTTGTGCAGTTTGTCGATATAATTTTGCAGGCCAAATGCTTTTAGTTTCTTTTATGCTCAATGATAATGAAACACTGAAATGGATGCGCTGGATAAACCAATCTCGCTACCGTTTTTAAAACGCAGCACCACATTAAGGCATGCCCTGATGCATAGCGCTTATTGGGTGCTGATCACCGGCTTTTTCATTTATGAGAAAAGGTACCTCATATATAAAGCCAGCATGCCTTACTTTGTTGTTTGTGTTGCCGGACGTATCGCGCTGCTTATCATTATAGCCTATCTTAACCTGCAATATTTTTTGCCGCGGTACCTGTTAAAGAAGCGGTACCTTGGTTATTTTACGGCAATTACCCTGTCGGTAATTGGGTATTTGGCCGCTCAAAGCCTGTTTGATTTTTACCTGTATGGCTACGTAGTAGGCCCCATGCGCAACAGTAACCTGCTGGAGTCATTATCCTACAACTTTTTTAGCACGTTGTGGTACCTGGGGTTGATGCTGGCGCTCAAGTTAAGTATGGACTGGTATGGGCAGCAGTTAGTCATTCAGAAAATCACCGTAGAAAAGCTGAACGCCGAAGTTAATTTTCTGCGTGCGCAGGTAAACCCGCATTTCCTGTTTAATGTCCTGAATAACCTCTACGCACTAACGCTTAAAAAATCAGAACTCGCACCGGATGTTGTACTCAAGCTATCAGAGATGATGGAATATATGCTTTATGATAGTACCGGCGAAAAAGTGCCATTGGAAAAAGAGATCAGCTATCTCAATAACTATATGGAGCTGGAACGGTTGAGGTTTAGCGGCGACGCTGCCATTGAGCTCAACATTAACGGGGAATTAAGAGGGCATGAAATTGTCCCGCTGCTGTTGCTGCCCCTGGTTGAGAATGCTTTTAAACACGGACTGGGCAGGCAAACTAAAAGCGGCTGGCTAAAGGTGAATATCAGCCTGGGGCAGTCAACGCTGGAGGTAATTATTGAAAATGCCAAACCAGTATCTGTAGTTAATAATAGTAAGGGAGGAATAGGGCTCGACAATTTGCGAAAGCGCCTCGACCTGCTTTATCCGGCCAGGCATACGCTGCAATTGAAAGATAGAAAAGACACCTTTTGGGTTAAACTGGTGATTGAATTATAAGGACGGATTTGATATGGAAGCCTTGCTGAAATTTGTGGTAGTTGATGATGAGCCGCTCGCGCTTGAAATATTGGATGGTTACCTGAAAAGGATTGATCATGTGCATTCGGTGTTTCTGTTCAGCAATGCGGTTGATGCTTTACATCATTTAAAAGATCACCACGCTGATGTATTGCTGCTGGATATAGAGATGCCGGAAATGACAGGGATTCAATTTTTGAAATTACTGCCAGAACCGCCACTGACTGTTTTTACCACAGCCTACCGCAACTATGCCTTTGAAGGCTATGAACTGGGCGTAATTGATTTTTTGCTGAAACCGATATCATTTAAGCGTTTCGGGCAAGCCATTGATAAGATCAGGGAGTTCCTGGCCCTGAAAGCACAATATGATCATGCAGATGACCTGCCGGCAGGTGAAAGCACCGGTTTCATTTTTGTTAAAAGCGGTGTACAGCGCATTAAGCTTTACTTTAATGAGGTTACGCACATCCAGGGCTTAAAAGATTATGCTATCATTTATACTAATAAGGAAAAGATCCTGTTAAAAGGTTCCATTAAAGCTATGCTGGATATTTTTCCGGAGAAGCGTTTTGTGCGGGTGCATAAATCGTTCATTGTGTCCGTTAATAAGATTACCCGGCTGGAAAGTAACCGCATTATTTTGAATGGACATGAAATTCCGGTGGGGAGGAGTTTTAAGGAAGATTTGGAGCGAGTGTTAAGGGGATGATAAGACAGAACTTCGACTGGTTGAAGTTTAGCGATAGCATAACTTCGACCTAAAATAAAGCAAGCATTCTGCTTGCACGGCTGAAAGTTCGTTTTAAAGAAGGATGGTGTTTTTATTGTGGATGGTCCCTTTCATCGAATCTGTGTGAGTAGAAGGGGATGGCAAAATGCCATACAGGTTAAGCCCCCGTGCCGTTGTTGGTGTTTTCACCATAGCCGTTAACCTAAGGATTTTAAAAAAGTTTTTTTGAGGAGTTATAAATGACGGGGCTTCGCCATTGGGCAAAACCACTTAGATTTTC
>NZ_JBNPWO010000031.1:0-49799 GCF_050433785.1 Mucilaginibacter sp. 3215
GCTTTCAGAGCTACTTCAAGAGGTGTTAGGGATACTACTTTCTTCTTATTCAGATTAGCTAAAATCTATGCTTAACCTTTTAATCCCACAACTTTCCGGTCTGATCCGATATCTTCATGTGCAGCCTGCCGAAAAAAGCAGGAAAAGAAATAGCCTTTCTGTATATGACCGAGCACAGCAAAAACCGTCAAAATTACAGTAAAAAATAATGTGTCATTTTTACACATTGGGTATTGTTTCGTAAAGATTTAGTTATAAATTTGGTTGGCAACAATTTATTGCAATCGATTGTGGTATATTGCTGCCTTAAGTCCTGAAACCGATCCGAACACCAATTAATCCAATCTGCAATTAAGTCGATATGAAAAAAATCGTCCTGATGGTTCTTGTGGCATTCAGCTGCATTTACTTATCCTGTAACAAAACACGCCCCAATAAACCGCGCGTGCTTATCTTTTCAAAAACCATGGGCTTTCACCATGCATCCATCGATGCAGGTATAGCTGCAATCAAAAAACTTGGCGCCGAAAACGGCTTTGAGGTAGACACTACAAAAAACTCGGCCATGTTTAACGAGGATACCCTCAAAAAGTATTCAACTGTTATTTTCTTAAGCACTACTGCCGATGTACTTAATTACAGGCAGGAAGCGGCCTTCGAACGTTATATCCAGGCGGGAGGCGGTTACGTAGGTATTCACGCCGCCGCTGATACAGAATATGACTGGGGGTGGTATGGTCGGCTGGTTGGCGCCTGGTTTTATGACCACCCGGGGATCCATGATAAAAATCCGAATGTACAGCCCGGTACTTATAATATAGTTGACGCCAACAACGATGCAACTAAAGATCTGCCTAAAGTGTGGAAACGTACCGATGAGTTTTACAGTTTCCGCAAGCCATTAGCCTCGGATGTGCATGTACTCATTACCCTTGATGAAAACAGTTACAAAGGAGGTAAGCGTATGGGCAACCACCCTGCCACCTGGTATCATGATTTTGACGGCGGCCGTGCATTTTATACAGCCATGGGCCATACCGACGAAAGTTATAAGGAAACGGGCTACCTGAAAATGCTGCTTGCCGGTATTAAATACGCCATAGGCGAAAATAAAGAATTGGATTACGGCAAGGCTAAAACCCAGCTGCCGCCCGATGAGGATCGCTTTAAAAAGACACAATTATCAACCGGCGAATTTTTTGAGCCAACCGAGATGACCATATTGCCGAACCTGGATATTATGGTGATCCAGCGCCGCGGCGAGATCATGCTGTACAAGCACGATACCCAGAAGGTAAAACAGGTTGGTTTTTTTGATGTGTATTGGAAAGCCCATGTGCCCAATGTAAATGCCGAAGAAGGGATGCTTGGACTGGCTAAAGACCCTGAGTTTGAAAAAAACAACTGGATTTACATATATTATAGTCCTGCCGATAGTTCGGTAAACCGCCTTTCAAGGTTTACGTTTAAAAACGACACACTGGATAAAAAAACCGAGAAAGTTATTTTGGAGGTAAAAGCGCAGCGCGAGATCTGCTGCCACACGGGGGGCTCGATAGCCTTTGGTCCGGGACCTGATAAAACCCTGTTCTTCTCGGCCGGAGATAACTCAACTCCGTTTAATGAAAAAGGACAGAAATATGTAAGCAGTGGCTATGCTCCGCTTGATGACAGGCCGGGGCATTTGCAATTTGATGCACGCCGCTCGGCCGGTAATACCAATGACCTTCGCGGTAAAATTATGCGTATCAACCTTAAGGATGATGGTACATATGAAATTCCGGAAGGTAACCTGTTCCCGAAAGGTACGCCAAAAACCCGCCCGGAGATTTATGTAATGGGCGACAGGAACCCATACCGGATTTCGGTAGATCAGAAAAACGGCTACCTGTACTGGGGCGAAGTGGGTCCGGATGCGCATAATGACAGCCTTGACAACCGTGGCCCTATGGGATACGACGAGGTTAACCAGGCTAAAAAAGCGGGTAACTTTGGCTGGCCATATTTTGTGGGCGATAACAAACCGTACCACCTTTATGATTATGCCACAGGCAAATCGGGCCCGGCGTTTGATCCTAAGCACCCGGTTAATAACTCGCGTAATAACACAGGTTTAACCGATCTCCCGCCGGCACAACCGGCATTTATCTGGTACCCTTATGGCCCATCAGCAGATTTTCCGCAGGTTGGCGCAGGGGGCAGGAACGCTATGGCTGGTCCGGTTTATTATACCGATATGTTCCCCGAAGAAACCCGCCTGCCTGATTATTATAACGGCAAGTTTTTAGCATACGACTGGATGCGCGGCTGGATAAAGGCCATCACGCTAACTCCTGAAGGTGATTTTGATAAGATGGAACCTTTCTTCCCTAAATTGAAAGTAAACTCCATGATTGATATGGAAGTTGGCCCAGATGGCAGGCTTTATGGTTTGGAGTACGGCAGCGGTTGGTTTTCACATAACCCGGATGCAGGCCTGTTCCGTATTGACTATATTTCAGGCAACCGCCCGCCTGAAATTTCATCTTTCAAAGCTGATAAAACATCAGGTGTGCTGCCTTTTACTGTTAAGTTGACTGCCAAAGCCGCTGATCCGGAAAAAGATAATATTTCTTACACCTGGAACCTGGGTAATGGTGTAACTAAAGAAACAACCACCCCATCGCTTAGCTATACTTACACAACTGTTGGCGATTACAAAATTACTGTTGAAGCAAAAGACGATAAAGGTGCAGCAAGCAAAAGCGCGCCGGTTAGTGTTTACGCAGGTAACGAGCAACCAACTGTTAGCATCAATATCAGTGGTGGTAATAAATCGTTCTACCTGCCTGGCGTGCCGTTCAAATATGCGGTTAACGTAACCGATGGACCAGACACCAAAGCGATAGATCCAAAACGTATTTATGTTGGGCTTGATTATATTGAGGGTTTCGACAAGGCGCAATCAGCGGCTCAGCACGAGCAGGGCGAACCCGAGAACCGCGGTAAAACACTCATGTTAACTATGGATTGCAAAAGCTGCCACAAAGAAGACGGCAAATCCATAGGCCCGTCATTTGTTCAGGTTGCGGCCAGGTACAAAAAAGATCCTAATGCCATGGCCAAACTTACCCAAAAGGTAATTAAAGGTGGTGCCGGCGTTTGGGGTGAAACCGCAATGTCTGCCCATCCAAACATTAAGCAAGGCGACCTTGATCAGATCATTAACTGGGTACTTTCGCTCGATAACAGCAATCAGAAACCTTCGTTAGCTGCATCTGGCACTATTATGCCTGCTCCGCCTGAAAAACAACAAGCGGCCGCGCTGGTATTATCGGCTAAATACACTGATGATGGCGGTAATGACATTAAAAAATTAACCGGAAGCAGCATTGTATCGTTAAACAGCAGTACTTACCAGTTTAAAGGCACCGAGAAATTCAACGGGTTTACCGCCTTTAAATACAATGGCATTAACCTGATGATCTATCCTCCGGGTGAAGGCTGGTTTGAGCTGGATAACATCGATCTTACCGGGGTACATTCCATTAACCTTACCAATTTCTGGCAAGGGCCACCGACTGCTCCGCTTAATTTTGAAGTAAGACTTGATTCGGAAACAGGTACACTTGCAGGCAAAGGAAGTATGCCTGTGCCTGCTAAGGATGCTAAAGGCGGCGCTGTGCACCTGGTAATTACGCCGGTAACTGACGGTAAAATGCACAAGCTGTTCTTCATATACAAACCGGCAAGTAAAGCCGCTATGACAGCAGGGGTAACATCAGTTGTGTTTAGTGCGAAGTAGCTTTCACGTGTTATGGCGGGGGGAGTTACGAGATTATCATACTATTCGCTGGCATAATTTTATTTAGATCTACAAAATCAAAAAACCGTATCATAAAATAAATGATACGGTTTTTGATTTTGCGGTTAATGCGTTGGCATTATTAAGATGGTTTCGGATCATTTTTAATATTATATCTTAGTGCAAATTTTCAACTTGAACCTTGCACTTCTTATGATATTACAACGGATCGGTGCCTTTTTATTATCATTTCTGCTACTTATAACAGTTAACGCCAATGGCCAGGTTCCGGCTATAAATGCATTTTCCCCTTCAAGCGGTCCTGTTGGTACAATTGTTAATCTCGATGGCGCCAACTTTAATGCAAATGCTTCCGGTAATACGGTTTATTTTGGACCGGTAAAGGCAAATGTTATATCGGCAAGTAATACACATTTAACTGTTAGCGCTCCCAAAGGTGCAACTTGTCAGCCCATTACTGTTACCAATAATAGACTTACCTGTTACTCCAAACAGCCTTTTATTATAACGTTTAATAGTACACCTTTTACCGCCAGTTCATTAAACGGAAAGATTGATTTTCAATCGGGTAATTACCCTTATGGTCTTGCCATAAAGGATTTGGACGGAGACGGTAAGGCCGATATTGTATGCGTTAACAGTGGCGGCAATAATGTTTCGTTTTTAAAGAATAACAGCCAGCTGGGTGTACCAGTATTCACACTCGCCACTCAAAAAGCAGTAAATAATTATTCAAATGGCTTAGCTGTTGATGATTTAGACGGGGATGGTAAACCAGATGCTGTAGTTGCAAATTTTGGTAACAACACTATTTCTATATTCAAAAATACGTCTGCTAATAATCAGATCAATTTTGATAATGCTGTTACATTTAATACAGGGCAAAGTCCCTACGCTATCGCGATTGCTGATTTTAATGGGGATGGTAAACCTGATCTGGCAGTTACCAACGAGTATAGTTATCCATCGTACATTTCGATATACACTAATTCAACGCCGCCAAACGGCCCGATTTCTTTTTTAGCAGAAAGGGATTTTCCTTCATTAACCAATTCCAGAGGGATCAGCGCTACCGACGTAAATTTAGATGGCAAAGCAGATCTTATTGTGGCCAGTCAGGACGGTTTTGTCTCGGTATTTAAAAATACCTCTGCCGGGAGCACCATCAATTTTGATGCGAAAATTGACTACAGCGTGCCGTCAAGTGGCGGAGGGGCTGAAAGTGTTGTAGTTTTAGATTTTGATGGAGATTTAAAACCGGATATTGCAGTTGCTGATAATAATTTGCCTGGAAGTGTTTCCGTATGGAAAAACAATAGCTCGGCAGGTTCAGTTTCTTTTGTAAGCAGGCAGGATATTTCTACAGGCCAAAACCCTTTTAGTATTTGCGCCGGAGATATCAATGGAGATGGTAAACCAGACCTTGCCGTAACCAACCAGGTTGATAATTCGATATCGGTACTTATAAACAGCAGTTCGTCGGGCAATATTAATTTTAATAACAAATTGGATTTTGCGACTGGTAATTATCCAAGAAGCGCTGTTATGGGTGACATAGATGGAAATGGCAGGCCCGATCTTATTGTTGGAAACAACGCAGGCAGCACCGTGTCGATATTGTCGGCAAACAGCCAAAAACTGCCGTCAATAATTACTTTCCCGCCTCCCGAAACAATGAATATCGATAATGATAATATTCTGCATCCGGGAGCAACAAGTACAAATACTGAAACTCCTATTATCTATACAAGCAGTAATCCCGCTGTTGCTTATGTAGATGCAAACGGCTTGATCCATGTTATTGCTCCGGGTGTAACGGTAATAACTGCTTCGCAAAATGGCAATGATAATTATGACCCGGCAACTCCGGTTCCTGAAACTTTTACGATTAAGGAGAAACTCTTGCTCGTTTTCCCTCCGTTTGCAAACAAAACTACCTGTACCACCGACTTCAATGCCAATGTTAGCAGGAGCAATGCTACAATACCTGTAATGTATACCAGCAGCAATCCTGCCGTCGCTACCATAAATGCCCAGGGACTAATCCATATTACAGGCCCCGGATCCACTATTATTACGGCAAATCAAAGCGGCGACGACTTGCACAATGCCGCCACTCCTGTGTCACAGCAGCTAACCGTTATTTTGCCGGTTAGCCCGGCAGTAACTATAGCCGTCGATAATAGTCCTGTATGCGAGGGGACATCCATTAACTTTACCGCAACTCCAACAAATACGTCGGGCGGCACAATAAATTATCAATGGCAGATAAACGGCGTAAATACAGGAACAAACAGTCCGGTACTCACAATAACTTCGGCTACAGCTACGGATGTTTTCGCCTGTACTATCACTGAAGTTGGCTCCTGCACGTTATCAGCCAGTTCAAATAATATAACCAACATAATCTTTTTGCCTTATAAAACCCCATCAGTGGTTATTACGTCGTCCGTTCAAACCCCGGTATGCAGCGGTACATCTGTCAGCTTCGCAGCGGTGCCAACTCCTGCAGGCGGCAATGTAATTTACCAGTGGAAAGTTAATGGCATACCGGCAGGAAATGGATTACCCACTTTTACCACTAAAACACTCAGCAATAACGACAAAGTGAGCTGCGATATAACCGATACCAGCAGCCCCTGTCTCGTTAACGCCTATGCAACATCAAACGTCATTTCAGCAGGCATAATTGGCAACTCCGGTCCTTCATTAACGGTTTCAATAAGCGCTTCCGAAAATAACATTTATGAAGGCGCCCTGGTTAGTTTTGTAGGTACATCATCAAATGCAAGTATGGTAAGCAACTACCAATGGCAGGTAAACGACATAAATGCTCCAAATGGCAACAGTTATATATTTAACACCAACCAATTAAAAAACAATGATGAAGTAACTTGCATAATTACCAGCACCGATGCCTGTAGCATACCGGTAACAAGTAGCCCAATTAAAATAACGGTACAACTTCTAAATGTTACTATACCCAATACGTTTAGCCCAAATGGCGATGGGGTAAATGATTTTTGGAGCATTCCTGCTTTATCCAACTATCCTAATTGTTCTGTGAGGATTTTCACCCGTTATGGGCAGGCGGTATATGATACAAAAGGATATGGTAAACCCTGGGACGGGACTTATAAAGGAAAATTATTGCCGGTATCAACCTATTATTATATTGTTAAACTGGATAATAAAACCCAACCTTTTAGCGGATATGTTACTATCATCAGATAGAGATTACAACCTAATCATTGGTAATTACTTTTAATTAGATATAAAACAGGGCTGTTCATGATTTATGACAGCCCTGTTTTATATTAATCAACATGTCCCTCACAGACATTATCAACTTAAAAAATCTTAAAGCCCACACTCAGTGCCCAAAGGTTCTGACGTTTGGCAAAGCTATCGCTAACTTTGGTTAAACCGCCTTCGTAACGCAAATCGGCAGTGATTGAACCTATATCAACACCGGCCCCGGCCTGGAAACCAATATTGCTTTTGTTAAAATCATTGAATGCATTACCTACGTTATTACTTACGCTGGTGCTTTGATCAAGCGTGTAAGTATAAATAGGCCCTGCCATAATGCGGAAGTTCAGATCTTTTTGGCCAAATGACTTACCTACCAATAACGGCACATTCAGGTTAGTGAACCTTACCTTGCCGCTAAAAGCGGTGTTATTATCATTCGATTCAAATTTACCGCCGGTGCCGCTCAGGTAAAGCTCTGGCTGTAAGTAAACGCCGTTGCCCACGCGGGCAAATAAACCAGCCTGGTAACCGGTCAGGTTTTTGTCGTTAAAATTATCGGAGCCAATTTTTGAAAAATTGACACCACCTTTTACGCCTAAAGAAAATTGTGCTTTTGCACTGATGCTTACAGCTATCAGCAATACTGCACTTAATAGATACTTTTTCATGATTTTCGATGTTAAATGTAAAGCCATAAACGCACGTTATCCTTTAAATTGTATACGGCCCTACGCTATTAATTTACTTTGGTTATAACCCGGCCCATATTTGAGCCGTATCAGGTATTATCAATACACGAGCCAAACAATTAACAGTAGCAACTTGGTATTTTTTATATTTTTGCTGAAAATAAATTGAACATGGCTGAAATCAGTATTACCAACAAGGATTGGGAACGCGTAAAAATTAAGATTCAACGTAAATACAACCACCTTACAGACGAGCAGTTGAAATACAGCGAAGGGCAGGAAGAAAGCTTGATTACCAAACTGATGGACCTGGTAAACCGCGATCGCAAATATGTGGTTTTTACCCTAAAAAAGGCGCTGGTTAATATTGATACCAACCGACTGTAAAATAGACACTGCGGTTATACAAACTGGATAGCTTTTTTGTATTTTTATTTTTTTCGAGGATAAATGATGAAACAGGGGTTAGTGTTCAAAAAAGGATACAAAAGAGCAGGCTTATTTGCAGGTATTGCATTGCTGGCCGCGGGTATAGTAGGTTTTAATGACGACCTGTTCCAGATCTCGAAGAACCTTGATGTTTTTGCCTCTGTTTATAAAGAGGTTAATATCAATTACGTTGATGACATCAATTCGGCCAAGCTGGTAAAAACCGGTGTTGATGCTATGCTCGACGGTCTTGACCCTTATACCGAGTTTGTGCCCGAATCGGAAATTGAAGATTATAAGCTGCATTACGTAAGTACCCAGTATGGCGGCATTGGCGCCAGTATTTTTTTGCGTAACGGTAAAGTATTTGTATCAGAAGTGTTTGCGGGCTTCCCGGCCCAAAAAGGAGATGTCCACCCCGGCGATCAGCTCCTGAAGATAAACGATGTTGACCTTAACGGCAAAAATAACGACCAGGTAAGCCAGTTGCTTAAAGGCTCAAAGGGCGCGGCTATAAAACTGTTCATCAAACGGGATAATACGCCTCAGCCATTTGAAAAGAACCTGGTTCGTGACGAGATCAAACAACCCAACGTATCATACTTTGGCATGGTTGATGGCAACATGGGGTATATTAAACTGGATAAATTCCTTGAAAATTCGGCCGCCGAAGTTACCAATGCGCTCGTCGAGCTAAAAAAGAAAAATCCCAACGGTATCATCCTTGATCTTCGCTCAAATGGCGGCGGCATACTACAGGAAGCCGTAAAAATAGTGAACCTTTTTGTGCAGAAAGATGTGGAGATCGTATCGCAAAAAGGAAAGATAAAGGAAAAAAACTTTACTTACAGCACCATTAGCGCACCGCTCGAACCCGATTTGCCTTTGGTGGTATTGGTTAACAGCCATTCGGCATCGGCAAGTGAAATTGTTGCCGGCGCCCTGCAGGACCTCGACCGAGCGGTGATCATCGGGCAGCGCAGTTATGGTAAGGGACTGGTACAGCAAACTTTCAATTTACCATACAATAGCCTGGTAAAAATTACCATCGCCAAATACTATGTGCCTTCGGGCCGTTGTATCCAGGAGCTGGATTATACCCACCGTAAGGACGATGGCAGTGTGGTAAAAGTGGCCGATTCGCTGATCCATGAATTTAAAACAAAAAACGGGCGCTCTGTTTATGACGGCAGCGGCATTTACCCGGACCTGTTTATCAAACAGGAAAAATTTGCCAACGTAACCCAGGCATTGGTGGGCAAGCTGCTGATATTTGATTATGCCACCGTTTACCACGATAAGCACGCTAAAATTGCCGATGCCCGTTCGTTTACGCTATCTGATGGCGAATACAATGACTTTATAAAATACCTGGCCGATAAAAACTATAGTTACACCACCGCATCCGAAAAATTATTAACCACCTTAAAAGTTGAAGCCACGAAGGATAAACAGTTCAACGATATCCAGGCCGAGTATGAAGGTTTGAAAACCAAACTTATTGCCAGCAAAAAGAACGACCTCATTCAACACAAAGACGAAATCAAGCAAGTACTTGAAAACGAAATAGCGTCACGCTATTACTATGAAAAAGGCCGTTACGAAACCAACTTTAAATATGATAAGGAACTTGCGCAAAGCGTAAAAACTATGCAGGATAAAGCCCAGCTGGCATCAATATTAAAAGGTGAAGGCAGCTATAAAGTTATCGGAAAACCTGTATTGGCCATGGCAGCGAAAAAAGCAGCCGACAAAGATGACGACGACGAATAGGCTGAACACCAGTCTGTTTCAATTCAAAATATACATTGTATCCAATTAGTTACCCGTTGCAACATGTAACGGGTTAAACTTTTATGCACGGTTATTGTCATACCTACAAACAAAACAATAACACAACATGAAAAAGATAATTTTAACAGCTGCTATTTTATTAAGCAGCTTAACTGTAAAAATAGCCAGCGCCCAAATAAGCTTAAATATTAATATCGGTAGCCAACCCGCCTGGGGCCCCGTAGGTTATGACCATGTAGATTATTATTACCTGCCCGATATTGATTCTTATTACGATATCAATGCCCACCAGTATGTTTATTTTGATAATAATGTTTGGGTTCATGGGGCTATGTTGCCGCCACGTTTTGGTAACTATGATGTATATCGCAGCTACAAGGTAGTAGTTAACGAGCGCACCCCTTGGGTTAGGAATGATGTATACAAACGTAAATATGCGTTATACAAAGGCCGTCGTGATCAGGTTGTAATTCGTGATAGCCACGATGAAAAATACCGTAACCATTGGGTTGAACGTAAAACCGTGCGCAGGGTTGACGTAAAACAAAAATCAAATGGTAATAAACGCGGACATGGCGGTCATGACAATCACGGCAATGGCCATCGCGATTAAGTTTTTGTATTGTTATAATTTTGATTGTTTTTATGAAGGACTGTCCCCCAAAAAGGACAGCCCTTTTTTCTTGCAATTCCCCTTATATCTTCCTTTAGGGGCATAGTTGGCCTTCGGCACAAAAGTTGCCCCTTTATGTCACATTCCGGTTAACTTTAATAGTTTACCTGTATAGGTTAGCTATAAACGGACATTATATTCGTTACTTAGTTAACCGATTTATTGTTAAACGATTTAAATCAAATTACACTATGAAATATCGAATATCCATTTTGGCCCTGCTTGTAACAGCAATATTAGGCCAAAGCTGTGTAAGCAGCAAAAAGTACAAAGAGCTGGATGCTAATTACACACAATTGCAAAACAGTACCAAAGACCTGAGCATTAAATACCAAACCAGCGAACAGGCCCTTGCCGTGGCACGTGGCCGTAACAAAAGCCTTGAAGAGCAAATTGAGCAGCAAAAAACAAATGTAACCGCTTTGCAGGATGCCTTGAACAAATGTTTAAACTCAAGTAGCCAAGGCAATGTGAATATATCAAAGCTGGTTGATGAGATCAATGCTTCAAACCGCTATATACAGCAGTTGGTTAACGCTAAAAACAAAAGCGATTCGCTTAACATGGTGTTGACCAACAACCTTACCCGCTCATTAACTCCGCAAGAAACCCAGGATGTTGATGTAAAGGTGTTAAAAGGAGTCGTGTACATCTCATTGTCTGATAACATGCTGTATAAATCGGGCAGTTATGAAATATCTGATAAGGCAGGTGCTACTTTAAGCAAGATAGCCAAGATCATTATGGACTATAGCAATTATGACGTGCTGATTGAAGGTAACACAGATAATGTTCCTATTTCGCAGAAAAATATCCGCAACAACTGGGATTTAAGTGCTTTACGTGCCTCATCAGTAGTGCAGGCCCTGCAAACCACTTATCAGGTTGATCCTAAACGTTTAACTGCCGGTGGCCGCGGTGAGTATAATCCTATCGCGGATAACTCAACCCCGAGTGGTAAAGCACAAAACAGGCGTACTCAAATTATCATAACACCCAAATTAGATCAGTTTATGGACCTGATAGGCAAAGCACCGGCCGATCAGCCCGCGCCGCCTAAACAATAATTGTATTTTAGCAATCAATATTTCAAGCCACCCGGTTGGGGTGGCTTTTTTGTGCGGCTATTTTCGTATGTTTTTACAGACAGTATTGCAAGGGCTAAAGCAGGGCTCCGGAAATCCCGGAAAGCTTTTATTTGCCATATAATTATTAACCGAATGATAACAAAAAACAGTTTTTTTAATTTGGAATATTGCTCATTTAATTAAGACGGAAAATAACTAACATTTGCTGTGTTGCAATTAATTGAGCTTGCTTCATTACACTAAGGTTGCCATTACAATGGCACTTGTTTTGAATAAATGGAGCAACAGATATTAAGACAGGTTAAACCATGGGCTTTAACCGTAGTCATATAAATATAACTTATTACACGCGTTATGAAAAAGATGATTTTATCGGCAGTTATTTTGTTAAGCTGCTTTACTGCAAAAATAGCTTCTGCACAGGTTAGTATTGGTTTAGGGATCAACATAGGCAGCCAGCCCGATTGGGGCCCCGTAGGATATGATTATGTAAACTACTATTACATGCCTGATATTGACGCTTACTATGATGTGCCAACCCATAATTATGTTTACTATGAAAACAACGTATGGGTACACCGCAGATATTTACCTGTAAGGTATCGTAACTACAATGTTTACAATGGCTACAAGGTTGTAATAAATGATCGTAACCCATGGATGCGCAATGCGTACTACAGGGACCATTATTCCGGCTATCGCGGCCGTCATGATCAGGTGATTATCCGTAACAGCCGGGATGTAAGATATGCCAATCACTGGCGCGGCGGCGACCGCGGATGGCATGGCGGTAACCCAAACAGAGGCGGATGGCACGGTGGCGGTGATCATGGTCATGGTGGCGGCGGACACGGTGGTGGCGGCGGACATGGTCACGGCGGTGGTCACGGACATCACTAATAAACATTATTATATAACAAATAGGCTTCCTGAAAAGGAGGCCTATTTTGTTTCTAAGGCATATCTATAAGTTCATTGAGGCTCAGTTTAAGGCATATTTACCTTCCAGCCTTCAAATGGTTTGACCGTAGCACAAATGGGACTGCCGTCTTTTGCTGTTGCCGGAAAGCTTGTTATAAGGAATGCAGCCGAATGATGGCTAAGCTGGGTTATCATGTCCCAGGTTACTCCGGAAAGCGGAACTTTAACTCTGCGGCTCCAGCCTCCCACCTGGCCTGCATATTCACCAACGTCAATATAAAGGAATTGGCTTGCGGGCTTCCCCTGTACAAATGGTCCTGAAAATCGAGGATCATTGATCTTCTGTGAATCGCTTTTTAATTGGATCGTCAGATTAAATTGGATATCCAGCCCATCGGATCGTTGTGTTTGGATCGTCTCATATCTGTTTACGCTACCCTTTTGAATTCCGAAATCTACCCCCGCCGGAGGATTTTGCAGAAGAATACAAAGTTGAATATCCATATACAATTATAATTAAAACCAATCTTCAAAAGTTTATCCGGAGTATTTTCTTTTAAGCCGGGGCACTACCTAACGTTCAGGATGTAATAAGCGCTGTACTTTTGCTTATGTTTGTGTTTTATCAAATTGATTACTGATGTATACGCTTTCGGAAGAAAACTATTTAAAAGCTATTTATCGCCTTGCATTACAAGGGAAGGATTTTAAAATAACGCCCACCGCCATTGCCGAATCACTCAGCAATAACCCGGCCTCAGTGGTAGATATGATCCGTAAGCTTACCGAAAAACAATTGATAGAATATGATAAAAAGAATGGTGTAAGGTTAACCCAGCAGGGCTTAAAGGATGCTACATTAATTGTACGCCGCCATCGACTCTGGGAAGTTTTTTTACTGGAGAAATTAGGCTATCACTGGGATGAGATCCACGATATAGCCGAAGAACTGGAACACATTAACGATGCCACCCTTGCCGACAGGCTGGATAAATTCCTGGGCTTTCCTGAATATGACCCGCATGGTGACCCTATACCAAAGGCGAACGGTAAAGTGCCCAAATCCTATTCCGTAAGCCTTTCTGAGCTTAAACCTGGTTCACAAAGCCATGTTGCCGCCGTGCGCGACACCAGGAGTTCATTTTTGCAATACCTTCAACGGCTGAACATAGGGATAGGCACAAAAATTCAGTTGATTGAAAAAATTCCGTATGACAATTCGCTGGTGATAAAAATTGAAAACCGCGAGGATACCACGGTTTCGCAAAAGTTTGGCGAGAATATATTAGTAGATTAATTTTTTAGGTTAAAGGTAAAAGGATAAAGGTGAAAGGTTTTGTTACGCTTTACAAAAAAAGCCTTTTACCTTTCACCTTTGTCCTTTTACCTCTTTTATGGTTTCCCCGTTACTCTTGATGATTCGGCAAGTTCACCATCAACGTCTACATCAAAGTAGAGGCGGTAGATCTCCCATTCATTTTTGGGTTTGTAAAACATAAACGTCATGCGGGCCGGTTGGCCTTCGTGTTTAAGCAGATAGCTGTACAGTACCAGGCTGTTTGAAGCCTTGCTCTGCATGATCAGGTCCTTGCCGAGATATTTGCCTATTACACTGCGCATGGAATCTATTTTAACAATAATCCCCGTAAGCCGGGTTGAATCCATCTGCTTGTTGCTTTTAAAAATATCAATCACTGCACGGGCTGTGCCTTGCTTGTCGTATTCTTTAAAAAACTTATCAATAAAGGTTTGTACCCCGGTTACCGGAGCCGCGGCCGGAGTTGCCGCCTGGGTTTGTGCCGAGGCAACATTGCCGGTGAATACCAGCGCCGATACAATAAAAAATAAGGGTTTAAATGCTTTAAAGTAGGTGTATCGCATGTTCAAAAATGTTAATTTTTAAAAGTAGGCATTTTTTACAAATCCCCCAATAATAGCTATTAAGATGATTGAAATGTGGCAAAGCGGGCAGTTAAAATAAAGTTTCAAAAAATAAAGAGCCCGGTATTCTCATATCGGGCTCTTACATATTTTATATTAAAATGATTACTTGGTAACGTACATTACTTCTTTAACCGCTTTGATCACCCTTTCAGGGTTTGGCAGGTACTCCTGGATCAAAGTTGGAGCATAAGGAAGCGGAACATCGCCACCCATGATACGCAGGATAGGAGCATCAAGGTAATCAAACGCGTCTTTTTGAACTTTGAAAGCAACCTCGGTAGCAATTGAACCTAACGGCCAGCTTTCTTCAATAATTACCAGGCGGTTTGTTTTCTTTACCGATTCAATAACTGTAGCATAATCGATAGGGCGTACAGTACGCAGGTCGATCACTTCAGCGTGGATACCTTCTTTTTCAAGTTCGGCAGCGGCTGCAACAACCACTTTCATGATCTTGCCAAAGCCAACTAAAGTAACATCAGTACCTTCTTTAACTACTTTTGCTTTACCCAATGGGATATAGTAAGTTTCTTCAGGCACTTCACCTTTATCGCCATACATTAACTCCGACTCCATAAAAATAACCGGATCGGGATCAAGGATGGCTGATTTTAATAAACCTTTAGCATCGTATGGGTTTGATGGTACAACCACTTTTAAGCCAGGGCAGTTGGCATACCAGTTTTCAAAGCACTGGCTGTGCTGTGAGCTAAGCATACCTGCATTACCGGTAGGGCCGCGGAAAACAATCGGCACCGAAAACTGGCCGCCGCTCATTGACATCATTTTGGCAGCGCCATTAATGATCTGGTCGATAGCTACCAGTGAAAAGTTGAAAGTCATGAACTCGATGATAGGGCGTAAGCCATTCATTGCCGAGCCGATGCCGATACCGGCGAAACCCAATTCAGAGATGGGCGTATCTATAACACGCTTTGCGCCAAATTCGTCCAGCATTCCCTGGCTTACTTTGTACGCGCCGTTATATTCGGCAACCTCTTCACCCATCAGGTATATATTCTCGTCGCTGCGCATTTCTTCGACCATGGCCTCTCTTAGCGCTTCTCTGAATTGTATTTCTCTCATTATCGTAAAATGATGTTTTTTTGCGAACGCAAATATAAACACTAATGTGTTAAATGCAATTAACCATGGTATTGGTTTGATTTTTAATACATATATTTTACATTTTCATCATTCTGCAAGAAGTAAAGCCTCAAACCGAACCTCAAAAGCACAAATAAATACTACATTAGTTCCTAAACCTCACACAAATGAAATTCCCGTCATTAAAAAACCTGTTACAAAGCGCGGTAAATACCATTAAACGTTATCCGTTTGAAACACTTTTTGCCTTAGCTGGCACCATAGCAGCTACTATAGAGATCGAACTTAATCACCTTAACCGTGTAAGCGAAAACTGGTGTATGCGCACTATCATGATAGCTAACCTTGGTTTCCTGCTTAGTCTTTCAGCTACGCTGTACACGCAAAGCAAAGGATGGAAAACAACCAAAATGGTATTAGCAAAAATTGCGGCGGCTGTGATAGCTGTACTGTTCATATTTATTATTAACCCCCCCGAACGACAGGCAGATTATACCCGGTTCTTTCTGCTTAGCCTGGCTTTTCATTTAATGGTTTCTTTTGCTGCCTTTACCGGCAAAGGCCAGATACAAGGGTTTTGGCAGTTTAATAAAACTCTTTTTTTACGCTTTTTGGCATGTATGCTGTATGGCGTAGTATTGTTTGCTGGGCTGGCCGCAGCAATAGGAGCGACCAACTTTCTGTTTAATTTTAAGTTTGAGTGGGATACTTATCAGATTTTATGGGTATGGATCACAGGGATGTTCACTACTACCTTCTTTTTAGCGGGAGTACCAACAAACACTCGCGCGCTTAATGAAGATGAAAGCTACCCCAAAGGCCTAAAGATCTTCACCCAATATGTACTCATCCCGCTATCAACAGTATATGTGCTCATTTTACTGGCTTATGAAATCAAAATACTCATTGAATGGAAGCTCCCTAAAGGCCTTGTATCAAACCTGATATTAGGTTATGCCGTATTTGGCATATTATCGCTCCTGTTGGTATACCCCATCCGCGAGCAAAACGAAAATAAATGGCTTAAAACCTATACCCGTAGTTTCTACTTTTTGCTCATTCCTTTACAGATATTGCTATTTGTGGCTGTTGGTACAAGAGTATTTAGTTATGGCGTTACAGAGTTTAGGTATTTTTTGATAGCACTCGCTTTGTGGCTGCTGTTCATTTCGCTTTATTTTTTATTATTTAAAAAGCAGAATATTAAAATCATTCCAATCTCACTCTGTATACTAACCCTGCTTAGTATTTATGGGCCACAAAGTGCATTTACCATGAGTATGTATTCGCAAAGGGGTATGGTGATTAGCTTTTTTAAAAAGCATAATGGATTTAAAGATGGAAAGCTGACACTTGTTGATAGCACAAAAATCAACATGAAGGAAGGAAGCCTCGGCGCAAGCAGGCTCAGCTATTTCATTTATCATTACGACCTAAAGGGCTTGCAACCCTATTTTAAAAGAGATTTAAACATAGTTGCTGATTCATTAGCAAAACAAAAGGGGGAGTACAACAACCTGCTGGTTGACAGGGAGGGGTTAAGGACTTTAAAATATCAATGGGCAAAAAAACAATTGGGCCTAGGCCGTTTCAGTGATTATTATTATCCCTTTGCTGAGACAACAACCGATTTTTCAGAGAGCGAAAGCTATGTGTTTAGTCAAAAAGAAAATATCACGGTTGTTAAAGGATATGATATTGAACTTGCAAGCAACCTGGGGGCAGATACTGTGATTAATAACTATAATGGCATCACTATAAAGCAAGTTTATTTTGCCGAAACACACAGGTGCAGCTTAATGCTTAATAACGATATAGTTAAATTTGATCCCATTGAGATTGTGAATAAAATGATGACCGATACTACTACGCTCGAAAAATATCGTAGCAAAAAGAATAAAGATAACCTTTATATGCCAAAAGGCTATGAGCTGCCAGCAAATCTGATGCAGGTAACCAGACAAACGCCCGGTTATACTGTAGTATTTCAATTCAGCAGTATTTACTTTGATCGTTCAAAAAAAGGAAACCCAGATATAAAAAACTTTAGTGGAACATATCTCATCAAAATAAAGTAAACAGTCAGCTTATATCTTAATCCGGATATTGATTTTATCCAATAACCCCGTGAGCCATACCATTACAAAAGCAAATACAATGCATTTTATGAGGCCCCCGGTGCCCTGGCTCAGGTATTCGGGGTAGCCTATCCTGCTCATTTCATATATGGGATAAAATAGGAAGGGCACTATGTAACAGGTAAAAGTGTTGGTGCCGGCGGGCTCTATCACCTTAAACCAGTTGTATTTATTTTTAACATCAACCAGGAAAATAAAGAAAGCATATACCACCAAACTAATGCCGGTACAAATGAGCACCCATGAAGGGGTATCGCGTTCTTTGGAAATGCCGCCACTAAAATAGCGTACTATAAAGCCCAGGTTAAACAAAATTATTGCAATCAGGATCATGGCCACCCAAAGCATCTTCATTTCATTATTGGCCTTGAGGCGCATGTACAATACAGAAATAAATACCCCTGCCATGGTGAACGATTGCATGGCGCCATTACCCGCAATCCAGATATAGCCCTGCAGCTTGTCGATAAAATCAAGAAAGCCGAAATGCACATCCAGGTTAAAGAAAATGAAGAACATCCAGGCCGCCAGTTGTACCCATAAATGCCCGTCGGAATAGTAATAGATAAGTGCGCAAAGCATGTATGACCAGCCTATCAGGCCTAAAATACCCCACCAGGTAAAGTGAAGCCAAGTATGCCCGGGGTCGCTGGTACGATATAGCAACGCCATGCCTGCAAGTAACAATATACCGAAGCCCTGCAGCAAATAACGTTTAGTGGGTGACGTGTCCTTGCCGTAATCTAAAAAAATAAAGAAGAAGCTGAATGTAACCAGGCTTTCCCAAACTGGTTTGGGTAACAAGGTGGCAGCTTCATTGTAGGTTTCCATGTTGGCATGGAAAAAACCTATAAAAATGAGCGCGAATGAGCGGCTCACTATCCGTGATAATAGTTTGAAATTATCGCCCTGCTTTAACCTGTTTTGAAAAGCAAAGGGAATAGAAAGCCCGACTATAAATAAAAACGCGGGAAAAATAGTATCTGCCAAACCCAGCGCATCAACATTTGAGCCCGCGTGTTTAAGCCATGTTGGGGTATTCGGAATGCCATCCAGGTCATTCACAAATATCATGAGGAACATTGTTACAGCGCGGAATGCATCTATTGAACGTATGCGGCTAAGAAAATTATTCATTCAGTCATGTAAATGCAACAAGCAGCGTAAATGTTTTAATTTAACGGTAATTAAATTAAAACATTACTATTACAAGGCTTTTTTAATCTCTGTCGCGGCTTAGCTTGCTGAATAAAAGTGGATTTTCATTAAGTTCGAGCCCTTCCCTGCGGTTCTTTACAATGTGGATAGCTGTAAACAGCGCTTCGCGGAAGGAAACCTCAGAAGCCTGGTTTTTTCCTGCTATATCATACGCAGTTCCATGATCGGGCGAAGTGCGCACAAAGTTTAGCCCGGCTGTAAAATTAACACCTGTTTCAAAGGCGATCTGTTTAAAAGGGATCAGGCCCTGGTCGTGATACATAGCCAGTACAGCATCGAACTGCAGGTAAGTGCCATTTGCGAAAAAACCATCGGCCGAGTACGGGCCAAATGCCAGGATATTGTTTGAACGGGCTTCTTCAATAGCGGGTATAATGATATCTTTTTCTTCGCTGCCGATAAGGCCGTTGTCGCCAGCGTGCGGGTTAAGCCCCAATACTGCAATTTTTGGCTTGCGCACCCAGAAATCATTTTGTAGGCTTGTGTTCATTAGCTTCAGCTTGGCCAATATTTTTTCGGCGGTAATGCTTTCGGCAATTTTTGATACCGGGATATGGCCTGTAACCACACCCACACGTAAAGTATCGCTCACTAAAAACATCAGCGATTCGGCGGCTCCATCATATTGCTGCAAATATTCTGTATGGCCGGGGAAGTGAAACTGCTCACTTTGGATATTGTCTTTATTGATGGGGGCGGTAACCAACGCATCTATATAACCCTCTTTCAGGTCATAAACAGCGCGCTCCAACGATTTAAAGGCGTACTTGCCGCCCGCTTCCGTAACCTGCCCTATATCAATCTTTACATCCTCTTCCCAACAGTTGATCATGTTAGGTTTGCGAAAATGAGTTTGTGAAGGATCATTGATCACCAAAAAATTAAGCTCATTAATCTGGGTCGCGCGGCGGTGGAACGAAGCCACTTTGGTATGCCCGTAAACAATAGGCGTACAATAATCATAAATCTTACTATCGGCCAAAGTTTTAATAATTATCTCTAAACCGATGCCGTTTACATCGCCAATGCTGATCCCAATTTTTAATTTATCGCTCATTTTTATATGTTGATTTCACCGATTAGTTCGTGATTTCACCGATTGCCCAATGATTACACAGAATTTTAACAGTGATGATTATTAATGGTTTATAAAAGCTCAGTACTTAAAGTAAAGCTTTTACCTTTAACCTTTCGCCTTTAACCTATCTTTACACCTGCAAATAAAAGATTTTAAGCTTATAGTTCCTGATAAAAGCACAAATATGATTTAATTTGCTCAAATATTTGATTAATAATGACATTGGTAAGGGCAAAAAAACATTTAGGGCAACATTTTCTTACTGATAAAAACATAGCAGCGAAGATAGTTGACAGCCTGAAACCCGAAGGGCGTTTCGGCCATGTGCTTGAGGTAGGGCCGGGCATGGGTGTACTGTCTGATTTTCTGCTGCAAAAAAGCGAGTACGAAACATCACTCATTGATATTGATACCGAATCGTACGATTTTCTGAAAAAAAAATACCCGCAATTAGGTACCCGCCTTATCAATGCCGATTTTTTGGAGCTTGATTTTAAAAGCATTTTTCCCGAAAACTTTGCCATTATCGGTAATTTCCCCTATAACATCTCATCGCAAATACTTTTTAAGGTGCTTGACAACCGCCAGCAGGTGGTTGAGGTAGTGGGCATGTTCCAGAAGGAAGTAGCTGAGCGCTGTGCCGCCAAACCAGGCAGCAAGGAGTATGGTATACTTAGCGTGTTTTTACAAGCCTATTATAAAGTGGAATACCTGTTTACGGTGAAGGCCGGTGTATTTAATCCTCCGCCCAAGGTGCTTTCAGCAGTGATCAGGCTTACACGCAACGATAAACAAACACTTGATTGCGACGAGAAGCTATTTTGGCAGATAGTAAAAGCGGGTTTTAATCAGCGCCGCAAAACCCTGCGCAATGCCATATCATCGCTCATTAACAAAGAAAAATTGACTGATAAACCTGTCCTCGATCTGCGTGCGGAAAGATTGAGTGTAGAGGATTTTGTAAAACTTACTAACGCGGTTTCAGCGAGCAGGTAGGTAATTAAGGTTTCAGTCCCCTCCCAATCACCGACAAAAGGGAAGAAATGAGGTCTCTATATTTTTAACCCGCTACTAAAACCTGCAACTGCTGCTAAAAAATCAATGCTTATTTCCAAATCCAAATTCCCTGTATGAATTTGGTACGTCATCGGTATTGCTGAAGGCAAAGGTGAAAGTAGTACTCCAATTCTCATAGTCGGCTTTTTTATCCTGCGATGGTTCAACATGGGTTGAGCTGACCATATATACCCCCTCACGGCTCAGTTTAAAAAATACCAGGCCATTGCTGTCGCTCAATAATTTTTGCGGAACGATGGTGCCGTTCAAAGTACGTACATATTGCATCACCACAGCATCTTTCATGGGTTTGCCTCTAAAAAGCACTTGAGCGGTAACATCATCGCCATAGCTTGATTTATAGGGATTTTGCTGTATTACAATTTCATATTCCTCACCCAGGGGTTTATCAAAGTCCTTACCGTTAGCTTTATCAACAGAAATAAGGGTTTTGCTTGACTGGTGATACTTTTCAACAAAGTATTGCTGACTACTGGCCCGGGCTTCTTCGGCCATTTTATCGAGGCCTTCACTTTCAAGTGCTCTGATAAATTTATTCCTTTCCGATTCTGTTTCATCATCCCTTACCAGTTCAAAAAGCGCAAGCCCGGAGTTTTGCAGCTCATAGATAAGCAGACTGCTATCAGCAGAGTTACTGACTTTTGAAAGGTCCGTTTTCTTTGAGCCTTCATACAGCATAAATTTAGTTGCCTTTGCTGTGGCAAACTTAAATTCATTTTCGGGTTTAAACTCGTTGCCGCTCAACAAGTGCAGGTTAAGCTTATCGCCTTTGTGAACGTAAAAATTATGTGGCAATAAGAAAAAATCCTGCGAACTGGCCGCAAAGCCGATCATGAGCAGTAATATAATGATGAAAATAGAGGTGCGCTTCATAGTTTTTGGATAGTATCACCAAACATACAAAGTTTTAAAAACTTCAGTAGTTTTACGTTATGATTTTTGACAGGAAAAACCTCGATAATGATACTTTGCTGGAATTTTATAAAAAAATGCTGTTTCCGCGCATGGTTGAAGAGAAGATGCTGATCCTGCTGAGGCAGGGCCGCATTGGCAAATGGTTTTCGGGTATTGGCCAGGAAGCCATAGCAGTTGGCAGCGCCCTTGCTATGAATGCCGACGAATATATTTTGCCTATGCACCGCAACCTCGGTGTTTTTACATCGAGAAATATCCCTTTGTCGCGGTTAATGGCGCAATGGCAGGGCAAACCCTCGGGCTTTACTAAAGGGCGCGACCGCTCCTTCCACTTCGGCACCCAGGAGTATAAAATCATTGGGATGATCTCCCATCTCGGTCCGCAGCTTGCCCTGGCCGATGGCATTGCCTTAGCGGATGTATTATCGGCTAAAAAAAAATCAACCCTTGTTTTTACCGGCGAGGGTGCTACCAGTGAAGGAGACTTTCACGAAGCACTTAACATAGCCTCTGTTTGGAAACTGCCAGTAATATTTCTGATCGAAAATAATGGCTATGCCCTTTCAACCCCCACCAACGAACAATATAATTGCCGCGAACTGGTTGATAAAGCCATAGGCTACGGTATTGAAGGCCGCCGTATTGACGGTAATAACCTGCTTGAAGTTTATAATACCATAACCTCACTTAATAAAGCTATCCGCGAAAATCCGCGCCCCATTTTGCTGGAATGTATGACCTTCAGGATGCGCGGGCATGAAGAAGCGTCAGGCACCAAATATGTTCCCACTAATTTATTTGAGTGGTGGGCCGGAAAGGACCCGGTTACAAACTTTGAAAAGTACCTGATTACTGAAGGGGTTTTGTTTAAAGACATGATCTCTGTTATCCGTAAGGAGTTCGCCGCCCTTATTGAAACCGAAATTGAAAAGGCTTATGCCGAAACAGATATTATACCGGATGTGGCCACCGAAGTGCAGGATATGTACAAGCCTTACAGCTTTCCTGTTGTACAGCCAAAATCATCGCCGGTTACCAGTAAGCGCTATATAGATGCCATTAGCGACGGGCTTAAACAAGCTATGCGCAAACACCCCAACCTGGTGATCATGGGGCAGGACATTGCCGAATACGGCGGCGCATTTAAAATTACCCAGGGCTTTGTTGAGGAGTTTGGTAAGGCCCGTGTACGTAACACCCCCATTTGCGAATCGGCAATTGTTGGTGCAGGCATGGGACTTGCGCTTAACGGCTGCAAAGCTGTGGTTGAAATGCAATTTGCAGATTTTGTTACCTGCGGCTTTAACCAGGTTATTAACAACCTGGCAAAAACGCATTATCGCTGGGGGCAGGGCGTTGATGTGGTAATACGGATGCCCGCGGGTGCTGGTACCGGCGCGGGCCCCTTCCATTCGCAAAGCAATGAAGCCTGGTTTACCAAAACTCCCGGCTTAAAAGTTGTTTACCCGGCTTTCCCGGCAGATGCCAAAGCGCTGCTGCTTGCTGCCATTGACGATCCTAACCCGGTAATTTATTTCGAACACAAATACCTGTACCGCAGTATCAGCGCCGATGTGCCCGATAATGATGTAATGATAGAGATAGGCAAGGCTAATATGATTAGGCAAGGCGAAAAGGCCAGTATAATTACATTTGGTCTTGGTGTACACTGGGCATTGGAGTATGCAGACAAACATCCCGATCAATCCATAGAGATCATCGATCTGCGCAGTCTGCAACCCTGGGATCAGGAAGCGGTGGAAACCAGCGTTAAGAAAACAGGCCGGGTGCTGATTTTGCATGAAGATACGCTTACCAACGGTTTCGGCGCCGAAATTGCCGCCCATTTGGCCGAACATTGCTTTAAATATCTTGATGCTCCTGTAATGCGCTGCGGTAGCCTCGATACGGCTATCCCCATGAACAAAGCCTTAGAAGATCAGTTTTTGGCCAAGGCGCGATTGGAAGAAAGCATGGAAAGGCTGCTGGCTTATTAGGCAGGGCCCCGAGCTATACTTCTATTCCTTTAGGTTTCATGTCGCACTGAGCAGCACCGTTAAATATTTCGTTAACTCTTGATCTTAACTGATTATTGGTGATCAATTCGGGTATAATAAAAAGACTATACTGCTTATCTAATTGCCTTTGGGTTTAAGTAAAACACATTGAGTTTTGGAAGAGGCATAACTATGGTTAATATTTTAAGCATTTAAATTATTTTTCAATAAAAAAGGATTGTTCAACGGGTATGGCTGTTTGCAGTTTAGGCTCATGGCTATTACCATATTGCCAGGCCACTACCGTAACCTTTACCGGGAAACGGCTTCTTGGCGGAATAGCTGTAATTTTTAATGTATTGCCTGATAACTCCGCCGGGCCTTCTAATATATAAAACCCTACAGGCACCTGTGCATCTGAGCTGGCATCCAATTTTATTCCCTTTGCATGTGCCTTTTGGTTAGGGACCGGTAAAAATGTAATATGCTGTTCCGTCCCTGCTGTATTGTGTGGCGGCACAAGCATTTGTGATTGCTGCACGGCCGGTTTATACTCAGCATCTCCAGGATGGGTAGCAGCAAACCACAACTCATAACTATGCGGGTTCTCCCAAAAACCGTCCTGCGGGCTCAATCTGAAAGTGGAATCATTTATCTTGATAACCGGGCCTGTAATGCGGTTAATGGCAATAGGAATATTCCCGGCAGCATGCCCTATAGCGGAACCAACCGGCATGCCTGCCCAAACAGGTAAACGGGGACTGCCCCCGGGTACCGTATCATAAAATGCAGCATGGAGTTTAAAAGTGATGCCATCGGCTTCAGGTTCAAATTTCAGGTTTACTTGCTGGTGCGTATTACGCTGTTCAACCATTTGGCCATGTTGTACATAACCTATTAACTGGGGTTTTTGATTGCGATGTTTTGCCTGGTAAGTTATTGTTGCCCGTGCTGTTTCTTCATCAAAATACCAAAAGGCTTTTGAAGCATCGCCATTATACCTGCCTACCGGTGCTGCATCCGCGGCGGGCAATTCATTATAGCGCCATTTATCAACCAGCCAGCCGGTTTTTGTCGGATCGATATCAATCAATTTCGGAACGGTACCCGGAGGTACATTTTTTGGCAAGCGGTACTGCATGGCTTTTTTAATGTAGAAGGCCAGGTAACCGGTTTTTTCAGGCGTGGCAGCGAAATGCCCCTGTGTAGGGTTGGATAGCATACTCAACGGCAGCAACGGATGTTCCTGTCTTTCTTTTAATCCTTCATCGCTCCAGGTGTTGGCAGCTTCGTATTCGCCCATTGTTTCCAAACAAGGGATATAGTCCAGGCTTTGATCTTTACGCCAGATATCGGGAGCAAAAACGTTTCTTACATATGGCCATTGCCCACTTACCGAGATGCAAGCAAGCGTACGCGAAGGGTTCCATGCACCAAAATAATAAGGTGCGCTTGCCGCTGCCGAATGCCCGATAGGGATCACCGGCGCTGTTTTCAATTCGCTATAACCTGAAATATCAGCGAGGTCATTGATCAACGTGTTAAACTGATCTCCGGCGCCCTCATTAAACAAAAACTTAAGATTGAAAGCCGGGCTAACCCAAATCTCCGCAACACCCAACTTGCCCATTTCCTTTCTGAATTGAGGATCTTCCAATATGGATTGCTCCTCCATATTGTTCTGGGCGAATATGACCGCCTTCACTTGCTTACAATTCGGCGATATCCATAAAAAAGCCCTCGACGGATCCCGCTTAGTACCAGCAGGCTTAACCGGCACCGACCATTGCCAAACAGCAGCTTTTGCTACCGGCAGATCCGCCAACATCAGCGAACTTAAAAAAATAAAATAAAGACAATACCTTTTCATAATTCTAATTCAATACAATTTTTAACATCGGCGCTTGCCGGCATATTAAAACACCATTGTTTATTGCCGAGCTGATTTATCGGCTCGCCTTTTATCGTAACATTATTGAGTGTGATAGTATGGTGGGCAGGTAATATGAGGTTTGATATAATTCTGCGGGCTTTTCATCAGTGCTTAACTTTATAAAATTTAGCGCCGAATAAAAAGATCACCGCGTAGCATATAATTGGCAGATAATAAGCGTGGGCTACACTATGATTGGCTATCAGCCCCATAACCATTGGAAATACCGCACCGCCTACTACGCCCATTGCTATGAAGGATGAAGCCTGTTGTGTATGACTGCCCAGGTTTTTGATCCCCAAGCTAAAAATAGTGGGGAACATAATGCTAAAAAAGAAGTTGATCATCAGCAGAGCGATGTATGATGTCCAGCCCAGGCTCTGTGCAACTATCAGGCACATTAAGATACTGCCGCAGGCAAATGCCGCTAATAATTTATTGGGCGCGATATAAGTCATTAACGACGTGCCCACAATACGCCCCAGCGCCATCATCCCCATAAAAATAATCATAAAGTAACCGGCCTTTTCATTACTGAAATACATAATATCCACACCGTAGTTGATGAAATATGCCCATGTGCCGGCCTGTGCCGCCACGTTAAAAAACTGTGCCGCAACTGCCCATACAAAATGCGAATGCTGATATAGTTTTTTAGATGGTTCCACGTCCACGTTAACCGCATCAGGATTGACGGCCGAAGTTTCTGCATGCGGATCTGTTAAAACCGGAATTTTCAAAAACATAAAAGCAACTGCTATAAGTATAATCACGCAGCCGATGGCCACATACAGCGCTTTTACTGAGCTTAGGTCGGTTGTGTGGATAGCTTTAGGTCCAAATAAAAAATACGTGCCAATACCGGGGCCAATCATAGTACCCAATGCATTAAAAGTTTGCGCAAAATTTACCCGCTGGTCGCTCCGGCGCTGATCGCCCAGGGCCGCCGCAAATGGATGAGCAACAGTTTCTAAAGTAGCCATACCGCAGCCCATAATAAATAAGGCTATCCTGAAAAAAGTAAATGAAGCCGCGTTGGCCGCAGGCACAAACAGGAATAAGCCCGAGGCAAATAAAACCAAGCCTAGGATTACACCCGGTTTGTAGCCAAACTTCTTTAAAAAATAACCAGCGGGGATACTCATAATAAAATAAGCCCCGAACACGGAAAACTGAATTAAGCCCGACTGAGATTTGGAGAGATGGAGCACATTTTGAAAATGCTTATTCAAAATATCGCTCATGGAGTGCAGCAATCCCCACATCAAAAACAGGGAGGTAACAAATACAAAGGTTACGATGAATTTTTTCTCGGTAAAAGCTGGTTTATTGGTCATATTGTTGTTAAAATTAATTACCCGGATGATTGGCGTTAAATAAGATATTAAGTCCTCGCCTGCTATCAAAAGCCGCAGCAGCACCCATCAGTGCCGCGTCTTCTCCCAATAAAGCTAATTTTATTTTTAAACTTCCAGAATATGCTGTTAACCTGGCGGTAAGTTCATCCAGAAACATGACCGATGCTTTTGCAATATTGCCACCAATAACAATTACATCAGGACCTTCGGTTTGGATAATATCCCGGAGGAATAAAGACAGGTTGACCGCAAACTCATCAAAGATGTTCCTGACCACAGCGCTGTGTTTGGACATTGATATCAGCGAGCTCACTCCGGTAACGGACAGTCCGGTTGTTTCATGATATCGCCGTAAGAACCATCTTGTAGAGAAGTAATCATCTGCAATGCTATCTTTATAAGGTTCGCCGCCCAGGTTTAAATCTTTCACAATACCATCAACGCACAAAGCTGAACCAAACCCTGTGCCCAGCGTAAGCCCAAGAGCCTTACGGGAGCCGTTGCCTGCTCCCGCCACAACTTCCCCTTGTAAAAATGCTTCGGCGTCATTTCGGAACAGGATATCTGCAGCATCTATCCTGAGCTCTTCCGACAGGTATAACTTAATATTTAAACCATAAATGGCCTCATACTTATGCAGGTCTTTGATCCGTGAAATCCCATTTTCATAATCAAACGGGCCAGGCATGGCCAGGGCAACCTGCTGAGCCGGAGAGCCGAATTTTTCATAAGCCCGTGTCAATGCTTTCGCCCACGTTTTAAGTATTTCAGCTGCTGTTCCATGCGAGTCCACAGTTAACCTGGTACGGGTATCTTCAATGATCATCTTTTTTTCCAGATCAATGACCGCTGATGTAATATGCGTACCGCCGATATCTGCACTGATTACATAATTATTTTTACGCTGTTGGCTCATGTATGCTATATATATTATGGATTATTTTTCGGGAGTAAGATAAACCGCCTCGCCGCCCGATGGCAGCAGGGCAAATTTTAATACTGTTTTACTGTTAACACTTTTACTGCTGACCCTGACATGCGTTTCAGTGTTCACCGATGGGTCATCGCTGTAAATTGTTGCCTTATACTTTTTACCGGGTTCTAAAAAACTTAGGTCAAGTTTGATTTCACGTGCATCATTGTTGGTGATAGTACCTACAAACCAATCTTTTCCGCTTCTGCGAGCTGTGGAAATGAATGCGCCGGGTGTTCCCTGCACTATTTTCGTTTCGTCCCATATGGTTGGGATCTTGTCCCAAAATTCCAGTTCGGGCTCATTATGCTCCGCCGAAGGCTTATCATACCAATACAGCGTTTGCAGCGGGCTGTAGTAAATTGTTGCCAGCGCCAATTGATGGGCATGGGTAGTTTTAATACGTTTATCAAAATAACAGAAGGTATAATCGGCTGCTCCGGCAATATACCGCGTAAAAGGCAGCACGGTATTGTGCGTGGCATCGGGCATTTCCTCGTTACCACGGATCCCTTCGGCCGACATCAGGTTTGGCCAGGTACGCTGCTCGCCGGTTGGCCGCCAGTCGTCATGAATATTTACCATGATCTGGGCAGCGGCCGCCTGTTGAATTGCTTTTTCCACCCAGGTTGTCCAGCGGTGCGAGCCCTGCTGCACAAAACCAAATTTTACGCCTTTTACACCCCATTTATGATAAATAGCAAATAAACTATCACTTTGGGCTAATAAACCCTGCTGATTAACATATAACCAAACACCAACACCCTTATCCTTGCCATATTTGATTATACCAGGCAGGTCAAAATCAGGTATAGCAACCTTGGTAGCATCCGAGCTAAAGCTAAATGCCGGTCCGTACCATTTCCAATCAAACAGAATATATTGCAGGTTATGCTTTACCGCGAAATCAATATTTGTTTTTGCCTCATTTGTTGTCATGGCCATTACCCGCATGATTTTACCGGGTTTAATCCAATTAGTGTTGGCTATTGCCGATGGCTCATTAAGATTTAACATCATGTAATTATGTTCAATCAGGTCGCCCGGTTTTTCAGCTATCATGATTGCCCGCCATGGTGTGCCTACCGGCGAGATGAGTTGCGCCCCGCCAAACATAGAGGTTACCAGGGTGGATGATTTATCGGCACTCAGCTTAAATTTGGTGCGTGCATAATCAATTAGTTGTGCTTCCCCCAGCGCTGCAAAAAGGCCGTTAGGCAATTCGATGGTTAACGGCCGTTCGCTTTCGCCGGGCCAGTTTTTTAGCGACAGTTTGTAATACGGCGCTTGTGCCCAATTGGCAAACCAGGCCTGGGTGCCTTCAGGCATGTGAAACTCGGTGTTTTCCGCAGTGATGTTGTAGTAGGTTCCTTTAGGATTTTCGGGGAAATAATACCGGAATGCAACCCCCTCGTTATAAACCCGTACCTGCACCTGCATTACATAAATGGGATTGTCATCCTTTACCAGCGTAATATTCATTGCGTTGTAATGATCCCTGATCATAGCCCGCTCTCCGGTAACTGGTGCCCATGTGGTATCATGCCGGGAGGAATCAACGCCAGTGGTCAACAGGTTTTCGCACCAGTTTTTATGCTGATCTACCTTCAGCGCCATTGCTTTTTCTGAAAGGTTATTATCCAGTTGCAGATCGAGGACCGACTCCAGAATTACCGGTTTGTTTTTATAATCCACGCTATAGTACATGCTACGCTTCCCGGTCTCAACTTTTTGACGGAACCTGAATGTTATATTTTTATCCGGCGACCGAAGGCTAAGTACAGAATCTTTTATTCCCTGTCCCCGAACCACGCTGATAAAGCAGCTTAACCATAAACCGGTAATCAATATTATTACGTTTTTTTTCATGTCAGATAGTATTTATCCAGGTAAGACAAATAATTTCATGATTTATAATCATATGAAAAGCAATTAGCAGTAATAATTATAAAGTTGATTCCGATCTTCTTGAAAGATAGTATATTACAGATAGGTAAGGGTAGATAAATAGGAGCTAAAAAAGTGAGAGCCTGACCTGTGCGAGCATGTGCAAATTGAACCGGCCACTTTTAACCGCCCATTGGCAGCCTTCAAGGTTGAATTTCGGCCCATGGTATGATTCTCCTTCCGGATAGTTCATCAAACTCTCATCTTAAATGCCCGGGCTTGCCATAAGCTCTGCAACGTTGCAAAACCCTAACCGGGAGGAGCGTTGTTTCATGCGTGACTCAAGGTTTGCCCGATAGGTAAACGTAAAGGGCGTCAGCACCACCACTGCTTCCGAATAAAAAAAATTTGATAAGTATTTACGCAGCATTCGAAATATACTTCACCAGGCTTCTTTTGGCCACCGGCAGCAGCGTTTGTTCAAGCGGAAAAGTGATATCGCTGTGTACATAGTAAACAGCTGGGTTGGGCATAAACTTGTTCCGGTTTATGAGATGCAGTTTAATACTTTCGGGGGTATTGGTGATACTTTGTTCGTAGGCATCAACAAAAGCTACGTTAATGCCCCGGTATTTATCATCCTTGCCTTCAAAAATAGTGATCTGGTACTCGTAGATCCGGTTGGTGCGTTCTTTGCCATTCTGTAACGAAAAATAACCGTGATAGGGCATTAAAGGGATAATGCCCACCGGATCAATATTCACATGGCTTTCTACAAAATCATAAATGTCCCTGCCGGTTTTTATAGCCGGGTCCATTTTGCCTAATGCGTAAGTAATGATCTGCTCTATCTCCTGCATGCTTTGATCATCCATAATGATCTTTTGATAGGTGAGTTTTACAGCGTCGATATCAGCCTGTGTTAAGCGTTGCGGAAAGGCCTGCTGTAGCAGCGATTTATTTTTTTTAAAATCGATGAGGTTGTTATAATGAAATATCAGGTCGGCCAGGTTGGGATATAACCGGCTGTTATCGAAGTGACTGTTAATCTCCTGAAGGTAACTTAACAGGATATATTTTTTGTATTCAAAATCAATATGACCTTCAATAAACCAGTTTGCGCCTAATTGCCTCATTTTTCAGCCTCCTTTTGATAGCTTAAATTAAACAAAAAACACCAACTTTGCAATATGCCCTATGGAACCCTTTATTTAATTCCCGTACCGCTGGCCGATGACGCGGCCGCAAAATCATTTACGCCCTACCTTACTGATACCATAAACAGTATCAAAGAGTACATCGTGGAGAATGAAAAAACCGCCCGTCGCTTTTTAAAAGAGGCCGGCTTGAAAACCCCGCAAAGCGAGCTGGTAATCCATGATTATGGCAAGCATAACCGCGACATGGGCAAGGCCGATTTTTTTAAAGGCCTGCAAGCGGGTAATGATGTTGGGCTGATGAGCGAAGCCGGCTGTCCGGGTGTTGCCGATCCCGGTGCCGAGATTGTGGATAAAGCCCACCGCATGGGCATTAAGGTAGTACCACTGGTTGGCCCAAGCTCTATTTTGCTGGCGTTGATGGCTTCGGGCTTCAGCGGACAAAGTTTTGCATTTCACGGCTATTTGCCTATTGATAAGGTGCTTCGTGCTAAAAAGATCAAAGAGCTGGAAAGCACAGCCATAAAGCTTGATCAAACCCAGCTATTTATCGAAACACCTTTCCGCAATAACCCCATGCTTGAGGAGATCCTGAAAACAGGCAATCCCAAAACCAAGCTTTGTATAGCCTGCGACCTGACCGCTGCAACCGAGTTTGTGCAAACTAAAACCATTGCCGAATGGCAAAAGAAAGTGCCTGATCTGCACAAGCGCCCAACTATCTTTTTACTCTATCACGGCAATAAATGACCATAAGCCAGCAGCATACCCCGGTTGTAATAGTAGGCGCGGGCCCATCAGGTTTGATGATGGCCGCTCAGCTTTTACGCTATGGGATGCAGCCGGTAATTATTGATAGCAGGCAGGGACCAACCACACATTCAAAGGCGCTTGCCGTTCAGGCACGGTCTATGGAGATTTACCGGCAGATGGGCGTTATCGATAAAGTGCTCAATGATGGTAAACGGGGAGGGGGTGTACAGTTTAACCAGGACGGTGAAGAGGTTGCCAGTCTTTCGCTTGCCAATGTTGGCGAAACGCAAACGGCTTTTCCATTTATCCAGATGTACCCGCAGAGCAAAAACGAGCGGTTATTACTTGATTTGATTACCCTCAACTGCTGCCCGGTATACTGGAACACATCGCTGCTGTCACTAAGCCAGGATGCTGATAAGGTAACACTGAAACTGCAAAGCGGCGAGGATAAACAAACCATTACCTGTGATTGGCTGGTTGCGGCAGATGGTGCCCATAGCACTGTGCGTAAGCAACTGAGCATTCCTTTTAAGGGGGATACCTACCAGCATCAATTTTATTTGGCCGATATAAAAATAGAGGCCGACTTTGGCGATAAGGTTAACCTGTTCCTCTCAAAAAAAGGTTTCGCGGGCTTTTTCCCCATGCCCGATGAACGGAGCTATCGTGTGGTAGGCAACCTGCCCGATGAGTTTGATAAAAAGGACGAGCTTCAAATTGGCGAGGTGTTACCACATTTGCGGGATGTAACCCAACAACAGATCATTGTTGAACATACCAACTGGTTCACTACCTACCGCCTGCATCACCGCATGGCCGATAAATTCAGGGAGCAGCGCTGCTTTTTAATTGGTGACGCCGCGCATATCCACTCGCCGGTTGGCGGACAGGGGATGAATACCGGCTTGCAGGACGCCTATAACCTGGCCTGGAAACTGGCAGGTGTAATTAATAACCAGCTTAAGGTATCGGTGTTAGATACCTATGCGCAGGAAAGGATGCCGGTAGCAAAAGAGCTCCTTAATACTACTGACCGGATCTTTAAAATGATCCTGTCGCGTAACTGGTTCATTAACTTACTAAAGAAATATTTGCTGCCTGTTATTTTAAAATGGGTATGGAGGAAACCCAGCCTTCGCGAAGCCTTTTTTAAACGGGTATCGCAAACCGGTATCTCCTATCGCGACAGCGCCATAAACCTTAACTTAAGCCATGCCAGCCAGATCAAAGCAGGCGATAGGCTACCTTATCTCAAAGTGTTCGACGAAAAGCGGGAGGTGGAAACCGACCTGCATGAATGGTGCAGTAAACCGGGTTTTACGCTCATCTGTTTAGGCAAGCTCAAAGAGCTCGACCTGTTTACCATTGCCAAATGGATCACCCAAAACTATGGGGCCAGTCTTAATTTTTTTTACCTGCCGCCATCAGCAAAAAATCAACACATTTTCGATGCTTTCGCCATCAAAGAAAACCAAAAAAAAGCGCTCATCACCCGTCCGGATATGCATATCGGTTTTTTAAATGATGTGGTGGATATTGATATGATGGATAATTATTTGCTGAATGTAGCGGGGGTGAAGCCGATCATAGTTCATGGTTCATAGACCATGCTTGCCTGCGAATTGTTCCTGCCTGCGTATTTTCGCCATGAACTATGAACCATCAACCATGAACTAACGAACCACCATCACCCAGCCGCTCATCACATTGCCATTCTTTAAATCTATCACATAATAATATGTTCCTGACGGAATATCCTGGCCGTTAGATCTGCCATCCCAGGCTTCAGGATAGCCTGTGCTTTTAAACACCAGTCCGCCATAGCGGTTAAATACCTGCGTTGTCGAGGTTTGGTAAGTATTCAACGCCTCTATCGCCCAGGTATCATTAACCCCGTCACCATTGGGTGTAAAAGTATTGGGGATAACTACTTTTTTATAAACACGCACAAATACCTGGTCGGTTGCTTCGTCACCGCAGCCCGAGTTTGATGCCACGTGCAGGGTGTAGGTGATATCTTCCATTGGTGAAGCGGTAGGCGTAAGCTCAAGGCTGCTGCTCAGGTTATCGGTCGGTGTCCAGTAATAGCTTACGTTGGTTCCTTTGGTGCTGCCGTTAAGTGTTGTTGACTGGCCCTGGGTAATGTACCTGTTGGGCCCGGCATTGGCCACAGGCTTTTTTATAATATCTACTTGTACTGTGGCTGTCGAGGTACAAGTGCCGTTACTTACTGTTACAGTATAAAGTGTATTATCTGTTGGGCTGGCTACCGGGTTAGCGATACTGGCATCTGAAAGGCCCGTTGCCGGCAACCATGAATAGGTTGAGCCTCCGCTGGCATTTAATGTAACCGAACTCCCCTCGCAAATTGGCTCAACCGCATCAACAGCCGCAACGGGCTGGGCGTTTACTACCACTGTCACTGGCACCACAACCTCGCAGTTAGAGGATGATTTAACCGTAACATGATATGTTCCTGCAGCAGCAGCGGTCACATTGCTGATAGTTGGGCTTTGAATGGCCGATGTAAAACCATTTGGCCCCGTCCATTGATAGCTCACCCCGGTTGATGCACTTAGCGTTAACGTTGTGCCTGCGCAAACCGGTGTATTGGCCGTTGCTGTTGATTGAGGCGGTGCGCCAACCGTAAGTGTAAGCACATTTGATGCAGACCGGCAAAGGGCCGAATTAATATTACCCGCCTGCGCCGTTACTGCCCGGTAGTAATAAGTACCAGCCACTGATGGCGATGTTATCTGGTAATTTGAACTGGTGTTATTTGCTCCGGTAAGATCCGTCCAGGCCCCACCGCCGTTTTTGTATTGCCATAAAACGGTATAGCCACTGGGGATGGTCGTATTGAGTGTATAGGTTTGCGGAACATCTGAACAGGCCGATGCTGTATTGGCTGAGTTTGAAGTGCTGAAGCTGGCCTCTATCACAGGACCATAAGGTCTGAAAACAATATCATCAATGGCAAGGTCATTGGCAGGGGCACCGCCGGCGCTGTTATTGATCATTTTGATCACCAGATCGCCGACACCAGCCGGTAGCGTAAAATTGAACGACTCCTGCACCCATTCATAATTGTTGCTTGTGCGGGCAATGGTGCCGGTATTAAAGCTTTGAATAATTGTTCCGTCAGTTTTTTCGATGGCGAAAGTGATGTTAGGCGGGCTGATATCATTGCTCCTTAACAAATTCACTACCCAGGCCGAAAACTGGTAGGTGGTATTGGAACATAAACCGGTAATGGCGCGCTTATAAAAATAATCGGTTTTGGATACGCTGGCATTTACCACCATCATATAGCCGCCTGTATTGCCTGTATGGTCTGTGGCCGACCACCAGACGTTGCCTGCACCCGCGGTAGTATTTTCAATTGTATACGAGCCGTCGCTTGGGAAATTGGCACTGCTATATGTATAACTGGTTGAGCCCGAATCGGCAGGCAAGGCACCGGAATGTGTTGAACTGCCTGAGCCAAAGGTAATGCTCACCACAGGATCGCCAAGGCTTTGCGCGTTTGTTTTACGAACTAATATAATGAGAAAAAAGCTGATTAGGGGGAGTAACTTTTTTGCTTCCAACGGAATACTGTTTTTAAAAAAGCGCCTGCATGTAACTACTAACACACAGACGCTACTATCGCAACTATTATGAAAAGGGGTATTAATAAACCATTTATGGGGTTATAATTGGTTTATGATATAAATATTGGGACAAAGCTGGTTTTCATCAATAATGTATCGATGAATAGCGCTTTTGTATTGGTGAATGTAAAAAGGATTTGCAAAAGAGTTTAAAACGCTTGTAAATAACCGGATAATCAATACCTGATCCGTTTGGATAACCGTAAACAGGGCAGTTCTACCAGGCGATAAAACAGGTAAGCAAAACTGATACTTACAGCGATGCCTGTTAAAAATTCAAACGCCCTGAATCCAAATGTTTTTGGCAGGTGCATACCCATAAAAGCTACAAGACTGCTCCCAACAACATCATGGGTAAGGTATAGCGAAAAAGAGATTTTGGAAAAAAACGCAATAACCGGGTGGCGTTTTAACGGCAATATTAAAAGGGCAAGTGCCGTAAGGCCGGCAGCCATAGGAAGCCACCCTGCACCATATAAACCAATGGCAGTTACAGCTACGCCATATATCAAAACTTCAGTTAACCCTCTTTTACCTGTCAGGTACAGGTAATATAATATCCCAAGAGCAAAAAAAGGAAAAACGTTTAACAGTGTTGATCCGGGTACGGGTATAAATAAAGGCAATAAGCAAATCAGGGGCAGGGAGATGGCGCCCCATTTTTTTATAATAATTGGAAAGAAAACGCCGATGAACAGGTAATATTGAAACTCAATCCCCAGCGTCCAGTAAACGGGGTTTAGGTATGGGCGACCAGTAAAATTGTTGATATAAGCTAAGTGGGTTAATATGTTACTGATATCGGGCCGATAATTTGTGTTTAATAAATACCCGGCCAAAATGGTTAATAATATGGAGGCTATGTAAGGTGGCTCAATGCGTGTTATTCTTTTTAAAATGTACTTGGGGAATAAGGCCCAGCTATAATTTTCAGGAATAGCCCAGCAAATTATAAAGCCTGACAACAGGAAAAACATTTGAACGCCCAGCCAGCCGTAGTGCAGGCCGGGTAATGATTTGCCGCCAAGATGAAACAAAGCTACCGCCAATGAAGCTATTGCCCTGATATAATCAACCTGCTGGATATGTTGCCTGGTTTTATTCTCTGTTAAAGTCATTATATAAAAGCCAGTTGATTAATTTTATTGATAAGCCAATCAAGAGAATTGCGTTCATTTTACTTCTGTTTCGACCAGTTGCGTGCAAAATCATTATAGCTTTCGCTTACCGGCAGCTCAACATTTGTAAGCCGCACCTTACGATTTTGAATAGACCGGATCTTGTTGACAGGTACGATATAGCTGCGGTGAATGCGCTGAAATTTGGCGGAGGGCAATTTCTCCAATACCTTTTTCATGGGTATCAGCGTAAGGATGGTTTTATCATTAGTGATATGGATCTTGATATAATCCTCCATACTTTCAATATATTCAATAGTATCCAGATCTATTTTAACCATGCGGTATTCGGAGTATACATACAGGCTTTCGTCAGTTTCGTCGTCGGTGGGCTTGTTTTTGTACTTGTAGTAATCAAACGCCTTTTCAACAGCTTTGGTGAAGCGTTTAATATCTATCGGTTTTAAAATATAATCAATCGCTTCCAGTTCAAAACCCTCATACGCAAACTTTTTATAGGCGGTAGTAAATATTACCATGGGTTTAGTCTGCAAAGAGCGCACAAGGTCAATACCGGTAACATCGGGCATGTTGATATCAACAAAAAGAAGATCTATTGGGGTGTTTTTTAAAAATTCGGCGCCGGTTATAGCATCTTCAAAAGTATTAACCATTTGCAATGCCGGGAAGCGTGATACATATTCGCTTATAAGCCTTAAGGCCAGCGGTTCATCATCAATGGCTATACATTTAAGCACCATAATTTAAGTTTGTAAAGTAAGTTGAACAATATACTCATTATTCAGGCTGCTTATATTGAACAAATGCCTGCCAGGATATCAATGTCCAGGCGCTGTTTGGTGTTGTTTATGCCGATGCCGGTATGCTGGTAATCACTTTTCCGTAAACCAAAAACCCGGTTTTTGCAGTAAAATGAAATATTGCGCTCATTAATATTAATTCTAATATCAATAGCAGCAGGTTCGCGCTTGCTTACGCCATATTTGCACTGGCCCCGGGTATTTAAAAAAACAGCGGAAAGGCCATGAACAGTCTTAAGTTAAAAGTCTGTAGTTTAAGTAGTAAGTGAAGCGTACAGGTCAACACGTCAAAGCTTCGATTCAGACTCAAAACTTACCCATGAATAGTTTCACCTTTACCGTAGTTCTGAATTACCTGGGCTTCATACTCCAGAAATTGTTTCCAGCGGGCTTCAACATCAATTTCTTCAGAGTATTTTTTGGCCAGCCGAATAAACATAGAGTAGTGGGTTGCTTCGCTTACCATTAGTTCGTGGTAAAAAGTTGCCAGTTGTTCATCATTAATATTTTCGGACAGCACTTTGAAGCGTTCACAGCTCCTGGCTTCTATCATAGCCGAAAACAGCAGCCTGTCAATCAGCTGAGCTTCGCGGCCACCGCCTGTGATGATAAATTTTCTGAGCTCGTTCACATAGTTGTCCTTCCGCTCGCGGCCGAGAATATAACCGCGTTTCAATATAATATCATGTACGCGTTTAAAATGATCCATTTCTTCCTGCACCAGCAGGGCCATTTCCTGTACCAATTCGCTCAGGTTGGGATTTTGAACAATAAGCGTAATGGCATTGCTGGCTGCCTTTTGTTCACAAAAAGCATGGTCTGTCAAAATTTCTTCAATATTGCTCTCTACCACGTTTTTAACCCAAAGCGGATCGGTAGGCAACTGCAGTTTTAGGATGGTTTTCTCACTCACAGCACAAAGATAGTTTTTGGAGGTGAAAGGTTAAAGGCGAAAGGTAAAAGGTATTTTTACCGTGGAGATAAAAAAATGAAGACCATCTTTGTGGGATAGTCTTCGTTATTAGCGCTTGATCCGGTATGAGTACCGGTTGCCGTGTTTAGCACATCATGCCGGCAGTAAAAACCATAACAGTTAAGTTTTTCTATACCATCAATTAAATCAACTAAAACTAAGCAGATCAATTGTAAATACCAAAACCGAATTTGCAGGGATGCTTCCGGCCGCACTATTGCCGTAGCCTTCTCTTGAGGGAATCAACAAAATAATCCGACCGCCGGTTTTTACATACGGCAGGCCCGATTGCCAACCCTTGATAAGGCCCTGCAGGCTTTGGTTAATGGTGCCCGAGTCAAATGTAGTTCCATCCAATAGTTTGCCGGTATAGGTTACTTTAACGGTCGATTTAATGGTTGGATTTGCACCTGTTCCCTGGGTTACTATCTTGTAATAAACACCAGAGCCATCAGCAGTAGCATGAAAAGCAGTGTCAGTACCGATATAAGCTTTAATAGCGGCATCATCCGTGGCTGCCTGTTTTGAGGCATCGAATTTGTCTTTTGAGCACGAGGTGAGGATCACCAATGGGGCGAATACGAATAATAGAAATTTCTTCATTAGTTAATAGTTCTGTTTGGATTAGTTTGACGCGTAAAAGCTACAGAACGCTACAATAATTGAACTTATTTTGGGAAGATTAGTTAAATTCTGTTAAATCGACAGTGAAAACCAATACCGAATTTTCGGGGATACGGCCTACGCCATTTGCACCGTAGGCAAGGCCCGAGGGTACAATGAGCAATATGGTGCCGCCTGCTTTTATCAACGGGATGCCTATTTGCCAGCCTTTAATCAAACGGTCTAACGAGCTTGAAAAACCGTTCGCTTTATCAACTACCATATCATTTAACAGCGCTGCGGTATAATTTACAGTGGCCAACGAATTTTCGTTAGGATTTCTCCCCTTGCCTTCGGATAAAACCTGGTAATAAATACCGGAGGGGTGTTTCTGCACTTTGATCTGGGGGTTGGCCTTCAGGTAAACGCGGATCAGCGAATCATCTGTTTTGGCTTGTTTAGCCCGGTTTAATTTCGCTGAGTTATAACATGACATCATCAGTGTAATAATAACCGCGCTTAGCAATAGAACATATTTTTTCATGATGGAGGTCCAAATAAAAGCCCCCTTTGCAATAAAGGAGGCTCAGTGTATGTTTTGGGTTAGTTAAACCGTTGTTTTTATTTTTAGTTCGGTCATTTGTGCTTCGGCAATGGTTGATGGCGAATCGATCATCACATCGCGGCCCGAATTATTTTTAGGGAATGCGATCACGTCGCGAATTGAATCCAAACCTGCAAATATCGATGCCAAACGATCGAAACCAAATGCTATACCACCATGCGGAGGTGCTCCATATTCAAAAGCATCCATCAAAAAGCCAAACTGTTTTTGTGCTTCTTCCGGCGAAAAACCAAGGTGCTTGAACATCAATGATTGCAAGCCGCGGTCGTGGATCCGGATAGAGCCACCTCCAATTTCGGTACCGTTGATCACCAGGTCATAAGCGTTAGCGCGTACTGCACCTGGTTCAGTATCTAACAAGGCAATATCCTCGGGTTTGGGTGAAGTGAACGGATGGTGCATAGCATGATAACGGCCACTTTCTTCGTCCCACTCCAGCAACGGGAAGTCAACAACCCATAGCGGCGCAAAAATATTTTTATCGCGCAGGCCCAAACGGCTGCCCATTTCTAAACGCAGTTCGTTCAGTTGTTTGCGAACCTTATCGGCGCTACCAGCCAGGATCAGCATCAAATCGCCTTTTTCGGCATTGAAAGCAGCAGCCCAGTTGGTCAGCTCATCTTCACTATAAAATTTATCAACCGATGACTTCAGGGTGCCATCCTCATTGTAACGGCAATAGATCATGCCGGTTACACCAATTTGCGGGCGTTTTAACCACTCGGTAAGTTCATCAACCTGTTTACGGGTATAACCTGCGCAGCCTTTGGCGTTGATGCCAACAACCAGTTCTGCATTATCAAAAATGCTAAATCCTTTGCCTTTAACAATATCATTCAACTCAACAAACTCCATCCCGAAACGCAGGTCGGGTTTGTCAGATCCGTATAAACGCATAGCATCTGAATACAACATGCGCGGCAGTTCAACCAAATCAATACCCTTTACAGTTTTGAACAGGTGACGTGTAAGGCCTTCAAAAATATTCAGGATATCTTCCTGGCTCACAAACGAAAGCTCGCAGTCGATCTGGGTAAACTCTGGCTGGCGGTCGGCACGTAAGTCCTCATCCCTGAAACATTTTACGATCTGGAAATAACGGTCAAAGCCGCTTACCATCAATAATTGCTTAAAAGTTTGGGGCGATTGCGGGAGGGCGTAAAATTCACCTGCGTTCATGCGGCTTGGCACCACAAAGTCACGCGCGCCTTCTGGAGTCGATTTGATCAGTACCGGGGTTTCAACTTCGATGAAATCAAGCTTATCTAAATATTTACGCACTTCCTGCGCCATCTTATGGCGAAGTACCAGGTTGTTGCGGATAGGGTTACGGCGCAGGTCGAGGTAGCGATATTTGGCACGCAGTTCCTCACCGCCATCGGTTTCGTCCTCAATCAGGAACGGCGGCAACTTGGCGGCATTAAGTACTTCAATATCAGTAACTGCAATTTCAATTTCGCCGGTTGGGATTTTGGTATTCTTGCTGGCCCGTTCAATTACATCACCGGTAACTTTGATCACAAACTCACGACCAAGCCCGCGGCTTTTTTCGCGCAGGGTAGCATCTGTATCTGTGTTAAATATCAATTGGGTTAAACCATAACGGTCGCGCACATCGATAAAAGTGGTACCGCCCAAATCGCGCGATTTTTGTACCCAACCGCATAAAGTAACGGTTTGGCCTAAATGGCTGATATTTAATTCGCCGCAGGTATGAGTTCTAAGCATAACAATGTTTTATAAAAGTCTGCAAAAGTAGGGTTTTAGTTGGAAGTCTGGAAGTCCGAAAGTCGGAAAGTCCGAAAGTAACAGTATTCTTTCTGCATATCTATAGGCTTACTGGCTTTTGAGTGCAGATATTCAGCTTTCGGACTTCCTGACCATTGACTTTCGGACTTAAATCCTATCTTTGCCTCAATAATTCTCAAGGGGTGCCTTGCTTTGGTTGCAAAACAAACTGCAGATTGTTTTACCAAACTGAAAGACGGGCTGAGATCATACCCAGGGAGTAAGTCAATAAGTACTAAGTTTTAAGCCTTAAGTCAAAGCGACTTTGGACTAACGACTTCCGGCTCACGACTTCCCCCCACACCTGATCCGGATAATGCCGGCGGAGGGATAAAGGTAAATAAGTTAAGTGTACTGCCGCGTTACCCTGGCGCGCAGATGGTTTAACTCAATTTTTGTTACAACATTTTGAAAAATTTATTTGTGGCTGTTATGGCCCTGTTGTTGCCTGTTATGGCATCGGCCCAGCTTTCCATTTCGGGGAAAGTAACCAATCAATCCGGCGAAGCATTGCCCGGCGCAACTATCACTATTTTAAACCCGCAGCAAAGCACTATTACCGACGCTGCAGGTAAGTATAGTTTTAACGATCTGAAAAAAGGCAATTATACCGTTAAAGTCAGCTATATCGGCTATCAACCTTTAACCAAAAGTGTTACACTTGCTGCTAATCAATCAATCAACTTTTTATTGGGCGGCAGTACATTTACTGCTGACGAGGTTACTGTAACCGCTACCCGTGCAGGTAAAAACTCACCTACAGCATTCACTAACCTCAGCAAAAAAGATCTCGAAAAAAACAACTTTGGTCAGGACCTGCCTTATTTGTTAAATCAAACGCCATCGGTAGTGATCAACTCGGATGCAGGTACAGGTATAGGTTACACAGGGATCCGCATCCGCGGATCAGACGCATCGCGCATTAACGTAACGGTTAACGGCATTCCTTTAAATGATGCTGAAAGCCAGGGCGCATATTTTGTCGATTTGCCCGATTTTGCATCATCTATCAACACCCTGCAAATCCAGCGTGGTGTGGGTACCTCAACCAATGGAGCAGGTGCCTTTGGAGGTAGTATCAATGTACAAACCGCTACCCGCAGGGATACCGCCTATGCTCAGCTCGATAACTCGGCAGGTTCATACGGTTCACTAAAAAACACCGTAAGCGTAGGGACTGGTCTGCTTGGCGGCAGGTTCAGTATCGACGGCAGGTTATCGCGCATCCGTTCCGACGGGTATATCGCCCGTGCATCGTCCCGGTTAAAATCCTTTTTTGTAAGCGGGGCTTATTATGGTGATAACAGTACTTTAAGATTAAATGTGTTCTCGGGCCATGAACGTACCTACCAGGCCTGGAACGGCGTAGCCGATTATGTAATAGGCGATGATACCCGCCCGGATAACCGTACTTATAACGAATTGGGAGATATGGGCAATGGCGCGTTTTATAAAGACCAAGTTGACGACTACCTTCAGAACCATTATCAATTACTATACGATAAAAAGTTTTCGGATAAACTCTCATTCAGCGGGGCTTTACATTATACCCATGGCGAAGGTTATTATGAAGAGTACAAAAAAGGTGATGCTGTAAGTAATTACGGCTTAACACCGGTTATTTATGGTACCGATACCATTTCAACCACTAATCTTGTTCGCAGGCTTTGGCTTAATAATGATTTTTATGGTGTTACTTATGCCTTAAAATATCAGCCAACTACAAAATTGAACTTTAACTTAGGCGGCGCCTATAACGAATATAAAGGAGCACACTATGGCAATATCATTTCTGCCGAAGAAAGCATAGGAGTAGGCCCTAACTACCAATACTATCGAGATGATGCCAAAAAGAAGGACTTTAATATTTTCGGCCGCGCCGAATGGCATGTAGAGAAATTTTTGCTGTATGCCGACATGCAGTACCGCCATATTAATTATTCGTTTTACGGCATCGACAAAAACCTGAATAATGCCCAGCAAACAGCAGAGTTAAACTTTTTTAACCCTAAAGCCGGGGTTACTTATCAATTTAACGGACATAGTAACTTATACGCTTCCTTCGCGGTAGGAAACCATGAGCCCAACCGCGATGATTATGTCGACTCGCCGCCGCAAAACCGCCCTAAATCCGAAAATCTGAAAGATTTTGAGGCTGGCTACCGCTTCAGCTCACCTGTTTTTAGTGGAGAGTTGAATGGTTTCTACATGCTATATAAAAATCAGTTGGTATTAACCGGTTCATTGAATGATGTAGGCAGCCCGGTGCGTACCAACGTAAAGGACAGCTACCGCGCGGGTTTCGAATTTAGCGGAAAAGTCAAAATCACTGATCAGTTAAACTGGAGTGCTACCGCAACCCTCAGCACTAACAAGATTAAAAACTATCACCAGTTTTTCTCCAATTATGATGATGGCTCACTTGTTGAGGAAACTTTTGCCAAAACAGATATCGCCTATTCACCGTCATTTACCGGTTCAAGTGTGATCAGTTACAGTCCTGTTAAAGACGGGGAAATTGCTTTCATCAGCAAATATGTAGGCAAGCAATACTTAGATAATACCATGAACCGTAATCCCGAAGGTTTTGGCATTGCGCCTGATAATGCTGCTAATCCTTATGCCGCCAACCGTTTGCTGAACAGCTTTTTTGTGAACGATGTGAGGTTGAGGTACAGCTTCAGTGTGCGCTCGGTTAAAAACATAACTGTTGGCCTGCAGGTTAATAATATCTTCAGCGAGAAGTATGAAAATAACGGTGCTACTTATCCGGATATTGAGGGGGGACACGTAATTAACTACAACTATTATTTCCCGCAGGCCCCGCGAAATTTTATGGCATCGTTGAGTCTGGGATTTTAAATGAGCACTAATTTTTACGAATTGGATCGAATTTTACGAATTGAGGATTAGGATATGCAACACTGGCTCGACCTGTTCGTTGAACAAATAAAGGAAACCACCTGGCTGCAATGGCTTGCCGTTGCGCTGGGTGTTACCGAGGTGCTGCTGGCCCGCATTAACAACATATTGCTGTACCCTGCAGGGATACTGGGTACTGCCATATCCATATTTTTGTTGATGGAAGTTCACCTGTATGCCGAATCGGTGTTGAACGGCTATTACATTGTAATGAGCATTTACGGCTGGATCCACTGGATAAAGAAGCGTAACGAACCGCCGGTAAAAATTACCTACTCCACCAAAAATGAATGGATAATAAGTTTGGCGATCAGCATTGTGGGATGGGTAGTGTTTTACTACATGATCAAGAACCTGCCTGCTAAATATTTCACCCCATCAAACGTGCCGGGCTGGGACGCTTTGGTATCGTCGACCGCCTGGGCAGGCATGTGGTTGCTGGCCCGCCGTAAAATGGAAAACTGGATCTTTCTGAACATTTCCAACTTTTTCGCGGTGCCGCTTCTGTTTTACAAAAAGCTACCTATGTTTGCCATGCTTACCATCTTCTTGTTTATCGTAGCGATATGGGGCTATTTTGAATGGAAGAAACAGGTAGAGCAAGGGAGATTGGTGGTTGGAGATTAGAGGTTAGGAAAAATGTTCAATGGCCAGGTTGTACCAGGTGTTCAATTTTAAAAAGGGTAAACACCCGGCGTTTTTTGAAAAATAAACATGGTTGATAGTCAGTGTTTTACGAATTGGTTGAAATTCAATTTTAATCAAATTGAACGCTTTTGTTCTGGTAATCAGTATTTTGTGTTTTTAAGGGCCAAAACATTGAACACCCGTTTTTCAAAAATTGAACACTGACAAAATACTGTCAGTATCTTTTGTTATCCTGAAGGTAAATTGAGTATTGTCTGTTACGCTTTAAGCCTTTTGCTTTCAGCTTTAAGCTAAATAAAAAATGCATCCATCACAAAATTTAAAACCCGAGTGGGTTGATATCATCCGGAAAGATGCTCCTGCAGCTGAGCAGGCAGGCAAGCTGCAGCCCGATCAGCTGGCGCTTATTTATGGACAGGGCTGGTTTAAATTTTTAGTACCGAAAGCTTATTCCGGTTTGCAATTAGCGTTGCCGCAAATGGTACGGCTGGAAGAAAGTTTGGGCTGGGCAAATGGCAGTTTGGGTTGGGTAGTAACCCTTTGTGCAGGTGCAGGTTGGTTTGGTGGATTTCTGGATCCGGCTTTAGCTGCAGAGATCATGACCAATCCGCAATTGTGCCTGGCAGGTAGCGGTGCATCAACAGGTACAGCTACCATCAGCGGAGATGGCTATATCATCAACGGTACCTGGAAATATGCCAGCGGTGCACATCATGCAACACATATCACTGCAAATTGCATCATTAAAAAAGGCGATGAAACTGTTTTGAATGATGAGGGCGAACCGCTGATACTTCCTTTTATTTTTGATAAAAAAGATGTTCATGTTTTCCCGGCCTGGAAATATGTTGGCATGATGGCCACCGGAAGTGATGCCTATGAAGTAAAAGGCCTGTATGTTGATAAGAACCGCAACTTTAAGATCGATCCGCAATACACAGTTGTCAATGAGCCGTTGTACCGCTACCCCTTTCTCCAATTAGCTGAAGCAACTTTAGCAGCGAACCTTTCGGGCCTGGCGGTTCATTTTCTTGACCTCTGCGGACCTGCCTTTGATGAACGGATGAAAAACCCGCGTTTAACCGAGCCTCAAAAAGGATACATTAAACAATTACTGGCCGATCAAACCACCTTACTCAATGAAATCCGTGCGGAATTTTACGAGGCTGTTGATAACTCATGGAACAACTTTGACTCGGATGATAATAATGGCTTACAGGAAGTAAGTTTAATGAGCCGGAAGCTGGCCAAAGTTTCGCGCGAAAGTGTGGATAAGCTTTATACCTACTGTGGTTTATCTGCCGCCAACCCGGATACGGAAATTAACCAGGTATGGCGGGACCTTCATACCGCAGGTCAGCATTCGCTGTTAACCTTTGAATCGATTGATTAAAAGATATTCGTTTAGCTCGTTCGTGCCCCCGGAAAAAATCGGAATGACATTTGAAATTTATTTAAAGATGGTGCATGGGGCTGCGTTAGGGATGGAAGCGGATACCGGCCTGTGGATAAGGCCTTGTGCAGTATGAGCGTACAGCCCGGGCCGCAGGCAACGCCCATATTTATAAATCAATTAAAAAACGCATCCGATAATCAATAACTTACATTTACGTCATAAAGTCCCTTCAGAGCCTCTTGCAGAGAGACCCTGAGGGAACATAAACTTTATTCCGGTAAAACACACCTTTCGCCTTTTACCTTTATCCTTTCACCTCAAATCAAACCTTCGCAAATTTCTTCACCGTTTCGGTTACATGTGCCAAATGGTGGTTGCTGTGCCATGCGTATAGGGCCAGTCCTTTTTTCAGCGATATCGTTTCGCCCGAGGCCGGGTGAACAAATGTGCGTGCCCATTCGTTTTCGGTGAAACTTTCAAACAGGGCTACAAAATGCTGATGGATGCCTTCCAGCATTTTTAATGATGGCTCAACCGGCAGGCGATAATCTGGTAGTAGCGCCCAGTCGGCCTCTTCATATGGCTTTATAGTTGGGTTATTTTCGGTAAGGGCAAGCTTAAAGCGGGTAATGGAATTCATGTGGCTATCGGCCAAATGGTGAATCACCTGGCGCAGTGTCCAGCCGCCGGTGCGGTATGGCGTATCCAGTTCCTGGTAATTAAGGCCGGCAATTGCATGACGCAGCTTCCCCGGCAGGGTAGCAATATCTTCAATCCAGCCGCGCATATCTTCGGTAGTGTAAGAAGCCGGGGGCGCAAACTTTCCTATAGGGTATTTCATTTGTTCGTCTGTCATCATAAATGTTAAAAAAATTTAAATTAGGTATTATTTTATACTACCACAAGCTTTTGACCTATTTTAGCGTTCTGTAGATTGTTAATTTAACTAATGATAAAAAAGTTACTGGCGGTACTTTTAGTTTTTAACTGTACGCTATCCTTTGCGCAAACCATTAAAACCGATATATTAGTTGTAGGCGGAAGCGCAAGCGGAACAGCGGCCGCCATACAGGGTGCACGAAGCAAACTAAAAACCATGCTGGTTGAACAAGGCCCCTGGCTTGGCGGCAGCATGACAGCTGGCGGGATGAGCATAGTTGAAGGTAACCGCAATTTACCAACAGGCATCTGGGGCGAGTTCAGGCGCAGGGTAAGGGATTTTTACAGCAAAACCCCGGGTTATGATACGGCTTACAATGCTACGCTAAGATTTGAACCTTATACCGGGGCGGCTATCCTCAAAAAAATAACCGATACGGTAAAAAACCTCACTATAAAATTAAATACCCCATTTACAGGTATTAAAAAAGATGGCACCGGTTGGGATGTAACTATCACTCTCGACGGGAAAACCGCTACCGTAAAAGCCAAAGTAGTTATTGATGCTACCGAAACCGGCGATGTGGCCGCCAAAGCAGGCGAAACCTATGTTTATGGTTTTGAGAGTAAAAAGCAAACTAACGAAGCCCTGGCGCCCGATAATGAATCGGCACAGTTGCAGGACCTTAGCTGGATTGCTATTTTGAAAGATTTTGGTGCCGCGGCAGATAAGACCATTCCCAGGCCCGAAGGCTATGATGCCTCTGCTTATGCCTGTCTAAAAGGAAAGGATCTTAAGCAAATGCTCAATGATGGCAAGCTGCCCAACGATAAATACATGATCAAATGGGCCGAATGCGGAAACCAATTCCCTGTTACCCCTGATAATTTAAAGCCGGAAAACCGGGAAGCTTTTTATGCCAAAGCACGCTTGCATACTTTAGGTTTGATCTACTATCTGCAAACCGAACTGGACTATAAAAACCTCGGGTTGGACGAAGGCTTTACTACACCCGATCATTTGCCATATCTCCCATATTTGCGCGAAGCTGGTCGCGCGACAAAAGGATTGGTGAGGATGATGCTGGATGATGTGTACAAACCTTACGACCGCGAATCAAAACTTTACCGTACAGCCATTGCCGTTGGCGATGCCTCGCCGGGGCAGCATTATACAGATGCCAATGCTCCGAAAGTTAATTACCCGCCTTTCCCTTCCTATGGCGTACCGCTGGGGGCTATTGTGCTTAAAGATTTAGACAATTTACTAGTAACGGAAAAAGCCATGTCGGTAACGCACCTGGTAAATGCCAGTACCATGTACCCCTCGGTACAAATGGCCATTGGACAGGGTGCCGGTGCAACCGCAGCCTATTGCGCCTTTTTTAAAACCACTACGCAAAACTTAAATGTGCGGATAATCCAGGGGGAACTGCTCGACTTTAAAGCCTGGATCATGCCCTTTGCCGATATTAAACCAACCGATCCGTATTTCCGGGCCATGCAACAGATAGGGGCTTCAGGGTTATTAAAAGGTGTACAAAAAGCAGATGGCAATACCGCGCGTTTGTTATTTCAGCCTGATTCCTTAGTTGCCACAGCCGAAATCAAACCAACGCTGGAAGAGATTTATACCCGGGGCTTTTTATGGTTTAATAAAGAGAAGCCCGGCCCGGTGTTCACGGTAGGAAACCTATTATCGTTTATTAGCGAAACTACGCTAACCGATCCTCACACTTTGGAGATTGCCATGCAAAAGGCCTGGAAAGATCAATATAAATTCAGTTCTGCTTTTGATATGAAACGGCCGGTAACCCGTCGTGAGTTTGCTATACTGGCCAACAGGTTTTTTAATCCTTTTGCACGGTCGGTGGATATTGCGGGGAGGATGGTGAATTGACGATCATTTAAAAATATCATTTTGACCTAAAAAGAGAAGTGCTGTTCGAAGTCTCTGACTTCGAATTAAGTATGCCTGCAGTCTGAGACGACAGAACCCAAAACATTTCCTGTAGTTATAAACTACAAATATAATGGTCCAAAGTCAAAGACTTCGGGCAGTGGGGGTGACATGATTAAAAACGGGTGTCATCCTGAGTGTTTAAATCCGTGGCCTCTGAAGGTGAAATGACATAGATTTGCTGAACCGTGCAGTGTGGCCGACCGAGTTATAGTGCTTAT
>NZ_JBNPWO010000032.1:0-26150 GCF_050433785.1 Mucilaginibacter sp. 3215
TTTCGCTCTCTCAAGCACCCTTCCGTTTGGGTCTGCAAAGGTAGAAAACCTTTTCTTATTTCCAAAACTTTTTTATTTTTTATTTTTCAAAGTTTTGCAGTGTTTATCTTTCTTCTCTTTCCCTCTTCAACACCGATTCTTTTACCCTTTGTATGAACTACCGCTCCTGTTTGAAGCGGCTGCAAAGGTGCGAATTTCATTTTGATTTAGCAAGTGAAAATTTCACTTTTTTTAATCTTTTTATTCGCTTTTAATTTTCAAAAAACAACGCCTCTTTTTCTAAAGCGGTCACAAATGTACACAGAAAACCATCTACCAACCAAGATATATTTTCAAATAATTAAACCTATTTTACAACTGCCTGTAAATTAAGGTAAAATACATCCCCAAACACCCTCATAATTAAGTAAAGACGGGCATTTAGCTAATGTGTATATTTGAAATGTATATGAATGAGCATAATTTCCCTCCGCATTTCATCGCATCATTGAGCGTGGAAAACGGCTTCGATGAAGAAAATTTTGTAAAAGCGCACCGGTTTGAGGAGGCTCCAACCTCTATAAGGGTTAATCCTTTTAAACCATCTGCCTTAAAAATTACACAAAATGTACCCTGGTGCGCCAACGGATATTATCTTGAAAGCCGCCCGTCGTTCACATTCGATCCTCTTTTTCATGCCGGCTGCTATTATGTACAGGAAGCATCATCAATGTTTATTGATCATATTTTTAAAACCATCAACCAAAATAATGATGATGCGGTAAAAGTACTTGACCTTTGCGCGGCACCCGGAGGTAAAAGCACCTTGCTTAATTCGGCCCTGCAACCTGCCGATTTATTAGTGGCAAACGAAATCATTAAAACACGTGTACCTATATTAACAGATAATTTGAACCGGTGGGGTACAGCCAATACCATTGTTACCAATAATGACCCTAAAGATTTCAGCAGGCTGAAAAGCTTTTTTGATATCATACTCGTTGATGCCCCCTGCTCGGGCTCGGGCATGTTCCGAAAAGATCCGGATGCGATGAGCGAATGGTCGGAAGGGAACGTGAACCTTTGTCATCAGCGGCAGGAACGCATACTTGCTGATATTTACCCAGCCTTAAAAGAAGATGGTTACCTTATATATAGCACTTGTTCCTACTCACACCAGGAAAATGAAGATATCCTGGACTGGCTTTGCACCGAGTTTGAGCTGGAAAGCATCCGCATACCTATTAATAAGGAATGGGGCATTGTTGAAACCCAGTCGCCGGAGAAAAAAGCCTGGGGCTACCGTTTTTACCCTGGTAAGATAAAAGGCGAAGGCTTATTTGCCGCCTGCCTGCAAAAAAAAGAAAACAGCGGCGATCTGGCCTCCTTCAAAAACAACACCCAGCAAAAATTGCCGGGCAAGGAGCTCGACCAGGTGCGCTCATATATTAATAACCCCGACCACCTTTATTATTTTAAGGTAAATGACGACTGGATGGCTATTAACCGCGCCCATAAAGAAAGCCTCAACATACTACAGCGACAGCTCTATATAAAAAAATCGGGCGTAATTATAGGTAAGCTTGCCGGTAAGGACCTGATCCCCGATCACGAACTGGCCCTAAGCCTCATAGTTAATAGGAATGCTATTTTGGAAACGCCCCTTAATAAAGATCAGGCTATCCAATACTTGCGCCGGGACAACATAGAACTATCCACAGCAGATAAAGGCTGGACGCTCATGACCTATGAAGGGCATCCGCTTGGCTGGGCCAAATTATTGCCAAATCGGATCAATAATTATTATCCTAAAGAAATAAGGATCCTCTCGACGCATCCTCCGAGGGAATGGTAATATTATGCCTTTACGTTAGGGATTGAAGCGGATACCGGCCAATGTGGCTAAGGCCCTGCGCAGTATGAGCGGAAAGCCCGGCCGAAGGCAACGCGCTAATAAATAAAGATCGAACTTAAACTCACAAAAAAAGCTAAGCCGCAAAGTTTTGGAATCTCTTCCCCCTTTGCGGTTTAGCGTATTTGCATAAAAGTAAATGCTACATTAAAGTTACTGTGATCAATTACCGTGCTCCATTATTTATTATTGAAATTTAAACCCTAAACCAATTTGCCAAACCTGGTTACGGTAATCGGGCAGGTTTTGATCAGCATAAGGACGATTTTCACCAAGGTCGATATTATAACGACCGCGGATCTCCACATTGCGGTTAATGTCAAAACTTACGCCTACTACACCGGCAACGTAACTATGATTGGCATCATTGTCAATATGATCAACACTGGTACCTAAACCGCTTTCGTAAGTATTTTTGGTTGATGTTAAAAAGGTAAGCTGCGGACCAACCAGCAGGTTAAAGCCTCGTACCACCCTAAATTTAGCCAGCAAAGGCACATCAATATAATTGGTGCGCTGTGTAAATTTCCCGTCCCGGTCATTCACCTCATATCCTTTTTGCGAAAACAATACTTCGGGAGCAAATGACAGCGGGTAGATAATAGGCACATCAAAGGTTAAACCCGCGTGCCAGCCCGCAAGTGAACTCGAACTATAATTGCTGTTATAAGCATCAACCGTGTTTGAAACGTTTAAACCAACCGCCAAACCAACTTTGGGGGTGTAAAAATCATCATAACGGCGTTGGGGCTGAGACCTTTCAACAACCCGGCGGGGCGGGCGGCGATGACGCGGTCCATAGTAATACCCCTGCGCACTAACTGTCCCTACGGTAAAGAGGCACATTGCCAAGAAAAGTAATTTTTTCATCGTATTTGTCTGTTTTAAATAAGTGGCGGAAAAGTCGTTAGCCCGTTAGTTACCGGTTACCGCCGGCTTTTCCTCGTATGTATGTTAATAACGTGATAGATTAATAAAAAACACAAAGGTTTATTAGCGGTTTGATTTTTGTAATAGTTGTAACATCATTTTCATCAAAAATTCAGAATAACGCTACATTTGGCCTATGCAAGCTTCTAAAACCCGCATTTTCTACCCGCTGATTATCATCTTCACATTTTTCACCGCCGATGTTTTTGCACAAAAAGAAAGTTATATCCAATTGTTAGGCAAACAAAACCGCTGGGTCGACTCGGTGTATCATAAAATGAGCCGCAAGCAGCGGGTTGCACAATTATTATTTGTAAGGGCGCATACCAATAAAGGGAAAGCCTATGAAGATTCGGTTGGGCAGGTGATTAAAGAGCAGCAATTGGGGGGCGTTGTATTTTTTCAGGGTGGGCCGGTGCGCCAGGCCAACCTAATCAATAAGTATCAAAAACTGGCCAAAGTACCTTTAATTATAACTATGGACGGCGAATGGGGCCTGGGCATGCGCCTGGATTCTACCATATCATATCCATACCAAATGACCCTCGGTGCCATACAGGATAATAACCTGATTTACAAAATGGGCCAGCAAGTAGCTTATGATTTTAAACGCCTGGGCATGCAAATGAACCTTGGGCCAGATATGGATGTGAACAACAATCCTAATAACCCGGTTATCAATTACCGCTCTTTTGGCGATAACATGTATAACGTGGCCAAAAAAGGTATTGCTTATTTTAAAGGCATGCAGGATGCGGGCTTGCTTACTTCGGCCAAGCATTTTCCGGGGCATGGCGATACCAATGTCGATTCGCATTTTGATTTGCCGCTGCTTCCTTATAGTCGTAGCCGATTAGATTCATTGGAGATGTATCCCTTCCGGGAAGCCATCAATGCGGGTATCAGCGGGGTAATGATCGCTCATATGGGGATCCCTTCCTTAGATAATACGCCAAAACTCCCCTCAACCCTTTCGCGCCCTATTATTACCGGAATCCTGAAAGATTCGTTAAACTTTAAAGGCCTGGTGATATCCGATGCGATGGAAATGAAAGGGGTAACCAAATATTTCCCCAACGGTGAAGCCGATGTAAAGGCCTTTATTGCAGGCAATGACATCATCGAGCTGTCTGAAAACTCCGACCGGGCCATAGGCCTGATCCGTAAAGCTGTGAGGCATGGCAGCGTTAGTGCTGTTGAATTTGAAGCGCGGATCAAAAAGATCTTAGTTGCCAAATACTGGGCAGGGCTTAATCAATACAAGCCAACTGTTTTAACCAATTTGAGCCAGGACATTAACAGCGATGCCGCCAAAGCACTGGTACAACAACTAAGCGATGCCGCGGTAACTCAATTGAAGAACAATAATGTAAAGCTCAATCCATTTTTAAAAACAGCCGTCGTGAGTATAGGGGTAAGCTCGCCAACGCTTTTCCAGATGGAGGTTGTAAAAAGTTTCCCGAACAGCCGCATATTTATAGTTAATAAAGACGCACCGGCGATTGAAGTTACCAACATCCTGAACTGGCTTAAACAGTACCAGCAGATTATTGTAGGCATACATGATACCCGTCTGCGCCCGCAGAGCAAGCTTGATTACAGCAGCGATGTAAAGCTAATGATTGCCGATCTGGCATCACGCAAAAACACAGCATTCAGTGTGTTTGCCAATGCTTATACTATAGCGGGTTTGCCGGGACTTGAAAAAGCTGGCAGTTTATTGGTTTGCTACCAGATGTCGCCCGAACTGCAACAGTCAGCAGCGAAAGTGCTTAGCGGTCGTTTAAAGCCTACCGGTAAGCTTCCTGTAAGCGTGAATGCATTTTTTACGACTGGGATGGGGTTGTAGCCCCCAAGCCCCCTAAAGGGGGAGTTTAGAAAACACGTTTTACTCTGTGAATCTGCCAGTTTCCGTGTTCATCGCACTGCAAATACCATCTATTTGATTAAATTTCAGAGGCTTGAGCCATCGAAGAATTTGGCAAGACTTCCCTTTTTTATTAAAATAAAATTGGTATATTAAGAGAAACGGTCTCATTTTTTCAAACCATTAATCTTAAATTTCATGCCTTGTTTTCATAAATTCTACGGCCATCAAAATCACTTACAAGGAGATAACGGCCTATTACCCAATTGGGAATCCGACACACTAATAGTAGGAACATTTAATCCAGAGAATGTCTGGGCACCCACTAATCTTGCAGAGTATTTTTATGGAATATCTCGATACTTTTGGAAAGTACTTCCTGAGTTTGCCTGCGCTTCGAAAATTGACAATAAAAATATTCAAACACAATTTGAATTTCTTCAATCGAATCGGGTCGCATTGACGGATTTATTAATTTCCATTAATGACGCTGATATTAATAATCCTGATCACATTAATTGGATAACCAGTTACTTAGATAATAAATTAAATAACTTCAAAGACTTTACTTGGAACACCAATAACATCATTAATTACATAAATCATAACAAAGTAAAAACGGTTTATTTCACTCGCTTAAGCTACAGTGATCCTTTTGGACAACAGATAGCTTTTATTGAAAACTATTGCAATCGAAACAAAATTCCAAGTTTTAAACTACACACTCCTACCGGCCAAGGTTTAGGTTCTGGAAAACCAAGAAAAAACAAACTCATAAACAGATGGTACAACGATAATGGGGCCAATCGTTTTCAGTTTTTAAGTCCTAACTTTGATGTCAACAATTTTGAGTTTAAATAAAGAATTATCGAAACACAACGTTCCAATAACTAATTAAAAGTCTCCCCTTTCAGGGGGAGATTTAGAGGGGGCTTATGCAATCTACATTCAATAAATATAACGCTAAATTTCAGGAAGCCTTAGCCGGTTTAAACCCCGAGCAGCTGGCCGCAGTTAACAAAATGGATGGCCCGGTACTTGTAGTAGCCGGCCCCGGTACGGGCAAAACCCAGATCCTGGCAGCGCGGATAGGCAAAATCCTGACTGATACAGACGCTTTACCCAGCGAAATCCTGTGCTTGACATATACCGATGCCGGCGCAGTAGCCATGCGCAAACGCCTTTTTGAATTTATCGGCCCCGATGCTTACCGGATAAATATATATACATTCCATGCTTTTTGTAATGAGATTATCCAGGAGAACCTCGAGTATTTCGGCAAGCTGAATTTGGAATCCTTATCCGACCTTGAATCGGCCATGCTATTCCGTGAACTGGTTGATGAGTTCCCGAACGATCACCTGCTGAAGCGTTTTACGGGCGATATTTATTACGACGTTCCCCGGCTTAAAAGCCTGTTCAGCACTATGAAGCGGGAAAACTGGAATGCCGAAATGATCGAACAGGCGGTAAATGACTATCTTGAAGACTTGCCTAACCGAGAGGAGTTTATTTATAAACGGGCTAATGCCAAAGCAGGCATCAAGATTGGTGATCCGAAGCAAAAAGATATCGACGCCGCGCACGACGTGATGAAAAAACTGCTGGCTGCTGTTGGAGAGTACCAAAACTACACAGAAAAAATGAAAAGCCGCGGCCGCTATGATTATGACGACATGATCATTTGGGTGTTGCGCGCTTTCCGCGATAATGAGGAAATCCTGCGCCGCTATCAGGAGCGTTACCAGTATATTTTGGTTGATGAGTTCCAGGATACCAGCGGATCGCAAAACGAGTTACTGCGTTTCCTGCTTAATTATTGGGATACCCCAAATGTTTTTGTGGTAGGCGATGATGACCAATCGATCTTTAAATTTCAGGGGGCAAACATGAAAAACATCCTTGATTTTGCCAATGACTACGTAGATACACTATACACCGTAGTGCTAAAACATAACTATCGCTCCAGTCAGCAGATCCTCGACATTTCAAAAGCGCTTATCGATAACAATTTCGAGCGATTGTCCAGTCAGCTTAATTTAGATAAAGCTTTAAAATCGTCGCATCCACGTTTTAATAACCTGTTGGTCGAGCCGGTGATCCGGGAGTACGAGAACCCTGATAAAGAACTGGTTGATGTATCGCTGCAGATAAAACAACTGGTTATTGACGGTGTACCGCCGGGCGAGATAGCGGTAATTTACCGCAACCACAACCAGGTTGAGGAGATGATCAAATTTTTGGACGTGCAAAAGATACAGGTAAACACCAAGCGCAAAATTGACGTGCTTACCCAGCCCTTTGGCGAAAAGATCATCAATATCTTACGTTACCTTACCATGGAGCTCGATTCGCCATACAGCGGGGATGAATTACTATTTGAGATCATGCACTATGATTTCTTTAACATCCCCCCTATTGAAATTGCCAAGGCAAGCGTTGCCGTGTTTAAAGAAAACTTTGGTACCCTGGCTTACAATCAGCCTAAAACTTCTATCCGCCGTTACGTAAGCGAGATGAGGCCACCCAAACAGGCAGACCTTTTTCACCCCGATCAACAACAGGAGATGCGGTACCTCGTAAGCAATATCGATTATCTGCTCAAAGAGTCGGTTAGCGTTACGCTGCAACAGCTTTTTCAAAGTGTGATAGCCAAAATGGGCATCCTGAAATATATTATGCAGCAACAGGATAAGGGCAGCTACATGCAAATGCTTACCAGTTTTTTCGATTTCCTGAAAGATGAAAGCCGCAAAAGGCCCGACATCAGCCTGGATGATTTGATCTCGACCATCGAGATGATGAAGAAACATCAGATCCGCCTGGAGCTTAACCAAAGCATCTTTTCGGAGAATGGTGTTAACTTCCTCACCGCACACGGCTCAAAAGGGCTTGAGTTTGAATATGTGTTTTTTATTGGCTGCGACAAACGTACCTGGGACAGTAAAGGCCGTAACAGCGGTTTCAGCTATCCCGACACACTCACCCGTTCCGCCGCTGATGAAATTGCACAGAAAGAGGAAGCGCGCCGCCTGTTTTATGTGGCGGTAACGCGTGCCAAGCAGCACCTTATGATCTCATACGCCGCTAAGGACAGGAAAGACAAAGACCAGGAGGCAAGCCAATTTATAGGCGAGATATTAGCCAGCACCAATATGCAGGTACAATACCCTAAAGTGGATGCCATGGATATGATCGAGTTCCAGGCAACCCAATTCAGCGAAGCCGAAAAACCAAAGGTTGAGTTACTGGATAAAAACTACATCAACCAGCTGCTGCAGAATTACACGCTATCAGTAACCCACCTGAGCAGTTACCTGGATTGCCCGCTGCGATTTTATTTTCAGTGTTTGATCAGGGTACCATCGGGTAAAAGTCCGGCGGCTACTTTTGGACAGGCGGTACACTGGGCACTCAACAAAACTTACAGGCAGTTGAAGGATAATGGCAACGAGTTTTTGAGTACGGAAAATTTCATGCGCGAGTTTAGATGGTATATGGCCCGCAATCGCGATTCATTTACTAAAGATGAGTTTAAACTGCGCTCGGCTTATGGCGAAAAGATCCTGCCGCCATACTACGAGCAAAATGTACCGCACTGGAACAAAATAGCGGTAACCGAGCGCCCTATCAAAAATATTGAAGTACACGGCGTACCTATTAAAGGTAACCTGGATAAAATTGAATTTGAGGGCAAGCAGGCTACTGTTGTTGATTATAAAACGGGTAAAGTAAAAAATGCCAAAGAAAAACTGATGCGCCCAACAAATGATCTGCCCAACGGAGGCGATTACTGGCGCCAGGCAGTTTTTTACAAGCTCCTTGTTGATCATGACCGCAGTAACGACTGGGAAGTTGTAAGCACTGTATTTGATTTTGTTGAACCCGTAGCCGACAACGAATATTACCGCGAAAAATTTGTGATAACACCCGATGACATGGAAACGGTAACCGGCCAGATCACCGAAACTTACGCTAAAATCATGGCGCACGATTTCAGCACAGGCTGCGGCAAAAAAGAATGCGACTGGTGCCATTTTGTAAAAAGCAATTTTAAACAGGCCGATGAGATTTTGGGGATTGTTGCGGAAGAGGAAGGAGAATAAAAGATGCTGATGTAGAGACGCATAATTGCGTCTCTCGCAGGACAGGCAATCGGAAATAAATAGTTCGATAGACGCATGTGATGCGTCTCTACATTAAAAAAAGCCACTACCATACCATATGAAATATATCATCCCATGTTGCTTTGGCAATGTGATCACACTTACCCCATACAGAAACGACAGGGGTTAACAGGGTTAACACAAATTCAAATATCTCTTAATAAAAATCTAATAATCAGTCATTTATAAAACACACAGGGTTACACAAAAAATCCCCAGTCGTCGCTGCTATCGCCTGGAACATACAAATTTATAGTCGCCGTTGAACGAATCGCATCACGTGATTATTACAATATGTTTCATTCTGCAAATTCATTAATTCCATAAATTCGGGTTTCAGACATACATCATATGAAACACATCCTCCCATTCCTCCTCCTCATCTTAACCTTGCCTGCCACTGCCCAAACCATCATAAAACAGGACGCTGGCATTAAGCAAATGGTTGATGAGGTATCAGCCAAAAACATTGAGGCTACCATCCGCAAACTGGTTAGCTTTAAAAGCAGGCACACGCTGAGCGATACAACCAGTAAAACCACGGGCAGCGGTGCAGCGCGCAACTGGATCAAGGCCGAAATGGAGAAATATGCTTCGGAATCAAACGGGAGGATGACCGTGCAGTTTGATACGTTCACACAGCCTAAAGGTACACGTATCGATAAACCCATCAAGCTCAAAAACGTACTGGCCACACTGAAAGGTACCGATCCGAATGATACGCGGGTGTACCTGGTATCGGGACATTATGATTCACGCATCAATGATGTGATGGACGCCAACGGGGTTGAACCCGGTGCCAATGATGATGCCTCAGGCACTGCACTTTCGATGGAACTGGCCAGGGTGATGGCTAAAAGATCGTTCCCTGCCACTATTATTTTCATGACAGTGGTTGGTGAAGAGCAGGGTTTGTACGGATCTGCCAACGTAGCCAAACGGGCCAAAGCCGAAAACTGGAATGTGGATGCCATGCTGAATAATGATATCGTTGGCAATACTTACGGCATGGAAACTGACCTGAAAGATAACCGTAGCGTACGTGTTTTTAGCGATGGTGTACCTACAGCAGCTACCGATAAACAAGTAACGGTTTTGAAATCATTAGGAGGGGAAAATGATAGTCCGTCAAGACAACTGGCGCGGTATACCAAGGAAATTGGAGAGCGTTATGTTGACCAACTGGATGTGAAACTCATTTACCGGCGCGACCGCTACTTGCGCGGCGGCGATCATCTGCCGTTTTTAGAGCAGGGCTTTACAGCTGTAAGGTTTACCGAAATGAATGAAAACTTTAATCGCCAGCACCAGAATATCCGCACCGAAAACGGCGTAGAATACGGTGACCTGCCCAATTTTGTAGATTATAATTACGTGCAAAAAGTAGCCCGCATGAACCTATCGGTATTAGCCAATCTGGCTTCAGCCCCGGCCGAACCACAAAACGTTGGTGTGATCACCAGCGACTTAACCAATAAAACTAAACTGAAATGGGAAGCTCCCGCTACCGGTAAAAAGCCCACAGGTTATTATGTATTAATGCGCGAAACTATCAGCCCTTATTGGGAAAGGAAATTTTATGTAACCGATACTTCGGCTATGTTGAATTATTCAAAGGATAATTATTTTTTTGCGGTGCAATCTGTTGACGCGGATGGGCATGAAAGTTTGCCTGTGTTTCCGAAGCCGGTTAGGTAATCATTTTTTTTGACAGATAATAGATTTATCACCATCTTTATAGCTAAAAAAGTCCTGACCTTATGGCATTTAGCTTTACCCCTTCATTTAATAAACAAATTGATACAAACAACGCCGACCCAAAACATATCCTGGTAATCGCACTCGAGACCGCCCGGCAACTGGATTGGAGAATAATTTATACCGGAAAAAATGGGCTTATAACAATTATAGGCGGAGGCCTTTTTTCACCCATGCAGGAGTTCAGGCTTGTTATTAATCAGTCTGATATTTTGCTGATAAGTAAAAACGCCGATGGAAAAATTACTGATTGGTCGGAAATGAACGAAGAGAATGTAAATACTTTCATCGAAAAATATGATCAGCTTAAAACATCTCTGAACAGCGAATTTATCGAGGAAAAATTGGTCGAACTCACTCCCATATTTGAATCTGAAGAAGAAGATATCTTAAACGCCCCTCCACCAACCACAAAAAAAAAGTTACTGGGATTCCTTAGTTTTTTTATACCACGGCCTGAATACTTCATAACACCAATAATTATAAATGTTAACATCGCGATTTTCATTATTATGGTTATTCGTGGTGTATCGGCGTTCGAACCTACAGTAAGCGACCTCATTAGCTGGGGAGCAAACTTTGGGCCACTCACTTTAGATAATCAATATTGGAGACTAATAACGGCAATTTTTCTTCATATCGGCATCATGCACTTGCTTTTAAACATGTATGCCCTGATGTATATAGGTATGCTACTTGAACCCCGGCTTGGCAAACTAAAATTTGCAGCTGCCTATTTATTGACAGGTTTATCTGCCAGCATAGTTAGTGTTACAACGCATGGGTTTATTGTTAGTGCAGGTGCATCCGGGGCTATATTTGGCATGTATGGTGTATTTCTTTCCATGCTCACAACAAATATTATCGAAAAAAACGTACGAAAGCAACTTTTGGTCAGCATAGGCTTTTTTGTCGCTTTTAATTTATTATATGGTACTAAAGAAGGGATTGACAACGCGGCTCACGTTGGTGGACTGGTAAGCGGATTCATTATAGGATACCTTTACTATCCAAGTCTTAGCAAACCGGATAATACAGGATTAGAAGTTCTCTCTGTAATGTCCATTGCCGTTTTAACACTACTATGCTGTACCGTTACCTACTATCAAACACCTAATCCATTTGCGATGTACCAGAAAAAGATGAAGGATTTTGCCGTTAAGGAGTCAATGGCATTAGAGGTAATGCAAATGCCAAAAAATACGGCTAAAGATGTTTTAATGTCCGAACTGAAGGATAGGGGTATATACTATTGGAATGAAAATATCCGGGTTATCAACTCTGCTGATTCACTCAACCTTCCCGAACCTTATAAGGTTCGCGACAATATGCTTAAAAAGTACTGCCAGCTACGCATCAATAGTTATAATTTATTATATAAGAGGTTACAGGACAGCACGACAGTTAGGCTTCCGTCCATAGATTCGGTTAATCGCGAAATTGCTCAGATCATTGATGACTTGAGTAAACATAACAAATAATCTACTTCACGCTCTTACGCTGCACAATAAAATATCCTGCCACAAATACAACAACTGCTATAGCCATACTTACAAATACATCTTTAGTAAAAACATCTATTTGTAACCGGTTGGATGGATCGCCATGATTGTTTTTCAGCATGCTACTGATAGCTGCCATTGGGTGTGCATATGGAAACAGGTAGCTATACTCCCAGCCTTTTGAAGCCGCCACAACGCCGGCTATAGTACATATAAAACCAATCCCCATCGGCTTTAAAAAATCTGCCCAAAATAAACTGAGTAAAAACTGAATGGAAAGGATACCTAATGATGATAAAAACAGTTTGAAATAGATCTGTGCCAGTTCTTTCTCCATGTGGAAATCGTCGAACCGTAACTCTGGTTTTACTATGCTTAACAAATTGCCGAAACCAATGGTAAACAGCACAAACAACGCAAGGCAAACAAATACAAGGAAAACCGCATAAAAAAATTTAGCCGCATAAACCGACCAGCGGGGGATTGGCAGATTAAACAAGGTTTTCCAGGTATCGGCCCGGTGTTCGATACTGTTTACGGAGTATGCTATAAATATGATATACATTGGCAGCACCAATGAGCCCATGATACCCAAAATAGCACCAGCAAACTGTAGCCAAAGCATCATCGGCGGCATTGACACCAACTTTTCACTTTTGGTATAAAACCCTACGAACAACAAAACACCTATAAATAAAGGAAGCATTACCGAAGCCCAAAAGCCGAGTGTTTTACGGCTTTTGTAAAACTCCGAACGGAACGATAGTATAAATCCTTTCATGGTTTAGGCGTTTTGGTGATATCTAAAAATAGTTTCTCCAGGTCTTTTTGCTGTTTACTGATGCTGTAAACCGTTTGCCCGTTTTTATTGAGCAGGGCGTTGATCTCGCCCATTTGCTGTTTGGAGATGTAGGGTACCAGTAAATGCTCGTCGGTTACTTCGGTAACGTTAATATGGTTGCGGGTTAAGAGGTTGGCGGCGTCAACGGTATTTTCGGCATCAACGCGCACCAGCGGTTTACTAATGGCCTGCAGGTCGGCAACACTCCCCTGAAAAAGCATTGCGCCATTATTTATAATGCCCACATGCGTGGCCATCCGTTCAATTTCGGCCAGCAGATGGCTTGATATAAAAACAGTTTTACCGTGTTGGGCAACAAGCTTTTTTAAAAGCTCGCGGATCTCGATGATACCGTTTGGGTCGAGGCCGTTGGTAGGCTCATCCAAAATCAACAATTTAGGATCGGCCAGCAGGGCCAGTGCAATTCCAAGCCGTTGTTTCATCCCTAATGAATATTGCCCGGCCTTTTTATTGGCGGCGGCGGTTAGCTGTACCAGGTCAAGCATATCTTCAACGCGCTGAGCAGGCACCTGCAATAATAAGGCCCTGTTCAATAAATTTTCCCTCCCGGTTAAATGCTGGTATAAAGCAGGCTGTTCAATAAGCGAGCCTATTTGCGAAAGTATGCTGATGCGGTTAGTTTTGATATCCTGCTCAAAAATGTGGATGTTACCTGCATCGGGTTTTAGCAGGTTAAGCAGGAGTTTGATGGTAGTGGTTTTCCCGGCGCCGTTGGGACCGAGAAAACCATATATACTTCCTTCCGGAACTTGCAGCGCCAGAGATTTAACTACCTGCTGCTTACCAAAGGTGAAGGAAAGCCCTTCGGTTTTAATTACCATATATTATTTTTTGCTACTGAGCAAACGGTTTTAACCATTACAAAACCTTTGTGAAACAATGAGGTAGCATGTACTGCTGTGCGGCCAATTATTGCTGTTTCCTTTTTTTGCTCGAACTGGTAGCTTACACCCAAAATAAGGGCAAACATTACCGGGATCAATAACATGATAAAAGGATTTGAATTTTTGATAAGCGTTTTCATTGTGAGTGGTGATTTTATACAACAAAGGAATATTAAAAAAATAACCTGCTAAAATCATTTAGACCAACACACTTTGTTTATAGATGAACGCTTTTCTGCACCTTTTAACCAGTTCATCGATGATAAAAGCCAGTTCATCGAAAAAATGAGCCGCTATATATAAATAACAGGCCGATATCATTATCAAAATATTAAATTAGATGCCACACCCGTAAACATAAAAGGGATTTAAAAACAGCGAATGGAGGCTTCATTACCATTACCGAAATCCAGAACCGGCATTAAAACTGCCTGGATAATTTTTTGGCACCTGTTTTTTTGGACGGGCATTATATCCTTTTTTGTTTTTTTGGCAAGGCTAAACGATGCGCAGCTCAGTACCAAAGAGCTGCTGGTGATCTTTTTGCTTTATCCTGCTATTAACATCAGTCTGTTTTACCTTAACTACCTGGTTTATATCCCCAATTTCCTTAATAAAAAACGGTATTGGGAATATGCCACAGCTGTACTGGTAAGCATAATAATATATGGCATAGGTAAATATGGAGTAGGGCTAATATTTAAGGAGATTGTATTAGTACATCAAAAAGGGCATGTAACCAGTTTTGCCACCTATTTTTACAGCAGTATTTTTACCAGCCTGATATTTGTTTTCCTGAGCACTGCGCTAAAGTTCAGTACAGACTGGTTTCTGAACGAACGCATCCAGCGCGACCTGGAAAATCAGCGCCTTATTGCCGAGCTGGCTTTTCTGAAATCGCAGATCAACCCGCATTTTTTATTTAACTCCTTAAACAGTATTTATTCACTGGCTTATCAGCGCTCAGAAACTACCCCCGAGGCTATTTTAAAGCTTTCGGAAATTATGCGTTATATGCTGTATGAATGTAACGAAAACAAAGTTGACCTGAGTAAAGAACTCCAGTACCTGCAAAACTATATCGACCTGCAAAAGATCCGCTTTGGCAGCAAGGCATTTATTGATTTTAAGGTAGATGGCAATATCACCGATCAAAAAATAGAACCTTTGCTACTGATCGCTTTTATCGAAAATGCTTTTAAGCATGGCGTTGCAAATGATATCAATTCGCCTATAAAGCTACTTATTAACGTGGCGGATGGTAAACTGCATTTCTACATCCAAAACAAAAAACATAACAATAACCGTGATGCTGTAGGTGGAATTGGTTTGATAAATGTGCAGCGCCGGCTCAACCTGCTTTACCCCAACAGGTACTCTTTAAAAATAAGGGATGAAGAATATACTTACACCTGCGAATTATCAATAGATTTATAGTTATAACCCATTATAACCATGACCTGTTTGAAAAAATTTCTCCCTGCCCTGTTTCTTGCAACATCGGCCATTACCGCATCTGCACAAACCGATCCTAAAGCAACCGAAGTTTGGGACCCCGAACCTGAAGTAGTTTCACCGGGCGCCGGCAACAAGCCGCCATCTGATGCTATTATTTTGTTTGATGGTAAAAACTTGGACAAATGGACAGATCAGAAAGGCAACAAACCGGGCTGGATAGTAAAGGATGGTATTGTAACTGTTAAGCCGGGCAGCGGCTCTATCATCACCAAACAAAACTTTGCCGATTGCCAGCTGCATATTGAATGGCGCACCCCGGCTGTTGTTAAAGGAGAAGGACAGGAGCGTGGCAACAGCGGCGTAATTATGCAAAGCCGCTACGAACTGCAAATCCTGGATAGTTATAAAAACCGTACCTACTCAAACGGGCAGGCCGGTTCTGTTTATAAACAATACCTGCCGCAGGTAAATGCCTCGCTTAAACCGGGCCAGTGGCAAAAGTATGATATCATTTATACCGCTCCACGCTTTAATATCGACAGCTCTGTTAAAACACCGGCTTACATTACCGTATTACACAATGGCATACTGGTACAAAACCATGTTACTATAAAAGGAACAGTGGCGCACGTTGGCCAGCCCAAATATCAAAAACATGCCTTCGCCTTACCCCTGCTGCTGCAGGAGCATGAGTTTCCGGTTTCATTCCGCAATATCTGGATCAGGGAGCTTGGGGTTCAAAAATTGTTAAACGGCAAGGATAAAAAGGGTTGGTATACCTATCTGGATACTTTAGGCAAGGATAATGATGTACATAACAACTTTGCCATTGAAAACGGCATGGTACATGTAATGGGCAAGTATTTTGGTTATATGGCCACCAAAAAATCGTACGATAATTATTACCTGAAAGTAGTATTTAAATGGGGAAGCAAACAATATCACCCGCGCGAAAAAGGCGTACGCGATGCAGGTATTTTATATCATTTTGGAGAGGGTGATAAAGATATCGTATGGCCAAGATCGATAGAATGCCAGATCCAGGAAGGTGATTGCGGGGATATTTGGTGCGTACAGCATACTAATGTGGTTACGCCTAATAAATCGGCCATTGAGTGGGACCAGCAGCGTGTTTACCGCACCGCCAATTTTGAAAATCCGCGCGGCGAATGGAACACCATCGAAATTATTTGCAACGGTAACCAGATTGAGCATTATGTTAACGGGCATTTAGTAAACTGGGGAGTAGCTTCCTTATCGCACGGTCGCATCCTTTTACAATCGGAAGGCGCCGAGATCTGGTATAAATCTGTTGAATTGACGCCGTTATAACAAAACAGCACATTAAAAAATTTAGAATAACCATTATTACATTATTTTTACGCTATGATCAGATGTTTGGTAGTTGACGATGAGCCTTTGGCGCTGCATATTTTGGAAGACTATATTTCCAAGATGCCTTTTTTGCAATTGGTTAAAGCTACAACCAACCCCATCGAGGCGCTTACCATGGTACAGGCCGCCGAAGCCGACCTTGTGTTTTTAGATGTTCAGATGCCAGAACTTACCGGCATCCAGTTTTTGAAGATCGCCAACGGCAAGGCCAAGGTTATTTTAACTACAGCCTACCCGCAGTACGCGCTTGAAGGCTACGAACTTGATGTAGTTGATTACCTGTTAAAGCCTATCGCATTTGATCGTTTTTTTAAATCGGTACAAAAAGCACAAAGTATTATCCAGCCGGTTGCAGCCAAACCACAGGTAGTAATGCAGGCCGAACCCGTGCAGCAGGATGATTTTTCAACCGACTTTATCTTTGTAAAAACCGAGCATAAAATTCAGAAAGTATACCTGCACGATATTATGTTTATAGAGGGTTTAAAGGATTATATCAGCATCTTTACCTCTGCCGAGAGGATCATTACCCTGCAGGGTATGAAAAAGATGGAAGATGCCTTGCCCGAAAAACATTTTGTTCGGGTACACAAATCATACATTGTAGCCCTCAATAAAATAGACAGCATTGAACGGAGCCGCATCCAGATAGGTGAAAAGATCATCCCCGTAGGCGATACCTATCGTGATGAGTTTTTCAGGATGATTGAGAATAAGAATATCTAAGCTTGGTGCTTATCTGAGATTACTTCGTTTCTTATAATGACGATAGAAACTAAAAAAGGCGATGTTTTTAATATCGCCTTTCTTTATTAGATTACTTAGTGCCTTAATCCAACGTGTCCACTGTATCCTTCTCCCCTATCTGCTGCCTCCACATGGCATAGTATAAGCCTTTTTGGGCAATCAGATCGGCATGTTTGCCACCTTCAATAATGCGGCCTTTCTCCAATACATAAATGCTATCGGCATGCATGATTGTTGATAAACGATGAGCGATGAGGATGGTAATGTGATTTTCCTTTTCGGATACACTACGGATGGTTTCGGTGATCTCTTCTTCGGTAATGGAATCAAGCGATGAAGTGGCCTCATCGAAAACAAGGATATCCGGTCGGCGTAATAACGCGCGGGCTATAGAAAGACGCTGCTTTTCGCCGCCAGATACTTTTACACCACCTTCGCCAATTACAGTGCTTAATCCTTTATCGGCGCGGGCCAGCAGGGTTTGGCATGCGGCACGCTGCAGCACATCCATACATTCCTCATCGGTAGCATCCGGGCGTACAAACTGCAGGTTTTCGCGGATGGTACCCGAAAACAGTTGCGTATCCTGGGTTACAAAACCTATTTTTTCGCGCAGCTGATCAAGGTCGATTTCTTTACTTAATGTGCCATTGTATAAAATATCGCCCTGCAGGGGCTGATATAAACCTACCAATAATTTAACCAATGTAGTTTTACCCGAACCCGAAGGGCCAACAAAAGCGATCGTCTCGCCTGAATTGGTTTCAAAGCTGATATGGTTAAGGGCATTACGATTAGCTGTTAAATGTTTAAAGCTGACATCGTTAAAAGTTAGGGTATTCACCTTTTCAAGCAATACAGGCTTTTCGGGTTTTTTATCAATAGGGATACTCAATATCCGGTTAAAGTTGCCAAGGGAAACCTCAGCTTCACGCCAGGAAAGGATCACATTACCTAACTCCTGCAAAGGGTTAAATAAAAAGAACGAATAGAATAAAAAGCTAAAATACTGACCCGGAGAGATAGTCTCTTTGAAGATAAGCATTAACAGTACTACAACCATTACACTGCGTACAAAGTTTACGGTAGTACCCTGTACAAAGCTCATACTGCGTACATACTTCACTTTTTTCAGTTCCAGGTCGAGAATTTTGTAGGTAGTATTATTTAATCTTGCTATTTCCTGTTTTGCCAAACCCAAACTTTTTACAAGCTCGATATTCCTTAGCGATTCGGTTGTTGAACCTGCCAGCGCTGTTGTTTCGGCTACAATTGTCTTTTGGATTTTTTTAATTCTCCGGCTCATGGCCATACTCACAAAAGTGATGACAGGTATCGCCGCGAAATATACCAGGGTAACTTTATAGCTTACGCTTACCGAGTAAATGATAACAAATACCATCCCGATAAGCGAAACAAAAAGGATCCCGATAAAGGAGGTAATAAACTTTTCGCAATCTAAACGCACCTTTTGTAATATACCTAAAGTTTCGCCGCTCCGCTGGTCTTCAAATACCTGGTAGGGTAACTCAAGCGAGTGCTTTAAACCATCGGCATACATTTCGGCCCCAACCTTTTGGGTAATGATATTGGTAAAATAATCCTGGAAGTTTTTAGCTATACGCGATACCATGGCAACACCAATAGCAGCGCCAACCAGCATCAGCACCTGGTTCAGGTATGCGTCATATTGCAGCTTACTGCGTTGTTCAATAACACGGTCAACAATACGACCGGTTATCCATGGGTCGAGCAGTGAGAAGCCTATATTCATAGCCGCCAGGAAAAGTGCGAATACAACAATCCAGCGGTGTTTTTTTAAGTAAGAGATTAATACATTCATGTTTCAACAGCAAACATAAAAAAAGGGAATGGCTAAGTAGCTCATTCCCTTTTAATTTGACACAAGGTTAATATTAAACCGTCATGATATCTTTTTCTTTAGCTTCTGAAAGCTGATCAACTTTAGCAATGTAGACATCGGTAAGTTTTTGAACTTCAGCTTCGCCTACTTTTATTTCGTCCTCAGAAACACCTTCCGATTTTAATTTCTTGATTTTTTCATTGGCGTCTTTGCGGATATTGCGGACAGCAATTTTCCCGTTTTCGGCTTCGCCCTTGGCTTTTTTTACCAGGTCGCGGCGACGCTCTTCGGTAAGCGGCGGTACATTGATCCGGATAATGATACCGTCGTTTTGTGGGTTAAGTCCTAAATTTGCTTCCTTGATGGCTTTTTCAATTGCGCCCAGTAATGATTTTTCCCATGGCTGAACAACAATGGTACGGGCATCAGGGGTATTTACACTGCCAATCTGGCTAAGCGGTGTAGGTGTACCGTAGTAATCAACTTTAACATCATCCAATAATGATGGGCTTGCTTTACCTGCACGTATTTTATTTAATTCGTTGTCTGCATGCTCAACGGCCTTATCCATATTGACCTTTGCATCGTTTACTTGTTTTTTAATGAGTTCGCTCATCGGTTTTTAAATTTTCAACAAAAGTAATAAAATCTCTCATTTAACGGCTTTGGTATTTGGGTACAATTCAAAAGCATTTAACATTTTATAACATATTTAACATTTTAATATTATTGAATGATAGGTATATTAGTATAAAATATTATCGCCATGAAAAAAACCTTAATCCTTGCTGCTATCGTAGCCTGTGCAGGCCAGCTTAAAGCGCAAAGCCTCAATAAGGCGCCTAACAACAATAACACTGTCGATAAACTTTTTAACTTGAAACCATTAAAGGTTGACAGCAACTTGTCTAAACTAATCCCGGTACTTCCGAAAAACGGACTTTTAAATGATAACAGCACATTGCTAAATACCCGTGAGCTTGTTGATAATGTAACCGTGTATAGCCGGATGCCTGTGGTTAAAACTTATCCTAACGATAATATGCCTGTGGTTAAAACAGATAAACCAGGGATGAAATACCATATGCTCATTAAAAGAATAGATGTTGTTAATCCGGATACTGCCGGGGTAAAAAAGGAAAAAGTTACTCCGTAGCCAGCTCGTCTGGCAGTAGTTCGCCGTCTCCTTTATACTTCACTTTTTCGCGCTTTTCAACCACCTGTTCAAAGCTCTTTTCATAATCGGGATGATTAGTGCCCATTAACCTGTCCCATATGTTGAAATATAAACCATAATTGCATTTTACCAATCGGTGGTGCATGTTATGATGCGTTGAAGTATTGTGCCATTTAAACAGTTTATGCGTAGTAAACCCCGGGGGAAAAAGCTCATAGCCCAGATGACCGGTCACGTTTAATAGCAACGAATACAAAGAAAATATAGTAAGCGCTGTGCCGTGATAGGGAATAGTAAAGGCGATGAGCGGTACAATCCCAATCTCTGCTACGGCCTCCAGCGGATGGAAAGCATAAGCGGCAAATGGTGTCGGATTAGTTGACAAATGATGCGTTTTGTGCATCAGCTTAAACAAAGGCTTCCAGTGCATAGCCCTGTGTGTCCAGTAAAAGTAGGTGTCGTGCATCAGGATCATCAGCCCTATACTCAAAAAATAATAAGGATATCCTTTATCGCTGATGTTTGGATAGATCCTTGTTAAATGTTGCTTACTGGCATAGATCACCAGCATGATCACCACACCAAATATCAGTATAGTAAAAAACGAATAAACGATTTCGCGAAGGATATGCTTACTTTCGGGATAGCGTTGCTGAATTTTTGAATACCAATATGTCCGTCTTCTCCACACGTAAAAAAACAAGTATAATGCCCCGGCAAATACCAGGTAACGCCCTGCTATCGAAAGCAGAACCCGGGAGATTTCTGTTATTTTATCGATGGAGGGATGCAGTGGCATTGTTAATTTAACGCTGATTTTTGATTCACAATATAGCAATCCTTTCTTAGCTTAGCCTTAGAGGGCACAAGTACGCCCCGCTCTTGCAACCACACGATGCTTGCGCCAGTTAAAGGCGCATCCTGTCTTATTTTTATCCAATTAAAAATCCTTATTCAAAACTTTTTCCAGCTCTGCAAAGCTAATATTCATTTTAATCCGGCCTTGTTTGGCATATGAGATCTCTCCAGTTTCTTCAGATACAATGATCGCCGTGGCCTCATTGGCCTCTGTTACACCAATACCTGCCCTGTGGCGCAGGCCGAACTGCGCCGGCAGATCAGTTTTTTCGGTAAGCGGCAAAATACAACTTGCCGATTTTATCTTATTCTCCGAAATCACCACCGCACCATCATGCAACGGACTCGTTTTCTGAAAAATGCTTTCCAACAATCGCTTTGAAATTTTGGCCTCCACCACCTCACAACTGTTTTGATAAAACTGTTCGTCATAATACTTGGCGAAAACAATGAGCGCCCCGGTGCGGGTTTGCTTCAGGCTTTTGCAGGCATCAATTATTGGCTTGATCCGGGCGTAATTATTTTTCTCCACTTCTGATTTTCCGAAGAAATATTGCCACCAGGCTTTATTGCGTTGGAGCGAAGCATTTTTACCTACCAATAGTAAAAACCGCCTTACCTCCTGCTGAAACACCACGATAATGGCAATGATCCCCACATCAACAAATTTGCCCAGGATAATGGTAAGCAGCTTCATATCCAAAGCCTTCACCACAAAATTGAGAGCGAAGATCACTGCAAATCCAATGAAGATATTAGCTGCAATGGTTCCCCTGATAAGGTTATACAACTGGTAAATGATCAAAGCCACCAGCAATACATCAAGAATAGAAAAGAAACCTATTTTAGGGAAGAGGGATTGTATGGACTGCATTTACGAAGTTAATAAGTTTACCCGAACATAAACGCCGGATGGATGCTAAATATGATAGGCCAACCGGGTACAACGGTCATTTTACATATCTGTGTTGTTACTTCAGGGGGATATACGGCCCTCCCGGCACACCCCAGCCCCATTTTGGCATAGGCGTATCCGGGCTTTCTGCAGTAGTATCTGTTTGGGAGTTCAGCACTGCTATCCGCGTACCCCACTCCAGGTAAGCCATAAAAGCTGAGCGAAATTCTGGGTCATCGGGCAGTGAAAGTTCATCGGCAGTTTGCAGCAACAATTCAGTCCAGCGCTTGCGGTGCGCTTCGGTTAAATGCTTTTGCAAATGTTTATTGATCATGGCATAATGGCTGCCTTCAGTTTCGCTGTAGGTTTTAGGGCCACCGAATACTTCGCTCACAAAATGCGCCACATGTACACGGTGTTCGGGCGACATATGCTTAAATACAGGTTCCAACAGTTCATCGTCCAAAACCTTATCATAAAATTTGTTGAAAAGCAGTTCAAAAGCAGGTGTACCACCCGCCCATTCAAACAATGTAGGGATTGTAGCTGTCATAAGTGTAAAAACCGGTTGTGATAAAGATAGGGAGTGCATCTTTAAAAAACCAGTTATTTATACGCAGCAAAAAAATTGATTATTTGTCCCGTTCGGTAGTAAACCTAACCAGTTGCTCCAGCCCGCGGTGCGAATCACTGTCGGGAAAAGTGTTCAGGATTTCGAAAGCTTCCTCCTGGTACTTTTTCATCTGGGTTTCGGCGTATTGTAAGCCCCCGGTATCCTTCACAAATTTGATGATCTCAGCAATCTTTTTAGGGTCTTCATTATGGTTCTTCACCAGGTTGATCACCCTCTTTTTTTCTGAACTGCTGCAATTGGCCAGGGCGTAAATAAGCGGCAGAGTAACTTTTTTTTCTTTGATATCGATACCCAACGGCTTACCCACATCATCAGTTCCGAAATCAAACATATCATCCTTGATCTGGAACGCGATGCCTATTTTCTCGCCAAAGAGGCGCATTTTTTCAATCACCTCGTCACTGGCCCCTGCCGACGCAGCACCGCAGGCGCAGCAGGATGCAATAAGCGAAGCGGTTTTCTGCCTGATCACTTCATAATAAACAGGTTCACCAATATCCATGCGGCGCACCTTTTCAATTTGCATCAGTTCACCCTCGCTCATTTGCTTAACAGCATCCGAAACAATACGCAGTAATTGAAAATCGTTGTTATCAATAGAAAGCAGCAAGCCTTTTGAAAGCAGGTAATCACCCACCAAAACAGCTATCTTATTTTTCCATAAAGCATTAATAGAGAAAAAGCCGCGGCGCTGATAAGAGTTATCAACCACATCATCGTGCACAAGAGACGCTGTATGCAACAGCTCAACCAGTGCCGCCCCGCGGTGCGTAGCCTCATTGATGCCCCCGCAAATGCTGGCCGAAAAGAACACGAACATTGGGCGGATCTGCTTGCCTTTACGCTTTACAATGTAATGTGTGATGCGGTCAAGCAGCGGAACGGAACTTTTCATTGAGTTCCTGAATTTCTCCTCAAACGCATCAATATCAGCAGCAATAGGTTTTTTAATGTCGTTGATGCTCAGCATTGCAACCAAAACAGTATTTTATGTTAACCACCGCCATGTGACAGTGCGGAGCAAACATAAGCTAAAATTATGTATCTGCATTGCAGCCTAATATTTTTTACTCAAATTAAACCAAAGCACGCCATAACTGTCATACTTGTGCGAGTGCAATTTTTATAAGTAGAGTTAAGTTTTTGTGAAAGCGAAGCCGGTTAAAACGGGCTTCGCTTTTTTATTGATAGTAAGGGCAAATATTTTACCTTTGCAATCCACATTTACACGGAGAGGTGTCTGAGTGGTCGAAAGAGCACGCCTGGAAAGTGTGTATACTCCAAAAGGGTATCGAGGGTTCGAATCCCTCCCTCTCCGCCAAGTATTATTTAATTAGAATCAAAAGCGCTGTAAATGAATTATTTACGGCGCTTTTTGTTTTTTGCCCGCACCAAAATAAACCAATGAATCGCTTTGTTCCGGTGACCTGTAGGTGACCTTTGATAGGGTAAAACCGCTGGTCACCGGAATGCTTGTAAGTTACTGTAATTGAGCCTGTTTAGTATTTAAACATCTTGATTACAGGAGGATATGTAACTAATTTTATTCACTTAAAGCTCAGCGATGAACAAATCTTTTAACCTCCTCTTTTACGTAAAGAGATCAAAAACAAATGCCGAAGGCCTCGCCCCCGTTTATCTACGTATTACTGTTGATGGCGTACGTATCGAAATCTCCTCTAAACGCTATATCAATCCCGACAAATGGAGTACAAACGGCCAGAAGTTAACCGGGAGCAACGATGCTGCAAAAAGCATCAATGCGTATTTGAAAACATTAGAACACCAGGTGTATGATGTTCACCGAGATATGATTGAACGAAAGCTATTGATCACTGCTCCCAACTTAAAAGACAGACTCCTCGGCGGAAAACCCTCGCCCGGAAAAATGTTGGTGCCAATATTCCAGGAACATAACCGTCAGGTTGCTGCGCTTATTGGCAAAGAGTATGCAAAGGGGACGCTTGACCGGTACGAAACAAGCCTTAAACATACACAGGCGTTTCTGCAATGGAAATTTAAATCCTCAGATATTGATATCCGGGCAATCGACCACGAATTTATCATGGCTTATGATTTTTATCTACGTTCGGAAAGGGGTTGCAACAATAACTCAACGGTTAAGTATCTAAAAAACTTTAAAAAGATCATTCTAATCTGTATCGCAAATGGTTGGCTTGATAGAGATCCATTTGTCAAATACAAACCAAAAGTAAAGGAAGTTAAACGGGATTTTCTAAATGCCGAAGAACTGGAGGTGATGGCGAATAAGCAGCTGGTTAGCGACCGGGTGTCTCAGGTAAGGGATATTTTTCTTTTCAGTTGTTACACCGGCTTAGCTTATGCAGATGTTAAGAAATTAAAACGTTCAGAAATAGTAATAGGAATCGACGGACAGAAATGGGTTTATACCAGCCGTCAGAAAACGGATACCTCCTCAAGAATTCCTTTATTACCTCAAGCAATGGATTTAATGACAAAATATGAAGATCACCCTCAGTGCGCGAACGATGGTTTATTGCTTCCTGTCCTGAGCAACCAAAAAATGAATAGTTATCTAAAGGAAATAGCGGACGCTTGCGGCATCAATAAGGAATTAACTTATCACATAGCCCGCCATACTTTTGCAACAACCATAACGCTTGCAAATGGTGTCTCTATTGAAAGCGTATCTAAAATGCTTGGCCATTCCAATATCAAGACGACACAGCACTACGCAAAAATTTTAGATGCAAAAGTTAGTGAGGACATGGGCAGGTTGAAACAAAGATTAGCTGAAAGGTAATTACCTATGGGATAACCACCCGCTTTCTGCAAGGCATGAATAATTTATCCCTTATTCACCATGTAAGCAACCACCTGTGCTAAGCCGGATAAAATGACAAGGCCGGGCGAGCAAAAAAATAAAACACTCCCGCCCGCTTGTATAGCCTTTTCATTTTATCCGGCTTGGCCTACCTTTGCGACTATGATGAATAAGGTAAAGAGTTGTTTTTTTATAGGGTTTATCCCCCATGTTTCTAAAATAGCTACGTAGCTACTTGGTTATAATTTTTGTTATCTTTGACTATATCATACTTATAAATACTTCTGACCGATGACTACAACTGCCGACAAGCCTAACCAGATACATCAAGGCCGCAACGTTAAACGTTTTCGTGAAATGTTCGGTGCGCCCGTAAAGGCGCTTTGATAAATATACTTTAGCAAGTATTGGGCATGTGTTCCAAAGCCCATCATCAACCGACCTATCCTTGAGGGA
>NZ_JBNPWO010000033.1:0-19297 GCF_050433785.1 Mucilaginibacter sp. 3215
ATTGAACCTAAGAAACGGAAAAAAGCAGCCTTTGAGATTGTTTACGACATATTCAATCCCTTAGGTTAACGGATATGGTGTTGTCACCAACAACTACTACATCTATTCGTCCTTATAATCACCCTTTATAAATACGCAAGAAAATTTGAATATAAATTTGTTGGTGACAACACCAACAATGGCGAGGAGTGACAATACTACCACGACGGCAGGAGTAATTACCTGATCTCCACTACTCCATCCGCTACTTTTGGAAAGATCTCTAACTGCCTGCCATCATGCCCGGGAATGATAAATTTAACATCGCTGGCAAGTGTTTTCATCCGTTTCATCGCTCTTACATAACCTGCAGGATCAAGCGTACCACCTTGCGAAGGTGGTACTAAATGTTCAAGGCTGTAATAGATCCAGATATTATCAGATGCTATTACCACCCTGTTTTTCCCGGTTTGTACCAGTACATATTGCGAATTGTAAGTATGCTTTGAACCTGTATAAACTTTTATACCTTTAATGATCTCTTTATCGTCGCCGTCTATCAGTTTGAGCCTGCCTGTCAAATTTAAATTAACGGTATTGATAACATCACGCTTAGCATAACCACCTGCCTCTCCCGCTTTTTGCCATGCTGCGCCTGCAAAAAACTCATAATCCAGCTTTTGCATCCAAACCTTAGCTTTCGGGAAAAGGCTTAAACCATCTATATGATCCCAGTGAGGGTGGCTTAAAATAATATCGGTTATATCCTGGGGCTTTACACCAAGCTTTAAAAGCGCCGAGTCAGGACGTTGATAGGTTTTAAGTTTAAATTCTTTAGCGTCTTCAATATCGTGCAAAAAGCCGGCATCAACCAAAATGTTTTTGCCATTGCTACCTTTGATAAGCCATACCATAAAATCAATTTTAACCGGCTCATTTTTGGGGCCGTTCAGTGCCCAATCGCTTACTTTAAATGGATATCCGGATTCGGCGAATTTTACAGCATAAATTTTATAGACCGGGGTTTGCGCATAAATGATATCGCAACTAAGCATTAATGCAAAAACAAGCAGGCTGATTTTTTTCATAAAGGTTACATTATCGGGGACCGAATATAAAAAATGCCCGCGGCTAAACCGCAGGCATAATAAATTTTAAATTAAACTATCGACCCTACTTGTCTGTGGGTTCCTCAACCGGCGTATACTTAGCAAAACTGGTCAGCAATTTCCTAACCTCCGATGGGTTTCGCAGGTAAAATTTGGCTGCCGAAAGATTACTGCCAACTTTAATGGTAATGGCACTTTCGGGCAGCGCTTTAAAGATATCTTCGTCGGTATAGTCATCGCCGAAAGCTATAATGAAATCATAATCACGGCCTTCTGTAAGTGTTAAAGCAGCTTTGCCCTTATTAATATCCATATTCTTCACTTCCAACACCTTATCCCCTGCCAGTAACTGTAACCCTTTATCGCTTGCAAGGTATTTAAGATTATTCATCAGCTCGTTGGCCCTCAGTTCGCCAAGCCCGGCCTGGGCTTTACGGTAATGCCAAACCAGTGAGTATGTTTTCTCTTCAATGAACGAGCCAGGTGTACGGTCGACATAGGTTTCCAATATCGGATAAATATCATGCTTCCATTGATCGCTTAGTCCGCTTATTTTATGCCATAAGGTGCCGGGTTGCTTAAACCATGAACCATGTTCGGCAATAAGATAGATGTCGTTTTCCTTAAACCACTCGTCGAGGTTTTCATGCTTTCGTCCGCTAATCAAAACCAATTGATTTGCAGTATCTTCCGCGAGTTTATTGATGACATTGTACAATTCCTTATCGGGAGAGGCCTGATCGATATTTGATTTAAAATTCACCAGTGTACCGTCATAATCCAAAAAGATAATCCGCTTTTTAGTTTTGATATAACGGTTAATAATGCTTTGTTCGGTAGTGTTGCTTACATGCCTGGCCTGCAAGGAGCGCTGCATAAGTTTTACTTCTTTCAGCCTGTCCATAAAAATTTTAACCCAGTGTGATGTATTGAACTTCGCAACAAGCTGCCTCATCGGGATCATGCGCCGGCGCTGTTCTTCAAGCGGCATATTAATAGCCTGCAAAATCGCCCGGCAAACTTCGCCGGTATTATTAGGATTAACAATTATAGCGTCTATAAGTTCTTTAGATGATCCTGCCATTTCACTCATGATCAACACACCATCATTATTTATCCGACTGGCGACATACTCTTTACTTACCAGGTTCATGCCGTCGCGCATGGGTGTAACCAAACAAACATCGGCCGAATAGTAAAGTGCCGACAGGGTTTCAATGGGGAATGAGCGATAGTAATAATGCACAGGGCTCCAGTCCATAGTGCGATACAAAGCATTGATCTTCCCTACTTTTTTATCTATTTCATCCCTAAGGTGAGCGTATTGCGGCACCGTATCCCGGGATGGAACCACGATCATGTAAAGCGTAATGTGCTCAATACATTCCGGGCATTGTTCAAGCAGCAGCTCAAAAGCTTCCAGCCTTTGCAGGATCCCCTTGCTGTAGTCAAGCCGGTCTATCGAAAGGATCAGCTTTTTGTTCTGGAAATTCTCTTTAATAAGGTCAATCTGCTGTTTTACATCGTCCTGCAGCGGTAGCGATGAATACCTTTTTTCATCGATCCCCATCGGGAACGACTCGATAACAACCGAGCGCTCGCCATTGCTGATGATATTGGCACTGGATGTTACAGGCAGCAGGCGTGTAGCCGCACCTAAAAAGTGGCGCACATCATCAAAGGTATGTAAACCAATCAGATCGGCACCAAGCATTCCATCCAATAGTTCCGAACGCCATGGGATCAACCTAAACATTTCATTTGAAGGGAAAGGAATGTGGAGGAAAAAGCCGATGGAAACGTCCGGCAGCTCCTGCCTGACCAGGGCGGGTAATAATAGCAACTGGTAATCGTGGATCCAGATCACATCGCCGGGCTCGGCAATACTGAGGATCATATCCCTGAACTTTTTATTTACTGCTTTATAGTAATCCCAGTTTGATTGTTTGTAAGCAGCATAAGTTGAAGCGTAATAATGAAAAACGGGCCATAAAACCTCATTGCTGAAACCTTCGTAATATTGGTTGATCTCTTCCTGATCTAAAAAAACAGGGATCAGGCTTAACTCTTTTAATTCTTTTGTAACCTGGTCTTTATCTTCCTGCTCAGCAACTTCTATTCCGGGCCAGCCTATCCATACGTTATCGCCCTGTTTATATATTGAACCTAAACCGGTAGCTAATCCTCCCTCGCTCGGTGATGAATGGTATGCACCATCAGTTTTGGAAATTTTAACAGGCAAACGGTTTGATACAATTATTGTTTTCGACATATGAAGTAAATATTAATTAATATTTAAAAGACGAAAACACCCTTTTTGTTTTATGAAAAGAGGCTTTATGACATAAAAGTGTGATTTATAATCATAAAAAAAGCCGTCCTGATATTCGGGACGGCTTTCCATTGTTATAATTTTTCGGAGTTATTTTACTTGTTGGAAAAACTCGATGTTAGCTTGTTGAGTGATCCTTACCAAAACTTCGTGTTTGTCGTTTTTCAAGTCAACAAAATATGAAGTTGGCTCGATAGCGTCATTAATTGAAGTGTTAGCCTGGTAAACGATAACTTCGCCTACTTCGTAACCTTTGTAATCGCTGTTGATTTGTTTAAGGGCTTTTGCAGGGATAGCTTTGTTGTCAACACGTTGAGTTGTACCTAAAAATTCACCTTGTAGGTTGTAGAAAGCAGTTTTTTGAACGCCGTCAACAGTGAAAGTAGCTTTTTGAACGTTTTTGGTTACAGTCCAGTTAACGTTGGTAGCTTCAGCGAAGTCAGCAGTAAAGCCGTGTAATGCTACGTAAGAAACATTGGTACCACCATCTGATTTTTTGCCACCATCAGCGAAAGCGTTAACGGTAAATAAGGCTGCAGTTGCTATTGTTAAAAATATCTTTTTCATGTTCGTTTAAATTTTAAATCCTGCAACAAAAATACACTACACTTATCAATATTAAAAATTTTCTTGAACTTTTATGAATATTTAATAATTATAGCCTTTTATAGCCACAAAATTTAAATTTTATCAATAACCTTAGTGTATATTTTACAATATCTAAAAGAAAAAACGCCAATTAATGGCGTTTTTAGTTTGCTAAACCGATTTATGTTGTCATAAAAATGTCATTTAGCCATTATCTGCAAAGCCCGGGTACAAAGTCATGCCCCCATCTGCAAAAATTGTGACCCCTGTAATGTAATCCGACTCATCTGAAGCCAGCCAAACTGCCAGTTTTCCGATGTCAGCCGGCTGACCTATCCGGTTGTAAGGGATGAGCGTCAATAATTTATCCAGTGCTTCCGGGGTTTCCCAGGCTTCCTTATTAATAGGTGTTTGTATAGCGCCTGGCCCTATGCCGTTTACCCTGATCTTGTGCGGAGCAAGTTCCTGTGCTATACTTTTCATAAACATCATAATACCTCCTTTGCTGGCCGCATAGTTTACATGGCCCGCCCAGGGAATTACTTCATGCACGCTGCTCATACAGATAATTTTGCCCGCAGCTTTGCTTCCGCCTTCAACAACACCGCGTTTTATAAACTCTTTAGCAGCCTCCCTGGCACAAAGAAACTGACCGGTTAAGTTAATGCTGATCACTTTATTCCAATCGTCAAGCGTCATATCAACAAATCTGGCATCTTTTTGCAAACCGGCATTGTTTACCAAAATGTCAATAGTGCCATATTGCTTAAATATTTCGGCAAACATGGTTTTTACTTCGTCCTCATGGCTTACATCGGCCTGAAATGCAAATGCCTCGCCGCCGGTGGCTTTGATCTGGCTTACAACATCATCGGCTGCGGTTTTATTATGTGCGTAGTTAATTAGGAGTTTGGCGCCGGCTGCAGCCATTGCCAATGCGACACCTTTACCAATGCCGCTATCGGCACCGGTTACTAGGGCTGCTTGTCCTTTTAATAGTTGGGGAGTATTGCTCATAGATAAACGTTTTTGTGTTTAAGATAAGCAATGGAATTGAGAAGGGAATTGTTTTTGCCCGAACTGGCATTTATGTGATTATAGGATTACATAACCAAACAATTCTAATCCTGTAATCCTAAAATCCGCCCAAATCCGGGTTCAGAGATTATAACGCTTTTATATAATCATGAAACAGGTACAAAGCTTTCTTCTTGTCCGCTGTTAAATCATAGTCTATTTTAACCATCAAATAATCAACCAGGTCAAAGTCATCACGCATGGTTAATTCTTTAAAAAGCTCTCCCCGGTGATCAAGGCCGTATTTTAGTGACTCGTTAAACTCATCCATAAAATCCTGAGGGATAGGTTTATTAGCTATCCAGGCTGCAAAGGTGAATGGCAGGCCGGTCATTTTTTGCCATTCTTCGGCCAGATCGTAAACATATTTGTATTGCTGCTTTTTGCCGAAGGTACGGTCGCCTATTTGTACAAAGGCGGTTCCTTCATCTGCAGATTGAGCATAATCCGGCGCATTACTTACCTGTTTGGGGTTTACCAACCAATGGTTTTTCAGCAGCACACGGGCAAGATTATTTGATGAACGCGACTGCGGATCGAGTTGAATGGTAGTTACGTCCTTAATATCACTATTGCTGAAAATAAAAACGGAGTTTACCGCGCCTACGGCACCAATGCAGTAATCAGAAACAATTTCCCATTGCGGCAAACTCAGTGCTGCAGCAACCGGGATCAGACCAATATCAACCACATCGTCGATGAGCTTTTGGGCACAATCAGCCGGGATATCAAGGCTCAGGTTAATTTTATTAATGATGTCGGTATGTTGAATGCCGTATAAAAAGGGTTTGGTATTAGTGTAGCTTACTGCTGATATTCTGATCTTGTTCACAAATTCGCTATTTCTATTCTTCGGAATGTTTGAGGTGTTCGGCGTTATTAAAGTCGACTATTTCAAATTTTTGGCCATCGTAGTTTACCTTATATAGTACCAGGTTTTGGTGCGGAAAGGTATCCATTTCGGATAAGGGTTTATCTGTGAGGATACAAAGCAAAAGGCGTAAAGCGCGGCCATGCATACAAATAAGTACCGTTTTCTCGTCGGGGTGGCTCATGATCACCTCCATGGCTTCGCGCTGGCGCACCTCAACCTCAAGCGGACTTTCGCCACCTTCAAATTTACTGTCGAGCTTACCATCCAGCCAATCACGCATAATCTGCAGAAAAGCAGCTTTATTATCAGTAGTTGGGGACTGGCCTTCGTGAATGCCCCAGGCCAGCTCATCCAAACCCGGAAGCTTTTCATAGGGAATCCCCAGATCAATAAAAGGCTGGATACTTTGCTGCGTGCGCTTTAATGCCGATATATAAATTTTATCGAACGGAACAGTTTTATAAGCCTCAAAAAACTGGCGGGCTTGTTTACGACCTTCGTCATTTAAATCGGTATCCACACCGCGGCCCTGTATAATACCAAGTTTGTTATACTCAGTTTGGCCGTGGCGTACTATATATAAGGTTTTTTGTACCATTTTCTTGAGCCCAAAGCTGAAAACCGAAGGCTTAAAGCTTTTTTGCTTTTATCTATGCTAAATTTATTGCTTTGCTTTAAGCTTTCGGCCTTTGGCTTTCAGCTTAAAAAGCTTAATTAATTACCGGTAATTTGTAATACTGTGGTTTCGGTTCGTCGCCGAACACAAAGTTGGTATAATCCGTTACTACATTATATAATGTATCACGTTCAATAGGCTGGCGGCCTACATGTTTAATTAACTCTACCACTTGCTTGGTGCTCATACCTGGATGCTGCTCTTCGGCGCCGGCCATTGAATAGATTTTGGTGGTATCATCAAGCGTACCATCAATGTCGTCAACGCCGAAGTTAAGCGAAAGCTGTGCGGTAGTACGACTGATCATAGCCCAATAAGCTTTAATATGGTCGAAGTTATCCAGGTAGATGCGGGCAACTGCGTAGTTTCGCAGATCTTCAATTACCGAAACCTCGGGTACGTGCGACATCTGGTTATCCTTATTACGGAACTTAAGCGGAATAAAAGTTTGGAAACCACCTGTTTTGTCCTGCAGTTGGCGTAAACGCTCCATGTGGTCAACGCGGTGTTTATATTGTTCAATATGCCCGTAAAGCATCGTGGCATTTGAACGACCGCCAAGCTTGTGCCATTCTTCATGAATGGCCAGCCACTGATCGGCAGTACATTTATCTTTCGAGATCTGGTCCCTTATTTCAGGATCAAAAATTTCAGCGCCGCCGCCGGGGATAGAATCAAGTCCTGCTTCCTGCATCAGGCGCATGCCTGTGGCGTAATCAATTTTGGCTTTTTTAAAGATGTAGTGATATTCAACCGGGGTAAGCGCTTTAATGTGCAGCTCGGGGCGATGCGCGCGGATGCGGGCGAAAAGTTCCTGGTAAAAAGGCACGTCATATTGCGGCAGCACACCACCTACAATGTGAACCTCAGTAACCGGTTCGCCATCATACTTGGTAACCATGTTGAACATTTCATCCATGGTGTACTCCCATCCTTCCGCCTTTTGTTTCAGCAGCCGCGAGTACGAACAAAATTTGCAGTCGTAAACGCAAAGATTGGTGGGCTCAATATGAAAATTACGGTTGAAATAAGTTTTATCGCCGTGGCGTTCCTCGCGGATGTAATTAGCCAAAGTGCCAAGATAGCCAAGTTCGCCCTGCTCATAAAGCAAAACTCCTTCATCAAAAGTGATGCGTTGTTTGTCAAGAACTTTTTGAGCAATATGCTTTAAATCAGCAGATAAATTCGGATCGTTAAGTAAAAACTGTAAATTATCTGAATTATGCATCAATTAAAAATTTGGTCAAAGGTACTAAAAAGCACAAAAGTAATATGCGTTATGACACATATAGGCCAAATTTCACGGTAAATTACAATAAAGTTACAGTGCCTTGATCTCGCTTATGGAGATACCAATTGAGCAATCATCCTGGCAACCATTAGGTACATAACTTGCGCCGGATATCATGCCATTATTATTGGTTTCAAAATAAATAGTGTTGGTTTTCTTATCTGCCGCAAGCCATTCGTTCTTTGCCTTTTTATATACTTCATCAAGAGTGATCAACGCAGCGCCCAAACTATGTTGACCTAACGATGCTTTATTCTCATGCCATTGGTCTCTTATAGTTTTAACAGGAGGCATATTTGCAGTTTTATATTCCAAAACATACGATAAAAAATCCCTCGCTGTAACAACGCCATTTTGAACGGTGATCTTGGTTTCGGAGCCATAACCAAAAACTGAACCGTTATTAACGGTATAAGTATAGGAATTTTTACTTTCCGTCTTAAAGTTTTGCCACGCTTTATAGCTTTTGTCGTAAGCGGTATCATTGGCATCTTTTTTACAGGCGGATAGCCCAACAATAACAAACAGGAAGATAAGGCACTTTTTCATGCGGTTTGGCTTTTAAACTTATTCGATAAAAAATATAAAAACGCTACAGCTAATAACAAATATTCTTGTTTATTTTGGGCGATAACACATTATGCCATGAAAATTGAAACTATAGCCATACACGCCGGTAACCATGTTGATGAAGCAACAAGGGCCGTTATACAACCCATTATTATGTCAACCACGTTTGAGCGCGGTGAGGATGGCGGTTTCCCGGCAGGTTATATTTACAGTCGCTCATCGAACCCCAATCGTCATGCACTGGAGCATGTGCTGGCTAAGTTAGAGGGGGGTGTTGAAGCAGCTTCCTTTTCATCAGGTAATGCGGCCGGAATGTCGGTATTTCAATCATTGGAGCCGGGCACGCATATTATCGCTCCTGATGATATGTATCACGGCTTACGTAATCAGCTTAAAACCCTTTTTGCCGGCATCCTTACCTTCGATTTTATTGATGTAAACGATACCGGGGTTTTACAACAGCACATCAAGCCCGAAACAGGTTTGATCTGGATTGAAACGCCATCGAACCCACTTTTAAAAGTCACGGACATAAAAAAGGTAGTAGCCATTGCCAAATCAAAAGGCATTAACGTTTTATGCGATAATACCTTTGCCACCCCTGTATGCCAACGGCCGCTTGAGCTGGGCGCAGATATGGTTATGCACTCGGCCACCAAATACTTTGGCGGGCACAGTGACCTGATGGGCGGCGTTTTGATTACTGCAGAGAAGAACGATTGGTGGACAAAAATTCGCCAGGTACAGGAAATGGGCGGCGCTATCCCCTCGCCTATGGATTGTTATTACCTGGTACGCAGCATTAAAACCCTGCCATACCGTGTAAAGGGCCATGTACAAAACGCTCAATTACTTGCCGAATATCTTGAACAGCACCCTCACGTTGAACAGGTAATGTACCCCGGCTTACCTTCGCACCCGCAACATGAGATAGCTAAAGATCAGATGCTGGCTTTTGGCGGCATGTTGTCCTTTATTGTTAAAGGCGATGAGAACGATACCCATAATATTATTAATAAACTTCAGCTGTTTATTAAAGCTACCAGCCTTGGTGGCGTTGAAAGCTTGATAGAACACCGCGCCACCGTTGAAGGTCCGGATACCAAAACACCACGTAACCTGCTAAGGGTTTCAGTTGGGCTGGAACATATTGACGATTTGATTGCCGATATGAAGCAGGCCCTTGCTTAGGCCTTTTAAGGTGAAAGGATAAAGGTCAAAGGCGAAAGGTATAAGCTGTCATGTGAATTTAAAAATTCCGTATTCACAAAACCTTTAACCTTTCGCCTTTTGCCTTTCACCTCAAAATAAACCTTTCACCTTAAAAAGAAATAAAATTTGGTATATTACCTCACAATCCCTTATATTCGCAACATTATTTGGTAGTGATACCAACGTCGATCAATCCTCCGCACATAGTTCGGGTTTTGATTTATAAAGAAGCGGCGAGAGATCAGGCTCAATGACCCGCTGGCAACCCTTCAATGTTGAAGAAGGTGCCAATTCCTGTCCCGGCAAATAACACCGGGGAATATAAATTTATAACCATGAAAAGTTTAATTAAATTTACGCAACGCAACACTTTTTACACCTTAAACGGTAACGTACAACATATTAGCTCCCCTATTGGCTGTATTTGTATGTGTTGCTGCTGTTGATGCTTAGCACGCTCCTGTTTTCATTCTCTGAAAAAGTGTGTTGTTAAACCGGTTGTTTTTAAACCGGCTTTCCAAATCCATCTAAACATTCAAAATCTAAATTAAACACATTAAAAAATTACAACTATGTCTGCCTTAAAATTCGAAACCTTACAATTACATGCCGGCCAGGAAGTTGATCCAACAACAGGTTCACGTGCTGTGCCCATTTATCAAACTACTTCGTACGTATTTAACAGCGCCGAGCATGGTGCAAACCTATTTGCATTAAAGGAGTTTGGTAATATCTATACCCGCATCATGAACCCTACTACCGATGTGTTTGAAAAACGCATCGCAGCGTTAGAGGGCGGTGTGGCTGCGCTGGCAACAGCCTCTGGCCAGGCATCCCAATTCCTTGCCCTTAATAATATTTTACAGGTTGGCGATAACTTTGTGACTTCTCCTTTCCTATACGGCGGCACTTATAACCAGTTTAAAGTAGCATTTAAACGCCTGGGCATTGATGTGCGTTTTGCCAAAGATGATACTGCGGCCAATATTGAGGCTCTTATTGATGATAAAACAAAGGCCATTTTCCTGGAAACCATTGGTAACCCGGGCTTTACTATTGCTGATTTTGAAAAGGTGAGCGAAGTTGCCAAAAGGCATGACCTGCCGCTAATTGTTGATAATACTTTCGGTGCGGGTGGTTACCTCTTCCGTCCCATTGAACATGGCGCTAACGTGGTTGTGGAGTCAACCACCAAATGGATTGGCGGGCATGGTACCAGTATTGGCGGTGTTATTATCGATGCAGGCAATTATAATTGGGGTAATGGTAAATTTCCTCAATTCACTGAACCATCAGAAGGTTACCACGGATTGGTATTTAACGATGTTTTCGGCATTGGCGGTCCGTTTGGCAATATCCAGTTTATTATCCGTGCCCGTGTTGAGGGATTAAGGGATTTCGGCCCGTCGCAGGCGCCATTTAATTCATGGTTGAATATCCAGGGACTGGAAACGCTTTCGCTGCGTGTGCAACGTCACGTTGATAATGCGCTGCAGTTGGCCAAATGGCTGGAGCAGCATCCGCAGGTGGCAAGCGTAAATTACCCGGGACTGGAATCATCGCCATATCATGAGCTGGCTAAAAAATATTTGAAGAATGGCTTTGGCGGCGTGTTATCGTTCGAGATTAAGGGGAGCAAAGAACAGGCCAGCCGATTGATCAATAACCTTAAACTGGTGAGTCATTTGGCCAATGTCGGGGACGCAAAAACACTCATCATCCAGCCATCAGCAACCACGCATCAGCAATTATCTGATGAAGAGCAATTAGCTGCCGGTGTTACACCAGCATCATTGCGCGTGGCTGTTGGTATTGAGCATATAGACGATATTAAAGCTGATTTTGAGCAGGCTTTTGCAAAAATTAAGCAAGGTGAGGGTGAGTTAGTTTAATAATGTATAGTTTTTTTAAGTGATATAGTAAACGTTATTGCAGGTTGCAGCCGGAAATACCGGTTGCACCTGAAATAACAAAACAACAGAATGAACGCAGAGATATTTAAATACACTAATACTTTTGAATTTGAATCGGGCCGTACAATTGAAGGTTTAGAAATAGGTTTTCACACTTATGGCCGGTTAAATAAAGAAAAAAATAACGTTGTTTGGGTTTGCCATGCGCTTACTGCCAACAGCGATGTATTTGACTGGTGGAAAGGGCTTATTGGCGAGGGGTATTTTTTTAACCCGGAAGAGCATTTTATAGTTTGCGCCAATATTTTGGGTTCTCCTTACGGCACTACAAGTCCGTTGAGCATTAACCCGGTTACCGGCCAGCCATATTATCTTTCATATCCCCAGTTTACTACAAGGGATATGGTTAAAGCGCACCAGTTGCTTGCCCAGCATTTAAACATCAATAATATCAGTGTATTAATTGGAGGTTCGTTAGGTGGCCAACAGGCTATGGAATGGGCTATTATTGAACCGGAGCGGATCAAAAATCTGATCCTGATAGCTACCAACGCCAAGCATTCACCATGGGGCATTGCCTTTAACGAGTCGCAACGTTTGGCTATCACTACAGATCGTACCTTTTACAGCAATACGCCCGAAGGCGGTCAGAAAGGCTTAAAAGCTGCGCGCAGTATCGCGCTTTTAAGTTATCGTACTTATAAAACTTACGGCATTACCCAGCAGGAAGAAGCCGACGATGTGCAGGACAATTTCCGTTCTTCATCGTACCAAAATTACCAGGGGCAAAAGCTCGTGAACCGCTTTAACGCCTATAGTTATTGGTACCTGACCAAAGTGATGGACTCACACAATGTGGGCCGGGGCCGTCACGGTGTAGATAAAGCGTTGAGCCTCATCAAGGCAAAAACATTAGTTATCGGCATCTCGTCGGATGTTTTGTTCCCTGTTGAAGAACAGCAATACCTGTTCAGGCATATCCCAAAAGCTGCCTTTTCCGAGCTGGATTCGTTTTATGGGCACGATGGATTTTTAATTGAAACAGAAGCATTAACAAAAATATTCACATCATTTTTTAAAACCGATGTGAAAGGAAAAATTATAGAACTGCAACGTACAGCGTAATGAGTAAAAAGTTAAATATCGGCCTCTTCGGATTTGGAGTTGTTGGCCAGGGTTTATATGATATCATCAAAACAAAGCATTTAAATATCGAGATAGTAAAATTTGCTATTAAGGACCCTAATAAAAAGCGTTCCCTGCCGGCCCACCTGTTCACCACTGATAAGGAAGAACTGCTTAATAACCCCGAGATCAACACCATTGTTGAACTGATCAATGATACCGAAGCTGCTTTTGAAATTGTTTCAAGGGCTTTAAAATCTGGCAAAAACGTGGTATCTGCCAGTAAAAAAATGATCGCCCTGCATTTGGACGAACTGATCGAGATCCAGCATCAATACGGTACATCATTATTATATGAAGGCGCAGTTTGCGGCAGTATCCCAATCATCCGTAATTTAGAAGAGTATTATGATAATGAACTACTGCATTCTATCAGTGGTATTTTCAATGGCTCATCAAACTATATCCTTTCAAAAGGTTTTATTGAAGGGCTCGATTATGACAGTGCATTAAAACAAGCCCAGGACCTGGGCTTCGCCGAAACCGACCCAACCAGTGATGTTGGTGGTTTTGATGCCAAATACAAACTGGTTATTGCTGCTGCCCATGCTTATGGCGTGGTTGTACAGCCCGATGAAGTATTTAACTTCGGCATTCAGAACCTTGCAGCTGCAGATTTGCAATATGCCCGCGAAAAGAACCTCAAAATTAAACTGGTACCGGTAGCCAAGGAACTTGACGACCGTAACGTTGCCCTGTTTGTGCTGCCTAAATTTGTAAACGACAAAGAGTTTTTATACAACGTTGAGTATGAATATAATGGCGTAACTGTACAAGCTGCCTTTGCCGATCAGCAATTCTTTTTCGGGAAAGGCGCAGGCGGCCATCCTACCGGCTCAGCTGTACTGTCGGATATTGCGGCTTTACGTTATAACTACCAGTACGAATACAAAAAAGCTAAAGAGAAAACAGACCTTAATTTTACCAACAACATTGAATTAACCATTTACCTGCGTTATGATGACGAGGAACTGGTTGAAGCGCTGAACTTTGAGCATATCAATGAGCGTTACTATTCAGGTAACTATAAATTTGTGATAGGAAAAATCAATTTACAAAATCTGATCGCTAATCAACATCGTATATCTGAGAGTAAGGCTTTCGTAGCCTTTGCCGATCAGCTTACGGGGGTCAGCTTAGCATCGGTAACTAAACAAGCGGCCGAAGTGTTTTAATAGACTCTCCGGTTGTGAATAATAGAAAAGGCTTCTCAAATTGGGAAGCCTTTTTTCTATTATACTAATACTTAGCTTTAAGCCTTATGCGTTCTGCTTTTAGCTTTCATAAGTCGTTGTAGCTTATTTAGCCGGTTCTGCAGCTTCTTTGGCCGAGTTCAGGAACACGAACTGATTATCAAACATATCTATTTTAATAACGCTGTCTTTATCTACCGTACCAGCCAGGATCTGTTTACTTAACTCGTTCAGGATCTTTTTCTGGATAACACGTTTTAACGGACGTGCACCAAATTGCGGATCATAACCTAACTGGGCCAACCAATCCAAAGCTTCATCGGATGCTTCGATAGTTACACCCATTTCGGCAAGGGTTTGCTGTACATGTTTAAACTGCAGCTTAACGATATCATGAATTTCATCGCGGTTAAGCGGGGTAAACATGATGATCTCATCTATCCTGTTCAAAAACTCCGGACGGATAGTTGCCCTTAACAAATTGAACAGCTCGTTTTTGGTTTTTGCCACCAGTTCATCGCGGTTCTCATCTTCCAGGTTTTGGAAGTTTTCCTGGATGATGTTTGAACCAATGTTGGAGGTCATGATGATGATGGTATTTTTAAAATTCACCACACGGCCTTTATTATCCGTCAACCGGCCATCGTCCAATACCTGTAGCAAGATGTTAAATACATCGGGATGGGCTTTTTCAATTTCATCCAGCAGTACCACGCTGTAAGGCTTGCGACGAACGGCCTCGGTTAACTGCCCGCCTTCATCGTACCCAACGTAGCCCGGAGGCGCTCCTATCAGCCTTGATACGGCATGGCGTTCCTGGTATTCACTCATATCTATCCTCACAAGCGCGCCTTCATCATTAAACAGGTACTCGGCCAGGGCCTTTGCCAGTTCGGTTTTACCCACACCGGTTGTACCTAAAAATATGAACGAACCTATTGGCCTGCGTTTATCCTGCAAACCTGCGCGGCTGCGGCGGATAGCATCACTTATCGCCTCAATAGCTTCTTCCTGTCCTGCCACACGTTTGTGCAGTTCATCTTCAAGATTGAGCAGTTTTTCACGTTCGCTCTGGATCATTTTGCTTACCGGGATGCCTGTCCAGCGGCTCACTACGCCGGCAATATCATCGGCGGTAACTTCCTCCTTCAGCATGCGGCTGTCGCTTTGGTTTTCAAGCAGGGCAGCTTTCAGCTTTTCAACTTCGGCTTGGGCTTCTACTATAGTACCGTAGCGCAGTTCGGCTACCTTGCCATAATCACCGGCACGTTCAGCCTGTTCGGCTTCCAGTTTATAGTTTTCAATCAGCTCAACCTTAGTATTAATACCGTCAACAAGGTCTTTTTCGCCTTTCCATTTGGCACGTAATGAATCACGCTGTTGCGACAGGTTGGCTATTTCCTCACTTAGTTCGGCAACCTTACGATCGTCTTTTTCACGTTTGATAGCTTCGCGCTCAATTTCAAGCTGCATGATGCGGCGTTCCAGTTCGTCAACCACTTCCGGTACCGAATCCATTTCCAGGCGAAGTTTTGATGCAGCCTCATCCATCAGGTCGATAGCCTTATCTGGTAAAAACCTGTCGGAAATATAGCGTTGTGACATTTCGACAGAGGCGATGATCGCTTCGTCTTTGATCCTCACTTTATGGTGGGTTTCGTAGCGTTCTTTCAATCCGCGTAAAATAGATATGGCGTCGGCAGCGTCAGGTTCTTCAACCATTACTTTCTGGAAACGGCGTTCCAAAGCTTTATCTTTTTCAAGGTACTTCTGATACTCATTAAGGGTAGTAGCACCAATTGAACGAAGCTCGCCACGGGCCAGGGCAGGTTTTAGGATATTGGCCGCGTCCATAGCGCCTTCTCCCCCGCCTGCACCTACCAGCGTGTGGATCTCATCTATAAAAAGGATGATCTCCCCATCGCTTTGGGTAACCTCTTTTACAACGGCTTTCAATCGTTCTTCAAACTCGCCTTTGTATTTTGCACCGGCAATCAGCGCGCCCATATCCAAAGAGTATACAACTTTGGTTTTCAGGCTCTCAGGTACATCACCTTTGATGATCCTGAAAGCGATTCCTTCGGCAATGGCTGTTTTACCAACACCTGGTTCACCAACCAAAATCGGGTTGTTTTTGGTACGGCGCGAAAGGATCTGGATAACACGGCGAATTTCATCGTCGCGGCCTATAACCGGGTCCAACTTGCCCGAACCGGCGTATTCATTCAGGTTACGGGCGTATTTGTTGAGGGCATTATAAGTGGCTTCGGCATTTTGATCGGTTACTTTGCTATCGCCGCGGAGTTCAACAATAGCTTTTTTCAGATCCTTTTCATTAACACCCGAATCTTTCAGGATGCTGCTTACCGCACCACCGGCGGCTAAAATGCCTAACAGCACATGCTCAACTGATACAAATTCGTCTTTAAATTCTTTTAAATATCCCGAAGCTTTTTGCAAAGCCGAATTTGCTTCAGACGAAAGGTATACGTTGCTGCCGCTTACTTTGGGGAAGGATGCAATCTGCGCATCTAAGGTATCGTTTAACCTGTTCAGGTTAACATTTAATTTCTTTAATAAGTAGGTAATTACGTTTTCATCAACCAGCAATAAGCCTTTAAGCAGATGCGCGGTCTCGATTGCTTGCTGTTGGTTACCAACAGCAATTTCAGATGCCTTTTGTACGGCTTCCTGAGCTTTTATGGTAAAGTTGTTAAAATTCATAGTACTCATGGTTAATCAAATTATCGGCCATAGTATCCATAGTGAAAAATTGTCATTTAAAATTAAATCACAATGACACTTTGCCATGATTGTTAGCAATTTAGATACTACCATGTTTAACAAACTACAGGGCAAATTGTCGTTTTGCCATGCAAAATAAATCTGTTGGGCTATAAGTAAATGAATAATGGAACGATTGCAGTCCTGCTGTATATGTGGTATTTTTAGTATTACGGGATGCCGCGGTGCTGATAGATTATGCCGGCGCAGGTTTAACTAATCGAGTTTATCCACTTTCACCAGATTACAAGTCCAGACGAGTGGTTTTCCGCCATTTCGTCCGTCAACTACTCCGCTTGTCTTCATCGTCTTTTTATCACTACCTAAAGTGTAATAATTTGCATACTGCCTGCCTTTTAGGTCGTAAGTAGCATCAGGTCTCGCGTCCGTGATCGTTAGTACATACATGTTATCGGATAAAACTTTAAAAGTACCGCTGTGCGTAACAATCTGCCTTTCATTTTCCTTTGCGATATTATAAAAGCTTCCGTCTGATTTAAATACCACTTTACTTCCGGGATTGGTCGTGTCGTTCCAAATACCAACAAAAGGTTTAATTTCTTTCTGATTCGCCCTTTCTACAGTTCTGCAGGAAAAAGTTGTTAATACAGTAATGAGAATTGCGATAGATTTAAGAGATTTCAGTAACATGTGATTTTGGTTTTATGTTTAAATAATATTTATCCCTTTTTTAAAAAACAATCAAGGTTCATCAAAATAGGCTTATATTTTCTTTGACCGAATATTTAGTAAAAAGGGTTAACTATATCCTGTCACATTTCTGTTACAGTTTTTATAAATATTTTCATAATTTTGTTTAATCCATAAAATATAATTGAACACCCATTTCTTTTTTAACAGTCTCCCGGTAAAATACCGGTCGCAATATCGTTTGCATTATACTTACCAAAACATGGTAGCCATAAGGGGTGCCAGTATGATATTTTTATTGCTTAATGTAATTATCCGGATCCTTTATCTTGTATTCCCCATTAGCTTAACCAAAGCTCAAAACTTTCCCGAGTTTAATTTCAGCAACTGGGTTTTCATTATTATAACTCCCGTTTTCCTGATAGCGAGTAACCTTTTTATCGTTAGCTTCAAAAGCCATAAAAAAGCTACAACAGGCATGTCATTGCTTGTATTTTTGTTTGCGCTTTATATTATTGTTTGCGGCATGTATTCCAGCTTTATAGCCACCTCCAATCCGAGTAATGCCCTCACCTTATATCTTGTCGCATTAAGCTTAATCAGCGTGATAATTGTTTTTGAATACTATGAAACCGTATTGCTGCTTATTGCCGTTGAGCTTTTTTTTACTTCCCTGCTATTTTACAGTGAAACGCCGGCTACGGATATGTTGTATAACCAATTGATCTCAGCTATCTTACTTTCCGGCTTTTATTTTATCTCAAGGTACTTTTTTTCCTACAAGGCCAACTATTATCTTCAGGTGATCGAGATTCGCGAAAAAAACTCGGAAATAGAAAAAGCAAGCGAGTTTAAAAACCAGGTGTTGGGTATGGTTGCCCATGACCTGCGTAACCCGATAGCTGCTGTTGAATCAATTGCCATGATGATGGAACTGGATGAGGTAGATGAGGAGACACAAGACAACATCCATATGATCAAAGCATCCTGCGTAAAAGCACGGAGTATTATTGATGACTTACTGGAGGCAGCCCGAAACGAGAACATAGCGGTTATTGAAACTCAAAATACCGAGCTTAACCAATGGCTTAACAACATAGTGGGCGAATGGAAATTACAGCTGGGCAATAAAGTTAATGTGCTGTTCAGCAGTTCGGTAGGTGTTGCCCATGCGCTCATAAACCATGAAAAATTTCATCGGGTTATTGATAACCTGATAAGTAACGCGGTGAAATTTTCAAAAGATCAGGATAATGTAGATGTACGCCTGCTTAAACTAAACGATACGGTAGTTATTGAAGTTCAGGATTACGGCTTGGGCATCCCTGCCGATATGCTGCCGGAGATCTTTAACCAATTTTCAAAAGCAGGCCGAGCCGGTTTACGCGGCGAAAAGTCGACCGGACTTGGTTTGAGTATTGTACGCCAGATTATTGAAAAGCATAAAGGCACTATCAGCGTTACCAGCACCGAAGGACGGGGGTCAACGTTCAGGATCACCTTGCCGGTGGTTAATTCGTTTTAGGATATTAAACAGGTCTTTGTTTATCCGGTGGCTTCTCTTACAGGACAAAAAAGTGGTGTCATACTGCTTGTCGATGTTTGTCGGGTGGGCCTGCCCGCGCAAGTCTTCGGCAAGGTACCCATGGCAACTTAAACGGGTGTCATACTGAGTAAATTAAATCCGGCGGCCTCTGAAGGTAAAATGACATCTGCGTCACATGATTGCTGTAAGGAATGAAGCAATCCCCGATAGGCTGGTAACGGACTTCATTAGTATTTGACTTACATCGTCGCGCTCTTGGCCGCGCGGGGCCAGTTACTTTTGTCGCCACAAAAGTAACCAAAAAGGCTTGCAGCAGA
>NZ_JBNPWO010000034.1:0-14554 GCF_050433785.1 Mucilaginibacter sp. 3215
AGCCTTTTTGGTTACTTTTGTGGCGACAAAAGTAACTGGCCCCGCGCGGCCAAGAGCGCGACGATGTAAGTCAAATACTAATGAAGCCCGTTACCTTTTTAAGTTGTCATGGGTAACTTACCGTATTTTAAGTCATGGTAAGGACGAAACCGTCCTATGGTAAAAATAAAGCTTGCTACTTCCTGAATACCCCTTCAAAAAACAGCGCCATAACATAAAATGCCATGGCGCTGAAAAAATATCTAAACAATTAAATCTTATTGCAGCACAATCTTACGGATACGGTTGTTATAATAGTCGGCTACGTAAACATTGTTGCCGGCATCAACTGCAATACCCTGCGGCGAGTTAAAGATCCCTGCAGTGCCAACACCTTCCGCAAAACTGCTTGTTCCGTTACCGGCAATTACTTTTAATACTTTATCCTTGGTAATCTCCAGGATCCTGCCATTCTGATCGGCTATGAAGAGATTCCAGCTTTTATCAAACGCAATGGCCGACGGGTTGCCAACAACTCCGGTCCGTTTATTACCGCCAACAAAAGTAGTAACAACACCCGCCGGGGTTATTTTACGAATGGCATGATTAAGCGTTTCGGCTACATATATATTATTATTGGCATCAATAGCTATGCCGTTGGGCTTATTGAAAGTAGCGCTGGTTGCGGTTGCATTATCCAGGTAACTTGCCCCCCTGCTGCCTGCAAATGTGGTAACAACACCAGCCGGGGTTATTTTGCGGATCAGGTTATTGCCCAGATCGGCCACAAAAATATTTCCGGAGCCATCAATTGCTAACCCGCGCGGACTGTTAAACGTTGCTTTGGTACCTGTTCCATCGGCATATCCGGCATCGCCGCTGCCTGCAAAAGTGCTTACCACACCGGCCGGGGTAATTTTGCGGATATTATTATTGCCGTAATCGGCTACATAAATATTGCCCGTTGCATCAGTAACCAAACTTTGCGGAGCATAAAACTGCGCGGCGGCTATGGGGCCGTCAACATAGCCAATGCTACCATTGCCCGAAAGTGTAGTAACATCTCCTGCCGTTGTAACCTTGCGTATAGCACTGTTAAATGAATCGGCTACATAAATATTGCCGTCGGTACCTACAGCTATCCCCTGCGGGCTGTTAAAAAGAGCGGCGCCGCCCAAACCGTCAACAAAGTCGGCCGCGGTATTACCCGCCAATGTGCTAACTGTGCCACCAGTGGATGTTGTACCATCGCCGGTGGTAAACTGTACCACTTTACCGTAGCCAGTACCCGCGCTGTTTACAGCATATGCGCGTGCATAATAAGTTGTTTTAGGGCTTAAACCGGTAAGTTTTGTAGTATAAGCGTACAGAATTACCGTATCGGTGGTTTTCTTATCGGCAGTAGTAGGAGTTTGATTGGTGGCGCTGTAACAAATACCGTAGCTGCTCAGGCTTACGTCAGTCGATCCATTAAATAAACCGCCTGTATAGGCTATGGTTCCACTTTCGGTAGTAACCACATCCATTGTGGTTAAATCAGGCACGGTTACAGGCGTAACGTTTCCTTTTTTACCACAGCTTGTGCCGGCCAAAGCAACGGCAAATAAAAACGCGGCAAATAAAATTGTTTTGGTAAAGCTTTTTTTCACGAGTTAGTTTAAAAGTTATATGTAGTAAGTAAGCAAAATTAACTTATCAATACGTAGCAAATTACTTTAAAGTAACATTTTAACAAATATTAACATACTTATTACTTACCAAAAGGCTCCGCCGCCCTGCAAACGCAAATAAAAACGATTAACTGTTTTTATACGGGGGCAAAACCATCAAATCCCGGCAACATTTTTGGTGTATGCCTGTTATTAATTTACTATGAAACTCATAACGCTGTTCATATCCATTTTGATAGCCAATACAGTTATTGCACAAAAACACGTGCCGCTGCCCCACGGAATGATATTTGGCGAAAAGCCCGACACAATAGCCTTAATGCCCGCCTCTAAACTGGAAGCTTTTATGGAAAAAAAAACGCGGATCACTACGGCCGTTAGCGGCAGGGTTATTAAAGTAACCAAAGAAAAAGGTGGCTGGTTTGAAATGGATGCGGGTAACAACCGGGTTATAACAGCCCATTTTACCAATGCAGGGATAAACCTCCCCAGGCAATTGGCGGGCCGTACGGTAATCATTTCGGGAATAGCAGCTAAACAATTTATTGCCGATGACCTGCAGCATATGGCCGGCGATACGGTTAGCGGCAAAAAACAGCATAAGGTAAATGCCAACCCCGGCCGAAAGGTCAGCTTTGAAGTAAAAGGATTAATGGTAGATAAATAAAGCTATTCAAGCGGGATAAATACCTACCCGTTTGTTACAATGAGCCGCCTTAACTTTTCAGAAACCTCGTTTTTGTTTACTGCAGATGCTTCGCGTTTGCATTTCATATAATGTTCACGGGCAATTTTTTCGGCCAGGTCGCCGATAGTTTTCACATGCATCTCTTTGCCAAAACGTCCGGCCAGCCTTAAACCTATCCCGGCTATTACCATACCGGCAATACCTATGGCCAGGTAATAAAAGGCCAAAACAAAGCTAACCACCAATACCATGGAAAACAGGTTAATTATCCACTGCTTCGGCTGAAGCAAACGGATCTGGAAACCCATTTCTTCTTCAATGGCGGCCACAGCCTCAATACGGCTATCGCGCGGAAAAAGATCAGCGAGTTTGGTTTGGGGCTTTATGATATCCTTATCATACCCCGACGATGCATTGATGGCATTACGGAGTTTGTAAAACGCCTGCTGTGTAGTACAGCCATCATTTGTTTTTTTTACTTTTTCAACAACAACGTCGCAAAGTTTACCAAAGTTTTGCACATCGTTTACCGATGTATCGTTTAAACTGATGTTAAATGATTTTTCAATTTTCATTAAAACACCATCCATATCTTCAGGATCAACACTCTTCAGGTTGATTTCCTGACCATTAGCCGTATTAACTTTCAATCTATAGCAACTAAATACAACAATAGTGAACCTGCAATTAGGGTTGCAGGTTCACGTTATTAGCAATTAAACTACAAAGGCTGCAATTTAATGTTTTAATTATTTACTCAAATACATCGATTTCTCTTTGTACAGGTGTCTGAAGTATGGGTCCTGCAGGTTAGGGATAAAGCGGATAGCCTCACCTGTTGATTTCATTTCAGGTCCAAGCTCCTTGGTAACTTCAGGGAACTTATCAAACGAGAACACCGGTTCTTTGATGGCATAACCCCAAAGCTTGCGTTCGATGGTAAAGTCGCTCAGCTTATTGGCCTCAAGCATAACTTTTGTGGCTATGTTGATGTATGGCACATCATAAGCTTTGGCGATGAAAGGCACGGTACGTGAAGCACGCGGGTTGGCCTCAATCACATACACCTTATCATCCTTAACCGCGAATTGTATGTTAAGCAAACCGCGTACGTTAAGCGCTTTAGCTATCTTTTTGGTATATTCTTCTATCTGGTGGATTACATTGTCCGACAGATCAAACGGAGGCAATACAGCGAATGAATCGCCCGAATGGATCCCCGCAGGCTCAATGTGTTCCATGATCCCAACAATGTGTACATCCTCACCATCGCTGATCGAGTCAGATTCGGCCTCGGCGGCACGGTCAAGGAAGTGGTCGATCAGCACGCGGTTGCCCGGCAGGTTGCGCAGCAGGCTTACCACAGCTTTCTCCAGGTCTTCGTCATTGATCACAATGCTCATACCCTGGCCGCCTAATACGTAGCTTGGGCGTACAAGTACCGGGTAACCAACCTTGTGGGCAACTTCAAGCGCTTCTTCCGCACTTTCGGCTACACCGTATTTAGGGTATGGGATGTCAAGATCTTTCAGCAGGTCGGAGAAACGGCCGCGGTCTTCGGCAATATCCATATCATTGAATGATGTACCAATGATCCGGATGCCGTGCTCGTGCATTTTCTCGGCCATTTTAAGCGCAGTTTGGCCACCCAGCTGAACAATTACCCCATAAGGTTTTTCAAGCTCGATGATCTCGCGTACATGCTCCCAGTAAACCGGCTCAAAGTACAGCTTATCGGCCATGTTAAAGTCGGTTGATACTGTTTCAGGGTTACAGTTAACCATGATGGCTTCAAAGCCTGCTTCTTTAGCAGCAAGTAAACCGTGAACACAACTGTAGTCGAACTCGATACCCTGGCCTATACGGTTAGGGCCTGAGCCTAATACAATGATCTTTTTCCTGTCAGATGCTACCGACTCATTTTCGCCTTCGTAGCTCGAATAGTAGTATGGAGTTTTAGCAGGGAACTCGGCAGCGCAGGTATCAACCATTTTGTAAACGCGGTGCATGCCCAGGGCTTTGCGGCGCTGGTAAACATCTTCCTCGGTTACGTTACCTAAAATGTGTGCTATCTGCACATCAGAGAAACCTTTTTGTTTTAGCGTATACAGAAACTCCTCAGGAACGTTGTTCAATGAATAACGGCGAAGCTCTGTTTCCAGGTTAACCAGCTCCTGGATCTGGTTCAGGAACCAGCGGTCGATCTTGGTTACTTTACGTACCGATTCGATTGGCACACCAAGGCTCAGGGCATCATAGATGTGGAACAACCTGTCCCAGCTCGGGTGCTCAAGGCTGGCCATGATCTCTTCGAGGTTACGGCTCTGGCGGCCATCGGCACCTAAACCGGCACGACCGATCTCGAGGCTTTGGCAGGCTTTCTGCAAGGCTTCTGTAAAGCTGCGGCCAATGCCCATCACCTCACCTACCGATTTCATCTGCAGGCCAAGTTCTTTATTAGCGCCTTTGAATTTATCAAAGTTCCAGCGAGGTATTTTAACGATCACATAATCCAAAGTAGGCTCAAAATAAGCCGAGGTTGTTTTGGTGATCTGGTTTTCAATTTCATCAAGATTATAACCTATGGCCAGCTTGGCAGCAATTTTAGCAATTGGATAACCGGTAGCTTTTGATGCAAGGGCTGAAGAGCGTGACACACGTGGGTTGATCTCGATAGCGATGATCGCTTCATCTGCAGGGTTTACCGAAAACTGCACGTTACAACCGCCGGCAAAGTTACCGATGGCGCGCATCATTTTGATAGCCTGGTTACGCATTTCCTGGTAGCAGCGGTCGCTCAGGGTCATGGCCGGGGCTACAGTGATCGAGTCGCCGGTGTGGATACCCATCGGATCAAAGTTCTCGATAGAGCAGATAATGATTACGTTATCGTTGCTATCGCGCAGCAACTCCAATTCGTATTCTTTCCAGCCTAACACAGCCTGCTCAACCAATACCTCGTGGGTTGGTGAAGCCTGTAAGCCACGGTTAAGGGCGGCATCAAAATCTTCCTTTCTGTGAACAAAACCTGCACCTTTACCACCCAGTGTGTAGCTTGGGCGAATAACCAGCGGGAAGCCAATTTCCTGCGCGCCTTCTTTACCTTCAAGGAAAGAGTTGGCGATTTTTGATTTGGCAACCCCTACGCCGATGTCAACCATCAGCTGGCGGAAAGCCTCACGGTTTTCGGTTTTTTCAATGGCGGCAATATCTACACCGATAACTTTAACGCCATATTTTTCCCAAATGCCGCGTTCAGACGCTTCGATACAAAGGTTCAACGCGGTTTGACCGCCCATGGTAGGCAGCACAGCGTCTATCTGCTGTTCGGTTAAAATTTTCTCAATGCTTTCGCAGGTGAGCGGCAGAAGGTAAACATGATCGCTGATAACTTTATCCGTCATGATAGTTGCCGGATTGCTGTTAATAATAGAAACGGAGATGCCTTCTTCTTTTAACGAGAGAGCGGCTTGTGAGCCGGAATAATCAAATTCGCAAGCCTGGCCGATAATGATTGGGCCGGAGCCAATGATCAGAACGGATTTGATGGAGGTGTCTTTGGGCATAGGGCTTTTTTTAAGTCAAAAGTTCTAAGTCAAAAGTCAAAGGCTGTTAAGCCTTTAAACGGTTTTTCCTATGCGCTGAAAGCCAAGAAATCCCGACTTCAGCGTCGGGGTGCAAAGATAGAGTTTTAACAAACACCATTCATGTTTTTTTTCAGATTTAATATTGTCGCCATAACACCGGGCCTTTTTTAAGTTTCGGAGCACATTTTCTTAAAACAATAGGCTTACTATTTCCGTAAAATCTCACTATATTTACTTACAGCCCGGCCTGTAATTTCCAATTGAACCTGTAATTGCGCCAGGGCGCAAATACGTTATATTTAAGGACTATGATAAAGAAGTCTGTTTTTCCGTTGCTTGCGGCTATTTTATTTTGGGGCAGCTGTGCTATGCTGCAATCAGTTGTTAAATCAACATTCCCGTATACCGCTACTATGGTTATCCCGGCGTCGGCCAAAGTTGATGAACCTCAAACCGCAGTAAGCACGGGCAATAGCTTTGACCAGGATTTTACTAAAGATGGCAACAATGCCAGCAGGATAAGCGAGGTGCGCATCATATCAGCCAAACTGCAGTCGAGCGATCCGTCAGATTATAACATTGGCAATATAGCGTCATTAAGGGTTTACATGGCCAAAAACGATGGCAGTGAAGAGGTAATGGTGGCCATACGTAAAGATATCCAACCCAACGCCGGCAACAGCATAGTACTTGACATTGACAACTCACACTTTTTAGACGAACTGGTGCGCCAGCCAAGCGTGCGCATCCGGATGGTTTACCGCCTGCGTAAAGCTACGGCAACTGATGCCAGCCTGAAAGTATCATTAGGAATTGGATCGTACCCGGCTAATTAAGCTTACCTGCCTATCGCAAAAGAAACCGGAACGCTGTATCTAACTTTAACCGGAACGCCAAATTGTGTTCCCGGAACCCATTTTGGCGAGTTATTGAGCACCCGCACAGCTTCATCATCAATAATGGGAGCAACAGATTTACTCACTTTAATATCTGTTAATGTTCCATCCTTTTCCACAACGAAAGAAAGTACCACAGTACCTTCAATACCCTTACGCAGGGCATCATCGGGATATTTGATATTATTTGATAAAAACCTGCCGAACCGCTCAAGTCCGCCTTTAAATTGCGGAGGTACCCCACGAGATTTCAGGTAAGTATTAACTTTTCCCTCTTTAGTTGTAGCTATGCCTGATATCAACACCCCGTTATCATAAATTTCGGTAAAAGTAGTTTTGAAGTCTTGAAAATCACCTTTCCACTGTCCATCGCGTTTACCGCCTTTTACAGGGCCTTCTTCTTCAACATAACCAAATTTGTTATCGTAACCTTTAAAGTAGCCATTACCTTCAGAAACCTGGTCGTTTCCCAATGAATCTTTATTGGCTATAATGAGGTAATTGCCAGACCTATCGGCTGTACGGTCTTTATTATCTTCGGGATACGACAACTGCGCGTATAACCTGCCATTAGGATAAAATTCCATATCCTCACCTGCCTTTACTCCGTTTTTATAACTGATAATGGATTGCCTTTTGCCATTAGCATAGTAAGTAACACATTGCCCTTCAAATTGCGGCGGATCGATCTTTACAGATTTTCCGATGAGTTTTTGAGAACCGCTGGGATAAAATTCAAAAACATTATATAGCGTTGAAGCCGAGTCTGGCTCACGCACCACACGGATATAGTCGGCACTATCACGTATACCAACATACTTACCGTTATTTTTTATAAAGTAAACGTTTTGGCGCTGGGCATAGGCCCCGGTTGCAATAAGAAGAAAAAGGGTGATTGTAAAAAGCGGTTTCATAAATTGCGGCTTAGGCGCCGCTAATTTACTTAATCAATTTATTATCTGAATCGGGAAATATCAAAATTGGCTCATAATTGCGGGCTTCTTCAACCTCCATGTAGGCGTATGACATAATGATCACGATATCGCCAACCTGTGCCAGGCGGGCGGTAGCGCCGTTAAGGCATACAGTGCCTGTTCCGCGTTCGCCTTTGATAACATAGGTTTCAAAGCGGGCGCCGTTATTATTGTTCACTATCTGAACCTTTTCGTTGGGGATGATATTTGCAGCCTCAATCAGGTCTTCATCAATAGTGATACTGCCCACATAGTTCAACTCGGCCTGCGTTACCTTAACCCGGTGAATTTTGGACTTTAATATTTCAATTATCATGGCGCAAAGTTAGGAATATTTAGTTCATGGTTCATAGTTGATAGTTCATAGTAATTGTTAGCTGATTGTAAATAGTTTATGGTTATTCTAAACCAACCCACTACCAGCAATTTTGCTAAAAACCATGAACCATGATCTATGAACCACACGCTACCCAATCAACACATTATCAATCAATCTTGTTTTACCTACGCGTGCTGCAACAAGGGCAACAATAGTTTCGGATGCTGGGGTGGCATGATGCAGTGTTTTGCCATCGGCTATTTCAAAATACTCCAGCTCAACGCCGGGTTCGTTGCTGATCATTTGGGCTGCCTGCTGCTGCAGGGTGTCAATTTTGTTGATATCGAAGTTTTCCTTAACCCAGTTAAGTGCTTTGGAGAGAATGAGCGAGTGTTCCCTGTCATACGGGGTCAGGTGGATATTCCTTGAGCTCATGGCCAGGCCATCGGGCTCACGCTCAATCGGGCACATCACCAGCTTAACGGGCATCTCCAGCACCTCAACCATTTTACTAATCACCATAAACTGCTGATAATCCTTCTGCCCAAAAAAAGCGATATCGGGCTTCACAATATTGAACAGCTTATTTACTACCTGAGTAACTCCCTGATAATGCCCGGGCCTGAATTTTCCTTCCAGCAGGTATTCCAAATCGCCCATGTCAAAATGCCATTTTTCATTATCAGCATACATCTCGGTAACCTGCGGATTAAACAAAATATCGCAGTTAACTTCCTCAAGGCGGCGGATATCGTCAGTAATAGGGCGGGGGTATTTTTCAAGGTCCTTAGGGTCGTTAAACTGGGTGGGGTTTACAAAAATGCTGCAAACAACCTGCGTGCTTTGCTGCTTTGCCAGTTCAATTAAACCCAGGTGCCCTTTATGCAATGCGCCCATGGTTGGTACAAAGCCAATTACTTTTACCGGCTTACGGTTAAAATAATCGGTTATCTCATTTTTAGTGCTGAATATTTTCAACGTAATAGGTGTTACAAAATTTGGCAAAGGTGTACAATTGATTAAAAATAACCAAAAGTTACTTGCATAATTCGTTGGCAGTTTATATAATAATAGTTATATTTGCAAACTCAAATTTTTTGACTTCTTTACATTTTAAATACTGATTTAGTGATGGGTAAATCTAAGCTTTTGTTTATAACTCATGAAATGTCCCCTTTCCTTGAACTCACAAAAATTGCTGAAATAACACGCCAACTTCCGCAGGCCATGCAGGAGAAAGGTTACGAGATCCGTATCCTTATGCCGCGTTTCGGCAATATCAATGAGCGCAGGAACAGGCTTCATGAAGTGATCAGGTTGTCGGGTATGAATATTATTATCGACGATAATGATAACCCGCTGATCATCAAAGTAGCATCTATCCCGGCGGCGCGTATGCAGGTGTATTTTTTGGATAATGAAGAATATTTTCAGCGCAAGCATGTATTTGCAGACAAAGATGGTAAGTTTTATGCCGACAATGACGAGCGTATGATTTTCTTTTGCAAAGGTGCATTGGAAACTGTTAAGAAATTAGGCTGGGCACCGGATGTGATCCATTGCCACGGTTGGATGAGCGCGCTTGTGCCTGCTTATCTGAAAACAACCTACAAAGACGATCCTACATTTAAGCACTCAAAAATCATTTACTCTATTTATGAAAATGATTTTAAAGAGCAATTGCACAATGATTTTGCTACAAAAGCCATCATGAGCAATATGAACGAGCAGCATGTGGAGCCGTACAAAGGCGGCACCAATTCGGCCTTGTATGCCGGTGCAATCCACTACTCAGACGGTATCGTTTTGGGCAGCCCTGATATTGATGCAGATGTGTTAAATAATGTTAAAAACAGCAATAAATCGGTTTTAGAATTTGATTCTACCGCAGATTTCGAAAATTATTACAATTTTTACGACGAAATTACCAACGACGAATTGGTGGATGTTGCATAAGACTTAATATTATATATGAAATTTTTCCGATTAGACTTATTGACCCTGTTAATAAGTCTTTTTATTTTGAACAGTTGTAAACGCCAGGATGGTATTGGTTTGGGCGTCAATGATCAAAACGAGATCAATGGCAACCTGATAGTTGATACTAACATCGTTATTAACACTGTTGTTGATGATACTGTGGCTACCTCGGGTCAAACCCGGACACCACTTGCCAACTTTACCGATCCTGTATTCGGCACAACAAAAAGTATTGTTGCTTTAGGTGTTAACCTGCCTAATGGCGCCGCTTACACTGTTCCTGCAGGCACTCTGACAATTGACTCGGCTGTACTTGTGCTTAGATATTCTGACGGTTTTTATGGCGATTCGCTGGCTTCACGCTATAAAATAAACGTGTATCAGCTTCAACAAAAGGTAGAAAGCAAAACCTACTACAGTAATAACCACTGGGATGCCGATCTGGGCACTTTGCTTGGCTCTAAGACCTTCACAGCCCGTACGCACGATAGTATCACCATAGCCCGCATCCGTACCGACACATTAGATACCGTTCAGCGCGTAGCACCTCAGTTACGTGTGCCGCTTAGTAAAGCCTTTATCTATAACAACCTGTTTAATGCAAGCGGTGCTGTACTTGCATCACCAACAACTTTTCAAAGTACCATAAAAGGCCTTTACCTTTCATTAGACAAGACACAGGCCAGCGATGCGGGCGGTATTATCCAGCTTAATCTGGCCTCATCGCAAATTGATGTATTTTATAAAGTTGTTACTGCTGCTACCAGTACTACAAGCAGTACTATTGATACTGCATCGGTAACCCTGCCGTTCTTTAACCGTGCTGCCGAAATTACGCATACCTACAGTACTACTATCCAGGCAGCACTGAATAATACAACAACATCGCAAAATACGGTTTACCTCCAGGGGCTTGCAGGCTTAAGGGCTAAGCTTAGTTTCCCGGGCCTTGACAAGCTTGTTGACTCATCGATAGTATTAAACCGTGCCGAAATTGTAATAACACCACGTGCCGGTTCAGGTGTACCTTATGCGCCTTTACCTAAGCTTACCATGTACAAGCTGGATATAGCCAAACAACGGGCACTGATACAGGATGCCTCGGCAAGTGACCCGCGTTCGCAAACAAGTTTATTTGGCGGCAGGTATGACCGTACCAAAAAAGAATACCACTTCCTGGTTACGGCTTTTGTTCAAGACCTGATCCGTAAAAAAACAGTTGATTACGGTACCTACATTGCCCCGGTTGATACTACACTTATTAACACCACAACAGGTATTGACGTGGCACCGTCAACACAAACGGCAGCCCGTACGGTGATAGTAGGGAGTGATAAGTCAACCCCGGGTTACAGCATCCGCATGAACATCATTTATACCAAGGTTCGCAAGTAAGATATCTCTCAATAAACAAAAGAATCCCCGCTTAGGGGATTTTTTTGTTTAAGACAAATACACTTCTTAAAATACTTTTTTAAGTATTTTAAAACTTCCTCATTTTCGAAAAAAATCAAAATAATTATTGCAGATATGTGTTATATAGCTGTTTATTTTGCGGCGTTTAACATTTATACTTGATTATTTTATGTGCGGAATTGTTGGTTATATAGGATTCAGGGATGCTTATCCCATCGTTATAAAAGGGCTTCACAGGCTCGAATACCGGGGCTATGACAGTGCCGGTGTCGCCCTGCTTGATCATGACCTTAAAGTTTATAAAAAGGCCGGCAAGGTTGAGGACCTTGAAAATTTTGTGAAGGGGGTTGACATGAAGGGGACAATTGGAATGGGCCATACCCGCTGGGCCACCCACGGCGAACCGAGCGACCGTAATTCGCACCCTCATTCATCGGGCGACAGGAGGCTTACCATTATCCACAACGGTATTATTGAAAACTATGGCGTGATCAAGGAAACCCTTGCTGCAAAAGGCCATGTTTTTAAAAGCGATACGGATACCGAGGTTTTAATACACTTGATTGAGGATATCCAAAAAGCAACCGGTCTTGATTTGAAAGACGCCGTGCGCGTGGCATTAAACAAAGTAATAGGCGCATATGCCATCGTTATCATGAGTGCCGATGAGCCTGATCTGCTTATTGCAGCCCGTAAAGGCAGCCCAATGGTAATTGGCGTAGGCAAAGGCGAATACTTCATAGCTTCAGACGCTACACCAATTGTGGAGTACACTAAAAATGTGATCTATCTGAATGATAACGAAATTGCCTATGTACACCGTGAAAACCTGCTGGTAAAAAACATAGACAATTCGGTACAAACTCCCTATATCCAGGAACTGGACTTAAAGCTGGAAATGCTGGAGAAAGGCGGCTACGATCATTTCATGATGAAGGAGATCTATGAGCAGCCCCGTTCCATCCGCGATTGCCTGAGAGGCCGTATTTACCCTCAGCAGGGCAAAGTTCAGTTGGGTGGTATAAAAGAATACACCGAGAAGCTCAAAAACGTCGACAGGATCATTATCGTAGCCTGCGGCACCTCATGGCACGCAGGTTTGGTAGGCGAATATTTGATTGAAGAATACGCGCGCGTGCCGGTAGAAGTTGAATATGCCTCCGAGTTCAGGTACCGCAACCCAATCATTACCGAAAAAGACCTGGTGATAGCCATTTCCCAATCTGGCGAAACAGCAGATACCATGGCCGCCATTGAACTGGCTAAGGAAAAAGGCGCTACCATTTTCGGCATTTGTAATGTGGTCGGCGCATCTATCCCGCGTTTAACGCATGCGGGCGTTTATACTCATGCCGGGCCCGAAATTGGCGTAGCATCCACCAAAGCGTTCACCGCCCAGGTAAGCGTGTTAACGCTGATAGCTTTTTACATAGCCCAGCAGCGGGGTAAAATTACCCAAAGCAAAATGGTTGAATATTTAACCGGCTTAAACGAGATCCCTAACCTGGTACAGGAGGCCCTCAAATCAAACGAACATATCCGGCAAATTGCAGCCCGGTTTAAAGATTCGACCAATTGCCTGTTCCTGGGCAGGGGCAGTTCATTCCCTGTAGCCCTGGAAGGCGCTTTAAAGCTCAAGGAGATCTCCTACATCCATGCCGAAGGTTATCCCGCCGCCGAGATGAAACATGGCCCTATCGCTTTAATTGACGACGAAATGCCTGTAGTGTTCATCGCCACTAAACATTCATCGTACGAAAAGGTGATCAGTAATATACAGGAAGTAAAAGCCCGCAAAGGCCACGTCATTGCCATTGTATCCGAAGGCGATACCGAAGTAAAAGGCATGGCCGATTATGTGATAGAGATCCCGCAAACCAATGAGGCGTTTGTACCATTAGTTGCAACCATCCCGCTGCAGTTACTGGCTTATCACATAGCTGTAATGCGCGGCTGTAACGTTGATCAGCCCCGTAACCTGGCCAAGTCGGTTACTGTTGAATAAGGAATAAAATCAGATTTTTACCAACCCCTGCCAGTAACGGCAGGGGTTTTGTTATTTTTGGGAAGAAACAAATACCTGCTACCTATGAGTTTTGAAATGTTTACCCAGGCCGAGTCCTGGATTTCCCTGATCACACTTACGCTTTTGGAGATCGTTTTAGGGATCGATAACGTGATATTTATTTCCATCCTGTCTGATAAATTGCCTGCCGCCCAGCAAAGCAAGGGCAGGCGGATTGGTTTGGGCATGGCCATGATCACCCGTATCCTGCTGCTATTATCCATTAGCTGGGTAATGACGCTTACCGCCTCCTTGTTTAACCTAAGTTCGGTTTTGAGTATTACCAGCCCGGAATGGGTTGAAAAATTGGCTATCTCCGGCCGCGACCTGATCCTGATCATCGGCGGCCTGTTCCTGATCTATAAAAGTACTGCCGAGATCCACCATAAAATTGAAGGTGAAGAAGAAAACGAAGGCGCAGTAAAAAAGCATTCGTTCTGGGGCACAATCATCCAGATCATGCTGCTGGACATCGTCTTCTCGCTCGATTCGGTGATCACCGCGGTAGGGATGGCCAGCCATGTAGAAATCATGATCCTGGCCGTTGTTATAGCCGTAGGTATTATGATGTGGGCATCAAACGGGGTAGCATCATTTGTAAACAAGCACCCTACTGTAAAAATGCTGGCCCTGTCATTCCTGCTGCTGATTGGCGTTTCGCTTTTGGCCGAAGCTTTTGAACAGCATATCCCTAAAGGCTACATCTATTTCGCCATGGCGTTCTCTGTTTTGGTAGAGATGCTGAATTTAAAAATGAAAGCGAATAAGGGAAAGAAGGTGGTGAAGAAAGGATAATAAAAAACATCTCAATGTGAGTATTTAAATCCGGTTACCTCTGAAGGAGAAATGACAAAAGGGGCCTGTCAGTCTGAGCCCGTCGAAGACTCGCGCGCAGAGGCCTGCCCACCATGCTTCGAGAACCTACCCATGACATAATAATTTAAGCAGGTACAAGTTCCCTATTTAATTCAAAGGCGAGT
>NZ_JBNPWO010000035.1:0-3898 GCF_050433785.1 Mucilaginibacter sp. 3215
AAACCCAGAAGATGAAGCCATCTGTGGAATGTGCAAACGCAAGTAAGCACAGGACAAGTGGCAGTAAGCAGTGGCAGCAGCAGTAGGCAGAAAAGTCCTGCAAACTGCAACTGATAACTGCAACTAAAAACAAATAGTCCTGTAGCTCAGCTTGGTTAGAGCACTACACTGATAATGTAGGGGTCAGCAGTTCAAATCTGCTCGGGACTACACAAGGGGAAGTAGCAGTAAGAAGTAGCAGCAGCAGTAATTAATTGCCACTGTAAACTAACCACTGCCCACTCATCTGAAAGGGGGATTAGCTCAGCTGGCTAGAGCACCTGCCTTGCACGCAGGGGGTCAACGGTTCGAATCCGTTATTCTCCACCAAGTATTCTACAGTAACTATAATATAGGTTACGCTACAGATGAAAACTAACGTTCTTTGACATATTGGAAGAAGTAATTGAAAACAAGAGAAAACAACAGATAGGAAGTTGTTTGATTGAGAACCAAGATTACAAGAATAAAGAAACAAGAGTAATCTTGCTTCCTGACTCCTGAACTCTTGACTCTGTCGAACGGCGGACTAAAATAAAGACATACCATGCGGCGCAAAAGGCGCATGAGTAGAAGAAAGTAAGAAAGGGTACACGGGGGATGCCTTGGCTCTCAGAGGCGAAGAAGGACGTGATAAGCTGCGATAAGCTGCGGGGATTAGCAAATATGAATTGATCCGCAGATTTCCGAATGGGGAAACCTAATTAGTTGAAGACTAATTGCATAAATGCGCTAACCTGCCGAACTGAAACATCTAAGTAAGCAGAGGAAGAGAAAACAATAGTGATTTCCAGAGTAGTGGCGAGCGAAATGGAAGAAGCCCAAACCTGTTATGTTACGGCATAGCAGGGGTTGTAGGACCACAACATGAATATCAAGAAGAACCGGAAGGGGGTGGGAAACCCTGCCATAGAGCATGAGAGCTGCGTACGGGTAATGAATGATAGGATAGTGGTATCCTGAGTACCGCGAGGTCGGAGACGCCTTGTGGGAATTTGCCGGCACCATCCGGTAAGGCTAAATACTCCTGAGAGACCGATAGTGAACCAGTACCGTGAGGGAAAGGTGAAAAGAACCCCGAACAGGGGAGTGAAATAGAACCTGAAACCGTGTACTTACAAGCGGTCGGAGCGGTTAACACCGTGACGGCGTGCCTTTTGCATAATGAGCCTACGAGTTACTCTTCCCTGGCAAGGTTAAGTGTTTAAGACACGGATCCGAAGCGAAAGCGAGTCTGAAAAGGGCGTATAGTCAGGGGAGGTAGACGCGAAACCTTGTGATCTACCCATGGGCAGGTTGAAGGTGCCGTAACAGGTACTGGAGGACCGAACCGATAAACGTTGAAAAGTTTCCGGATGACTTGTGGGTAGGGGTGAAAGGCTAATCAAACTGGGAAATAGCTCGTACTCCCCGAAATGTTTTTAGGAACAGCCTGGCGGTTGAGTTATAAAGAGGTAGAGCTACTAATTGGGTGCGGGGGAGTCAAATCCTACCAAATCCAGATAAACTCCGAATGCTTTATAATATACGCTGGAGTGAGGCTATGGGTGCTAAGGTCCATGGCCGAGAGGGAAAGAACCCAGACCATCAGCTAAGGTCCCTAAATTATTGCTAAGTTGAACTAACGAGGTCCGATTGCACAGACAGCTAGGATGTTGGCTTGGAAGCAGCCATTCATTTAAAGAGTGCGTAACAGCTCACTAGTCGAGCGATCGGGCATGGATAATAAACGGGCATCAAGCAGTATACCGAAGCTATGGATTCATATTAATATGACTGGTAGGGGAGCATTCTATTATCCGGCGAAGCAGGAAGGTAACTGACTGTGGAGGGAATAGAAAAGCAAATGTAGGCATAAGTAACGATAAGGCGGGAGAGAAACCCGCCCACCGAAAGACTAAGGTTTCCTGATCAACGCTAATCGGATCAGGGTTAGTCGGGGCCTAAGGTGAAGCCGACAGGCGTAGCCGATGGACAACTGGTTAATATTCCAGTACTTTTTATTACTGCGATGCGGTGACGGAGTAGTGACACTGACGCGAACTGACGGAATAGTTCGTTAAAGGCTGTAGGTATAGAGTTTGTAGTTAAGTACGCAGACTTTGCTGAAAGCTGATAGTACACAGAACCTTCGGGGGATGTGATAGTTCAGGTAATCAGACTTCCAAGAAAACCCGCTAAGCTTCAGGTAATAAAAACCCGTACCGTAAACCGACACAGGTAGTCGAGGAGAGAATCCTAAGGTGCTCGAGTGAATCATGGCTAAGGAACTCGGCAAAATGGCCCTGTAACTTCGGGAGAAGGGGCGCTGGCAGCAATGTCAGCCGCAGTGAAAAGGCCCAGGCGACTGTTTAACAAAAACACATGGCTTTGCAAAATCGCAAGATGACGTATAAGGCCTGACACCTGCCCGGTGCTGGAAGGTTAAGAGGGGATGTTAGTCGCAAGGCGAAGCATTGAATCGAAGCCCCAGTAAACGGCGGCCGTAACTATAACGGTCCTAAGGTAGCGAAATTCCTTGTCGGGTAAGTTCCGACCTGCACGAATGGTGTAACGATCTGGGCGCTGTCTCAGCCATGAGCTCGGTGAAATTGTGGTATCGGTGAAGACGCCGGTTACCCGCAACGGGACGGAAAGACCCCATGCACCTTCACTATAGCTTAACATTGATATCGGATACAGGATGTGTAGGATAGGTGGGAGACTGTGATCCAGCTTCGCTAGGAGTTGGTTAGTCAACGTTGAAATACCACCCTTTCTGTATTTGGTGTCTAACTCTGCAATGTGGAGAACATTGTTTGGCGGGTAGTTTGACTGGGGTGGTCGCCTCCAAAAAGGTAACGGAGGCTTTCAAAGGTAAGCTCAGTACGCTTGGTAACCGTACGCGGAGTGCAATAGCATAAGCTTGCTTGACAGTGAGACAGACAAGTCGAGCTGGGTCGAAAGACGGATATAGTGATCCGGTGGTTCTGCATGGAAGGGCCATCGCTCAAAGGATAAAAGGTACGCTGGGGATAACAGGCTGATCTCCCCCAAGAGCTCATATCGACGGGGAGGTTTGGCACCTCGATGTCGGCTCGTCACATCCTGGGGCTGGAGAAGGTCCCAAGGGTTGAGCTGTTCGCTCATTAAAGTGGCACGCGAGCTGGGTTCAGAACGTCGCGAGACAGTTCGGTCCCTATCTGTTGTGGGCGTAGGAAGTTTGAGTGGGGCTGACCTTAGTACGAGAGGACCGGGTTGGACTAACCTCTGGTGAATCTGTTATGCCGCCAGGTGTACTGCAGAGTAGCTACGTTGGGAATAGATAAGCGCTGAAAGCATCTAAGTGCGAAACTAGCCACAAGATGAGACTTCCATTGAGGGTCGTAGGAGACTACTACGTTGATAGGTTACAGGTATAAAGGTGGTGACATCATAGCCGAGTAATACTAATTGCCCGAAGCTTTCTTCGTGAAGGATTAAGGTGAGTGGTTGATTGAGAGAGTAGTTGCAAGACTATGAACAAGATATTGATCACTCATCCGAAACAAAACAGATAATGAACAACAATGCTGTTGTTTTCTCTTAACTTCAATCACTTCTTTCAATAATATGTCATGTTTGTGGCAAGTGAAAAATAGTGAATGGTGAATGGTTGATTAGGTGAGTAGTTGGAAAACTACCATGATATAAGCAATCAGACAAGAACCACTCACGGCTCACATAATCAACCACACACTTAAAAATATTCAGGTGCCTATATCGGCGGTGTCTACCTCTTCCCATTCCGAACAGAGAAGTCAAGCCCGCCAGAGCCGATGGTACTGCGGTAAAACGTGGGAGAGTAGGTCGGTGCCACCCTTTATCACTTTCAATAGTG
>NZ_JBNPWO010000036.1:0-3324 GCF_050433785.1 Mucilaginibacter sp. 3215
ATACCTTCAGACTCTTGCTTCGGAACCATACTCAGCAACAGGCAATAAGCACTATAACTCGGTCGGCCACACTGCACGGTTCAGCAAATCTATGTAATTTCACCTTCAGAGGCCACGGATTTAAACACTCAGCATGACACCTCTTCTTTTATTATGTCATGGATAGATAACGCATTAGCCCCTTTAAGTCTCCCAAAAAAAGGGAGACTTAAAAAGCGGCATTTCTTAAAGTCCTTTCCTTTAGAGAGGGTTTGGGTGCGGCTAACTCGATGAATGACTTAATGACCCAATGACAAATCTATAGCGCCACTACCATCGCTTTACCTGCATATTTAACAACCTTGTCAGCCTTGGCAGTTAAAGCTACATCCGAGCCATGAGCGCCTTTAACCATCACAATATTAAACGTGCGGCTTTTCAGCTGGCCCGGAAAATGACCTTTAGTATCGGATATGCTAAGTTTACGTGTTTTATCGTTCCAGCTTAATGTAAACGTAGCTGACTGTCCTTTTTCGTAATTGTAGTTATCGTTTTCATCCTCATAAAACTTAAATGAGGCATTAGCGCCGGGGTAAATCCGAAGCTCGATATTGCTGTTTGGTTTTTCGGTAGCATATTCAACATCCGGGCCCATTGGTATAATTGAGCCTGCTTTTACATATAATGGCAAAATCTCGATAGGTGCCGCGGCGCTGATGGTTTGGCCGCCGTCAAGCAGTTCGCCTGTCCAGAAGTTATACCATTTGCTGGCGGCAGGCAGGTAAACCTGGCGGGCCTTGGCTTTTTTATCCGCATCACTTGAAGTATATAGTTGTTCGGTTACCGGGTTAACCATAAAGGCCGGCCCAAACATATACTGGTCAGGAATGCCGTAAACCTTGCTGTCGCCGCGGTAATCAAATGCCAGCGAACGCATAATGGTATAGTTATCGTTAGTTACACGGCCTGCCAGTGAGTAAATGTATGGCATCAAACGGTAACGGAGTTTATCAAAGTTAAGCAGGATCGATCTTGTATTTTCATCCCAGTTTTTGCTGAAGATAGCGCGCTCACCTTTACCGTGGATGCGGAAAATAGGGCAAAACGTACCGAACTGGAACCAGCGGGTAAATAACTCGCGCTTATCCGGCTGCGACCAATCGGCAGGTTTCCAGTGATAGTGATAACCGCCGATATCTGACGTCCAGTAAGGGATGCCAGAGGTACAGGCATTAATACCTTGTGGTACCTGGTCTTTAAAATCATGAAAAGTACATTCAATATCGCTCGACCATAATGTAGACGCGTTGCGCTGCTCGCCGGCAAAGGACTGCCTTACCAAAAAGAAAGCACGCTTACCCGGAATATCCCTGCGCCAGCCTTCGTATACGCCTTTAGTATGCTGTAATGAATAAGTGTTAAAATAGTCGATGCCTTTGCCAATGGCAAAATTACTTTGACGGCGGGCGTCAAGCAACGCCCCATTATCCGGCTCGCATTGATCAATCCACCAGGCATCCCAGCCGTAACGTTTAATGAGGCTGTCGCGGGCCTGGTCCCAGTAAAGCTCACGGGCTTTAGGGTTGTGGGCATCGTAATAAGTATCAAAAGTATGGGTAACCACGTTATCCCAGGTGATATCAGTTAAACCTCCCATTTTGTTCAGCGCGTCATAGTTAGGAGTGCCTTTGCCAAACACCGGCCAGATAGAGATCATGGCATGGATATTGGCTGCGTGTAAAGCATCAACCAATTTTTGCGGATGCGGGTAACGTTCCGGTTTCATTACATGTGAGCCTATTGGCAATGGGTCCCAGTAGTACCAATCCTGCACAATCACATCAACCGGGATATGGTTATTGCGGTAATTATCCTTTACGGTAAGGATTTCGTCTTCGCTCAGGTACCTGTCTTGCGATTGAAACAAGCCATAAGCCCATTTACCAAACATTGGCGCTTTACCGGTAGCGGTTCGATAAAGATCGATGATATGGTCAAAGCCCGGCCCATAAAAAAAGAAATAATCAACCTGTTTACCGCTTTCGGATACATATTTAAATTTAGTGTTGTCCGCTTCGGCACCATAAAAATTACTGGCCGAATAGTTATCCCACATTAAGCCATAGCCTTTTGTTGATAACAGCACCGGGATAGCACCTGTAAGATATTTAATAGCCAGGTCCTGGTTACGGCCTTTGTAATTGATCGACATAGAATCTAAGGGATGGCAGCCTAAACCAAACAAGGCCTCATCCTTCGGCGATGCAAATTGTGTAGTAACGTTATAAGTGCTGATCCCCGCAATGGTTGCCGGAGTAATGGATTTATTGTCGCTGTCCTCGGCAGTGATCACGTTACCCTTCAAATCGGTATAGGTGATGGCATTGGTGGTCTTATTGATCCTTACTTTCAGCTTTGCCGTAGTAATAATCACCTCGGTTTTCCCATCAGTAACCTGGTACGCTGAATGCTGAACCCATTTATTACTCACAACCAATGATGGCTTGGTCTCAAAAGAATCAAAGATGGTATATTTTATTTCGATGATATCGTCCCTGCGGATAAGCACTTTCATCAAACCTTTGTCGAGCGTAAAAGTAACGCCATCAGCCGCCTTTTTGAAAGATTTAATAACTGCCATAGCCGGCATGGCGGACAAGCCAGCCAAAAGAAAAATGAACCACGCAATCGATTGCCTAACTTTTGCGCCTTTATGAGATACCTGTTTAAACATCATGACTACCACTGATTTGGTTTATACTGAGTGTGAGATTAACACTTAATTTGACACCGTGAATATAGCGTACTTTTTTTTAATTGGAGGAATTTTTTTATGTCGAATTATTAGTTAGCTACTATAAACCCCGGATATTGAATATATCTTAAAAGTGATACAATTTACCACGCATTTTTAAGCAAAATGGTGATACTATATGGTCAGTGTTAAAATGTTTAAAACAGGGTATTCTACTAATGGAGACGTGATTTTGTAAGTTACTGATTATCGATAACAGTTGTTCATTCCGACTGTAAGAAGGTTTTGCAATTTTATAAATATCTGACTATCAATAATATCATTACATGAAATTTAACAAGTGTGCACCATTTAAAAATGGAACAGTGGCTTTTTACCGGGTGGCGTTTGCGGCCAGACTACTATATGAATAATAGAGTGACGGGACAGACAAGGATTCTTCAAAGGCTACCAACGCAAAAAAGCCCTAGTTATTAGCTAAGGCTTTTGCAATTATTACACTATTGAAAGTGATAAAGGGTGGCACCGACCTACTCTCCCACGTTTTACCGCAGTACCATCGGCTCTGGCGGGCTTGACTTCTCTGTTCG
>NZ_JBNPWO010000037.1:0-2483 GCF_050433785.1 Mucilaginibacter sp. 3215
CGTAGGATGAGCCCCCGGCGCCTTGTTTTATTACTAAAGTAGGTTTCCGAGAGCTTTCCTCCAAACCGTACGTGCACCTCTCAGCGCATACGGCTTTCCACAGTATCTTCAGTCCATTTTTCCGTGGTGTATCTTTTGATGGCAGGAATGGCAGACCGCAAGGGTCTTTCTTCTTCGTGCGATCATCAGTTTTTCCCATGGTTGTCGTCCTTTCAGGTCCTTAAGTTTCCTGACATGATGCATTTCCAGATCATTCGTTGCGCCGCAATATTCACATAGTTTTGCCTTTAGCCGGTCTATCAGACTGGTTTTGGCAGTAACAATGATGGTATTTGGCAAGCCGTCGACGTTTGCAGACATCTTTGTCGTTTTACGGCGAAAGCTGACCTTTGCAAAGGTGTTCATCTTTTGCTCCCCTTTTTGATTGCTGTATTTTACAGCGAAGTCTTTATTATGCCGGTATTTTTTGGTTATCCGTCCAATATTAGCGCGATACTTTCTTCCGAAAGTTTTGTACATGCTATATTCCATAATATATCTAAAGGAGTGCAAAGCGGCACTGTTGTTTGCGATCGAATAGTAGTTGGCGAAACCTCTGACTTCGGCGTTATAGGCGTTCAGTATTTCAAGGTCGTCGTTATTGAGCAATTTGATGCGTCCCTTTGGTTTCCATTTTTCTTTTCCGTTATGCCGGATCAGCTTGAGCGCTTCATAGTCGAATAACTTTTTACGAACTACTTCGATAGGCATTCGTAATACTACCTTGCTGTTATACGCACGCCTGATATGGCCTAATTTGTTTCTTTTGACATGATTGGATTTTCGGACGTGGACATCATATCCGAGAAAACGTGCAGGTCTTTGTGCATGGGTGATTAAGGTCTTTTCGTCCGATAAGGTGAGGTCAAGCTTTTCGCTTAAGAAGGTCTTAATGTCTCCTTTTATTTTCTCACAATCTTTTCGGCTGCCTATCACACCTATGATAAAGTCATCCGCATATCTCACATATTTAAGCCGTTTGTATCCGTTATCCATTTCATCAGCAGATGAAACAAGTCTTATGTTTGCTTCGATCTCTTTGATCCTTTGCAGCCTGATCTGCTTAAGTTCCTCGTGTTTACCCTTATTTATTCTGCGAATAAGGGTACATCTTTCATTTTTAAGTTTGAAGTAAGCAGGGTTGCTTGTTCTTCTTTTACCCGTATCAAAGTTGGCTATATATTGTTCAATATACTTGTCCAACTGGTCAAGATATATGTTCGCGAGTATGGGACTGATTAGCCCGCCTTGGGGTGTCCCGCTAAACGTTTTATGAAATGTCCAGTCTTCAATATATCCTGCGTTTAGAAACTTTCGGATGAGGCGCAGGAAACGCTCATCACTGATCCTTTTTCTAAGGACTTCGATCAAAACGTTGTGTTGGATATTATCAAAGAACCCTTTGATGTCGCCCTCAATGAACCACTTAGCGCCGGTGAACCGGTTCTGGACCTGCATTAATGCAGTATGGCAGCTTCTGCTTGGCCGGAAACCATGAGAACCGTTTTCAAACTGACCCTCAAATATGGCTTCCAGTAGCATTCGGATGACCTCTTGTACCAGTTTGTCGTCTACAGATGGGATACCCAATGGCCTTTTTTTACCATTTTTCTTGGGGATGTAGACCCGCTTGGCCGGTTGAGGTTGATAAGTTTCGTCTTTGAGTGCGCCTATGAGTTTGTCGATACGGGTTAAACTCATGCTATCAATGGTGGTACCGTCAGTACCTGGCGTCATGTTCCCTACTTTGGCATTGATACGTTGATAGGCAGCATAGTACATTTCCTGATTGAACAGTACCCGATAAAGCCTTTCAAACTTATACTCCGAGGATCGACAGTGTTTCCATAGACTGCCTAATATTATTGCCGGATGTCTCAATGTCTCTCACATTTTCCATTAGTAATGTTAGGCGATACCGCTGTTCCCCTTCGCCATGTACAAGGCTTTCCCTTGCCCGGACTACTATGGAAACTCCGTTGCCATGTCGGATATTCATGAGCCAGAAGCTTAATAGCCACGCCAGTGGCGCTCCGATTTAGGCAATCCCCGTTTAGCACTTTGATAACATAGCGTAATAGATTGCCGGATACGATTTCCGTCCTTTTCTGCTGATTGCAGCTGTGCTGTAACTTGTTCCTGCCGTCATGGCTGCGAGGGTGTCATGTCGGTGTTACAGAATGACGATTCAGCTATCTTACGCCACTGATGCGAGGCCCCCCACTTGGACTATCGTTGAACCAGTTTGGGTTTTATCCTTATATCTATTGTTTCATCTCCGCATTCAGTCGCAAGTTTAATAGCTACCTGACTTATACGTTTACCGACATGCTTCTTCTCCGTTATTGGTTTCCCTCAAGGATAGGTCGGTTGATGATGGGCTTTGGAACACATGCCCAATACTTGCTAAAGTATATTTATCAAAGCGCCTTTACGGGCGCACC
>NZ_JBNPWO010000038.1:0-2018 GCF_050433785.1 Mucilaginibacter sp. 3215
AAACTTTGAAAAATAAAAAATAAAAAAGTTTTGGAAATAAGAAAAGGTTTTCTACCTTTGCAGACCCAAACGGAAGGGTGCTTGAGAGAGCGAAAGAAGTTGAGGCTGAGCGAGTTCAGTCAATAAGAGAAGGAAGAAAGTTAACGATGGTTAATGAGTAAAACAAAAGAGCCGGAAGCGATTTTCGGGGAAACAAACTGACAAGTTAAGCAATGCGAATTGCGACGACATAATAGCTGATTCGGATGATGAAGCGGAAAAGTTCTTTTAAGAAATGGAAATCATGTAGCGTAACGGGAGATTAACCAAAGCTAAGGCTGAGGAAGATTGAAGAGTTACAAAAAGAAGAGAGACTGTATAAAGATATAATAATACAGATTCTATTAATTAATAATAGGGTCAGTGGTTAAACAAAACATTTTACAATGGAGAGTTTGATCCTGGCTCAGGATGAACGCTAGCGGCAGGCCTAATACATGCAAGTCGGACGGGATTTGGGAGCTTGCTCCTAATGAGAGTGGCGCACGGGTGCGTAACACGTATGTAACCTACCTTGATCAGGGGGATAGCCTCTCGAAAGAGAGATTAAGACCGCATAACATTATGCTGTGGCATCGCAGGATAATCAAATATTTATAGGATCAAGATGGGCATGCGCAACATTAGCTAGTTGGTGTGGTAACGGCATACCAAGGCGACGATGTTTAGGGGATCTGAGAGGATGACCCCCCACACTGGTACTGAGACACGGACCAGACTCCTACGGGAGGCAGCAGTAAGGAATATTGGTCAATGGACGGAAGTCTGAACCAGCCATGCCGCGTGCAGGAAGACGGCCCTACGGGTTGTAAACTGCTTTTGCAGGGGAATAAACCTCGATACGTGTATCGAGTTGAATGTACCTTGAGAATAAGGATCGGCTAACTCCGTGCCAGCAGCCGCGGTAATACGGAGGATCCAAGCGTTATCCGGATTTATTGGGTTTAAAGGGTGCGTAGGCGGCTTTTTAAGTCAGGGGTGAAAGACGGTAGCTCAACTATCGCAGTGCCCTTGATACTGAAGAGCTTGAATGTACTTGAGGTAGGCGGAATGTGACAAGTAGCGGTGAAATGCATAGATATGTCACAGAACACCAATTGCGAAGGCAGCTTACTAAAGTATGATTGACGCTGAGGCACGAAAGCGTGGGGATCAAACAGGATTAGATACCCTGGTAGTCCACGCCCTAAACGATGAACACTCGATGTTGGCGATATACGGTCAGCGTCTAAGCGAAAGCGTTAAGTGTTCCACCTGGGGAGTACGCCCGCAAGGGTGAAACTCAAAGGAATTGACGGGGGCCCGCACAAGCGGAGGAGCATGTGGTTTAATTCGATGATACGCGAGGAACCTTACCCGGGCTTGAAAGTTAGTGAATGTGACAGAGACGTCACAGTTCTTCGGAACACGAAACTAGGTGCTGCATGGCTGTCGTCAGCTCGTGCCGTGAGGTGTTGGGTTAAGTCCCGCAACGAGCGCAACCCCTATGTTTAGTTGCCAGCATTTAAGGTGGGGACTCTAAACAGACTGCCTATGCAAATAGAGAGGAAGGAGGGGACGACGTCAAGTCATCATGGCCCTTACGTCCGGGGCTACACACGTGCTACAATGGATGGTACAGAGGGCAGCTACCTGGCAACAGGATGCCAATCTCTTAAAGCCATTCACAGTTCGGATCGGGGTCTGCAACTCGACCCCGTGAAGTTGGATTCGCTAGTAATCGCGTATCAGCAATGACGCGGTGAATACGTTCCCGGGCCTTGTACACACCGCCCGTCAAGCCATGGAAGCTGGAAGTGCCTGAAGTGCGTAACCGCAAGGAGCGTCCTAGGGTAAAGTCGGTAACTGGGGCTAAGTCGTAACAAGGTAGCCGTACCGGAAGGTGTGGCTGGAATACCTCCTTTCTGGAGCAGTATCTCTGATTGACTCGGAACTGTTACCTACATGATATTTCTTAAAACACAAAAAAAAGACAAAAG
>NZ_JBNPWO010000039.1:0-1649 GCF_050433785.1 Mucilaginibacter sp. 3215
ATAAGATCGTATGCATGAAACAGTTAAAGAAGAGTTCTTGAAAAAAAGGTTGTAGATTAAAGTAAACAACTAAGAACAAACACTTTAAATCAAGAACTCATGCAACAAGTTACACAATTAGATTTTAGCGGGCAAAAGATTTTTGCGGGGATAGATGTCCATAAGAAATCCTGAAAGGTAAGCATCCGTAGTGAACAAATGGAACTCAGGACGTTTTCGCAGAACCCATCGGCGGGAGAATTAAGTACTTATCTTAAGCGTAATTACCCATCAGCGGACTACCACGTAGTTTATGAAGCCGGATTTTGCGGTTTCAGTCATCAGCGGGAATTTAGTAATGCAGGGATTAACTGCATCGTTGTAAACCCGGCCGATGTACCCACGACAGGTAAGGAAAAACAGCGTAAATCAGACACCGTTGATTGCCGGAAATTAAGTCAGTCACTAAGTAAAGGAGACCTTACCGGTATTTTTATTCCCTGTATTGAACAACAGGATGACCGGGATATTATTCGCACATACAATCAAACGGTAAAAGATCAGACGAGATATAAAAACAGGATCCGGGGTTGGCTTCACTTCCAGGGGATAACGTTCGGTGAATCAGAGGGCCGTTATTGGTCAAATAATTTTACCAACTGGCTTAAAAATCTGTCATTGAGTCCTTCGGCAAGGACAGCCCTTGACCTTAAACTTCAGGGTTACCTACAGGCCAGGAGCATGGTATTGGCCGCCACCAGGCAGGTGCGTATTTTGTCCAGGCAGGCGCGTTATAAGGAAAGAATAACCCTGATCAGGACAATTCCCGGCGTGGGCGAGATTACCGCTTTGTTATTTGTAACAGAAGTGGGCGATGTGAACAGGTTTAAATCGTTCGATGCTTTATGCGATTACGTTGGCCTTGTGCCCAATACTCACAGCACTGGTGATAAAGAAAAAGTATCAGGTCTGACCAGGCGGGCCAATCATCAGCTCAGGGAAAAACTCATTGAAGCCAGTTGGACAGCTGTACGTACAGATCCCGCCTTGACGATGCCTTATAATAATTACTGTAAAAGGATGAAAAAGAACAATGCCATCATCAGGATAGCTAAAAAAATGCTTAACCGGATTCGGTATGTAATGAAAAACGAATGCCCGTATGTAATAGCGGTTGTGAAATAATAAACAACAAAAGTGCAGGATAAAACAATCTGTTTTGTTATCAGATGATAAACCGGAATGAGAAATCCGCAGCCCCTTTTGAGGTGTCTGCTTTGTATAAGACTACGGTTATCATTTTATCAAATAATTTAAACGCGATGCTGCGGCCCGTAATGGTGTCTGCTTATAGGAGATTGATTGTTATTTATCGGTGCATTAACGTAATTGAAAATCGGTGAAGGTTTTCTTAGCCATAGGCGAAAAAGATAAAATAAAAAAGTCTCCTGTTACAGAGACTTCTTTTATTATCTGATTCGGCAGATCACATTGCTGGCAGGTTGCTCCCCAGCAGAGCCTGTTTCCTCTTCTGATCTGCAAAGGAAAATTAAGAAAACATGGTCACCTTTTGCTTAGTCATTTATATATTATAACTTTATATAATCTATTACCACGCTTTTTAGGACTTTTTGCCTTTCTGTAGCAGATTTTCATCATAGGAGATTTCT
>NZ_JBNPWO010000040.1:0-1603 GCF_050433785.1 Mucilaginibacter sp. 3215
CACCATATCCGTTAACCTAAGGGATTGAATATGTCGTAAACAATCTCAAAGGCTGCTTTTTTCCGTTTCTTAGGTTCAATGAGCATGTTTTTTATAATTGGGAAAATGAATATCTCGCACCACTGTTCAAAGCTCATGGAGCTTTTTACCACTTTTCTTAATGCATAATCAAACTGGCGTGCCTGCTTGAAAAACTTCCACATAGAGCAAGCGTATCCGGGCACTCCCTTTTGAATAGCTGCATCGATACATCGGAAGATCTTCCAGTTGAGTAATATCCATATGAATTTGGCGATCAACTGGCATTCCAATCTGTCTTTTTTAACTGCCTTGATCTGATGTATACCGAACAACGATTTCCATGTTTTGAATACTAATTCAATCTGCCATCGTAAGCGATACAATTGAATAATAGCTGCCGCGTTAAGGGATTCTTTCGTTGTATTGGTAATGAATACGCTGAATTTACAACGGGTCTTGTACTTATCAGTAAGTTTACTTTTCTGACTTTTTGCTTTTTGTTCAGCTTTTCTTATTCGTTCTGACCATACCGCCTCCGGTACAGGTAAAGCGATCAGGCGACAAGTGATGGCATCTTTACCTGTTCCAACAATAACCTCCGTATCAAAATGATTATTATTATTCTGCATCTTTTGGTACAGCTTTACCCAATCTATCTGCTTACCATTGCTGCACTGGACAAACTTTACCTGTGGGTGAGGTCTGTTCAGGAAAAATGCCTCTTCCTTAATTACTCTTGCAAGATATTCTAATGTTACAAACCCCAGGTCCCGGATATGCAATTCGTCTTTGCAGATCCGGTCTAATGTCTTTCCCGAATGACTTTGGTCATTTTCAGTTGCTTTTGTTAATTCAAGGTTCTCCCAGTTCCCGTGCTTCAAATCAAAAGAATACTGAATGTTCATAATAGAAGATACTCCAAAGTTTCCAAAGCCTGGATAATCTTCCGCGAATTGGTCGGGTAGCGTAAACTTAGAGGAATCAGCGATTAGCACACGTGAAAAAGGCTGCCAGCTGTTTAGCTGGCCATGATCCAGCTTTAAAGCCATTTGGGTTGACAAAACCGATTTCAGAAAGTCAAGCGTTCTTGTATTGAAGCGTTTGTGCAGTCCAACTTTACTTAAAGATTTCTGATGTTGCTGGGCCAGATCGTTACAGCAATCCTGCAGACTAAGCTGGCTATGGTCTAAATCACTAAACATCAACGTGTCGATAAACTCCGATGGTTTTAGCTTGGACTGCCTTTGTAGGAAACCACTTTTTCGAGCTAATTCAGAAAGTTTATCAGGGTCTATAACTGAGCGGATGCTGGTTTGTAGTTCGGATGCATAATCAGTAACAAATGTACTTTGATCGAAAATAAAAGGCGCTTTTCCCCTTAAAATGAATGATTATCGCGAAAAAAAACTTATTTTTATAAAAGAAAAGGCGGTAATTGCCTCGAAAACAAACCGCCTTTTTAATAAATATTAAACTATACAAATATGGGAAAATCTAAGTGGTTTTGCCCAATGGCGAAGCCCCGTCATTTATAACTCCTCAAAAAAACTTTTTTAAAATCCTTAGGTTAACGGCTATGGTG